>NZ_JAUTYW010000002.1:0-879647 GCF_052112205.1 Pseudomonas sp. Lb2C2 | reverse complement strand
TGGGTGTTCAGGCCGCCGACGGCAGGGTTCGAGGTGTCGTTGCCGGCGCGCACGCCGATCACCATGCCGCCATCCGCGCCAAGTACGTCGTTGTCCAGCACGTTGCCGTTGACCGTGCCGCCCTCCACCACCGAGGCGAAATCGGCATGGGCGTTGGGCACGTCGTCGACGATGTCGATGACGATGGTGCTGGTGACGGTGTTACCCAACGAGTCCGTGGCCTGGTAGGTGAAGCTTTCGCTCAACACATTCGGGCCATCGTTGGCGTGAGGCGTGGTGGTGGCTGGCGAGGTCAGGGTGTAGGTGTAGGAGCCGTCGGGCTGAAGCGACAGTTGACCGTAGGCACCGTTGGCATTGCCCACCAGCGCGAAGGTCACTGCGCCAACGGCACCGCTGATCGAGCCGACAAGGCTGCCACTGGCGGTCTCGCTGGTGGCACTCGGGGCGCTGCCGGTGACAGTGCCGGGGGCCAGGTCCTGGCCGTCCTGGTTCAGGTCGAGGGCTTTTTCGTAGACGCTGATTTCCTGGTCAGGTGTGGCGACGAGACAGACATCGTGGACATCGATGGTGATGGTGGTGGTGCTTTCATCGCCATCGGCGTCGCGCACGGTGTAGGTGAAAACATCGGTCGCGCCCGGGGCACTGACGGTGTTCGGGTTGCTGTGGTAGACGGCGTTGCCATTGGCGTCCAGGGTCAGGTAGCCGTAGGTGCCGTTGATCTGGGTGTTGAGGCCGCCAATCGCCGGAGTCGAGGTGTCGTTACCTGCACGCACACCGATCACAGCACCGCTCGCGGCCGGCCCGTCAGCGCCACCTTCGTCGTTGTTCAGGACGTTGCCACTGACCGTGCCACCCTCATCCACCGAGGCGGAATCCGCATGAGCGGTCGGCAAGTCATCAACGATGTTCACGTCCAGGTTGCCGTTGGCGGTGGTGCCGTTGTCATCGGTGACGACGACCGCAAATTGTTCGCTGAGGCTGTTGGCGCCGTTGGCGTTTGGATGGGCTTCGTTATCCAGCAAGGTGTAGCTGTAACTGACCACCCCAGTCGCAGCGTTGAAACCGGTAATGGTCAGGGTGTTGCCCAGCGCGGTGGTAATCGACTGAGGGAAACCAGCCGCTACACCACCCGTGACGACATTGATGCCGCCAACGCTCAAGGTCTGCACACCGTCCAACGCAGTCACGGTAAAGGTGCCGCTTTGAGTCAGCGCCGATGCATCCGGGCTGCTGCCGTCGCTGAGGTTTTTCTCTTGGACCGTCAGCTCACCGCCTTCGGAGTCGAGGCCGGTGATGATCACCGGGTCGTCGTTGTTGTGCACTTGCAGCACCAGATTGGCGGTGCTGGTGTCGCCGTCGGCATCGGTCAGGGTGTAGGTGAACGTCTCGGTGCCGCTGCCCCCGCCATGCAACGCGACGAATTGCGGGTCGCTGGTGTTCAGGGTGTAGGTGTACGTGCCGTTGGGGTTGAGCACCAGGGTGCCGTAGGTGCCAGTGAACGTCCCGCCGATGATCGGCCCGCTGTCGGGACCGGTGGGGATCCGGTCGGCGCCCTGATGGTCGTTGGGCAATACGTTGCCGGTGAGGGTGACCAGGGTTTCCGACGCCGTGTTGGCGTGGCTGTCGTCGATCGCCTGGGGCACATCATCGGTAATGTTGACGTCCAGGGTGCCGGTGGCCGTGTCGCCGTCGGTGTCGACGGCCACCACCGGGAACTGCTCGGTGATGCTGTTGGCACCGCCGCCAGCAGGATGGGTTTCATTGTCCGTCAGGGTATAGGTGTAGCTGACCACCCCCGTGGCCGGGTCATAGCCGGTGATGGTCAACGTGTTGCCCAGCGCCGAAGTGATGGTTTGGGGAAAGCCTGCGGGCACGCCGCCGCTGATCACGTTGATGCCACCGATGCTCAGGCTGCTCAGCCCGTCAGGCGCGGACACCGTGAAGGTGCCATTTTGCACCAGCGCCCCCGGATTGCTCGCCGAACCATCGGCCAGATTGGCTTCGTTGGTGGTCAGTTCGCCGCCCTCGACATTGACCCCGTCGAGGGTCACGGGGTTATCCGGCGTTTCAGGGGTCACCGGCGGCACGGTTGCATCGTCACCCGAGTTGTCCGGATCACCGGCCAGGCGCAGTAGTGGAAACTCGGGAATCCCGTTGAACCCAGCTGTCGGGAAACCGATCAGAGGATCGACTTCCCCGCCGACTTCTTCCAGCAGCACAAAACTGTGCCCGCCGCCCACGCCCCCCGGGTTGCCGCCCTCGGGGCCGGCGGCCGTGGCTTCACCGGTCTGGGTCGGGTCGGCACCGGCGGCGATGGCTTGCTGCAGCTTTTGCACATCGGTCAGTTGCGCGTCGCTCGGTGCCGCCGCGTCGGGCGTGTCGACATGAGGCGCATGGTTGGCGAGCAACTGCGGGGTCAGGGTCAGGTTGCTTTCGCGGCCCAGGGTCAAGGTCTGGCCGTTTTGCATATGAACAGCCACGGCCCCTTCGGCACCGGTGACCAGGTGTTCGCCGGCATAAAGCCGATCGCCTTCGACCAGAGGCCGCCGCAGGCCACCGGCCGCTTCTGCGAAAACTTGCCCGACCACTTTGCTGACGATACCGATGAGCGCTGCCATGTGCATTTCCTCCGTTGCCGACCGCAATCGGCACCTGTCTGGGTGAAGAATCCGTCCTCGGGTTGGCGACCAAAAAAGCTGGAAAATCTGCCAGCTTTCGCGAAAGCAGAAGGTGCTGGCAATTCGCCAAAACGACAAAAAACCGTCACCAAAAACCGCCTTACACATCACCCTTTCGGCACTTCTTCACGTTGCTTAAAAATCTGCATGGAACTTTTATTGACGCCTAAAAGCCGTCAGAACCCGCAGATTCAAAGGCTTTCGCTTTGAACAATGTGCCGGTTTTTTTCAAGCACATAAGTTTTTTTCGGAATAAGTCTTATGAGAAATTCTTCTTAGGTTTTGCTCAGGATGTTCTTAGCTGTGTTGTTACAAGGTTGAAACGGTTTTGATCTTAAATACGTCAATATTTTGGCGACAAGCGAAGCACTACAGACCTCAGGAGATGCACCCCATGCGCGTTCTAACCCCCCTCTGCAGCGCGGTTTTGCTGGCCATGGCCTGCTCTTCTCAGGCGCAGGCCCTGTCCTTGACCGAAGCGATCCAGAGCACCATTGCCACTCACCCAGAGCTGGCACAACGGGTAGACAGCCGTCTGTCGGCCAATGAAGACGTCAAAGTCGCCCGAGGGGGCTTTTTCCCATCGGTGGATCTCAATGCCGGTTACGGTCGTGGTTACAGCGACAACACCACCACCCGTGCCCAGGGCAACCACCACACCAATATCCTGACCTACACCCAATCGGAGCTGCGCCTGCGGCAGATGATCTTCGACGGGTTCAACACATCCAATGAAGTGCAGCGCACCCAGGGCGTGGTCAACTCCCGGGCCTATTACGCCCAGGGCACCGCCCAGGATCTGGCGCTGCGCACCATCGAGGTCTACCTGGAAGTGCTCAAGCGCCGCGAACTGGTGACCCTGGCCAAGAACAACCTGCAGGCGCACCTGCGGGTCAACGACCAGATCGGCCTGCGCACCGAGCGTGGGGTGGGCAGCAACGCCGACTCCGACCAGTCCAACGCCCGTCGGGCCCTGGCGGAAAACAACTACGACACCGCCCAGGTCGACCTGGCCGACGCCGAGGCGAACTTCTACAGCGTGGTCGGGCGCATGCCCGATGAACTGGAAGCGCCGCCCTCGACCAAAGGCGAAATGCCCGCCGACCTGCGCGAAGCCCAGCAAAGCATGGTGGATAACAACCCGTACCTGAAATCGGCCCAGGCCGACATACAGTCCGCCGAGAGCCAGTACGAAGTGGCGAAGTCGCCGTTCTATCCGCGCTTCGACGCCGAGGCGGCGGTGGGCGCCAATAACAACATCGGTGGCGAAGAAGGCCACGACAACAACTGGCGGGTCGGCGTGGTGATGAACTACAACCTGTTCCGTGGTGGCAGCGACAAGGCGCGGCTGGCGTCCAACGCCCACCAGATCAACCAGGCCATGGACATCCGCAACAATGCCCTGCGCCAGCTCAACGAAGACACACGCCTGGCCTGGAACGCGATGCTCAACGCCCGCAAACAGACCCCCACCGCCCGCGAATATGCCGACACCACCGCCCGTGTGCGCGCCGCGTACCAGGATCAGTTCGGTCTCGGCCAGCGCACCCTGCTCGACCTGCTCGACAGCGAAAACGAGCTGTACAACGCCAACCGTCGCTACACCGAGGTGCGTTACACCGAGGAGTACTCGATGTACCGAGTGCTGGCGAACATGGGCCTGCTGTTGCACAAACAACGGATCGTGCTGCCGGCCGATGCGGTCGCGCAGACCGAAGTCAAGAATCAGGCTCGGCTGCCGGAACTGAAGTAGCCCCCCTCGAAAAAATATGGGAGCAACCGACGTGACCAGCATGGAACCCGCAACCCCGAGCGCTGACCCGCGCCTGAACTTCGATGATCCCTTGCTGGACGGCCTGTTGATCCTCTGCAAACTCCATGGTGCGACGGTCAGCCGCGCCAGCCTCAGCGCCGGGCTTCCTATGGCGCACCAACGCTTGAGCCTGGACCTGCTGCCGCGCGCAGCGGCCCGGGCGAGCTTGCAGGCGCGGCTGTTGCGTCGTGAGCTGGCGGATATTTCACCCCTCAACCTGCCGGTGATGCTGATCCTGGCGGGGGGGCGCTGTGCGGTACTCAGGCGCTGGGGCGAGGACGGCAAGGCGCTGATCCTGCCCAGCGAAGCCGACGGCGGCGAGCAATGGGTCAGCCGCGAAGAACTGACCCTGGACTACAGCGGCCAGGCCTTGTTCGCCCGGCCGCGCCATGAACTCGAAGACTTGCGCTCGCCCCTGGTGCCGCGGGTCGAGGCGTGGTTTCGCGACACCTTGAAACTGTCGCGCTGGCTGTACAGCGACGCAATCCTGGCGAGCTTCCTGATCAACCTGCTGGGGCTGATGGTGCCGCTGTTCGTGATGCAAACCTACGACCGCGTGGTGCCGAACCAGGCCACGTCGACCTTGTGGGTGCTGGCCGTGGGGCTGTTGATCGGCACCGGTTTCGAACTGGTATTGCGGGTGGTGCGCGCCCATCTGCTGGACACCGCCGGCAAGAAAACCGACGTGATTCTCTCCGCCACCCTGTTCGAGCGCATCACCGGCATGGCGATGAAGGCCAAGCCAGTGACCATCGGCGGCTTCGCCCAGAGCATCCACGACTTCCAGGGCCTGCGCGAATTCCTCACCGCGGTGACCCTCACCAGCCTGATCGACCTGCCCTTCGCCCTGCTGATGCTGGTGGTGATCGGCCTGCTGGGCGGCTGGCTGGTGGTGATTCCGGTGGTGGCGTTTCCGATCACCATTGTCTTCGCGATGATCATCCAGGCGCGCCTGCGCGACACCGTGGAAAAAAGCCTGGCGCTGGGCGCCCAGCGCCAAGCCCTGCTGATCGAAACCCTCGGCGGCCTGGAAACCCTCAAGGCCTGCAGCGCCGAGAGCGAGCGCCAGCATCAATGGGAAAGCACCCACGGAGCCCTCACCCGCCTGGACAGCCACGCGCGCAACCTCTCGGCACTGGCGACCAACGGCACGTTGTTCCTGCAACAACTGGCGGGCATGGCGACCATCGTCGCCGGGGTCTACAGCATCATCGCCGGCAACCTCAGCGTCGGCGCGCTGGTGGCGACCTACATGCTCGGCAGCCGGGTGCTCGCCCCGCTCGGGCAGATCGCCGGGCTGATCACCCGTTACCAGCAAGCCCAGCTCACCATGCGCAGCACCGATGCTTTGATGGCGTTGCCCCAGGAACGTGACGCCAAGCAGCGGCCCCTGGATCGCACCCAATTGCAGGGCGCGCTGGACGTCAACGGCGTGACATTCCATTACAACGGCCAGAATGCCCCGGCGCTGGCCAATATCAGTTTCAGCCTCAAGCCAGGTGAACGGGTCGGGATCATCGGCCGCAGTGGCTCGGGCAAGAGCACCCTGGCGCGCCTGGTGATGGGTTTCTATGCGCCGGAGGAAGGCCAACTGCTGCTGGACGGCCTGGACCTGCGGCAACTGGACGTCGCCGACCTGCGCCAACAGATCGGCTACGTCGCCCATGACCTGCCGCTGCTGGCTGGCAGCCTGCGGGACAATCTCACCTTGGGCGCCCGCTACGTCAGCGACGCGCGCATGTTGGAAGTGGCGGAACTGACCGGTGTCACCGAACTGGCGCGCCAGCATCCCCAAGGCTTCGACCGCCCGGTGGGCGAGCGCGGGCAACTGCTCTCCGGCGGCCAACGCCAGGCTGTGCTACTGGCCCGGGCCTTGCTGCTCGACCCGCCGATCCTGTTGCTGGACGAACCCACCAGCGCCATGGACAACAGCAGCGAAGACGTTTTGCGGCAAAAGCTTCATACCCATGTACAGGGCAAGACCGTGCTGCTGGTCACCCACCGCACCTCGATGCTGAGCCTGGTGGACCGCTTGGTGGTGCTGGATAACGGCCGGATCGTGGCGGATGGCCCGAAAGAGGCGGTGATCGATGCGCTGCGCAAGGGCCGGGTGGGCTCCGCGGCAGTCTAGAAACAACCACATAACCCTTGTGGCGAGGGGATTTATCCCCGCTGGGCTGCGAAGCCGCCCCAAGACAGTCAGCTCAATCTGTCTGGTACACCGAGGTGTCAGGGTTTAGGGCTGCTTCGCAGCCCAGCGGGGATAAATCCCCTCGCCACAAAAGCTGCACAACAGCTCCATTTTATTTCACCAACGGGTACCGCCCCATGTCTGCTCAAACACCGGATTCAGCCGCCCGAAGCTACTTCGGCAGTTTCAGCAAAAGCGCCGAAAGCGAGTTCATGCCGGAAACCGCCGGCGCCACGCTGCAGGACTCGCCCCGCCGCTCGCGGGTGACCGTGTGGCTGGCCGCCGGGTTGATCGTCACCGGGCTGGTCTGGGCGAAGTTCGCGGTGTTGCAGGAAGTCACCACCGGCGAAGGCAAGGCGATACCATCGAGCAAGATCCAGGTGATCCAGAACCTGGAGGGCGGCATCGTCACTGAGATTTTCGTCCGTGAAGGCCAGATGGTGAACAAGGGCGACACTCTGCTGCGCCTGGACGACACGCGGTTCCTGTCGAACAAGGGCGAAAGCGAGGCTGACCGCTATGCCCTGACAGCCCAGGTCGAGCGCCTGTCGGCCGAGGCCGAGGGCCGGCCGTTCAATCTTTCGGCCGAGGTGATCGCCAAGGCCCCGCAAGTCGCCGAGGACGAGCGCTCACTGTACGAACAACGTCAGCGGCGCCTGGCCAGCGAACAACGCACCCTGACCGAACAACTGCGGCAGAAGACCCAGGAGCTGGCGGAGTTTCGCTCCAAGCAAGGCCAGTTCAGCTCGGCCCTGGCCTTGCTGCAAGAAGAAATGAACATGTCCGCCCCGCTGGTGCGCACCGGGGCGGTGTCGCCAGTGGAGATCCTGCGGCTCAAACGCAGCGCGGTGGAAATTCGCGGTTCGCTCAACGCCACCACCCTGGCCATTCCCCGGGCCGAATCGGCGATCAACGAGATCAAGAGCAAGATCGACGAATCGGAACAGACCTTTCGCTCCGAGGCAGCCAAGGACCTCAACGAGAAACGCACCGAACTGTCGAAAATCACCGCCTCGAGCATCGCCATCGACGACCGCGTGACCCGCACCACCGTCGTCTCGCCGGTGCATGGGGTGATCAAGCAACTGAAGGTCAACACCATCGGCGGCGTGGTGCAGCCGGGCAACGACATGGTGGAAATCGTGCCCCTGGAAGACAACCTGCTGATCGAAGCCAAGGTACGCCCTCAGGACGTAGCGTTCCTGCACCCAGGCCAGAAAGCCATGGTCAAATTCAGCGCCTACGACTACACGATCTACGGCGGGATGAGCGCCAAGCTCGAACTGATCGGCGCCGACACCATCACCGACGACAAGGGCAACAGCTTCTACCTGATCCAGGTGCGTACCGATAAAAATCACTTGGGTGGGGATGCCAAACCCTTGCTGATCATTCCGGGGATGGTGGCGACGGTGGACATCATCACCGGGGAGAAAAGTGTGTTGGATTACTTGCTCAAGCCAGTGTTGAAGGCGCGGACCGAGGCGATGCGCGAGCGCTGATCCGAATTTACCCCGACCCCGTGGCGAGGGAGCTTGCTCCCGCTGGGCTGCGCAGCAGCCCCAAGACCATTCACCTCGTTGTGTCAGGCAGACCGCGCCAGCAGGTTTTACGACGGCTGCGCCGCCGAGCGGGAGCAAGCTCCCTCGCCACAGGGGTCTCTATACCCCTCCATGGTTCTTCTGGTAAGTCTCCTCCCCCATCGCCGCAATCTGCCCCTCGATCAACGCCTCGAACGGCCTCAGCAACAGCTCGAAGCTCGCTGGCGCCTCAAGCACCTGCAACGCCTGGACAATCGCCTCCACCGTCGACAACGCCCCCGGCCCTGGCGCCTTGCGCAAACGATAACGAGACACCCCGCCCTCGGCCAATGTCACCCTCGGCAGCGCCGCCAGCAGCGGGTTGAGGTGCAACAGCTTGCGCGCCTTGCGCCAGGTGCCGTCGGGCACGACCAGCAGCAACGGCTCATCGCAGGGCGCATAAGCCTGCAACGGCTGTGCATCGTCAGCTGGAAACAACAACCGTGCCTGATAACCCGGCTGATTGAGCAACCTGGGCAAATCCTCGAACACCTCACCCACGATCAGTTCAGCGTTGTTAAGCCCCAACGCCGCCAAGCGGGCGGTGTTCAAGGCATGGTTCACTTCGCTGGGATGCTGCAACAGCAAGACGCGGGTGCGGCTGTCGAGGCTGGGGATCAACGGGCACAGACAGTGGCTTTGCGGTCGTTGGCAGCGCGGGCATTGAGTTCTGGACATGGTCACGCCTGATTCAGTTGAGCTTTGAGCAAATCGCGGAAGGTCTGGATCAGCGGCTCGCGGCTGCGACCACGGCGTACGATCATCGAAAACGGCGCCTGATAACCGAAGGTCGCCGGCAGCAGTACGCGCAAGTCACCCTTGTCGACCCAAGCCTGGGCGTAGTGCTCGGGCAGGTAACCAACGTAGGCCCCGGACAACACCAGGATCAACTGCGCCTCCATACTCTCCACCGTCGCCGCGCTGTGCTTGAAGCCATGGCGAGCCAGTTCGGCCTGGCTCCAGTAACCGCGCCCGACCATGCGCTGCTGAGTGATGACCTGCTCGGGGATGCGCCGCTCGTTGAACAGCGGGTGGCGGTTGCTGCAATACAACCAGTGCTGCTCACGGTACAGCGGCATGTAGACCAGCCCGCTCATGCGCGTGGAGAACGCACCGATGGCCAGGTCCAGGCGGTTGTCCTGCACGCCGAGTTGCAACTCGTAAGGGCTCATGACCGACAGGTGCAAATGCACCGCCGGATGCTCCTGGCTGTAGGCGCCGATGGCTTCGGCGAACGGCAAGGCCTTGTCGCTGACGGTAGAGTCAATCACTCCCAGGTTCAAGGTGCCGCGCAGCTCACCCTTGAGCGCGGCGGCGTACTGCTCGAACCCTTCGAGCTCACCCAACAGACGCAGGGTTTCCTGATGGAACAACTCGCCCTTGCTGGTCAGGCTGAACCCGCCCCGACCGCGATGACACAACACCAGGCCCAGGGCCGATTCCAACTGACTCATGTAGGTGCTGATGGCCGACGTGGACAGGTTGAGCTCGTGCTGAGCATTGGCGAAACCCTGGTGCCGGACCACGCTGACAAAAATGCGCAGCAGTTTCAGGTCGGGTAGAGCGTTGGCCATGGGGTGTCTCCATACAAGCAGGTCAATGCACATTTGTGGCGAGGGGATTTATCCCCGCTGGGCTGCGAAGCAGCCCCAAGACAGTCAACTCAATCTGCCTGATACACCGGGATATCAGGGTTTAGGGCCGCTTCGCGCCCCAGCGGGGATAAATCCCCTCGCCACAGGGGGCATCATTTGCCCCAGAACTGCACTGACGCGAAGTCTATCGCCCCACCCGCCATTAGTTTAGAAAAATCTGAACTAAGTATTTGCCCCTAGCGATTCTTCGCGGCAATGGCTTTTCGCAGAATCGGCCCCTGATAAATAAAACAACGATGAGGCCCTACCCGTGGACAAGATTCTTCACCAACCACTGGGCGGCAACGAAATGCCGCGCTTCGGCGGCATCGCCACCATGATGCGACTCCCCCATTTGCAAACCGCTGCCGGCCTGGACGCTGCGTTCGTCGGCGTGCCGCTGGACATCGGCACCTCCCTGCGCGCCGGCACCCGATTCGGGCCGCGGGAAATCCGCGCCGAATCCGTGATGATCCGCCCCTACAACATGGCCACCGGCGCCGCGCCGTTCGACTCGCTGTCGGTGGCCGACATCGGCGACGTGCCGATCAACACCTTCAACCTGCTGGACGCGGTGCGGATCATCGAGGAGTCGTACCACAAGATCCTCGAACACAACGTCATCCCCCTGACCCTGGGCGGCGATCACACCATCACCCTGCCGATCCTGCGGGCCATCCACAAGAAACACGGCAAGGTCGGCCTGGTGCACATCGATGCCCACGCCGATGTGAACGACCACATGTTCGGTGAGAAAATCGCCCACGGCACCACCTTCCGCCGCGCCGTGGAAGAAGGCCTGCTCGATTGCGACCGCGTGGTGCAGATCGGCCTGCGGGCCCAGGGCTACACCGCCGATGACTTCAATTGGAGCCGCAACCAGGGTTTCCGCGTGGTCCAGGCCGAAGAGTGCTGGCACAAATCCCTGGCCCCGCTGATGGCCGAAGTACGTGAGAAAGTCGGCGGCGGCCCGGTGTACCTGAGCTTCGACATCGACGGTATCGACCCGGCCTGGGCGCCAGGCACCGGCACTCCGGAAATCGGCGGCCTGACCACCATCCAGGCGATCGAAATCGTCCGTGGCTGCCAAGGCCTCGACCTGGTCGGTTGCGATCTGGTAGAAGTCTCGCCGCCGTACGACACCACCGGCAACACCTCGCTGCTGGGCGCCAACCTGCTGTACGAGATGCTCTGCGTACTGCCTGGCGTGGTTCATCGCTGAGGTGCGGTCATGAACGATCGAGATCAGGTTCTCAAGGCCGCCGCCGAATTGGTGTCGGCCTTCGCCCGCAATGACCGTGACGCCTACTTCGGCGCGTTCACGGCCGATGCGAGTTTCGTGTTCTACACCCTCGAACAGCCCCTGCTGTCACGCGATGCCTACCTGGCGTTGTGGGATCGCTGGCGGTCCGAGGATGGCTTTGAGGTGCTCAATTGCACTTCGAGCAACGCCTTCGTCAGCCTGCAAGGGGACGTCGCGATTTTCATCCATGACGTGGCCACCGAGCTGCGCATGCAAGGGGAGCTGCACTTTAGCCAGGAGCGCGAAACCATTGTGTTTCGCCAAGAACAACAAGGCCTATGGCTGGCCTGTCACGAACATTTGTCCGCAATGCCGGAAGGGCTGCCATCCCCTTAGCAACAGGCGACATTCACACACGATGAATGCGCCTCGATGATCGGAGCAGATCATGAATAACAATAACGATAAAAGCCTTACGCACATTGAAACCAACGGGGTCGAACAGATCCCCGACCACGAACGCAGCGCCGGTCCGGGCGACCTGTTTCGCCTGATTTTCGGCGGTGCCAACACCTTCGCCACCGCCGTGCTCGGCAGTTTCCCAGTACTGTTCGGCCTGTCATTCCAGGCCGGGGTCTGGGCCATTGTGCTGGGCGTCCTGGTGGGTTCGATCATTCTCGCGCCGATGGGCCTGTTCGGCCCGCTCAACGGCACCAACAACGCCGTTTCTTCCGGGGCACACTTCGGCGTGCACGGACGGATCGTCGGCTCGTTCCTCTCGTTGCTGACCGCCATCGCGTTCTTCTCGCTGTCGGTCTGGAGCTCCGGGGATGCGTTGATCGGCGGCGCCAAACGGTTGATCGGCATGCCAGAGACCGACCTGAGCCTGGGCCTGGCCTACGGCCTGTTCGCCCTGCTGGTGTTGACGGTGTGCATCTATGGCTTTCGCTTCATGCTGTGGGTCAACCGCATCGCCGTATGGGCGGCCAGCCTGCTGTTTTTGCTGGGCATCCTGGCCTTCGCACCGACTTTCGACAGCCAGTTCGCCGGCACGGTCAGCCTCGGCCAGCCGGGCTTCTGGGCGGCGTTTATCGGCGCGGCGCTGGTGGCTATGAGTAACCCGATTTCCTTCGGTGCGTTCCTCGGTGACTGGTCGCGCTACATCCCCCGCAATACGCCCAAGCGCCGCATCATGCTGGCCGTGATCGCTGCGCAACTGGCGACGTTGATCCCGTTTCTGTTCGGCCTCGCCACCGCCACCATCGTGGCGATCAAGGCGCCGGACTACATCGCGGCCAACAACTACGTGGGCGGGCTGCTGGCGGTTTCGCCGAGCTGGTTCTTCCTGCCGGTGTGCCTGATCGCGGTGATCGGCGGCATGTCCACCGGCACCACCTCGCTGTATGGCACCGGCCTGGACATGTCCAGCGTGTTTCCACGGGTGCTGTCGCGGGTCAAGGCGACGCTGCTGATCGGCGTGCTGTCGATTGCCTTCATCTTCATCGGGCGCTTTGCGGCGAACCTGGTGCAGAGCGTCTCGACTTTCGCCGTGCTGATCATCACCTGCACCACGCCGTGGATGGTGATCATGATCATCGGCCTGCTGGTGCGCCGTGGCTTCTACTGCCCGGATGACCTGCAAGTGTTCACCCGTGGCGAAACCGGCGGGCGCTACTGGTTCAGCCACGGCTGGAACTGGCGCGGCCTGGGGGCATGGATCCCCAGCGCGCTGGTGGGGTTGTGCTTCGTCAACCTGCCGGGGCAGTTCGTCGGGCCGCTGGGGGAACTGGCCGGCGGGATCGATATCAGCCTGCCCGTGACCCTGGGCCTGGCCTCGGTGGTGTACCTGGCGTTGCTGGGGCTGTTTCCAGAGCCGGCGGCGGTGTATGGGCCGCAAGATCCGCGTAGCAAGGACGCTTCGGTGCCCATCGATAAACCAGCCCTCAGGCAAACCGCCTGATCCGAGACAACAAAATACCTGTGGCGAGGGAGCTTGCTCCCGCTGGGCTGCGCAGCGGCCCCAAGCTTTTAGAGGTTGCTGCGCAACCGAGCGGGAGCAATCTCTGGCCACATAAAGCGCGTTCGCACTGAGGCTGCAGTGCCAGGGACAGCACCGCCTCGTCCCATACAAAAAAGACAATCGGAGACACGCCACCATGGCTTTGGACTTAATCGTCGTTCTCATCTACGCCGCCGGCATGATCGCCCTCGGCTGGTACGGCATGCGCCGCGCCAAGACCCGTGACGACTACCTGGTCGCCGGGCGCAACCTCGGCCCGGGCTTTTACCTGGGCACCATGGCCGCCACCGTACTGGGCGGTGCGTCCACCATTGGCACCGTGCGCCTGGGCTACGTCTACGGCATTTCCGGATTCTGGTTGTGCGGCGCCATTGGCCTGGGCATCGTCGGCTTGAGCCTGTTCCTCGCCAAGCCCTTGCTCAAGCTGAAGATCTACACCGTGACCCAAGTGCTGGAACGCCGCTACAACCCGGCCGCGCGCCAGGCCAGTGCGCTGATCATGCTGGTTTATGCACTGATGATCGGCGCCACTTCGACCATCGCCATCGGCACCGTGATGCAGGTGCTGTTCGGCTTGCCGTTCTGGGTGTCGATCCTGGTGGGCGGCGGCGTGGTGGTGCTGTATTCCACCATCGGCGGCATGTGGTCGCTGACCCTCACCGACATCGTGCAATTTCTGATCATGACCGTTGGCCTGGTGTTCCTGCTGATGCCAATGTCCATCGTCGATGCCGGCGGCTGGGATGCGATGGTGGCGGCCTTGCCGGCCAGCTACTTCGATTTCACCGCGATTGGCTGGGACACCATCCTCACCTATTTCCTGATCTACTTCTTCGGCATTTTCATCGGCCAGGACATCTGGCAGCGGGTGTTCACCGCTCGCAGCGAAGGCGTGGCCAAAGTGGCTGGCACCGCCGCCGGCCTGTACTGCGTGCTGTACGGCCTGGCCGGTGCGTTGATCGGCATGGCGGCCAAGGTATTGCTGCCGGACCTTGCGAACGTCAACAACGCCTTCGCCAGCATCGTCCAGACCAGCCTGCCCAACGGCATTCGTGGATTGGTGATCGCCGCCGCCCTGGCAGCCTTGATGTCCACTGCCGCAGCGGGCCTGCTCGCGGCGTCCACCACGGTCGTCCAGGACTTGCTGCCCCGTCTGCGCCAGGGCCGTGAGAGTGGCAATGGCGACGTCCACGAGAACCGCATCGCGACCCTGCTGATGGGGGCGGTGGTATTGGTGATCGCCCTGGTGGTCAGCGACGTCATCAGTGCCCTGACCCTGGCCTACAACCTGTTGGTGGGCGGCATGCTGATCCCTCTGATCGGCGCCATCTACTGGAAACGCGCCACCACCGCTGGCGCAATCACCAGCATGTCGCTGGGCTTCCTGACCGCGCTGCTCTTCATGCTCAAGGACGGCCTGGACGCCAACACGCCGATCTACTACAGCCTGAGCGTGGCGCTGGTGAGTTTTGTGCTGGTGAGCTTGTTGTCGCCACGTCCAAGTGCGGTGGCCAAGGTAGTCTGACCGACAACCCTGGGCAATGAGATCCCTGTGGGAGCGAGCTTGCTCGCGATGACGGCGGTACATTCAACATGGATGCATGCCGGTCCACCGCTATCGCGAGCAAGCTCGCTCCCACATTGGTTGTCTTCAGGCATAAAAAAGATCGCAGTTCCGGGCCATCTCAATTGAAATGGTCCGGAACTGCGATCTCTCCAAATTCCTGGTGGGTTTACCGGCGGCGCGGTTGGCGGCGGCGTTGCTCGTCATCGGTGCGGATCGGTACCGGTTGCATCGGTGGCTCGATCAGGCCAAGCGCGACACCCAGGTCGTGAAGCCAATTCTGGATTTTCTCTTTCATCGTGGTGCCCCCTCAGGGTGGTACGAGCGGCAAATTACTGTGGCCCCTTCGCACTGATAATAGTCCGATGTTCTACGCAATGCTCGTCTCAGTTTGCAATGATCTGTTACTGAATTGATCCAAATCCACCTCCCGGAGTTCAAGCCGATTGCGCCGTCGTCATGGGCGCTCGCGGCCAGGCCTGTTGTTGCAATTCAATCCAAGCGTTGAGGTTGGCCCCAACCATGCCTTTGCGCCACATCAGCCAGGTCGTGGCGCTGGCAAACGGCTCGGCCAGCGGATGCACCGTCACCCGCTCGCGGCCCGGCAGGCTGGCCAGCATCGACTCTGACATCAACGCCACCCCGGACCCGGCGATCACACACGCCAGCATCCCTTGGTAAGACTCGATTTCCATCGCCCGGCCCATGGTCGCGTGGTCATGGGCAAACCAGGCCTCCAAGCGCATCCGGTAGGAGCAACCACGCCGGAACGTGAACACGGCGCGGCCCTGCACATCCAGCGCGCTGCTTACCGGCGCATGATCGGCCTCGGTAATCAGCACCAACCGCTCGTCGCACAACGGCACGCCATCGAGCCCCGCCAGCTCCAGCGGGCCGTCCACCAACGCCGCGTCGAGCCGATTGGTGAGCAGGCCCTCAAACAATTCGCCGCTCGGCCCGGACTGCACTTGCAGGTTCACCGCCGGATACGCTCGGTGATAAGCCGCCAGCAGGTCCGGCAGATGCGTCGCTGCCGTGCTGTACATCGTGCCCAGCAGGAAATCCCCAGCCGGCTGCCCGCCCTGCACGGCGGCATGGGCTTCGTCGTGCAAGGCGAACAGCTTGGCCGCGTAGTCCAACAGGACTTTTCCTGCCGGTGATAACTGCAAACGCTGACGCTCACGCAGGAAAAGGTCCACGCCCAATTGCTCTTCCAGCTGCTTGAGCCGGGTCGACAGGTTCGATGGCACCCGGTGCAGGCGCTCGGCGGCCCGGGTGATGGAACCTTCCTCGGCCACGGCCTGGAAAATCCGCAATTGGCTGAACTCCATGACATTCTCCAAAAAAGAACAAGTTACTCACTATTATTCATTTTTAATGAAAGTCAATCAGTCCTAGCCTGACGGTCATTCGCCCCGACACCCGGAGAACGACCATGTCACCTCTAATTCGCCTGCTCGGCAGTTTCATCGCGCTGATGATGGCCATGGGCATTGGCCGCTTCGCCCTTACACCGCAGTTACCTCATTTGATCGGCGAAGGTCAGGTCGACTTGACCGCCGCCGGTCTGATTGCCGCGGCCAACTACCTGGGCTATTTCCTCGGCGCGCTGGACGCCATGTTCGCCCGCCGTCCGGAACAGGTGCGGCGACGGTTGCTCGGCGGCCTTTGGCTGTGCGTGCTGCTGACCCTGGCGTCGTTCTGGGCCTGGGGTTTCTGGCCACACCTGGCATTGCGTTTTGGCACCGGTGTGGCGAGCGCCTGGGTGATGGTGATGATCACCGCCCTGAGCCAACCCTTGGCAGCGGCGGCGGGACGGCCACGGCTCGGCGCCCTGGTATTTGCCGGACCTGGATTGGGGATTTTCCTGACCGGCTTGCTCGCCCTGGGCTCGAACCTGCTGGGCCAGACCTCTGCGACCCTGTGGCTGGTGTATGCCGGCGTGGGGTTGGCGATGTTGCTGGTGATCCTGCCGATCCTGCCGCAACCCGCCGCAACCGCGACCGTTGCCGCGCCGGTCACTCCCTCACCGAACGGTGGCATCGCTCGACTCGGTGTGGTGTACGCCCTGTACGGCCTGGGCTATATCATTCCGGCCACGTTCCTGTCGCAAATGGCCTCGGCGCAGTTCCATGGGCAATGGCTGGCCGACCTGTTCTGGCCCTGCTTCGGCCTGGCTGCCGCCAGCGGCGTGTTGTTGGTCAGCCTGCGTCGCCCCAACCCGAACACCACCGGTCGCTGGCTGATCGGTACGCTCTGGCTGCAAGCCGTCGGCGTATTTGCCTGCCTGCTGGGCAGCGGGCCGGGGCTGGCGTTGGGGGTGCTCCTGTGTGGCGCGCCGTTCCTGGCCTGCATGCAGCTGGTGATGCTGCGCTCCCGGGAGCTGGCGCCCCACGCCACCCAGCGCAACGCGGGCCTGTTGACCGCCTGCTTTGCCGTGGGTCAGCTCAGCGGGCCACTGCTGGCGGCGCTGAGCAGCCATTTCAGCGGCGGCCTGCAACCGGCCCTGATCATCGCCGGCAGCGGTCTACTGCTGGCCGGTGGCCTGCTGCTGCGGCCCGCCAGCCAGGGCGCGGCAAGGCCTTGCGCTCAGACCGCCCTGCGTTGATCAGGCCTGGCCGGCCGGGCTGAACGCTTTGTTCGACTGCGCGGCCGACTCGCGCCGCGCCAAGGCGAAATACAACACCCCACCGAGGAAGCAACCGGTGAACCAGGCAAAGTTGGCCATCGGTTGCAGCAGCGGCGTGAAGGTGATCGCCACGCCCATCAACGTTGCCGGGACCAACGCCTTGACTGCAGTCCAGTTGATGCCGCCGCTGTAGTAATAGCGCCCGCTCGGCCCGTCATTGAACAGCGCATCGACGTCGATCTGCTGTTTTTTGATCAGGTAGTAATCCACCAGCAGGATCCCGAACAGCGGGCCGATGAATGCCGCCAGCACATCCAGGGTGTAGTGGATCACTTCGGGGTTGTTGAACAGGTTCCACGGCGTGATGAAAATCGACGCCACCGCCGCGATCATGCCGCCGGCGCGCCAGCTGATCTTGCTGGGGGCGACGTTGGCGAAGTCGAAGGCTGGGGAAACGAAGTTGGCGACAATGTTGATGCCGATGGTGGCGGTCACGAAGGCAAAGGCGCCCAGCAAGACGGCCACATCGTTGTCGATGCGCGCCACAGTGGCGATCGGGTCATGGAGCATTTCGCCGAACACCGGCAAGGTCCCGGAAACAATCACCACGGTGACCAGGGAGAACGCCAGGAAATTCACCGGCAGCCCCCAGAAATTGCCCCGGCGTACGTCAGACATGCTCCGGCAGTAACGGCTGAAATCGCCGAAGTTCAGGGTCGGACCGGAAAAGTACGACACCACCAGCGCCGTCGCCACGATCACCTGACCGAACGCCTGCCAGCCGGACAAGGATTTTTCCGCCAGGGTGAAGCTGATGTTGCTCCAACCGGCCTTCCACACGATCCAACCGGCCAACAGGAACATCACCGCATACACCACTGGTCCGGCCCAGTCGATGAAACGACGGATCGATTCCATACCGGTCCAGAACACCAGCGCCTGGACGAACCACAAGCTGAGGAAACCGAACCAGCCCAGGTAGGACAAACCGGCAAAATGCGGCGTCGCATAGACTTCCATCGAAGGAAAAAACCGCAACACCACGATGATCAGCGCACTGGAGGCCAGGTACGTCTGAATCCCGTACCAGGCCACGGCGATCAAGCCACGAATGACTGCGGGAATATTTGCCCCGAACACGCCGAACGCCAACCGGCAGATCACCGGATACGGCACCGCCGCCTGCTGGCTCGGCTTGGCGACCAGGTTGGCGATCAACTGCACAATGCAGATACCGCCGAGCAAGGCAATCAACACCTGCCAACTCGCCAACCCCAGTGCGAACAGGCTGGCGGCAAACACATAACCGCCCACACTGTGCACATCGCTCATCCAGAACGCGAAGATGTTGTACCAATTCCATTTCTGCGGCAGCGGGCCCAAGTCCTCGTTATAGAGGCGGGGGCTGTAGCCGTTGGGCAATTGCTCGGACATTGCGGGGCTCCTTTGAGTACCGCCGTGCCCCCGTATCGACCTGCTCACCATACTGCGCACGGGAGCCGGCATGGTTTGTATACGCGTTGCTACGCAGAATGCGTGCCATAGGCGCGAAATATGAGACAAACCGGGGTGTGGAGCGGGGGTTAAAGTCGAGCAGGAGCAGGCATGCGCCCACGAACAGGGCGCGAGTGCATGCTAAAGGTGCAGGGTTTTGTATACAGAGGAAAGTCGCAGCGCGCCGCTATGTGGGAGCAAAGCTTGCTCGCGAAACAGGCGCCTCGGTTTCAGAAAGACCGCATCGCCTTCATCGCGGGCAAGCCTTGCTCCCACAGCTGGCCTCCCTGGCCACATAAAACCCTTACTTGCCACAGATGCTGTGGCTCGACTGAAGATCAGCTCAATTCGATGCGATCGGCATGAATGACAATCTGCCCATTCTTGTACAGCGCACCAATGGCTTTCTTGAAGTTGCCCTTGCTCACGCCAAACAGGCTGCTGATCAGCGCCGGGTCGCTCTTGTCGCTGACCGGCAAGGTGCCGTTGTTCTCACGCAACTTGGCGAGGATCTTCGCGTTAAGGCTGGTGGCGGCTTCCTGGCCCACCGGCTGCAGGCTCAGGCTGATCTTGCCGTCCGGGCGGATTTCCTTGATGAAGCCTTTTTCCTGTTTGCCGGCGCGCATGAACTTGAAGATTTCGTTCTTGTGGATCAGGCCCCAGTGCTTGTTATTGATGATCGCCTTGAACCCCATGTCGGTGGCTTCGGCGACCAGCAAATCCACTTCCTGGCCCGGCGTATAGTTGGCCGGGGTCTTGTCCAGATAACGGTCCAGGCGCGCTGTGGCGGTGATGCGGCGGGTGTGCTTGTCGAGGTAGACATGCACCACGCAGTACTCGCCAGCGGTCATCTGGCGCTTTTCTTCGGAATACGGCAGCAACAGGTCCTTGGGCAGGCCCCAGTCCAGGAACACGCCGATGCTATTGACCTCAACCACTTTCAGGCTGGCGAATTCACCCACCTGAACTTTGGGTTTTTCCGTGGTGGCGATCAGTTTGTCGTCGCTGTCCAGATAAATGAAAACATTGAGCCAGTCTTCATCTTCACTGGGAATATCCTTGGGAATATATCGATTGGGCAGCAGGATTTCGCCGTCCGCACCGCCGTCCAGATATAAACCGAAGTTAGTGTGTTTAACCACTTGCAAACTGTTGTAACGCCCGACTAAAGCCATTTCCAATACCCTCATTGCGTGGGCGGCATTCTACCCGGTTTTGCAGCGCGATTCGTGGCCGCAGGCAAGGTTTGCCAGCAAGGCCCTGCACAACCGTTGATTTTCATGGGCTTTCGCCCCAGCCACGGCCATTCGTCAGGCGGGCGGCGCTGCGTATCGCTCGCCATCGGCGCCCTATTTCTCCCCCGGTTGTTATTTAAAACAGAGGCTTAGGGCAATAATTGCAGGAGAGTCGTCTATTATTCCCGTCACGACAGCGATAATTCAGAAGGATATTTACCAAGCAATTGTCAAGTATTTCCTGTACGATGCCTGGCCCAATTAATTATCTACAGGTTAATGGTCGTCATGCGCGTAAAAGCATCCAACAGCAAATCAAAGCCAGCTCCAGCCGTTGAAACCAGCGAGTCGATCAACGACCAGATCGCTGCGTTCCTCAAGTCCGGCGGCGAGATCCAGCAAATTGCCAAAGGCGTCAGCGGCCAGACATTCGGCCCGTCCAAGCAGATCAGCCTGGGCAAGAAGTAAGCTGCGCATCACCTGGTCCCAAAGCGCTTTGAGCTTCGAAGCGCTTGGACTGGAACCCTCCCCGTCTCACCCATTTCCCATGAATCGACGAACGGCCCTCGCTGCCGAGCATTCGCCGGTATGCTTGCACCTCTCTAGCTCAAGCGTTTCAGCTTAATTACCGATCCTGCTTCTCGCTTTTCATGGAGTGAAGCATGCGCGCCCCTATCGCTCTGCTGATGATCAGCCTATTGCCATGTTCCCTCGCTCAGGGGCAGGTATTCCAGCGCGAACTCGGCGACTTCGACCTCAAACTCGGCACCACCCCTAGCCGCAGCATGGCCCAGGGCCTGGTCACGCCATCGAGCACCGGTTCGTTCCATGGTGGCCTGGACCTGAGCCACGACAGCGGCTGGTACGTCGGCCAGTGGTCCCCCAGCGCCGGCCTGACATCGTCCACCAACCTTGAGGTCGATTCCTACATAGGCTTTAAACAACCCTTCGACCAGACCCTGGGCTACGAAGTAGGCCTGATCCACTACAGCTACCCCACCGTAGATACCCTCGACCGCCAGGCGTTCTACGGCGGCCTGACCGTACTCGGCAGCCGTTTTGGCGCCGCCCTGAGCAACGACCCGGACAAACAGAACAGCACGCTGTTTGCCGACCTGGGTGGCAATGTGCCGTTCGGCATTGGCATCAGCGCCAAATACACCACCCACCAGCTCAACACACCGGTCTCGGTCGAGAACGGTTATGTCGGCAGTTTCAGCGACTGGTCATTGAAAATTTCCCGCCCCTGGATGGGCATCGACCTGGACCTGATCTACAGCGACTCAAGCCTCAGCGGCAGCAGTTGCTCGGCCTACTCCGGCCACAACAGCGAATGCGACAGCCTGCTGACCCTCAAGATGGCCCATCCTTTTTACTAAGCGTTACTTATTCGATCGGCTGAACTGCCGCGCGCCTGCCATGCTCAAACAAAGCACCTACGCCTTTGCAAGGACTCGCTCATGCCGCGCTGGTTGACCCGCACCGCCATGTTCATCGCCCTGCTGCTGACGCTCACCGCCTGCAGCCGTATAGGCCTGGCCTACCGCAACCTCGACCTGATCATCCCCTGGACCCTCAACGATTACCTGGAAATCAACGGCGAGAAAAAGGACTGGTTCAACGAACGCCTCGAGGAGCACCTGAGCTGGCATTGCACCACCCAGTTGCCCGGCTACCTCGACTGGCTGGATCGCCTCAAGACCATGGTGCAAACCGAGCAGGTAACCGACGAAGCCCTGCAGCAGCGTACCCGGGAAGCCAAGGCCGCCATCGCCGAAACCGCCCGGGCAATCACCCCTTCGGCCATCGAACTGCTGCAAGGCCTGAACGACGACCAAGTCGATGACATGGACGCCGCCTTCGTCAAGGACCAGCGCAAACGCCAGCAGCAATACCTCAAGCCGACGTTGCAGGAGCAGATCCAGCAACGCAGCGAACGCATGGTCAAACGCCTGAACGACTGGCTCGGCCCGCTCAACGACGCCCAGCGCCAACGGGTGATGGCCTGGTCCACCGCCCTGGGTGACCAGAACCAGCAATGGATCGCCAACCGCGCCCACTGGCAAAACCAGTTCAGCGAAGCCGTAGCCCAACGCCACAGCCCCGACTTTCCCAAACGCATCGAGCAATTGCTGGTCAACCGCGAAAGCCTCTGGACCCCCGCCTACCGCGAAGCCTTCAGCAAAACCGAAGCCCAGGCCCGCAGCCTGCTGGTGGACCTGATGGCCGAAAGCACCCCGCCCCAGCGCGAACGGCTGCTGAAGAAAATCGACGGGGTGAAGAAGGATTTCACTGACTTGAAGTGCCTGAAAGCAACACGCTCCTAAAACCACTGAGATCCCATGTGAGAGCGAGCTTGTGTGGGAGCAAGGCTTGCGGTCCATCTGATAGACCGTGTTGCCTGCATCGCGGGCAAGCCTTGCTCCCACACAAGCCCAGCTCCCACAGGGTTCCGTGCAGGCCTGTCAGGCAATCTGCGCCTTAGAAGCCAACTCATCAAACGTAAACTCATCCAGCGCATCCACCTGCTCATCCAGCACTTGGCGCGGATGATCGTTACCCGGAATGCTGCTATCAATCAGGCTCAACAGCCGCGAACCACGCGGCGTCAGCACAAAATTCTCGCCATTGCCGCCCTCTTCCTCCGGCCGCGGCTCAATATAGCCGCGCATGAGCAGCAACTTCTCGTACTCCCCGGCAACCGTTTTCAGATGATCGAGGTTCTCGATCGCCTCGCCTTCAGCCCCTTTCGCCGCCGCGTACTCCTCCGCGTAAGCCCGAGGAGCAAAGCTGTGGCCGGCGCCGTTCTGCACTTCGTGCAACAACCGTTCGATCAAGTCCCAGTTATAAGTCGTCATCCTGGTCCATCCTCCAAAGAGTGAGATGCCTACTTAGGTTGTGACCGAGGCGCCGCGCCGCCGTTCAGCCGGGTTTCCGGGCGGTCTCAACCTTGAGCCGACCAACGGCCTGTCGAATTGCTCCGAGGCCAAACGACCAACTGTTGAAGGCCGATTTCGCGGCTCTGACCACAGGAGAAATCACCATGAACGTAGAGAATCATCCAGTCGTCTCGCGGGAAGAATGGCTCGCCGCCCGCCGCCAACACCTGGCCCACGAAAAAGCCTTCACCCGCGAACGGGACAAACTCAGCGCCGAACGCCGCGCCCTGCCCTGGGTAAAAATCGAAAAACCCTACCGCTTCCAAGGCCCCCACGGCGAACTGAGCCTGGCCGACCTGTTCGGTGGCCGCAGCCAACTGATCATCTACCACTTCATGTTCGGCCCCGGCTGGACAGAAGGCTGCCAGGGCTGCTCCTTCCTGTCCGACCACATCGACGGCGCCAACCAACACCTGGCCCACCACGACGTCGCCATCGTGGCCGTCTCCCACGCGCCCTTCGCCGAATTCCAACCCTTCAAACGCCGCATGGGCTGGGCCTTCGATTGGGTCTCATCCGAAGGCTGCGACTTCAACTACGACTTCGGCGTCAGCTTCAAAACCGAAGACACCGCCACCGGAAAAGCCACCTACAACTACGAAAAAACCGACACCACCGAAGGCGAACTCCCCGGCCTGAGCGTCTTCTATCGCAACGAAGCCGGCGACATCTTCCACACCTACTCCACCTACGCCCGTGGCCTCGACATCCTGGTCGGCACCTACAACTACCTCGACCTGACGCCCAAGGGCCGCAACGAAGACGAAATCATGGACTGGGTGCGGCATCACGATAAATACGAAGAGGCCAAGCCCCACGGCTGCTGCCACAGCTGACGCGCCAACCCGCCCAAGTCGAGCGTGATCCCCGTGGCGAGGGAGCTTGCTCCCGCTCGACTGCGTAGCGGTCGCTTGCTTTAAGCCGACAAATACCAGGCCAAACGTCCTACATGAAGCTCGGAAAGCGGTGTCTTGTGGCACTGGAGGGGGCCAGCCTATAGTCCCTCGTCGCCCCAAAAAGGCGACCGGGTTTGGCGACCCGATCTACAGAGAGACTCATCAACTTTCGAGGCTCTGCTTATGACTAGATACATGCCCATCACCGGAATCGACTGCACCCCGGCCACCCTGCTCATCGACACCGAAGCCCCGCTGGACGTCCTTTTCGAAACCGCCGACTACCGCATCCGCACGGTGACCCAGTTACTGGAAAATATCGCGTTCCGTTCGGATATCAGCTCCGATACGGTGGTGCTTTCAGACTTTTGCAAGATGCTGACCATAGCGTTGCGCGCCGGGTGTGATGTGCTGGATGTGATTGGGAGACGGTTGCGAGCGCAAGCTGCTGGGTAACGAAAACGGGCAACCTTTGGGTCACCCGTTTTTTACATGCGCGGAGAGCAAAATGATCGAGACCTTTACAGAATTTGACCCCGCAGAATATCTCAGTACTCCAGAGGCCATTGCGGAGTTCATGAGAGATGCCCGGGAAACCGGCGATACAAGCTATATCGACAAAGCGATGGAAGTAGTCGCACGCGCCAACTTCCTACAAAACGGACGGGTGATGGAACATCTGCCAAGCAGCAGACAAATCGCCGGCTAATGAACTTTCCCCACAACACCGGCCTCAACCCATTACCTGCCCAACAAGGAATATGAGGCCCTGCCATGAAAACCCTCTTGAAACTCACCCTTGCCGCCACCCTCACCTGCGCCCTGCCCGTCTGGGCCACTTGCACGCCAGAGGAAGCGACCGCCAAGCGTGAACAATTGGCCCAGGAAGTGACCAAGCTCACCGAACAGAACCCGGCCAAGGCCAAGGAAATCAACGATGAGTTGCAGAAAATGGACATGGAGACGGCCAGCAAGGATGTGCCGGATAAGTGCCAGCTGATTGATAAGCGCCTGGAAGAATTGAAGAACGCAGAAAAGAAAGCTGGGTGATTAGCCACAGCCGAGCCCAACCTGCTTTTGTGGCGAGGGGATTTGTGGGAGCAAGGCTTGCCCGCGATGAAGGCGATGCGGTCTTTCAGAAATCGAGGCGTCTGTGTCGCGAGCAAGCTTTGCTCCCACAAATCCCCCTCGCCACAGGGGCCCTGGACTTGAGTTTGAGTACTCCCCCATAAAAAAACCGGACCCAAGGTCCGGTTCTTTTTATCAAGCGCTAACGCGGTTTCACTCAGCCGCCGGCGCCTCTGGCTTGCGGCGCTTGAGGGGCGCCATGCCGTCCTTGCTGACCAGCGACGGAGCGTCGCTCTTCGGGCGGTTGGCGGTCTTGCGCTTGGTCGGGGCCTTGGCGCCGGTTTTCTTCTTGTCGCCCTTGGCGTCGACCTTTTTCTTCTTCACACCAACGGCCTTGCCCGAAGCCTTGACCTTCTTCGGCCCGCCGTAGGTGCCTTTGACTTCCTTGATGGTGCGGCGCTCGAAGCTCTGCTTGAGGTAGCGCTCGACGCTCGACATCAGGTTCCAGTCGCCGTGGCAGATCAACGAGATCGCCAGGCCGTCGTTGCCGGCACGGCCGGTACGACCGATGCGGTGCACGTACTCATCACCGCTGCGGGGCATGTCGAAGTTGATGACCATGTCCAGGCCTTCCACGTCCAGGCCGCGAGCGGCGACGTCGGTGGCGACGAGGATCTTCACGCCGCCCTGCTTGAGGCGGTCGATAGCAAAAAAGAAGCAAAAAAGGGGACAGATTTATTTTTCCAAATCAATCCTTGGCCTACCCTGCCCTCGTTGCTCTATTCGTACACCAACAATCCGCTCCACCTCGTCCACAAAACGGCTCGTCCCCGTCAACTGACCTCGTTGCAGAGCATCGCGAATCAATCTGATCTCATCCGTTGGAACGGCTTGGCGTACGAACGTCTCATACCGACAACAACGCTCCGCAGTTGTATTACCCAGAGCAACAAAGCATGGATCAGCATCCAGCCAATGGCCGTCTGGCACATTACCTACCCGGGCTCGATAGCTCGACCATGGGTAATCCGCAGCATCAGCCACCATACGAGCCCGTACAGGATTCAGTTCGATGTAACGGCAACAGGCAAGCAAGTAAGAATCCGACTGCACCACACTGGATTTGTAACGGCTTTCCCATAAAGTACCTGAACGCCCCTCCAACCGATTGCGGTAGCGCGTCGCACGTGCCGCCAGAGCCTTCATCAACTGCCCCAACCCAGCGACCGACTCCCCCGGAGCCAGCAACAGATGAACATGATTGGTCATCAGGCAATAGGCGTAGACCTTTACGCCAAATGCATCCTTAAGTTCACGCAGGTCCGTGAGGTAGCGTTGATAATCCTCAGCGATAGCAAACACCACCTGACGGTTATGACCGCGTTGTACGATATGGTGTGGGTAATTCGGTAAAACAATACGTCCCACCCTGGGCATATTTGATTCCTCCTCCGTGGAAGCTTTCAGCGTAGCAAAGAATCAAAAAATAAATCTGTCCCCTTTTTCCTCACGTCCCATCCTGGGCATATTTGATTCCTCCTCCGTGGAAGCTTTCAGCGTAGCAAAGAATTAAAAAATAAATCTGTCCCCTTTTTCACTTTTTCACTTTTTCACTTTTTCACTATCTAAACTCTAACGAGCACAAACTCCATCAAAATGCCACCACCAATCATACTTTCAATAATTATCCGACTCGCCTCTATCGACTTCACAGCGAAATTTATTTCATTTAATGACGAGGAAAAGTCAACGATACAATCCATGTCTGGAATTCTCTTGCTTCCCTTGATTTTAAAACCTTCAATACCAAGAACTGCAATATCGTTATTTTTGCAGTAGTTGATCAGTCTAATTCCATCACCAACATCAAACAAAGGAGTGCCACTCCACATCAATGTAGGAGTGATAGGTAAATCCTCTACGGATACTTCAACTGCAATCAGTCCCATGGTGCAACCCACCCAGGGTCATTTTTATTGGAGACTTGGACAATCGCTCCCGTGCGATCATTCCTCACCACATAAGAACCGTCCTTAGCGATATACCCAGTAGCGGGATCATTAAGGCGGCTCCCTGACACAGTATCAAAACGAGTATCTTTCGTCACAACCGTTTTGATTGGTTTATCGATTACAGACTGTATGGAGCTTTCCGTCCAACCCCGCTTACCCATTTGGTCGGCAATCTTTGGCTCAATCGTAATTGAAATTCCTTTTGCGCCGGCAATATTCTTCTCTGCATCAACCAGCCCCGCAAGGTTACCCCCAGCCTTCGGTGTCAGTCCATTACTAGTCTCAAGGTAGAGCTTTCCGTCCGCTGCCAACACCTCCGTGTTACCAGTTTTAGTGTTGATGACCCGACGGTAGCCCTCCGGTAACCCACCCCTCTCGTTGAAAGCCGCACCCACTGAATTACCTTCGCGATAACCTGCCGGCAAAGCGGTTTTTTCCGCCGTTAGGGTCGCGCCCGTACGTATGGCCTTGGCCTCCGTAAACTTATCCAAAGCCGCCTGAACCCTAGGCGAAATCCCTCCTTCGCCAACGCCAGCACCACGCGCGCCGCCTGAGGTCGGTATAACCAGCGTAGCCACGCTTGTTGCGTTTTCCCACGTGTCAGTAACCTTCGCCAAGTTCGTCAGGTCGTTCAACGCACGCTCAGTCAGAGTGTCTTGGTATTGCGTACAAGTCGCCGTCGTGCAATTGAGGTCATTCAGTGCGGTCAGCCCGCCCTGGATCGAGGTCAGCAAGGTTTTCGCAAGTGCACCACTGACGGCCTTCTCCGACCAATCGGTGATTTCGTTACTGATCTGATCGTACTTCCCCCCTTCCCATGTTTTTTTCTGACAAATCTCGTTGTTACCACAGGCATCCATGTCTCCAACAAAGTCGCTCATGTCATGGTGATTGAGGTTGTTGTACTGGGTCGCGTTGCCAGCCACATACGAGCCGGTCTGCAGACTGTTCGCGTCATCGCCAGCCACGGCGGCAGCAGCCACTACGCCTAGCAGTTGCGAAGACATGAGCATCAGATGGTCACGGTTCTCCGGATCCATCTGAGCCGACACCCGTCGCAACTGGTTAGCGAACGCCTCGTTCACACCCGCCGCCATCGCACCGACGGCGAAGTCGCTGCCCGACGCTTCGGCGATCATGCCGCCGACCAATGCGTGCAGGGCGATCTTTTCTGGGCTGCCAGTCTTCAGGTCGAGGTTACCCACCTGATCGAAGGAATACGCCGCCAGGGTGTTGTAGACCGTCGATTGCAGGATGCCCGCCAACGTAACGTCCCGACCGAAAGCTTTAGCGATCGCAGCAGCAGACGCATTGTTGATCAACTGCTGACCCGCAAAGTGGCTGACGGCTTCGATCGACCCTAAGTCAATCACCGTCTTGCCATTGATCTCCTTGGTCATGGTCATATCGCCCAGATAATTCTTGGCAACATGGGCTGTGACGGCCGCGATCGCCGCGTCGGTAAGGCCGTCTTTGCTGACCACCGCTTTCAACCCGGCCCCCAGGTCGCCCTCGTTGTTGATGGTCGCGACCGTGCCGGTGGTTGCCAGACTGGCGGCGCCTGCCAGGGTTGCACCGCTCAGGCCGGCGCCAGCAGGGCCGAGCAGAACCGTCATCAAAATGGCGACTATCATCTGCGCGGCAGGCCCCATACCGGAGTTCGCGTATTTGAAGCTGGTATGGATCTCCTGTACTTGCCGCCAGTCAACACCACCCTGCGCATCAAGCTCCTTGAGCCACGCCAGTTTTGGATCGGCCTTGGCCATCGCATCGATGGATTCGCTAACCGTCTGCTTGTTCACCTGCAGCACGTCCGCATGAATCTTGCCCACCGCGCTGATGACCAAGTCGCCTTGAGCAGTCAGTTCGCTTTGGCGTAGAGTCTCATCGGTACGGCCCTTGCCCTTCATGCTGAACCAGGCGGCGCTGGATTTGCTTTTCTCGTGACTCTCCTGATGCAGGTCCTTGACGCCCTCGAAGGCAATCGAGCCGCCGCTTTGCAAGGTCAGGTCATTGCCACTGTTCAGCCTCGCTACCTGATACCGCTGATCCTCACCGGAAACCAGTGTCAGATCGCCCCCAGTGGTAATCTCACTCCCCACATGGGTCACCTTGGTCAACTCATCACGCCGACTCTGTTTCTTCCCCCAACTGCCCTTCTTCTTTTTCTCATACAGCGAATAATCGCTGTCCTGCGCGGCCAGAAGCGCCAGGCTTTCTCCAGCCACCAGATAAGCCTCATCACCGGCGCTGATACGGCTGGAGATGAGCGCCATGTCTTTCCCGGCATCCAACCTTACGTCGCCTCCAGCACTAATAGTGCTGCCAATCTGTTTGACGTGATCCTCTTGGGCCGTGACCTTTTTCGACTTGTAGTAAGAGTGTGTTTCGTTAGCGCCAGAAGAGATTGTCATGTTCTCGTCGGCGGCCAAGGCTACGTTGCGATCGGCACTGATCTGGCTCGCGATAGCGTTGAAGTCTCGACCGGCATTCACAACGATGTCGCGCCCCGCATCCACCTCCGAGCCTAGTTGGGTGATCGAACTTCTGCGGGTACCACCGGTATTGGAGGTCTGTTGCTGCGCAGAGACGATATTCACATCCCGCCCTGCATCGATTTGCGTGTCGCGCCCGCTGGCCATGACGCTGCCAACGCTGTTGACGTCTCGACCGACGCCCATGGTCAGGTCGTTGGCCGCCTCGATACGCGAGGCGTTATCCGCATAGTCCTGCCGCTGCGTGTAGCCCTTGTTGCTGATACTTGCGGTGGTCAACGTGCGCTCGTTGATTATGTCGCCAACGATCGCATTCATGCTGATGTCACGCCCGGCGATGATGCCGCCGGATTTATTGACAATGGTGTTGCCGGCCAACAGGTCGAGACGGTTGCCGGCTTCAATCAATCCGCTGTTGGTCAGGTTCTCGCCAGCAGATGCGGAGAGGTTTTTCGTAGCCCGAAGCGTGCCGGCATTTTCCAGATCCTTGCCAGCAATCAACGTAACGTTCTGACCGGCAATCAACGCCCCATTAGGCGCTAGGCGGTTATTGGCCTGGGCCATATACAGCACCGGCACCAGCACCTTTTCGCCGTTCACTTCGTGCTCTTCGAGCCAGACGATGTCGTGGGTCAGGGCGGCGACTTGTTGGGCGGTGAGGGTGACACCTACTGACAGGTTGAGGGCATCCTTGCTGGCGATGGCGTTGTTCATCAGGTACTTGAACATCGCCTCGTCGGAGGTCTGGCCGTCGATGAAACGTTGGCCGGTGCGGGCGACGACGGCTTGCTGGATGAGTCTTTGCTCGAATAGGCCGTCGCCCAGGCGCTTGGCGCTGGTGTCGGGGTCGTAGCCGAGGTTCCGCAGCAAATAATCCGAGCTCATGAATGGCTTGAGTTCGGTGAGAACCGGATTGGTCTCGATCAGGTATTTTTGCGGTTTGGAAGCCACGGTTGCGCTGGGTAGCCCGGTCACCCGCGCCACCGTTTGACCGGTGACAGACACTGGCGCGGGGCGACCTACGTCGATCGGCGGAGTGCCCGAAGTGTCCAGCGCAATGTCGGCGCCACGGGTGATGGTGCCGTCAAGGGAATGCCCTGGCAGTTGCGGCGTGCCTGTGGATGAGTCCGTTGGGGCGGTGACCTGAATGGCGGACGCGCCGGCGGTGACGCCGCCGCTGTCACGATTCAACAATTGCACCTGTCGTTCGGCGGCGGAGATCGGGGTGACATCGGCGATCTGGAAGTCGCGAACATTAGCGGTTGGGGCGGAGGTGGATCGACTCGATGCGCTCACGCTGGCGCCGCCGATTGTCCAGTTCTGCGACACGGCGGGTGTCTGGGAGACTAACGCGTCGCTGGCGCCCTGCCCGCTCAGCCGGAACAGACCGTTTTGCCCGGTCGGGAGGCTGAAGCCGGGGAGTGTCAGGGGGTTTATTTGTTGTTGAGCCAGGTCCGGCGGGAGTTGGCTATTCAGGGTCACGACCGTGGTTTTGCCTGAGCCTGAGGCGGCGGTTGTGGTGTTGCGGGATGACGTTGTTATGCCGGTGGAGAATGGGCGTTCCACGCCGTTGGTGATTTTGTTTGTTGCGGTAATGGAGACATTGCCGCCGGCTTGGATGATGGCGGGGGCAAAGTTATCAGATGCGGTAGATGAAATAACTATTTGATTAAATGGCGTAGCATTCTTAATAAAATCTGGAATTTCAGTTCTGATTCCGCTTGCGTACTGAGAGGCACCAAATACAACAGGATCAATTCGTGCGCCGGAGGTCCCAAGTTCCAGAACAGCCGGACCAAAAATCTGAAAACGATCAGGTTCCTGACCACTTCCATTCCCGATTACCGTGAGCTTCGGCAGAACCATCGACTCAACGCCCGCTACGTTCCAGAAATGAATATTTTTATTATATTCAGCATCATTATAAGTATTATAATTAACTAAATCCCACCAACGATCAGCTCTATCACGGAAGCTACTGCCTTGATCCGCGTAATATCTTTGACTAACATAATCACCTAATGCTGTCCCGGAATTTTCAAATTCGGAGACATCAATGGTTATATTATTTTTGGCTGAGACCGACGAATTATAATTTAAAAAAGAAGCACCTTTTACAATTAAATTCATACCTGACGATATAGAAGCCGCACTAGAGCTTTCGCCATCCACGACCTTGACTTTATATTTCTCTTCAAAAACAAAATGATAATCGGGTCTATCACCCCAGGAAGCCGGCAATGTAACGCAGCTATAGCACCGGACCCCTATAGCAGAAGAATACAACTCCACCTCAGTCTTAAAATCCCCCCGCTTATTAATAATCGAATCCGCATTAATGGAAAAATCCCGCCCACTCTCCATGGTGCCCGAATCATTCTCCAGCAACGCCGCGCGTCCCCCCAAGTCATTGCGCGCTACATCAATATTCCCTAATGCATAAACATCCGACTTACGGTTGGTAAAACTCCCCACCCGCAACTTCATATCCCCACCGCTGAACAAAAACCCACCCTGGTCGTTCAACAAGGTCGAAGCCGTCAGCTTCAATCCATCCGCACCGGCAACCGTCCCATAGTTATTAACGGTACCCGCATTGATATTCAGCGCACCCGCCGACGTCAGCCGCCCGTAGTTGTTCAGGCTGCTCAAGCCCCCGCGCCCACCGATCGTAGTGGTCCCGCCGCCAGTGATACTAGCCACGCTACTCAAGTCGATCGCAGCGGCATCTACCGTCATGTCGCCCAGGCTGGTGACCCGGCCATTGCCGCTGTACCGCCCGGTCAACTGCAAGCCCAGGCCACCATCACTGGCGATCAACCCGTTGTTGACCCAGTTCCCGCCCTTACCTTCCAGTTGCGTCGAAGCCAGCAGTTGCCCGGTCGCGGTCTGGGTGAAGTTGTTGACGTCGACCGTCAGCCGTCCGGCCTGGATGGCGCTGGTGTTGGTCCAGGTGTCGGCTTTGAGTGTCAGACCGCCGCGGGTGACGATGTCGCCGCCGGCACCAGTGACGTTGGCCAGGGAGATGTCGAACGCGCCGTCGCCCAGATGCAGCAATTGGCCGCCGCTGTTGAGGAAGCTGTTGGCGGATAGGGTGAGGTGAGTGTTGACGCTTTCCAGCTTGCCGTTGCGGTTGTCGAAGAGGCTGCCGATCTGGAAATCGGTTTTGCCCGCTACCCCAAGGGCACGCAGTTGGCCGGTCTGGTTATCGAGGCTTGCAGCGCTGACCACCAAGGTGCTGTCGCTTTCCAGAATGCCGCCACGGTTGGTCAGGGCGCCGTCCAGATCCAAACTGATGGCGTTGCCGGCGATCTGGCCGGCGGTGTTGTCCAGGCTGGCACCGTTGCCGGCGACATTGATCAGGCCAGAGGCGTAGAGACCACCACTGCGGTTGTTCAGGCTGGCGGTGTCGATGACGACATCGCCGGCCTGCGCGGCGATTCGACCGCCGTTGTTGTTCAGCCCGGCCAAGGCACGCAGGTCCAGGCGTTGGCCTTGAATCACACCGCCCTTGTTGTTCACATCGAAGCCGTTGCGCAGCACGCCCACGGTGTGCGCCTCAAGGGCGCCCTTGAGGCTGGCGAGGGTGCCGCCACGGTTGTCGATGTTGGCCGCGGTCAGGTTGACATCGCCGGTTTGGGCGATGAGTTTGCCGCCCTGGTTATCCAGATTACCGTCCAGTTCAAGCTTAAGGCCGGTCTGGCCTTGCATCTCGCCCTGGCCGTTGGCAAGGCTCGCGGCATCGAGTGCAACGTCGGCCGTCTGGCTGTAGATCAGGCCGTTGGTGTGGTTCTGCACGGCTCCAGAGGCAGTGATCGTCAGGGCATTTTTCGCAGCGACAGTGCCGGTATTGCTGTTGTCCAGGCCATCAGTGAGCAAGGTCAACAAGCCCTGGCTGGCGATCTGGCCACCCTGGTTATTGATTTGCGTGGCGCGTTCGACCCGCAATGGGCCAACACTGGCGACTTTGCCATTGCTGTTGGTCAGCGCACCAAGCAGGTCCAGAGTCACAGCGGCGTTACCGATCAGGCTGCCGCCGCTGTTGTCCAGTGTGGTGCCGGTGAAGCTCAAGGCTTTTTGCGCGTTGACGGTGCCGCCGGCGTTGCCCAGGGTCATGGCGTTCATGACCAGAATGGCGCCGCTGTCGATCAGGCCACCTTGGGCGTTGTTGAGCAAACCGCCGGTGACGGTCAGGGTCTGGTCGCTGCCGCTGGACAGAATCCCGCCGCTGCTGTTGTCCAGGCTGGCGGCGCTGATGGTGAGGTTTTTCTGGCCGACCAGCGCACCGCCAGCGCTGTTGAGCAGTGCCCCGCTGAGGGTGACGCCGACGTCTCCATTGCGGCTGGAGAGTGTGCCGTTGTTGCGGTTATCAAGACTGGAACCGTTGACCTGCAGCCCTTGCCAGCCGGAGATCAGGCCGTTCTGATTGATCAGGCTGGTGGCGTTGAGGCTAAGCAGGTTGCTGCTGATCAGCTTGCCGCCCGTGTTATCGAGGGTGCGTCCGGCCAGGGTGAAGCTCTGGCTGCTGGAAACTTCGCCGCCCTGGTTATTCAGGTCGCGCAGACCGTTGAGGGTCAACGGACCTTTAGCGGTGATCAGGCCATTACGATTGTTCAGATCATGGCCGCCCAGGTTCAGCGTCATGGCCTGCTCGCCCAACAGACGGCCGCTGTTTTGGGTCAGCGCCGCCAGGGTCAGGTCCATATCGCCCTTGGCCGACACTTCGCCGCCATTGCTGGAGTCCAGGGAATCGGCCTCGAGGGTGAGGTCACCTTGGGCATTGATCAGGCCATTGGCGCTGTTGTTCAGAGCCATGGCATTGAGGACCAAAGCACCACCCGCCAGCACGCTACCACCCTGGTTGTTCAGGTCGCCGCTGTCGAGCGTGAGCAATTGCGCGGCGCTGATCAGGCCTTGAGCTTGGTTATCCAGTTGCTGATCGATCGTCAGGACCAGATTGCCACGGCTGGTGAGCGTGCCGCCGTTGTTGTTCAGGCTTTGAGCGTGAGTATCGACGCTGGCCGCACCGATCGTGCCTTTGACGTTGTTCAGCGCCTGGGCGATGCGCAGGGTCAGGCCCTGGTTGCTGAGCAGCCGACCGTCATCGTTGGTGAGGTTTTTAGCCGTCAGGGTGAAGGCTTGGGCGCTGGAGATTTCGCCGCCCTGGTTGTTCACGCCATTGAGGTTTTTCAGCAGCAACGCGCCGGGGGCGTTGATCAAGCCGCTCTGGTTGTTGAGCTGGCCGTTGTTCATGTCCAGGCTCAGCGAGGTGTTGCTGAACAGTTGACCGCCCTGTTGATCCAGGCCGGCAACCGACGCGGTCAACGCGCCTTGGCTGCCAATGCGACCGCCCTCCTGGTTGGTGACCTGGGCGGCGGTGAGGTTCAGCGTGCTGCCACTGTTGAGCCGTCCTTTCTGGCTGTTGTCGAACGCACCGGTGGTGACGTTTAACGCGCCTTTAGCGCTGATGTTGCCCTGCTGACGATTGTCCAGTGCCGTGCTGGTGAGCAGCAACGCGCCGTCGGTGACCAGTTCGCCGCCCTGGTTGTCCAGACGCCCCAGGCTGTTCACGGTCAGGTCCGCCGCGCTGGACAGGCTGCCGCCGGTGTTGGTCAGGTTGGCGGCGCTGACATTCAGCGTGCCTTCGCTGCTGAGTTGGCCCTGGGTGTTGAGCAGATCGCGGCTCAGGTTGATGCGCTGGTTCTGCTGGCTGATCAGGTAACCGCCGCTGTTGTCCAGCTCACCGCCCTCCAGGTCCAACCCGGTCTTGGCACTGAGCAGGCCTTTGGTGCGGTTGAGCAGCTTATCCACGGTCAGTTTGAGCGCTTGGCCGGCGAACACCTGGCCGCCATCGCTGTTATCGAGGTTCTGGCTGATCAGCGTGACGTCAGCATTGCCCGACAACTCACCGCCACGGTTGTCGAGATCGTCAACGTTAAGATCCAGCGCTTTTGTCGCGCCGATCAAACCTGCCTGACGGTTGTCTAGACTGGCGGCTTTCAGCGTCAGGGCGTCGGTGCTGATCAACGTGCCTTGACGGTTATCCAACGTGTCGACGGTGGCGTTGAACCCGGTCTTGCCGGCGATATTCCCGGCACGGTTGTCCAGGCGATCAGCGACCAGCAACAGCGCACCGTCGGCAATCAACGAGCCACGCTGGTTGTCGAGCACGGTTTCAACCTTCAAGTCGAGGCGGTCACGGCTGCTGATCAGACCATCGCGGTTGTCCAGGCTGTCGCTGCGACTGTCCAGGGACGCTGCCGAGATGACGCCGCGGGTGTTGTTGAGCACCTGGGCGGTTCTCAGTATCAGGCCTTGGCTGCTCAGCAATTTACCGTCGCTGTTATCGAGGTTTTGCGTGGTCAGTGTGAAGGCTTGCTGGCTGGAGATTTCCCCGCCCTGGTTGTTGACGTTCTTGAGGTTGCTCAGCAGCAACGCACCCGAGGCGTTAATCAGGCCGCCCTGGTTGTTCAACTGGCCCTGGTTCAGGTCCAGGCTCAGGCGGGTGTTGCTGAACAGTTCACCTTGCTGTTGATCCAGCCCGGTGACCGACGCGGTCAGGGCTTGGCTGCTGGCAATACGGCCTGCGGCATTGTTTACCTGTGTGGCGTTGAGCGTGAGCGTAGTGCCCGATGTCAGGCGCCCGCCCTGGCTGTTATTGAGGGCGCCGGTGGTGACTTGGGTCGCGGCCTTGCCCGAGATCAGGCCCTTTTGGCTGTTGTCCAGGCTGGCGCTTTCGAGGGTCAACGCGGCGTCGGTGCTGATGGAGCCACCCTGGTTGATCAACCCGCCACCACTGACGATCGACAACGTGGCGGCACTGCTCAGGTTGCCAGCGGTGTTGTCGAGGCGGCCCGCGTCGACACTCAATTCCCCTTCGCTGCTGATCAAACCTTTGTTGTTCAACAGTGCGTTATCGAGCGTGATCACCAGACCGTTCAGGCTGTTGAGTACGCCTTCGTTATTGTCCAGCGTGGTGCCACTCAGGGTCATGCGACCTTGAGCGTGGATCAGCCCTTTGCTCTGGTTGATCAGCTCAGCAACTTTCGCTTCCAGGTCAGTGCCGACAATGAGTTTGCCGCCATCGCTGTTGTCCAGGCGCTGGCCGTCCATCTTCATGCCAAGCCCCGCGGACAGTTCGCCCGCGCGGTTGTCGATCTGCCCGACCTGCAGATCCAGCGCTTTTGTGGTGCCGACCAAACCGCCGTTACGGTTATCCAGCGTGTTGCCGGTCAGGCTGAGATTGCCTTGAGCCACCAGCGCACCACCTTGTTGTTGCAAGGTATCGATAACAGCGGTGAGGTCGGTTTGGCTGGAGATACGACCGAGGCCGTTCTGTACTTCAGCGGCCTTCAAGGTCAGCACGCCAACGCTGGTCAGCAGACCCGCGCTGTTGTCCAGACGCGAGCCTTCGAAGGTGACGCTGCTTTTGCCCGCGATGACGCCGTTATCACGGTTATCCAGTTGATCGACCGTCAATTGCAGCGCCTTGTCGGCGCGCAGGCTCCCGCCACGGTTGTCGAGCGAATCGCTGTGCACGGTCAGCAGGTCATTGCCGATCAGGCGACCACCGCGGTTATCGAGGCTGCCGGTTTGCAGGTCAAGCGCGCCTTTGGCAAGCACTTGGCCTTGGTTCTGATTGTCCAGCAAACCGCTGATGCGCGCGGTCAGGGCGCCGTCGCTGATCAACTGGCCGCCGTCGCTGTTGTTCAGGCTGGCCGCCTTGATGTCCACAACCTTACCCGAGCCAAGCACGCCATTGCGGTTGTCCAGTGCGCCGCCGAGGTCAATGTTCAAGGCGCTGTCGCCCAGGATTTGGCCGTTGCTGTTATTCAGGGCCATCGCGCTGAGCCGAGTCAGGCCCGCGCTGGAAATCTCGCCATCGAGGTTGGTCAACGTGCCGTCGACGTTTACGCTCAGGTCCGCATCGCTGCCCAGGTTGCCGCCGCTGTTGTCCAGGCTGGCTGCGCGCACCTCCAGGCCGTTGGCCGAGATCAGGCCTTTGGCGTTATTCAACGCCTGGGTAATGACCAAATCGAGACGCTGCTGGCTGATGATCGAACCGGCGCGGTTGTCCAGGCTCGTGGCATTCAAGCTGAACGTCTGGTCGCTGGAAATCTCGCCGTCGCGGTTGTTCACCGCTGCCAGGTTCTTCAACAACAGACTGCCCGGGGCGTTGATCAGCCCGCCCTGGTTATTCAACTGCCCATGGTTGAGGTCGAGGGACAGGCTGGTGTTGCTGAACAACTGGCCGTTCTGTTGATCCAGGCCGGTGACACTGGCATTCAGGGCTTTTGCGCTGGCGATGCGGCCGCTGGCGTTATTCACCTGGCCGGCCTTCAATAGCAGCGTGTCGCTGCTGATCACGCTGCCGCTGACGTTGCTCAGGGTAGCCGCGCTGTCGAGGTTCAACGCACCGACGCTGGAGATCTGGCCGCCGTCGTTATTCACCTCGGCGGCTTTGACGCTGGCGGTGGTGTCGCTTTTCACGCTGCCCTGGGCATTGAGCAGTGACCCGCCCAGGTTCAGATTCAGGCCTTGCTGTGCATAAAGCGAGCCCTGGCGGTTATCCAGACTCGTCGCGTTGAGGGTCAACAGGCCAGCCGATGACAACAATCCGGCCTGATTGAGCAACTGTGCCGAAATGCTGGCGGTGAGCGCACCGTCGCTGAGCAATCGGCCTGCGGTATTGTCCACAGACGCCGCCGTCAACTTAACGCTTTTGCTGGCGGAGAGACGCCCACTCCGGTTGTTCACTTGACCGCTGGCGTTGATGTCGAGCATCTGCCCCGCCGCCACCAGACCGGCCACGTTATCCAACGACGCGACGCGCAGCGTGACGTTGCTCAAGCTGTTGAGTTCGCCGTTGCTGTTGTTCAACTGCCCGACATTGGCCGTCAGGTTGCCATTGCTGCTGATCAGACCCTGGGCGTTGATGAGCTTATCGGCGGTGACGTCCAGGGTGTTGCGGCTCAGCACCCGTCCTTTGTTCTGGTTGTCCAGGGTCCCGGCTTTAACTGTCGCGGTTTGCCCGGCACTCAAGGTCCCGCCTTGGTTGTTCAGGGTCTGCGTGACGTTGGCCGTCAGGTTGCGGCTGGCGATGATGTTCTTGCCGTTGTTGCTGAGGTTTTGCGCGGTGAGGCTCACATCACCCGTGGCATTACGCGTGTTATCGGCATTGACCCCGGCTTCGATGATGCCGTTGTTGCTCAGTTGCCCACCCGCATTCAGCGTGATGCTGTCCCGCGCCGCGAGGGTTTGTTGGTTGCTCAAGTTGCCCTGGGTCTGGGCGTTCAGGGTAGTGCCGGCGTAGACCGCACTGCGAGCATCGAGGCTCGCGGCCTTGACGTTGATGGCGCCGCTGGCCGAGGTCTCGGCCAGGCTCAGGCGGCCGTTGGCGTCGAGTTGGATATCACCGCCGCTGGCAATCAACTTGCCGTCCAGCTTCACACCGACGCCGGCCTCGGTGCCCACCAGTTTGATGGCGCCTGCGTACATCCCCCCCAAGGCCGAGGAGTCGATGGCCAGTTGCGGTTTGGTGCTGCCGTCATCCGCGCGTTCGGTGGCGTCGAGGGTATTGGCGTTGACGTCGTTGCGCCCGGCGACGATGGTCAGGTTCTTGGCCTGGATTTCGGCGTTGATCTTGGCGCTGCGGGTGATGATTTCGAAGCGGTCGACGTTGTTGGCGTTGAGGCCCGCGCCTTCAATAGCGACGCTGCCCTGGTCCACTTGATAGCGACCCACCTGGCCGTTTTCGATGATCGGCTTGCCGGTGGTCAGGGTCGCCTTGGGCGTGTTGATGAAGCCACAGCCATTACACGTGATGCCGTAGGGGTTGGCGACGATGACGTGGGCCGACTGCCCCGCCACTTCGGTATAGCCGCGCAATTGGCTGGGGTTGCCGCCGTTGACTTCGTTGAGGATGACTTTGGCGGCCGTACCGTTGAGGTTCGGGTTGCCAAGGATGATCCCGCCCAGTTGCGTTGACTGGGTGCGGGACGTGGCATTGTTGAGGATCACGCCGTTGCTGCCGACGTTGTAATCCTTGAACTGGTTGTGGGACAAACCGTTGCCATTGGGCTTGGCGATATTGACGATGGGCACGCCGTTACCCGCCCGGTCCAGGCCGGTGCCCGGTGCGCTGACCACGATGCCGTCGGCCTGGGCCCACAGCGGTTGCCAGAACATGACGTTGGCCAACAGGAACGCCAGGCCGCGCTTGGGCATGCCCCAGAACTGCTCGCGGGGTTGCAGGGCTGCGCAGGGTTGGCGGGCCAGGAAGGCGTGTTGACGGTCGTCCATGTTCAGGTCTCGTTGCAGCGGAATTAGAGGAGTACATCCACGCGGAAGTAGATCGGCGCTTCGCGCTCGGTCAGGGCATCCGGACGTTCCAGGGAATGGGCGAAGGTGACGCTGGCGTTCAGGTGCTCACCGCGGGCAAACAGCTCCAGCGAATTGCTCGACATGCGTCCGTGCTGGTCGCCGTTGTAGCGATTGCCACGAATCACGCCCTGGTCATAACCGAGGCTGGTGCCGTATTCGCCGAACACCGGGCGCAGCCACTCCAGCGTCACCGGGCGACTCCAGCGCAGGTCGTTGCGCCAGTAGCCGCCGCTGTCGCCGGACAACGACTGATCCTTGTAGCCACGAATCGACGCTTGGCCGTCCAGGCTCATGCGCTGGGGGCTGAACAACACGTCTTCGCTGCGCTGGCCGGTCATCAGGCTGCTGAAGCTGAAGGATTCGCCCCACACCTGGAACGGTTGCAGGTAGCTGGCGGTGGCGGTGTATTTGCGGTAACGGGCATCCGGCAGCCCGGGGCCAGGGTCATGATCGCCCTGGGCATCGAGGGCACCGATGCCGTTTTGCAGACCCAGGTCGAGGTTGACGAAGGCATTGCCGACCCGCCGGCCATGGTTGATGCCGAACTGCGCCTCGCTGATGCGATTACTGCTTTCAGCGAGCTTGCTGTCCTCGATGAAATTATTGGTGCGCAGGTACGCCAGGCCAGTGTTGAGGGAGGTCTTGCTCAGGGCATCACGGTGGATCACCCGCTCGACCCGCACCTGATGGTTCTGGCTGTCGCCGGTCTGCTTGAAGTTGAAACCGTTGGCCGGGATCTGCGAGCGGTACTCGCTCTGGCTGTAGGTGTAACTGACGTTCCACCAGCCAAACGGCAGGTTGTAATAGAGCATGGCGTTTCGGGAGGTGTGCTGGTGGTCGGTCATCGCGTCGTGACCACCGCGCAGCATCAACTGGTCGGCCAGGCCCAGCGGACTGTCCCACTCGAAACTGCTGCCCCACTGCTGCTCGCCCGTGCTGCGCTGGCCGTCGTTGCTGCGCGACAGTCCGGCGCGCCAAGGCTTTTTCGGTTCGTTGGTGACCCGCACCTCACTGCCACCGACATTCTGGCCGGGCGTCAGCTCCATTTTTGCCTGATTCGACGGCAGGCGATTGAGCTGATCGACCATCTGCTCGATCTCCCGCAGGTTGACCAGCTCGCCGGTCACACCGGGAAAAGCCATCGCCAACTCGCGGTCCGACAGCTTGCTGTTCTCGGCACCCTTCAGGCCTTCGAGTCGTCCTTCCACCACCAACACGCTCAAATGCCCGCCGGACAGGTCCTGTTGCGGCAGATAGGCACGACTGGTGACCAGGCCTTTTTCGATGTAAAGGTCGGTGATGACTTTGAGCAGTTCGTTAAGCTGCGGCACACCCAAGCATTGACCGATGTAGGGCTTGAGCAACTGCTCGCGCTCGCCGGCGGAAAGGCTGTCGGCGCCTTTGAGTTCGATGGTCTTGATGGGGAAGCAACGGGTATCGGCAGGCGCTGTCGGCTGGCTCGGCTTCGCCTCCTTGCCGGGCAGGTCCTTGAGCTCTTCCAGGCGCCGACGCTGCTCTTCAAGCAAGCGATTCTGGCGTTCGCGGATCAAGTCCGTGTCACCGGGCGTGGGAGCGGCGTGGGCCAGGGTCAGCGGAGAAAGGCACAGCAAAGCCACGCACAACCTCGCCCAAAAGGCGGGTGAGGACATGTTCGATCCCTCGAGCGGAAAGTGACATCAAAATAGTGGCGCGATATTAATGAGCCATCATTTTGACGTCAACTAAATGGATTGAGCTTTGAGGCTATTGCTGAAACCGTTCATCTGAAATCAGATGACTCCGGTACGGGGGTGCGAAAGATCCGGCGCAGAGCTGGAAACCTCCTACCACACGGGCACACAACTACTCAGCCAATGAACTTTCCACCCCACACCGGCCTCAACCCATTACCTGCCCAACAAGGAATATGAGGCCCTGCCATGAAAACCCTCCTGACACTCACCCTTGCCGCCACCCTCACCTGCGCCCTGCCCGCCTGGGCCACTTGTACGCCTGAGGAAGCGACTGCCAAGCGTGAACAATTGGCCCAGGAAGTGACCAAGCTCACCGAACAGAACCCGGCCAAAGCCAAGGAAATCAACGACGAGTTGCAGGCCATGGACCTGGAGACTGCCAGTAAGGATGTGCCGGATAAGTGCCAGCTGATTGATAAGCGCCTGGAAGAATTGAAGAACGCAGAAAAGAAAGCTGGGTGATTAGCCACAGCCGAGCCCAACCTGCTTTTGTGGCGTGGGGATTTGTGGGAGCAAGGCTTGCCCGCGATGAAGGCGATGCGGTCTTTCAGAAATCGAGGCGCCTGTGTCGCGAGCAAGCTTTGCTCCCACAAATTCCCATCGCCACAGGGGCCCTGCGCTGGACTTGAGTTTGAGTACTCACCCATAAAAAAACCGGACTCAAGGTCCGGTTCTTTTTATCAAGCGCTAATGCGGCTTCACTCAGCCGCCGGTGCCTCTGGCTTGCGGCGCTTGAGCGGGGCCATGCCGTCCTTGCTGACCAGCGACGGAGCGTCGCTCTTCGGGCGGTTGGCGGTCTTGCGCTTGGTCGGGGCCTTGGCGCCGGTTTTCTTCTTGTCGCCCTTGGCGTCGACCTTTTTCTTCTTCACACCAACGGCCTTGCCCGAAGCCTTGACCTTCTTCGGCCCGCCGTAGGTGCCTTTGACTTCCTTGATGGTGCGGCGCTCGAAGCTCTGCTTGAGGTAGCGCTCGACGCTCGACATCAGGTTCCAGTCGCCGTGGCAGATCAACGAGATCGCCAGGCCGTCGTTGCCGGCGCGGCCGGTACGACCGATGCGGTGCACGTACTCATCACCGCTGCGGGGCATGTCGAAGTTGATGACCATGTCCAGGCCTTCCACGTCCAGGCCGCGAGCGGCGACGTCGGTGGCGACGAGGATCTTCACGCCGCCCTGCTTGAGGCGGTCGATGGCCAGCTTGCGGTCCTTCTGGTCTTTCTCGCCGTGCAGTACGAACGCCTTGTATTCCTGGGCCACCAGGCGGCCGTAGATGCGGTCGGCCATGGCCCGGGTGTTGGTGAACACGATGGCTTTTTCGTAGGTCTCGTTGGCCAGCAACCAGTTGACGATCTGCTCTTTGTGCTGGTTGTGGTCAGCGGTGATGATCTGCTGGCGGGTGGTGGAGTTCAGTTGGCTGACCGCGTTGAGCTGCAAGTGCTCAGGGTTGTTCAGCACCTTGGCGATCATCTCGCGCAGGCCCGAGCCGCCGGTGGTGGCGGAGAACAGCATGGTCTGCTGGCGATTGACGCATTCGTCCACCAGGCGCTGCACATCTTCGGCAAAGCCCATGTCCAACATGCGGTCGGCTTCGTCCAGCACCAGCACTTCGACTTCCTTGAGGTCGAGGTTGCCGGCGTTCAACTGCTCGATCATCCGCCCTGGGGTGCCGATCAGGATGTCCGGCACCTTGCGCAGCATGGCGGCCTGGACCTTGAAGTCTTCGCCGCCAGTGATCAGGCCGGACTTGATGAAGGTGAACTGCGAGAAGCGCTCCACTTCCTTCAAGGTCTGCTGGGCCAGTTCACGGGTCGGCAGCAGGATCAGGGTCTTGATGCTGACGCGGACCTTGGCCGGGCCGATCAGGCGGTTGAGGATCGGCAGCACGAACGCGGCGGTCTTGCCGCTGCCGGTTTGCGCCGTCACCCGCAGGTCACGCCCCTGGAGCGCGAGCGGAATAGCCGCTGCCTGCACCGGCGTTGGCTCGACAAATTTAAGCTCGGCCACGGCTTTGAGCAGGCGTTCGTGCAGGGCGAATTGGGAAAACACGGGTGCTACCTCGAAGAAATGCAAAAAAACAGCTGCATAGGGTAACGGTTTCGAGCGCGAAGGCCGAGTTTCTTTATACAAACGGCGGTAAATCAGTGCATTTTTATCAGCTGCTATTGCATCAACGGTCACTTGACCGGGCTTAAATGCTCTAATCGCACCGTCGCGTCTTTATAGAAGAACCGTTTCGTCCATGGACATCAAACAACTCTGGGTCAACATCCAAGACCTCTGGGGTGCCCTTGACCAGCACCCGATCCTGCATTCCAGCCTCGCCCTGATGTTGCTGCTGGTCATCGCCCTGGTGCTTGGGCGCGTGGCGCGCTACCTGATTTTGCACGCCGCCAAGTTGCTGGGGCGCCAACCGGCCTTGAACTGGGTCAACGACCTGCGCCAGAACAAGGTCTTTCATCGCCTGGCGCAAATGACGCCGTCGCTGATCATCCAGTTCGGCCTGCACCTGGTGCCGGAACTGAGCAAGACCAGCATGATTTTCCTGGGCAATGTCGCCCTGGCGTTCACCATCCTGTTCATGGTGCTGAGCCTCAGTGCCCTGCTCAGCGCCATGCTGGACGTGTACGCACGCACCGAACATGCGCGGACCCGCTCGATCAAAGGCTACGTGCAACTGACGAAGATGGTGCTGTATGTGTTCGGCGCGATCATCATCGTTGCCACCCTGATCGACCGCTCGCCGCTGTTGCTGCTGTCGGGCCTGGGTGCGATGTCGGCGGTGATCCTGTTGGTCTACAAGGACACCCTGCTGTCGTTCGTCGCCAGCGTGCAACTGACCAGCAACGACATGCTGCGGGTCGGCGACTGGATCGAGATGCCCCAGGTCGGTGCCGACGGTGACGTGGTGGACATCACGCTGCACACGGTCAAGGTGCAGAACTTCGACAAGACCATCGTCTCGATCCCCACCTGGCGCCTGATGTCCGAGTCGTTCAAGAACTGGCGCGGCATGCAGCAGTCCGGTGGACGACGGATCAAGCGCAGCCTGTTCATCGACGCCAGCGGCGTGCGTTTCCTGCATGACGAGGAAGAGCAGCGCCTGACCCAGGTGCGCCTGCTGACCGACTACATCGGCCGCAAACAGGCCGAACTCAAGGCCTGGAACGAGGCCCAGGGCAACGTCGCGGCGATGTCGGCCAACCGTCGGCGGATGACCAACCTGGGCACTTTCCGCGCCTATGCGCTGGCCTATCTGAAGAGCCATCCAGAGATCCAACCGAACATGACCTGCATGGTCCGGCAGATGCAAACCACCGCCCAGGGCATCCCGCTGGAAATCTACTGCTTCACCCGCACCACCGCGTGGACCGACTACGAGCGCATCCAGGGGGATATTTTCGATTACCTGCTGGCGGTGATGCCGGAGTTCGGGTTGAACCTGTACCAGCAGCCAAGCGGCACGGACCTGCGTTCGGGGCTGCTGCCGGCGGTGCTGGGGGCGAGCCACCTGCCGGAGCCGCAGAAGCAGGTGGTTTGACCCTCAAACACCAGAGATCCCTTGTGGGAGCGAGCTTGCTCGCGATAGCGGTGTGTCAGAAACATAGATGTTGACTGATACTCCGCTATCGCGAGCAAGCTCGCTCCCACAGTGTTCAGGGCGAAGGCTGAGGTTGGCGTATCCCCAACCGACTGATCCAAACCGCCGCCAATATCACCGACCCACCCAGCAGCAACCGCCCCAGTGCCTCGTGCTGGTTCCAGATCAGCAGGTTCACCAGCAGCCCCACCGGCACATGCAGGTTGTTCATCACCGCCAGCGTCCCGCCATTGACCAGGCACGCGCCTTTGTTCCACCAGTACAACCCCAGGGCGGTGGAGACCAGGCCGAGGAACACCAGCACGCCCCATTGCAGCGGCGCTTCAGGCCAGAAGTTGGCCTTGCCGAACAGCAGGAAAGCCGGCAACGCCACCATCAGCGCACCGAGATAGAAATAACCGAAACGCCGGTAATGCGGCAGGTCGCTCGGATGGCGAGCCACCAGGTGTTTGTAGAGCACCTGCCCGGCCGCATAGGTGAAGTTGGCCAGTTGCAGCAGCAAGAAGCCCATGAAGAAATCCGGGTTGATCCGGTCGTAGCGAATCACCGCCGCGCCGGCCACGGCCACCAGTGCCGCAATCAGTGCCCAGGGATTGAAGCGACGGTTCAGCGCGTCTTCGATCAAGGTCACGTGCAGGGGCGTCAGGATGGTAAATAGCAGCACCTCGGGCACCGTCAATACCCGGAAACTCAGGTACAGGCAGACGTAGGTCACGCCAAACTGCAAGGCACCGATCAACAGCATGCCGCGCATGAACGCCGGCTCCACCTGGCGCCAGCGCGTCAGCGGGATGAACACCAACCCGGCCAGCAACACCCGCACCAGCACCGCGAAATAACTATCCACATGCCCGGCCAGGTACTCGCCGATCAGGCTGAAGGAAAACGCCTGGATCAATGTCACAAACAGTAGATAGCCCATACCGCCCCTCGCTTCGAATGGCGGCGAAGATAGCGGTTTTGAACGGTGGAGGCGAGCTTGCTGGCGATTGGGGGTGTCAGTCAGCATCTGTATTTCTGACCCACCGTAATCGCGAGCAAGCTCGCTCCCACAGGTATCCCATTAACTTGGAATTTCATCCACGACCGAAGAATTGGCCTGACGCTGGTGCCGATGGCTGGCGGCACGCTGGAGCACTCGGGTCAGCGCCTGGAAGTTGGCCGGTTTGGTCAAGATGTCATCGGCACCCGCGGCCCTGAAGCGTTCTATCTCGCTGGAAAAAACACTCGCGGTGAACGCAACGATGTAGCAAGTATCGCCCTTTGGTAATTCGCGGATTCTACGCACCGCCTCCAACCCATCCATCACGGGCATGTTGATATCCATCAGAATGATCTCTGGCATCGAAGCCGTGCAGCGATTGAGCGCTTCCAGGCCATCTGACGCAAGGTCGGGTGCATAGCCCAACTCGTGTAGCATCGCCATGGCCACTTTCTGGCTCACCGAATGGTTCTCCACCAGAAGGATATCGAGCGGATAATCCTCGGCAAAAGACGAGTCGAAGCCAACCGCCGCATGATCATCCCTGTCGGGTATTTCCGAGACTGAAAAAAGCGCCATGGGGAGAGAAAAAGAGAATGTCGAGCCGACACCGGGCTGGCTGGTGAACGATAAAGTCCCCTGCTGCGCCTCGAGCAGGTTCTTACAGATCGAAAGACCCAAGCCACTCCCCGTGAAGCGTTGGCTAGCCGGCCCTTTGAACTGGGCAAAGGGCTTGAACAGATTGTCTTGCCGTTCGGCGGGGATACCGATGCCGGTATCACGGATGGAGAAGTCGAGCCACGCTTGAGAGCCGTAACCGCTGGAGGTGACCAGAAGTGATACTTTTCCGGCTTCGGTAAATTTGACCGCATTGCCCAGCAAGTTGATCAATATCTGGCGAAGGCAATCCATATCGGTCTTGACCAAAGGCGGTACGTCCGGGGAAAACTGCGCCTCCAATTCTATGGGTTTGTCCTGAATATTTTGCCGGATTATTTCCATGCAGGATGAAACCAGCGCTCTCACTTCGAAAACACGGGGTTTCAATTCAAGTTTGCCCGCTTCGATTTTTGCCAGGTCGAGAATGTTATCGATAAGAGACAGCAGGGTCCGTCCACTGGAATGAATCGTTGTGAGAAGACGGCGTTGCTCGGGATCCAGGGCGGAGCGGGCCAGTAACTCGGTCGCGCCAATGACACCGTACATGGGGGTGCGAATCTCATGACTCATGGTTGCCAGAAAGCTGGTTTTTGAACGATCAGCGTCCTCGGCGGCATTTTTCGCCTGATTCAATACCTGTTCATTGACTCGCAGTTGCTGGAGATGAGCACGCATGCGTAAAAGGAGGAAAGCGAGAAATACCAGAATGGCCAGGATGATATGGTAGAGGGAGTCATGATTAAGTTGTTGGTAGTAGTCCGCCAAGGTAACTTCCGCCCCGACAACATACACCGTACCGTCTTGTGATTTTAAGGGAACAAAGACCGCGCGAAAATCACCCCAATGATCCGAGTAGTCGATCCAGGTTGGCGCAGTGCGCTCAAAACTATCGAGTAAAGCCTGGCTGGCATCGGGATAAGGATCGAAGAAACGCACGAAATTGTTCTCTTGAATTTCTTTCTTCGATGCGCTGGAACTGACCAGATAAGCTTTTCCACCTCGCTTGATCACGCTATAGACAAAAGCAGTGCCCATGGACTCGTTGAAGCTGGAGAGCCGTTCAATGGTATCCCAGTCTTGCGCTTGCGATTTGGATTGTCTATCAACCAGATTGTCATGGTAACGGTCGCCGAGGATGGCCGAAGCGCCCAGCGCGGCATGCAACAATTTATTATTGATATTGTCAGTGAGGACGCTTTGCGTCTCGACATAGAGGTAGTAGATATAGCCACCCGCCCCTAGGAGGTAGACCAGGAATAAAGCCCATGTTTTCCGTTTGAGTTTTAACATGTCACAGTCTCCCTACCGTAATAGCGCGCGTAAATTACCACAGCCAGCGTCGAGAGACTTGCCCAATCCGATTGGGTCTGCAGCCTGCACATCTTCCAGCCCTCAAGACGTGAAGGGCCGTCCATTTAAGTGGTCGCTGTTTCTATTCCCCAAAAAAAAGCCCGATCTCGCTAACGCGTTCAATCGGGCTGATGCACTCAGGAGCAATAAGTGCAAAGGGAGGTTCGATGCGCAAAACGGTTTGAAGGGAAGCGCCAGCTCAATAGACCATCTGGCGATTATCCGAGGATTAACGGATCAAGCGACCTGGGACAGTTTGGCGTTGGCCTGATTCAGGCCCTTCTCCTGGAAGTCGCCGCCCAGGTTCATGCCCTCGGCATGGATGAAGGTCACGTCATGGATCCCGATGAAGCCCATGACCTGGCGCAGGTAGGGTTCTTGATGGTCAGTGCTGCCGCCGGCATGAATGCCACCACGGGCGGTCAGCACGAAGGCGCGCTTGTCGGCCAGCAGGCCTTGGGGGCCGGTGGGAGTGTATTTGAACGTCACGCCAGCACGCAGCACGTGGTCGAGCCAGGCTTTCAGGGTGCTGGGGATGGCGAAGTTGTACATCGGCGCTGCCATCACCAGCACGTCAGCGGCCAGCAACTCATCGGTCAGTTGGTTGGAGCGCTCCAGCGAGGTGTTTTCAACGTCATTGCGCTGCTCGGCAGGCTTCATCCAGCCACCCAGCAGATTGGCATCCAGGTGTGGCACCGGGTTGATGGCCAGGTCGCGAACGCTGATTTCATCGGCCGGATGCGCCGCTTTCCACTGGCTGATGAAGGTTTGGGTCAGTTGACGGGACACCGAGTCTTGTTGGCGGGCACTGCTTTCGATGATCAGAACGCGGGACATGGCTTGTAGGCTCCATCTGAGAATGTTGTCAGTCGATGGAGTGAAGGTTAAACGCGAGCATATCGATGAAAAAGCGCAAATAACTGCTGTAAAGCATCGATAAATTCGTTTATAAGCGGAGCAAGCAATATTGCCTGCCCCACTCCCGGGCTATTTCGGCTGACAGGTCAGCTTGATGCGCAGCTTGATGATGTTGCGGTTGAACTTGGCCGTGGCGTTCTTGAACTTGCCGGCGGCGACTTCGATCTTGCGGGTGCGAGGTGCTTCAGGGCCATTGCTGAAGACCACGGTGCAGGCCGCATCGGTGCTGCCGTAGTTGTTGACCTGGATGGAACCGATATCGGCATCGGTGTCATAGGCGTTGTAGTCGATGCTCAGCCCGTTGAGGTGTTTTTCCACATCGATCGGGTAGGCAAACGCAGTCAGTGGCAGCAAGGCCAGCACCACACAACAGATTTTCTTCATTCGGCAGTCTCCACCAAGGGACTGCCAGCTTAGGACAAGAGGAGCCCGATATGAAAGCGCCCCGCGTGACCCTTGATCAATGGCGCACCTTGCAGGCCGTGGTCGACCACGGCGGTTTCGCCCAGGCCGCTGAAGTGCTGCATCGCTCCCAGTCGTCAGTGAGCTACACCGTGGCCCGCATGCAGGATCAGCTCGGCGTACCGTTGCTGCGCATCGATGGGCGCAAGGCCGTGTTGACCGAAGCCGGCGGTGTGCTGCTGCGCCGCTCGCGACAACTGGTGAAACAGGCCAGCCAACTGGAAGACCTGGCCCACCACATGGAGCAAGGCTGGGAAGCGGAAGTGCGCCTGGTGGTCGACGCGGCCTACCCCAACGCCCGCCTCGTTCGCGCCTTGACGGCGTTCATGCCACAAAGCCGTGGCTGCCGGGTGCGGCTGCGCGAAGAAGTGTTGTCGGGTGTCGAAGAAGTGCTGCTCGAAGGCGTGGCCGACCTGGCCATCAGCAGCTTCAGCATTCCTGGCTATCTGGGAGCCGAATTGAGCGACGTTGAATTCGTCGCGGTGGCCCATCCCGAACACGCCCTGCATCGCCTCAACCGCGAGCTGACGTTCCAGGATCTGGAAAGCCAGTTGCAAGTGGTGATCCGCGACTCTGGACGCCAGCAACCTCGTGACGTGGGTTGGCTCGGTGCCGAGCAGCGCTGGACCGTCGGCAGCCTGGCCACCGCTGCGACTTTCGTGGGCAGCGGCCTGGGCTTCGCCTGGCTGCCCCGGCACATGATTGAGCGGGAACTCAAGGAAGGCACGCTTAAACAGCTACCCTTGGATCAGGGCGGCAGTCGCAACCCGAGCTTCTATCTGTATTCGAACAAGGAAAAACCCCTGGGCCCGGCCACGCAAATCCTGGTCGAATTGCTGCGCACCTTCGACACTGCGCCGCTGGATGCACCGTTCGCCGCCCCTGAACAAGCCTGACAAGGACTTCGACGATGGCCTATTTTTCACACGAAGGTTGCAACCTGCACTACGAGGAATACGGCCACGGCGCGCCCTTGCTGCTGGTCCACGGGCTGGGCTCCAGTACCCGGGATTGGGAAAAGCAGATCCCGGTGCTGTCCGCCCATTACCACCTGATCGTGGTGGATGTGCGCGGCCACGGTCGCTCCGACAAGCCGCCGGAGCGCTACAGCATCGAAGGCTTCAGCGCCGACCTGATCGCCTTGATCGAACACCTGGGCCTGGGCCCGGTGCATCTGGTGGGTTGGTCCATGGGGGGCATGATTGTTTTTCAGTTGGCGGTGGATGAGCCCCATCGGGTCAAGAGCCTGTGCATCGTCAACAGCGCACCGGAGGTCAAGGTCCGCACGCTCGACGATTGCTGGCAATGGTTCAAGCGCTGGAGCCTGATGCGCCTGCTCAGCCTGGAGACCATCGGCAAGGCCCTCGGCGCCAAGTTATTCCCCAAGCCCGAACAAACCGAGTTACGCCTGGAAATGGCCCGACGCTGGGCAAAGAACGACAAACGTGCTTATCTCGCCAGCTTCGATGCGATCGTAGGCTGGGGCGTTCAGGAACGACTTTCACAGGTCACCTGTCCAACCCTCGTCATCTGCGCCGACCACGACTACACCCCGGTGGCGCTGAAAGAAGCCTATGTAAAACGGCTGCCCGATGCACGGCTGGTGGTCATCGCCGATTCACGGCACGCTACCCCGCTGGATCAACCCGAACGCTTCAACCAAACCCTGCTCGACTTTTTGACCGCAACCGATTCCACCACTCAGGATCTCTGACCCCATGCTGAAAAAACTCGCCCTTGCCGCCGGCACCGTACTGTTTGCCGCCAACCTGATGGCCGCGACACCCGCCAAGGCACCGCATGTATTGCTGGACACCACCAACGGCCAGATCGAAATCGAACTGGACCCGGTCAAGGCCCCCATCAGTACCAAGAACTTCCTTGAGTACGTGGACAGTGGCTTCTACAACAACACGATTTTTCACCGGGTGATCCCGGGGTTCATGGCCCAGGGCGGCGGCTTTACCCAGCAGATGCAGCAAAAAGACACCAAGGCACCGATCAAGAACGAAGCCAGCAATGGCCTGCACAACGTTCGTGGCACCTTGTCGATGGCCCGCACCTCCAACCCGGACTCGGCCACCAGCCAGTTCTTCATCAACGTGGCCGACAACGCCTTCCTCGATCCGGGCCGTGACGCCGGTTACGCGGTGTTCGCCAAAGTGGTCAAGGGCATGGACGTGGTGGACATCATCGTCAACTCCCAGACCACGACCAAACAAGGCATGCAAAACGTGCCGATCGACCCTGTGCTCATCAAGTCGGCCAAGCGCGTCGACTGAAGAGGCACATGGCAAGCCTGGGCGGCGCGGTGATCCCGCGCCGCCCATAGCAAAAGGAGAGCCCTTGCCAGGGCATTGACTGATGGTTTATCGCCGTTTCGAAACACTGATCGATATCTTCCGCGACGCCCCCACCTCGGCCCCGCCGAATCGCGTCCTGCCCTTCTACACCTATTACCTGAAACAGGTCTGGCCCAGCTTCGCCGTATTGCTGGTGGTGGGCCTGATCGGCGCGCTGATCGAAGTGGCGCTGTTCAGCTACCTGAGTCGCATCATCGACCTGACCCAGGGCACGCCCAACGTCGACTTCTTCAAGGTCCATGGCCTGGAGCTGGCCTGGATGGCCGTGGTGGCGCTGGTTTTCCGGCCGATCTTCGTGGCCCTGCATGACCTGCTCGTACACCAGACCCTGAGCCCCAGCATGACCAGCCTGATTCGCTGGCAGAACCACAGCTACGTGCTCAAGCAGAGCCTGAATTTCTTCCAGAACGACTTCGCCGGGCGCATCGCCCAGCGCATCATGCAGACCGGCAACTCCCTGCGTGACTCGGCGGTGCAGGCGGTGGATGCCCTCTGGCACGTGCTGATCTACGCCGTCAGTTCCCTGGTGCTGTTCGCCGAAGCCGACTGGCGCCTGATGATCCCGCTGCTGATGTGGATTGCCGCCTACATCGGCGCACTCTGCTATTTCGTGCCGCGGGTCAAGGAGCGCTCGGTGGTGTCGTCCGATGCCCGCTCCAAGCTGATGGGGCGGATCGTCGATGGCTACACCAACATCACCACCCTGAAGCTGTTCGCCCATACCAATTTCGAACAGCAATACGCCCGCGAAGCCATCCAGGAGCAGACCGAAAAAGCCCAGTTGGCTGGCCGGGTGGTGACCAGCATGGACCTGGTCATCACCAGCATGAACGGGCTGCTGATCGTCGGCACGACGGCCCTGGCGCTGTGGTTGTGGACCCAGTCGCTGATCAGCGTCGGCGCCATCGCGTTGGCCACCGGGCTGGTGATCCGCATCGTCAACATGTCAGGCTGGATCATGTGGGTCGTCACCGGCATCTTCGAAAACATCGGCATGGTCCAGGATGGTTTGCAGACCATCGCCCAGCCGGTCAGTGTCACCGACCGTGACCAGGCCAAGCCCCTGGCCGTGGCCCGGGGCGAGGTGCGTTTCGAGCATGTGGATTTCCACTATGGCAAGAAAAGCGGCGTGATCGGCGACCTCAACCTGACCATCAAGCCCGGCGAGAAAATCGGCCTGATCGGCCCGTCCGGCGCGGGTAAATCCACCTTGGTCAACCTGCTGCTGCGCCTCTATGACGTGCAGGGCGGGCGTATCCTCATCGACGGCCAGGACATCGCCGAAGTCGGCCAGGAAAGCCTGCGCGAGCGCATCGGCATGATTACCCAGGACACCTCGCTGCTGCATCGTTCGATTCGCGACAACCTGCTCTACGGCAAGCCAGACGCCACCGATGCGCAACTCTGGGAAGCCGTGCGCAAGGCCCGGGCCGATGAGTTCATCCCGCTGCTGTCGGACGCCGAAGGCCGCACCGGCTTCGATGCCCATGTAGGTGAGCGCGGCGTGAAACTGTCCGGCGGCCAGCGCCAGCGTATCGCTATCGCACGGGTGCTGCTCAAGGATGCGCCGATCCTGATCATGGACGAAGCGACGTCGGCGCTGGACTCGGAAGTCGAGGCGGCAATCCAGGAAAGCCTCGAGACCTTGATGCAAGGCAAGACCGTGATCGCCATCGCCCACCGCCTCTCCACCATCGCCCGGATGGACCGGTTGGTGGTGCTGGAGAATGGCCGCATCGCCGAAACCGGTAGCCATGCCGAGTTGCTGGCCCATGGCGGGTTGTATGCGCGGCTGTGGCAGCACCAGACGGGTGGGTTCGTGGGGATCGACTGAGCCTTCTGCAGACAGGAGGTGTGGGATCGTGTGGGAGCAAGGCTTGCCCGCGATGAAGATGACGCGGTCTCCCGGATGGCCCGAGCGCCTGCATCGCGAGCAAGCTTTGCTCCCACAGCCCAGTGTCCGAACGCCATTCTGAAAAATTCTGTCCAGGATCCATCTAGCCCACACCGCAACGACATACTCCCCGCCGACCACGGCCGGAACCGCCACCGTCCATGACGCTGGCGGTTTTTTATGTCGCTGGATTTGTCGCCACACTCTGCTGTACTCAGCCCAGGTTCTGGAGATGAACCTGTCGTAATACTGCTGGATGCATAACCGATTATCACGACTGTTTTATCAAGGATACTTATGTCTTTACTCAAACGTTCAACGACTGAGTTGTTGGGTACGTTCTGGCTGGTACTGGGCGGCTGTGGCAGCGCGGTATTGGCCGCCTCCGGGATTGGCGTGCTGGGGGTTGCCCTGGCCTTCGGCTTGACGGTGTTGACCATGGCGTTCGCCATCGGGCATATCTCGGGTTGCCACCTGAACCCGGCCGTTTCGTTGGGCTTGTACGTGGGCGGGCGGTTTCCGGCCAGGGAGTTGCCCGCCTACATCATTGCCCAGGTCATAGGGGGTGTGCTGGCCGCCGCGCTGATCTACTTCATCGCCAGCGGCAAGGAAGGCTTTGACCTGGCCGCGTCCGGCCTGGCCTCGAACGGTTACGGCGAGCATTCGCCTGGCGGGTATTCGATGGCGGCCGGTTTTGTCGCCGAGCTGGTCATGACGGCGATGTTCATCCTGATCATCCTCGGCGCCACCGATAAACGTGCACCGGCCGGGCTGGCGCCGATTGCCATCGGCCTGGCCCTGACGCTCATTCACCTGATCTCGATTCCGGTCACCAACACGTCCGTCAACCCGGCCCGCAGTACCGGTCCGGCGCTGATTGTCGGTGGCTGGGCGATCGAGCAACTGTGGCTGTTCTGGGTGGCGCCGCTGCTGGGCGCCGTCATCGGTGGTGTCTCGTACCGCTGGCTGGGCCAGGAAAACCGCTGAGCCACACCCGCGAAGATCAGCACTGCCGATAAGGCAGTGCTGTCTTCGCCTCTTCGGCATACGCCAGCACACCCTCCTGTTCCCGGGCGAGAAAATCTTCGACCGCGGCTTTCAAACCGGAGTGGCGCAGGTAATGCCATGAGCGGGTAATCACCGGCTCGAACCCGCGAATCAATTTGTGCTCGCCCTGGGCACCGGCGTCAAAGCGCTGCAAACCGTGGGCAATCGCGTAGTCCATGCCTTGATAGAAGCAGGTCTCGAAGTGCAGGCGGTCGAACTCCGCCAGGCAGCCCCAATAACGTCCATAGAAACTGTCGCCACCCACCAGGCTGAACGCCATCGCCACCGGCCGTGAACCTTGCTTGGCCAGCACCACGCGAATGGCCTCGGGCATGCGTTCGGCCAGCAGGCTGAAGAATGCCCGGGTCAGGTACGGCGCCTGGCGTCGTATCGCATAGGTGTTGGCGTAACAGGCGTAGACAAAGTCCCACTGCGCCTCGTCCAACTGATGACCTTCGAGCCATTCGAACGCGATGCCCTGCCCCGCCACTTGCTCGCGTTCCTTGCGCATCTGCTTGCGCTTGCGGGAACTGAGGGCATCGAGAAAATCCTGGAAGTCCCGATAACCGCGATTTTGCCAGTGATACTGACAGCCGATCCGCTGCAGCCAGCCCTCCTGCCCGGCGAGTGCCGCGTCGGTGAAGGGGTCGGTGAAGTTGATGTGGGCGCTGGAAAGCCCTTCGATTTCCAGATAGCCGGGCAGGCTACCCAGCAGTTCCAGGCCATCTTCCGCGCGCGCTGCCAGCAACCGCGGGCCACTGACCGGGCTGAACGGCACCGCCGTCAGCAGCTTGGGGTAGTACTCGATGCCGGCGCGGGCGCAAGCGTCGGCCCAGGCATGGTCGAACACGTATTCGCCGTAGGAATGCCACTTGCGATAACTGGGCAAGGCCGCCAGCAGACGACCGTCCTCAATGTGCAGCAAATGCTCGGCTTGCCAACCGGAACTCGGCCCCAGGCTGGCACTGTCTTCCAGGGTGCTGAGGAAGGCGTGGCGCAGGAAAGGCTGGTTGGCGGGCACCAGCGCGTCCCACTCGTGCGGCGCGATGGCGGATAGGCTGTCCAAGACGTGAAGCGGCATGCGGTTACTCGATAGCCAGACGACGGATGGAGCGAGTATCGCCGATCCTGACCGGGCGCACATAAAAAAACCCCGCCAGAGGCGGGGTTCAAAGGAGCGCTTTAACGGATGAAGTCAGAGCGGTGTATCAAGTCAGCGCGATTTAGAACACGTACTGGGCACGCATCACAAAACCGTCGCCATCGTCATCGCCATTGGCGTTGGTGACTTTGTCAGTCTTGGCCTTGACGTAGGCACCGGTGATTTTCACCGCTTCGTTGGCGTACCAGTTCACGCCCAGGTTGTGCACCTTGGCTTCGGCATCGCCCACTTCACGGGTGGCCGAGGCAGTGGTGATGTTGTCGTCTTCGACGGTCATGCTGTCGAAGCGGTAGAACACTTCCCAGGCGCCGATGGATTTGTTCTGAGGCTTGATCGCATCAAACTTGCCGACCTTATAACCGCGGGACTCACCGGTAATGGTGTAGGCACCCTGGACGTAGAAGCCGTGGCCTTTGAGGTCTTCGAAGGCGTCGCTGTCAGCCTTGGTCTTGCGGGAGATGTACTCACCCTGGATCGACGCAGGGCCCATGGCGAAAGCAGCTTCCAGGCCGAAGGCGGTGTCGGTGTCGTACGAACCGGCCGGCGAGTTGTTGGCGCCGCCCAGGACCGGACGGTTGCCGTTAGGGCCAGCGTCGTTGCCACCCAGGGTTTCAACACCGCGCATGCCCAAACGGGAGCGATAACGAGCGTCGAAGGCGGTGTCTGAAACGTCACGGGAGGCCACGTTCAAACCGAAGTGCAATACGTTGCCGGCTTCGTGCATCGGGGCGAACACGAAACGACCGTTGGCTTGCTTGATGCTGTTGCCGTCGGTGTCGTCAGTGTCTTTGCTGAATACACCGGCCGAGGCGTAGAACGAATCGGCGAAGGTGCTGGAGGCCTGGATGCCCAGACCGTTCTGATGGCCGTTGGCCCAGTCGATCAGGTCGTAAGCGGCGTTACGCTCAGGCGCGGTCACCCACTTGGAGCTGGTGGCTTTTTCCAGGCCGAAGTCGGGGTCGAAGCGACCGACTTTGATCGATACCGGCTTGAAGCCGTTATAGGCCAGGGATGCTTCGTCGAAATAGCCGTTATCGGAGTCGCCGCTGTTATGGGAGAAGTCGTAGTTGATGGTGTAGGCCCAGTCCGTGTACAGCACACCCGACAGCTCCAGGAAGCCGCGGCGGATGTAAGCGGCATCGGCCTTGTCGCCATTGTCGGTGTAGATACCGTCGAACTGGCTGTAGTCAGCCTGCAGACGACCACCGAGCTTGAAGCTGAACTCTTTGTCAGTGGTAGCGACCTCAAGGCCGCCCTTGGTTTTGACCACGATATCGGCGCCATCGGTGGTGACGGTGCCGGCGAAAGCCTGGGCGGTTACTGCCATTGCCAGTGCGCTGGCGGCAACACCTGCGAAGTGCTTGCGGATCATCGAAGAATTCCCCTGTTGGTAGTCATGCCGTTAGAAAACACGCGGAACTGGGCCCGCTGGTGTTGGGAGGGGATCTTGGCGATGGGTTGTGTCAGGGGAGTTGCTGCCAGATAAAGATTTTATGACAGCGGAACTTTTTACTTCGAATAGGAATAACCGAAAACCCTGTGGGATTGGGTGGTGCCTGGGGGTTTAGCGGATGTTTTTGCGGCGCTCGGCGGCGAGTTTCTCGGCGAGGTGATCCAGGTCGGGAATAGGTGGTTGCGGCAGTTTTTTGAGGGTCGCCTGCATCAGCCGCATCTGGCGGATAAAACGCCGGCACTTGGCACAGAACATCAGGTGATGGCGCACCATCAGGCGTTCACGAAAGCTCAGTTGTCCGTCGAGATAGTCGCTGGAGCGCGCCACTTGTTCCTTGCAGGTCAGCATTCGCCGGTTTCCTCGAAATGTTCAACAGTCGCGAAGACCTTCAGTCGGGCTCGATGCAGCAGCACGCGTACATTGGAGAGCGAGATGTCCAGGAGATTACAGATCTCGTCGAGTTCCAGGCCCTGACGTTCCCGCAGGGTCAGTACGCTGCCTTGCAGTTCCGACAGGCTGAGCAATGTGTGCTCCAGGCAATCGCGCAATTCGCTCATCGTGAGCAGCGCCTCAGGCGTGTCCTGGTGCCAGGCGAACGGCGCCAGCAGCCAATGACCATCGGCGGCGAAACGATCATCGCCCAGGGTGCCGTGGGGGGACGGAAGGTCATCGAGCAGCACTTCTCGGCGGTTTTGCTTGTAGCGCCCCTTGGCGGCGTTGGCCGTGATGGTCAACAGCCAGGTCTTGAGGCTGGAACGGCCCTGGAACCCACTGAGATTGCGTACCACCGACAACCACGCGTCCTGCACCACTTCGTCGGCATGGCGGCTGCCGACGATGGCATAGGCCACGGCGCGCATCGGGCTCTGGTAGGCGCTGACCAGCTCCTTGTAGGCCTGCTGCTCGCCGGCCAGGAGGCGTTGGAGCAGGCGGGTGTCATCGGTGACCGTCATTCAACGCCCTATTGTTGGATGAATCGCGGTTGTTGCAGCTTGTGGGAGCAAGGCTTGCCCGCGATGAAGGTGACGCGGTCTTCCGGGAAACCGAGGCGTCTGCATCGCGAGCAAGCTTTGCTCCCACAGGTTCCACAAGCCATAGGCCATAGGCCATAGGCCATAGGCCAGCAGGAATAAATCCTCTGGCCGCTAAAGTGGATCAACGCTTGCGCAAAATCACGCTGCCAATCGAATAACCGGCGCCGAACGAACTGAGTACGGCAACCGAGCCGCTGGGCAGGTCATCCTGGTATTTGTGGAATGCAATCACCGAACCGGCCGAACTGGTGTTGGCGTAGCGGTCGAGGATCACCGGGGCTTCCTCTTCGGTGGCTTCGCGTCCCAGCAGTTTGCGCACGATCAAGTGGTTCATGCTCAGGTTGGCCTGGTGCAACCAGAAGCGCTTCACCTCGCCAACGTTCAGCTGGTTTTCTTCCAAGTGAGCACCGATCAGCTCGGCCACCATCGGGCAGACGTCGCGGAACACCTTGCGGCCTTCCTGGACGAACAACTTGTCGCGGCTACCGGCGCCCTCTTCCGCGGCGCGGTTGAGGAAGCCGAAGTTGTTGCGGATGTTGTTGGAGAACTTGGTCAGCAGCTTGGTGCTGACCACGTCGAACTGGTACGGCGAGGTCGCCTGGTCCGCCCGTTCGATGATCACGGCGGTGGCCGCGTCGCCGAAGATGAAGTGACTGTCACGATCACGGAAGTTCAGGTGGCCGGTGCACACTTCCGGGTTGACCATCAGGATCGCCCGGGCCTGGCCCAGTTGCACGCTGTTGGCCGCTGCCTGGATGCCGAAAGTGGCCGAGGAACAGGCCACGTTCATGTCGAAACCGAAACCTTCGATGCCCAGGGCTTCCTGGACTTCGATGGCGATGGCCGGGTACGCACGCTGCAGGTTGGAACAGGCGACGATCACCCCATCAATGTCGGCGACGGTGCGGCCGGCGCGCTCCAGGGCCTGTTTCGCGGCGCCGATGGCCATTTCACACAGCACCGACCACTCGTCGTTGGAGCGCTCGGGCAACCGTGGGGTCATGCGTTGCGGATCGAGGATGCCATCCTTGTCCATGACAAAGCGGCTCTTGATGCCGGAGGCTTTTTCGATGAACGCGGCGTTGGATTCGGTCAAGGCCTCGACTTCACCGCGCGCGATGGCGTCGGCGTTGTCGGCGTTGAATTGCGCGACATAGGTATTGAAAGATTGCACCAGCTCTTCGTTGGAGATGCTGTTGGCCGGGGTGTACAGGCCGGTGCCGCTGATGACGACGTTATGCATGGTCGTGTCTCTGATCTGTTCAGGCAGAAAGCATTGGCACCGACGTACCAATACACAAAGGGACTTTTCCCATCCGGGGAAGCAGCCCTGGCATCGCTTTATTCCGATCCGCCCGAGGCATTGAAGCTCAAAACCACGGGACCGGCATTTATAGCCGCGAAGTTTGCCATAAACGCTGGCGTTTGGCCCATTCTCCTTGAGCTACAACACCCTACCCTGTGGGAGCGAGCTTGCTCGCGATAGCGGTGGTTCAGCCTGCATTGATATTGACTGATACACCGCTATCGCGAGCAAGCTCGCTCCCACAGGGGTTTCACAGGGGGTTGATGGTTTGTGGCATCAACCCTCCACCTGCCCCCACTGCTTGCCCAGGCGCTTGTCCGAGATCGGCACCTTGGTCCCCAGTTGCTGGGCGAACAGCGACACCCGGTATTCCTCCAGCCACCAGCGGTACAGCTCCAGTTGCGGGTCGCGCTTGCCTTCCTGGGCGTGTTTACTGGCGCGGGCCTGGTATTGGGCCCAGAGGTTCGACAGCTCGCCGCTCCAGACCCGGTCTTTCTGCACCTGGCTACCGAGCTTCTCGAAGCGTTGCTCGATGGCCTTGAGGTAGCGCGGCAGTTCCTTGAGCCACTGATGCGGGGTTTCGCGGACGAAGCCCGGGTAGACCAGGTGGCTGAGTTGCTGCTTGATATCGTTCAGCGCCACGGCCTGGGCCAGGTCGATCTTGCCCTTGAAGCGTTTTTGCAGGCCATGCCAGAGCTTGAGGATGTCCAGGGTCAGCTTCGCCAGGCGTTCGGCGTGCTCGGTCCAGCCGCCGCGCTTGCGCTCGACCAGCGAGGCCAGTGCGGCGCCGTCACGGGGCAGGCTCGCTTCGCCTTCGAGCACACAACTGTCGAGGCTGGTGAGCAGGATGTCTTCCACCAGGCTGTCGATGCGGCCCAAGTCGCGGTACAGCAGGCCCAGCTCCGTCAGCCCCGGCAGCTTGCCGCGCAGGAACTTGGCCGACTCGGCCAATTGCTGCATCAGCAAGCGCTGCAAGGCCCGTCGATGCTGGAACTCGGCTTCGGCCGGCGTAGGGAAACGCCCTTCCTTGACCACGCCGCCCTCTTCCACCAGCGCCGGGTAGACCGTCATCGACAGCCCGGCGATCTTCTGTTGGGTTTTCTCGGCCACCGGCGCGAAGACCTTCGCCTCCACCGGTGCCTGGCTTTTCGCCGTTTGCGGTACGGCCAAGGCCGCCTGGCTGGCTTCGGCAAAACGCGCCGTCAGCTCGGTCAGGTCGCGGCCTTCGCCAAGGAACTTGCCCTGGCCGTCGACGATTTCCAGATTCATGCGCAGGTGGCTTTCCACCTGCTGGGCGGCTTCGGCCCAGGCTTCGTCACTGACCCGCGCGCCCGTCATGCGCAGCAATTCACGGCCCAGGGACTGCGGCAACGAGCCCTCGGCGAAGGTGATGCGTTGCAGCGCCGCCTTGACGAAATCCGGCACCGGCACGAAATTCTTGCGCAAGGCCTTGGGCAGGTTGCGCACCAGGGCGATGCACTTGGCCTCGATCACCCCCGGCACCAGCCATTCCAGGCGTTCCGGCGGCAGCATCGGCAGCAGTGGCGCCGGCACTCGCAACGTCACGCCGTCGCGCGGGTGGTTGGGCTCGAAGTGATAACTCAGCGGCAAGGTCAGGTCGCCGACGCGCAAGGTGTCGGGGTAATGCGCGGCGGTGACTTCGCTGGCTTCGCGGGCCAACACGTCTTCTTCGCGCATGATCAGCAGTTGCGGGTCTTTCTGACTGTTGATCCGGTACCAGCTGTCGAATGTCGCGGTCTGGTGGATCTCGGCCGGCAAGCGCGCGTCGTAGAAGGCAAACAGGGTTTCCTCGTCCGCCAGAATATCGCGGCGGCGGGCCTTGGCTTCCAGCTCGTCGAGTTGCTCCAGCAACCGGGTATTGGCGCTCAGGCACTTGGCCTTGGACTGGATCTCGCCGCGCACCAATGCCTCGCGGATGAACAATTCACGGGAAACCACCGGGTCCACCGGCCCGTAATGCACCGGTCGCCGACCAACGACGATGAGCCCGAACAGGGTGATTTGCTCATAGGCCACCACCTGCCCGCGCTTCTTCTCCCAATGGGGTTCGAAGTGGTTTTTCTTGATCAGGTGCCCGGCCAGCGGTTCGATCCAGTCCGGTTCGATCTTGGCCACCATGCGCGCATACAGCTTGGTGGTTTCCACCAACTCGGCGGTCATCAGCCATTGCGGACGCTTCTTGCCCAGGCCCGACGAGGGGTGGACCCAGAACCGCCGCTGGCGAGCGCCCAGGTAGTCGCCGTCTTCGGTTTTCTGGCCGATCTGGCTCAACAGGCCCGAGAGCACCGCTTTGTGCAGTTTCGGGAAATCAGCTGGTTCTTTGTTGAGGCTCAACTGCATGTCACGGCAGATCAAGCTCAACTGCCGATGAGAATCACGCCACTCGCGCAGGCGCAGGTAATTGAGGAAGTTCTTGCGGCACCAATTGCGCAGCGGGCTGGCGGTCAGGGCCTGGCGCTGCTCTTCGAAACCGCGCCACAGGTTGACCAGCCCGGCGAAGTCCGAATCCGCGTCCTTCCACTGGGCATGGGCCTGGTCCGCCGCCTGTTGGCGCTCCGGCGGACGCTCGCGGGGGTCCTGGATCGACATGGCACTGGCGACGATCAACACTTCCTGCAAACTGCCCAACTTCGCCGCTTCCAACAGCATGCGGCCCATGCGCGGGTCCACCGGCAGGCGCGCCAACTGGCGACCGAGCGGGGTCAACTGGCTGTTGCGGTCCACCGCCGACAACTCTTGCAGCAGGTTGAAACCGTCACTGATGGCCTTGCCATCCGGCGGTTCGATGAACGGGAAATCGGTGATCTCGCCGAGGCGCAGGTGCAGCATCTGCAGGATCACCGCCGCCAAGTTGGTGCGCAGGATCTCCGGGTCGGTAAATTCCGGCCGTCCAAGAAAATCTTCTTCGCTGTACAACCGCACGCAGATCCCCGGCTCGACTCGCCCGCAGCGGCCCTTGCGCTGGTTGGCACTGGCCTGGGAAATGGCTTCGATGGGCAGGCGCTGGACCTTGGCCCGATAGCTGTAGCGGCTGATGCGAGCGGTGCCGCTGTCGATCACGTAGCGGATGCCCGGCACGGTCAGCGAGGTTTCGGCGACGTTGGTCGCCAGCACCACGCGACGGCCCGGGTGGGACTGGAAGATGCGCTGCTGTTCGGCCGGCGACAATCGCGCATACAGCGGCAGAATTTCGGTGTGCTTGAGCTGGGCTTTGCGCAGCATTTCGGCCGCGTCGCGAATCTCCCGCTCACCCGGCAGGAACACCAACACGTCCCCAGGGCTGCGCCGCTCGCTGCGCTCGTAGGCGGCGATCTCATCGAGGGTGGCGAGGATCGCCTGGTCGACGGTCAAGTCGTCTTCGACCCGGTTGCCTTCTTCGTCCTGCTCCAGGGTCAGCGGGCGATACCAGGTGTCCACCGGGAACGTGCGACCCGAGACTTCGACGATCGGCGCGTCATCGAAATGCTTGGAGAAGCGCTCCAGGTCGATGGTCGCCGAGGTGATGATGACTTTCAGGTCCGGACGGCGTGGCAGCAGGGTCTTGAGGTAACCCAGCAGGAAGTCGATGTTCAGGCTGCGTTCGTGGGCTTCGTCGACGATGATCGTGTCGTAGCGCTCGAGGTAGCGGTCATTCTGGGTCTCGGCCAGCAGGATGCCGTCGGTCATCAGCTTGATCAGGGTGTTGGCGTCGCTCTGGTCCTCGAACCGCACCTGATAGCCCACCAGCGCCCCCAACGGCGTGGCCAGTTCCTCGGCCACCCGGCTCGCCACACTGCGCGCGGCGATCCGTCGCGGTTGGGTGTGGCCGATCAAGCCGTGCTGGCCGCGACCGATTTCCAGGCAGATCTTCGGCAACTGCGTGGTTTTCCCCGAGCCGGTTTCGCCGGCAATGATCAGCACCTGGTGCTTGAGCAGCGCGTCCTTGATTTCGTCGCGCTTGGCGGCAATCGGCAAATTGTCGTCGTAGCGGATCACCGGCAGGCTCGCCTTGCGCGCCAACACCTGATCGCACGACGCCTGCATGCGCGCCACCCACTGGGCCAGCTTGGCCTCGTCGGGCTTCTTGCGCAGCTCGAACAACTGGCGCCGCAACCGGTTACGGTCGGCGAGCATGGCGTGGTCGAGGTTTTTCAGCAGCTTGTCGATAGCGGGGGCTTGGTCAGTCATCAGGTACGCAAGGGTCGTCGGTTTGAGCAGGGGGCGATTGTCGCAGATTTGCGCACAAATAAACCTGTGGGAGCAAAGCTTGCTCGCGATACAGGCGCCTCGGTCCCCCGGGAGACCGCGTCATCTTCATCGCGGGCAAGCCTTGCTCCCACAGGTTTATTGAGGACTCTTGCCGGGTTATTCGTTGTCCAGGTCCTTGCGCCGATACGGGAACACATCGATCACCTTCCCCGCCCGGATCGCCTCTTGCAGGCCTTTCCAGTAGTCGGCGTTGTACAACTCGCCGTGCAACTGGTCGAACAGCTTGCGCTGCCCGGCGTCGGCGAACAGGAACGGCGGGAACTCTTCGGGGAAGACGTCCAGCGGGCCGATGGAATACCAGGGCTCGGAGGCCATTTCGTCTTCCGGTGTGCGGGGCTGGGGGATGTGGCGGAAGTTGGCTTCGGTCAGGAAGCAGATTTCATCGTAGTCGTAGAACACCACGCGGCCGTGGCGGGTCACGCCGAAGTTCTTGAGCAGCATGTCGCCGGGGAAGATATTGGCCGCCGCCAGTTGCTTGATGGCCAGGCCATAGTCTTCCAGCGCCTCGCGCACCTGGTCCGGGTTGGCGTTTTCCAGATACAGGTTCAGCGGCGTCATCCGGCGTTCGGTCCAGCAGTGGCGAATCAGCACCGTGTCGCCTTCCACCGACACCGTGGACGGCGCCACTTCCAGCAGTTCCTCCAGGCACGCCGGCTCGAACTTGCTCAGGGGAAAACGGAAATCGGCGAACTCCTGGGTATCGGCCATGCGCCCGACCCGGTCGACGCTTTTCACCAGTCGGTATTTCTCGATCACCGTGGCCCGGTCGACGTTTTTCGACGGCGAGAAACGGTCCTTGATGATCTTGAACACCGTGTTGAAGCCCGGCAGGGTGAACACGCTCATGACCATGCCACGCACCCCCGGGGCCATGATGAACTGGTCGTCGGTGTTCGCCAGGTGGTTGATCAGTGCCCGGTAGAACTCGGACTTGCCGTGCTTGTAGAAACCGATGGAGGTGTACAACTCGGCGATGTGCTTGCCCGGCAGGATGCGCTTGAGAAAGCCGATGAATTCCGCCGGCACCGGCACGTCCACCATGAAGTACGAGCGGGTGAACGAGAAGATGATCGACACCTGCGCCTCGTCGGTGATCAGCGCATCGATCTGGATACCCCGGCCCTCGCGGTGCAACAGCGGGATCACCAGCGGCCACTGGTCCTCGCGGGTGTAGATCCGGCCCACCAGGTAGGCACCCTTGTTGCGATAAAGCACTGAAGAAAACAACTCCACCGTCAGCTCCGGGTCCTTGCAGACCCAGTCGGGCAGGTTCTCGCGCAACTGCGCTTCGAGGCGCTGCAGGTCACCCGGCAGATCGGCGTAGTTCTCGCTGAAACGGTAATCGGCGAACACGCTCGCCAGCATCCGGTCCAACTGCCCCTGGGGCTTGTAGGTGCGGGTCTGGGCGGCGCGAGCCCGGCGCAGGCTGGGCCGGGTGGTGTGGATGAACATGGTGCCGTCGCTGATCAGGTCGTGGCTGAACAGCCCGCAGAAGATCGAGTTGTACCAGGTTTCCGACAGCTCATCGTCGAAGCGCAGGTCGATCAGGCTGATGTAGGCGCTCTTGACCAGCGGCCAGCAGCTCACGTCCATCAGGGTTTCGTCATCGAAGGCGTTGTGCAGCCTGGCGACGGTTTCGAAGACTTTTTCTTCATACAAGTTGATGCGCGCCGCCGAAGCCGCTTGCGCCTCCAGCCACAAGGCCTGTTCGAACCGGGCGCGGGCGCCATCGGTGATCTGCCGGAAATGCTCACGATAATCGTCGAAGCCGTCGAGGATCGAACGGGCGATTTCGATGGCGGGCCATGGCTGCGGCATAGGGTAAACCTCGGCGGGTCATGCTTGTTATTGGCGACTGAGCTTAGAGGCCAATCACGCGCCAACGCAACCATTGCCATCGCTATTCAGGGCGGCGACACTTGCCGCCCAATCAAGGAAGGAATGACTCGTGAACCTCGTCGATATCCTGCGTTTACTGTCACTGGCCGCTATCTGGGGCGCCAGTTTCCTGTTCATGCGCATTATCGCCCCCGTCATTGGCACCATCCCCACGGCATTTTTTCGCGTGTCCATCGCCTTCGTCGGGCTGCTGGTGATCCTGGCCCTGATGCGCGTCGACTGGAATTTTCGCGGCAAGCTCAAGGTCGTGATGGGGCTGGGCCTGATCAACTCCGGCATTCCGGCCACGTTCTATTCGCTGGCGGCCCAGGTGCTGCCGGCCGGTTACTCGGCGATCTTCAACGCCACCACGCCGTTGATGGGGGTGTTGATCGGCGGTTTGTTCTTCAGCGAAAAACTCACCCCAGCCAAGGTTAGCGGTGTCTGCCTGGGCCTGTTCGGCGTCGGCATCCTGACCCGCGCCGGCCCGGTGGCGTTCGACCTGCAATTGTTGATGGGCGCCCTCGCCTGCCTGCTGGCCACCACCTGCTACGGCTTCGCCGGTTTCCTCACCCGTCGCTGGCTCGATCAGCAAGGGGGCCTGGACAGCCGTCTCTCGGCCCTGGGCAGCATGTTCGGCGCCACGGTGTTCTTGCTGCCGCTGTTTGGCTACAGCGTCATCAGCCAGCCACCGGCCAGTTGGGGTGGTTGGAGCGTCTGGCTGTCACTGCTGGGGCTGGGCCTGGTGTGTACTGCGCTGGCGTACATTCTTTACTTCCGCCTGCTCAGCTCCATCGGCCCGGTCAAATCCATGACCGTGACCTTCCTGATCCCGCCATTCGGCGTGCTGTGGGGGGCGTTGCTGCTGGATGAGCCGTTGGGGATGGCGCATCTGTATGGTGGGGTGTTGATTGCGGCGGCGTTGTGGTTGGTGCTCAAGCCAGGGGGGGTGAAACCGGCTGAGGTGTCTGCCCGGTAGCTCATCGGTGTAGCCGAATATGCCATCGCGGGCAAGCCTTGCTCCCACAAGGACTACACATAACCTGTGGGAGCTTGGCTTGCCCGCGATGGCGGTTGTTCAGTCAGCGAGCAGCCAAAACTCAGCGACTTTTACGAAACACAAACACCAACCCCACGATGATCAGCACCATCCCCAGCAAGCTCAACAACGCCAGCCGGTTGCCAAACACCAGGTAGTCCATGATCGCCGTCACCGCCGGCACCAGGTAGAACAGGCTGGTGACATTCACCAGGTTGCCGCGGGCGATCAGTCGGTACAGCAGCAACGTCGCCAGCACCGACACCACCAGCCCCATCCACAACACCGGCACGAAGAACCCCGTGCTGTACTCGAAATGAAACGGCTGGAACGGCACGAACACCGCGCACAGCACCAGCCCGGCCAGGTACTGCACCGGCAGCGTGCCCAGTGGGTTGTCGGTGATGCGCTTCTGCATGATGGAGCCGGCCGTCATGCTCACCAGTGCCAGCAACCCGCAGAGCATCCCGGCCAGGGACATACCGGCCAGGCCGATGCCCTGGTACACCACCATCACCAGCCCGACCAAACCCAGCGCCAGGCCGAACATCCGCGACCAGGAACGCTGACGTTCCATGAGCACCACGGTCAGGATCGGTTGCACACCCATCAGCGTTGCCATGACCCCCGGCGTGACACTCATTTGCAGCGCCAGCAGATAAAAGATCTGGTAGGCGCCCAGCAGCACCATCCCGGTGGTCGCCGCGTACAACATCGGCTTGCCAGTCTTGGGCAGCTTGAACTTGAGCAACGGAATCAACAGCACCAGCGCCGACAGCGCGATGGCAAAACGGATCAGCAAAAAGGCGAAGGGAGAAGCGTGGGCCAGGCCCAGCTTGGAAAAGATCGCCCCGCTGCTCCACAGCAAAACGAACAGGCTCGTGGAAGCCGCCGCCAACAAGGCGTTTTTGGAAAGGGAAAACATGGATACCACCTGTAGTCAGGCAAAAAGCCAACTCAGCCGAAGCTGAAGTCCAGTAGTTTTTTCAGGCGGGCACAGGGGATGGCAACCGTTGCCGATCAGCCCTGAATGCCAACACCCGGCGGTGATACGAAGGCGTACACCGATGAGCTACTGACAGGTGGGGGGTATTGACCGATCTGCGCAGGCTGCTGGTTCCCACACGGCACGACGCCAGCGTTGAACGCTGGAACCACGACCGCGATGACAGGGGATGCAGGCATGAGCCGATCTCTTGAAGGGGGTTCGAAAACCCGAAGAGCGCAGACTATAACCAGCGCTCGATGGACTGCGCAATGTTTAAACGAACAACCAATAGCCAAGCGCCGTCAGCACCGCCACCGCCAACACCGGCCGCATCACCCGGTAGGCCTTGGGATGCTTGCGCTTGAATTGCTTGACCCGGCCGCTGATGCCGTCGCTGAACGACTTGCTCCAGGCATAAGCCTGGTTGATCCCGCCGACGTGTTCATCGTCGAGGTTCTGCGGCGCGGTGGCGCGTCCCAGGAAAGCGCTGATGGTGCGATTGAGGCGGGTCATCAATCGGCTGTTCAAGGGCCGCTCGACATCACAGAAGAGGATCACGCGGGTCTGCGGGGTTTCGTTCTTGACCCAGTGCACATAGGTTTCATCGAACATGACATCTTCGCCGTCGCGCCAGGCGTAGATCTGACCGTCGACGAAGATCCGACAATCATCGGAATTGGGGGTGGACAGCCCCAGGTGATAACGCAACGAACCGGCGAAGGGGTCTCGGTGGGGATTCAGATGGCTGCCACCGGGCAGTAGCGCAAACATCGCGCCCCGGACGTTGGGGATCCGACTGACCAACTCGACCGTCCTGGGGCACAGCAACTCAGCCGACGGCAGCGGTTTGTCGTACCATTTGAGGTAAAAACGCTTCCAGCCCTTCTTGAAGAACGAGCCGAAACCCGCGTCGTTGTTCTTCTCGGCAGCGCGAATGTAGCCCTCGTCGAACAGGTGCATGGCCTCGTCGCGAATGACTTGCCAGTTGTCCTTGAGCACATCCAGTTCGGGGAACTGGCTGCGATCCAGGTAAGGTCTCGAGGGCACGCCGGAGAACAGGTACATCAGGGTGTTATAGGGGGCGAACAGTGCCGAGTGGTTGACGAACTGACGCAGCACCGGCAAACGCGCCTTGCCACGCAAATGCACATAAAGCGTACTGCCCACAAACAGAAGCAACACCGAGGCCTTGGCGACAAACGAAACGGTCATTTTTACCACTCCTTGTCCAAAAACAACTGACGCAACGCCTACTGCCCGGCGTAGCCAAGGGCCATGATCAACATGCATGGCCCGGGTAAAAATCGTCTGACGCAACATTCTCTGTTGAGTAAAACGCAATAAACACTTTCTAACAGGCGCCACCTGAACCTTGGCTGACGCCTGTTAAAACACCGCTATATGAACCTTTGCAGGCAGGCCCTTTGTGGGAGCAAGGCTTGCCCGCGATGAAGATGATGCGGTCTGCCATAAACCGAGGCGCCTGTATCGCGAGCAAGCTTTGCTCCCACAGCAGGGTTCACTCACTACCGCATTGAATTCACGGTTACTGCTGAATCTCCTGCTCGGTAAACAGATCACTGAACAACATGCTCGACAGGTAGCGCTCGCCCGAATCCGGCAGGATCACGACGATGGTCTTGCCCTGCATTTCCGGTTTCTCTGCCAGGCGCACGGCCACGGCCATCGCCGCGCCACAAGAGATCCCGCAGAGAATGCCCTCCTCCTGCATCAAGCGCAGGGCCATGGCCTTGGACTCGTCGTCAGTGACCCGCTCGACCTGGTCAACGATCGACAGGTCAAGGTTCTTCGGCACGAACCCGGCGCCGATCCCCTGGATCTTGTGGGGGCTGGGCTTGATCTCCTGGCCCGCCATCGCCTGGGTAATCACCGGCGAAACCTCAGGCTCGACCGCCACCGACAGGATCGGTTTGCCACAGGTGTTCTTGATATACCGCGATACCCCAGTGATGGTTCCGCCGGTGCCCACACCCGCTACCAGCACATCCACCGCGCCGTCGGTGTCGTTCCAGATTTCCGGGCCGGTGGTTTTTTCGTGGATCGCCGGGTTCGCCGGGTTATCGAACTGCTGCGGCATGAAGTATTTGGCCGGATCGCTGGCCAGGATCTCGGTGGCTTTCTCGATGGCCCCCTTCATGCCCTTCGCCGGCTCGGTGAGCACCAGCTCCGCGCCCAGGGCCTTGAGCACCTTGCGCCGCTCGATGCTCATGGAAGCGGGCATGGTCAGCATCAGCTTGTAGCCACGGGCGGCGGCGACGAACGCCAGGCCGATCCCGGTGTTGCCCGAAGTCGGTTCGACAATCGTCATGCCCGGCTTGAGTTTGCCCGAGCTTTCGGCGTCCCAGATCATGTTCGCGCCGATCCGGCACTTGACCGAATACCCTGGGTTGCGCCCCTCGATCTTGGCCAGGATGGTCACACCGCGCGGGGCAATGCGGTTGATCTGCACCAGCGGCGTATTACCGATGGAATGGGCGTTGTCAGCGAATATACGGCTCATGGCTGGGTCCTTGATGCAGCGGGAATGTAAGCCTTTAAAGGTATGCCTGTTGCCCATGGTCGTCCAGTTGCACCGAACGTTCCCGTTGTTGCGACAGTCAATGGCATTAGGAGGCGCTCCCCAACAAACGCTGGAGACTGACTGACATGAAGCGTCGATACCGCTGGCCACTGTGGGTTTTCGCCGCCATCGCCGCGGTGCTGGTGGCCCTGCATTTCACCTTGCCTTACCTGGTACGCGACTACCTGAACGAAAAACTGGCCAACATGGGCGATTATCGCGGCCGGATCACCGACGTGGACCTGGCCCTGTGGCGCGGTGCCTACCGGATCAATGGCCTGGAAATCGTCAAGGTCGATGGCAAGGTCCCGGTGCCGTTCGTCAGCGCACCGCTGGTGGACCTGTCTGTGAGCTGGCACTCGCTGTGGTACGACCATGCAGTGGTCGCCGAGGTTGAATTCGCCCGCGCCGAAGTGAACTTCGTCGACGGCGGCGCCAACCGCCAGAATTCCCAGACTGGCCAGGGCACCAACTGGCGCGAGCAGTTGAGCAAACTGCTGCCCATCACCTTCAACGAAGTGCGCATCAGGGACGGCAAGGTCACCTTTCGCAATTTCAACTCCAAGCCACCGGTCAACCTGCGGGCCACCGACGTCAACGCCAGCTTCTACAACCTGACCAACGTGGTCGACACCAAAGGCAGGCGCGACGCCCGTTTCGAAGGCAAGGCCCTGGTGGCCGAGCATGCGCCCCTGGAGATGCAAGCCACCTTCGACCCCCTGAGCAATTTCGAAGACTTCGATTTCCGCCTTCGGGCGACGAACATCGAACTCAAGCGCCTGAATGATTTCGCCGCGGCCTATGGCAAATTCGATTTCAATGCCGGCCACGGCGACCTGGTGGTTGAGGCCGAAGCCGACAACGCCAGGCTCAGCGGCTACATCAAGCCACTGCTGCGTGATGTCGACGTGTTCGACTGGCAGCAGGACGTGGAGAACCAGAACAAGAACATCTTCCGCTCGGTCTGGGAAGCCTTGGTGGGCACGGGTGAAACGGCCCTCAAGAACCAGCGCAAGAACCAGTTCGCCACCCGGGTGGAACTCAGCGGCAATGTTCACCAGCAGGACATCAGTGCCTTCGAAGCCTTCCTGCAGATCCTGCGTAACGGTTTCGTCCAGGCCTTCAATGCCCGTTATGAGCAGCCACCGCCATCGACCGACTAGGGTTTGCGCGTGACGGTGTAACGACCGGTCGGTTCCGCCGCCACGCTTGCGCCTCTACGTTGCAACGAATCCCAGCCCAGGCACGCCAGGGCCAGCGAACGCGGCACAGCCTCACGGCCACTGCTGTAGCGGCTGATGCTGCGAGCACTGACCCCCAGTGCTTCAGCCGCCTGGTTCAGCGGCAGGCCCGTGCGGGCGCGCCAACCGATGAAGATGCGGGTATTTTCGTCCACGGCGTTCTGCGCCAGTGCGTCCAGATACAAGGTATCGGCACCGATCTGGATATCCAGCGCAGGCCATTCCACGCTCCAGCCATCGTCGCCCAGGACTGCGCCCTCAAACGCTCCATCTTCAAGCAAAGGCTGCAAGCCTGGATAACGTTGTACATCGGCGCTCAAGTCCAGCCTTAGTTGCTGACCGTCAATGAACGTCAGGTCCAGACTGAACGGCAATAAAGGCTGCACGGCCAATAGCCGTGGCCGTTTCATGGGTAGCATCGTTGCCAATCCTCCAGCAGTTGCGCTTGATGGGCGCTGACCCAGTCCAGCGCTTCCTTGATGATCAATGGCGGCGCCCGGCCCATCATCACTTCGACGGGGTCCAGCCTCAGGACCACATCCACCCCGCCACCGGTGAGGTGGACATGGGGCGGTGGATGATCCCTTTCGCGCAATTGAATGCGGTACGTATTTTTGAATCGATATTTAGTAGACATGCCACCGAGCGTATCGCCAATTTGGCGATACGCAATACTGGCAAGGCGCCGAGACTGAGTCAACATGTGACGCCCCATTCAGAGACTGAATACAGCGTCTGCGTTCACAGTCGGCGGGGCGCCGCGTTATAGTCGGGCACGATATTTATTTCCCGCGCCCCGCCTCGTCAGGCCGGCGACACCGTTCGAGGAATTGCAGAATGAAGTTCGAAGGCACCAGCGCCTACGTGGCCACCGATGACCTGAAACTGGCCGTGAACGCCGCCATCACCCTGGAGCGACCATTGCTGGTCAAGGGCGAGCCGGGCACCGGCAAGACCATGCTGGCCGAACAACTGGCCGAATCCTTTGGCGCGCGCCTGATTACCTGGCACATCAAGTCCACCACCAAGGCCCACCAGGGCCTCTACGAGTACGACGCGGTCAGTCGCCTGCGGGACTCGCAGCTGGGCGTGGACAAGGTCCACGACGTGCGCAATTACCTGAAGAAGGGCAAGCTCTGGGAAGCGTTCGAGTCCGAGGAGCGGGTGATCCTGCTGATCGACGAAATCGACAAGGCCGACATCGAGTTCCCCAACGACCTGCTGCAGGAACTCGACAAGATGGAGTTCTACGTCTACGAGACCGACGAAACCATCAAGGCCAAGAAACGGCCGATCATCATCATTACCTCCAACAACGAAAAGGAACTGCCGGACGCGTTCCTGCGCCGCTGCTTCTTCCACTACATCGCCTTTCCCGACCGCGTCACCCTGCAGAAAATCGTCGACGTGCATTACCCGGACATCAAGAAGGACCTGGTCAGCGAAGCGCTGGACGTGTTCTTCGATGTGCGCAAGGTGCCGGGCCTGAAGAAAAAACCTTCCACTTCCGAACTGGTGGACTGGCTCAAGCTGCTAATGGCCGACAACATCGGCGAAGCGGTGCTGCGCGAGCGTGATCCGACCAAGGCCATCCCGCCGCTGGCCGGCGCCCTGGTCAAGAACGAACAGGACGTGCAATTGCTCGAGCGCCTGGCGTTCATGAGCCGTCGCGGCACTCGCTGATCCTCTTCGTCTAACAAGAGCGAGGGCGATTGCCATGCTGCTTAACCTGTTCAATGAGATGCGCGCCGCCAAGGTGCCCGTGTCGGTGCGCGAACTGCTGGACCTGATCAACGCGCTGAAACAGCGGGTGATCTTCGCCGACATGGACGAATTCTATTACCTGTCCCGGGCGATCCTGGTGAAGGACGAACGGCATTTCGACAAGTTCGACCGGGCGTTCGCCGCCTACTTCAACGGCCTGGAGAAACTCGACGATCACCTCCAGGCGCTGATTCCCGAAGACTGGTTGCGCAAGGAGTTCGAGCGTTCGCTGACCGACGAAGAGCGGGCGCAGATCCAGTCCCTGGGTGGCCTGGACAAGCTGATCGAAGAATTCAAGAAACGCCTGGAAGAACAGAAGGAACGCCATGCCGGCGGCAACAAGTGGATCGGCACCGGCGGAACCAGCCCGTTCGGCTCCGGCGGCTTCAACCCCGAAGGCATCCGGGTCGGCGACGCAGGCAAGCGCCAGGGCAAGGCCGTGAAGGTCTGGGACCAGCGCGAATACAAGAACCTCGACGACCAGGTGGAACTGGGCACCCGCAACATCAAGATCGCCCTGCGCCGCCTGCGCAAGTTCGCCCGCCAGGGTGCGGCCGAAGAGCTGGACATCGACGGCACCATCGACCACACCGCCCGGGATGCCGGTCTTCTGAACATCCAGATGCGTCCGGAACGACGCAACACCGTCAAGTTGTTGCTGCTGTTCGACATCGGTGGCTCGATGGATGCCCACGTGAAGATCTGCGAAGAACTGTTCTCGGCCTGCAAGACCGAGTTCAAGCACCTGGAGTACTTCTACTTCCACAACTTCGTCTACGAATCGGTGTGGAAGAACAACCTGCGCCGCACGTCGGAACGCACCTCGACCCAGGACTTGCTGCACAAGTACGGCGCCGACTACAAAGTGATCTTCATCGGTGACGCCGCCATGGCGCCCTATGAAATCACCCAGGCCGGCGGCAGCGTCGAACACTGGAACGAAGAAGCCGGTTATGTGTGGATGCAGCGCTTCATGGAGAAATACAAGAAGCTCATCTGGATCAATCCGTACCCCAAGGACACCTGGGGCTATACCGCCTCGACCAACATCGTGCGCGAGTTGGTGGAAGACCGGATGTATCCACTGACCTTGCGGGGGTTGGAGGAAGGGATGCGGTTTCTTTCCAAGTAAGTTTTTGGCGTCTTTCAGGGCCTCATCGCGAGCAGGCTCGCTCCCACACTGGATCTTCGTCACACTCGAGATCCCCTGTGGGAGGGGGCTTGCTACCTCCCACAAGAGCCTTTTGCCCAGCGGTGTTACAGCCCGCGCAGGTCGCGCTCTTCAATCGGCCGGCCCTGGCGCAGGCGCTTGCCGCCCAGCACCACCCAGTCGATCAGGCGGAACAGGCATTCCAGGCCGAACGACAGCAACATCGCACCGCTGATGCCCCAGACCATGGCCTCGGGGGTCAGCAGGATCTGGTAGCTGTAGCCGTTCCAGGTTTCCTTGCGAATGTCCGGGTCGGCGGCCAGCGCCACTTGCAGCAAGCGGATGTACCACGGGCCTTGCATCGCCTGGAACTGCTTGTCCAGGGCCTGCTGGCGCACGAGCAAAGTGTTCAGGCTGTCGGCATCGCTGCGAAAGATCGGGTCTTCGCTGGCACGGTAATGGGCCACCAGGGCCTGCATGTCGCCCTTGAAGAACTGGTTGGCGGTGCCCTGGAAGCCTTGCAGGCCGGTCTGCGCCTCGATCAGGTGCGCCTCGACCCGCTTGGCATAATCACTGATGAAGCCCGGCACCTGGACCCCAACCAACAGGCCCACCGCGAACAACACCAGACGTAGATAACTGAGCAACATAGCGTGACGTCCTTATTCGGTCCGGCCGTGGCTGACGCATTCGCCGCGTCGCCACAGGCTCCATTGGCCCGGTTCGTAGCGGGTCCAGGTTTCATTTTCGGTCAAGGGCTCGGTGGCGATCACCGTGACCACGTCGTTGGGCGTGGTTTCAGCCTGGAAATCGACAATCACATCCACATCCTTGAGGCGAGCCGGGCCGAACGGCGCACGACGGGTGATCTGGGCCAGTTTGGTCGAGCAATAGCAGAACAGCCAGTCGCCATCGCTGAGCAGGCAGTTGAATACGCCTTTGCTGCGGTATTCAGCGCAGGCCTCGATCAACGCCGGTAGCAATTGTTCCACCTCCACCGGTTCGGGGAAGGCCTGGCGCACGCGGTTGAGCAGATCGCAGAAGGCCGCTTCGCTGTCGGTATCGCCCACCGGGCGGTAGAAGCTCACCCCCGGCTGGAAATCGGCGAGCTGGCCGTTGTGGGCAAAACACCAGTTGCGGCCCCACAACTCACGCACAAACGGGTGGGTGTTGGACAGGCAGACTTTGCCGACGTTGGCCTGGCGAATATGCCCGATCACCACTTCGCTCTTGATCGGATAGCGCTGCACCAGGTTCGCCACTTCCGATTCGCTGCTGGCGGCCGGATCCTGGAACAGACGCAGGCCACGGCCCTCATAGAAGGCGATACCCCAACCGTCCCGGTGCGGCCCGGTCTTGCCGCCGCGCTGCATCAGCCCGGTGAAGCTGAACACGATGTCGGTCGGCACATTGGCGCTCATGCCCAATAACTCACACATGCTCGAACTCTCGCTTCAAGGGGCAGGCCCGGTTACAGGCGCGGTTCGATACGCGAACGCTGGGGGTTGCTCGGCACGGGCGGGCGACCATAACGGTCATCACCGGCCACGCCGAACGGTGGTTCGTCCTCCGGCTCATCGGCCGCAGCGGCGGCTTTTGCGGCGGCAGCCCGTTCCTTGCGAGCGTTGGCGGCGCGCTCGATGGGGAAGCGGATCAGCACTAAAATCAAGTAGAGGCCGAAGGCGATCATGCCGTACATGAGCAGATCGGAAGCCGCCCGCCAGACGTTGTTGCCGACCTTGAACATGACGTCCAGGGCGACAATGGCCAAGGCCGGGGCAACCTTGTCCTTCACCGGGTCGACGACGGTGGGGCTGAACAGCAACACCGCCATCAACAAGCGCAGCGGTTCGCGCAACCAGCGCCACATCCAGCGGGTCATGCGCATCCACACCAGCAGGCAGCCCAGGGCGGCGAAGGCGTAGAGGCCCCAGGCGATCAGATAGTCGTTCTCGGTCATGGTGTCCATGGCAAGGCAGGCAAAGAGACGCTTATAGTAACGGCTTTTCGCGCGTCAGGCTGCCCCGGCGTCTGGCGAATGGCCTGTGTAGTGGGTTTTGTCCAGGCCACGTATCCCTTTTCGTATAACGTTCGAGAGCCTTTCATGTCCCTATCTGCCCACGTTTCCAACACCCCGATTGCCCGCAGGGACGCCGGTGTTGACCCGTACGCCTGGCTGCAGGAACGCGACACCGACGCCGTGCTCGACTACCTCAAGGCGGAAAACAGCTACCAGGAGGCGCAACTCGCCGACCAGGCCGAACTGCGCGAAACCCTGTTCCAGGAGATCAAGGGCCGGATCCTCGAGACCGACCTGTCACTGCCCTCGCCCTGGGGCCCGTACCTGTATTACACCCGTACCACGGCTGGTGACGAATACCCGCGCCACTACCGCTGCCCGCGTCCGGCCGACGATAGCCTGAGCGTGGATGAAAGCCGCGAACAACTGCTGCTGGACCCGAACGTGCTGGCTGGCGGTGGCTTCTTTTCCCTGGGCGCTTTCAGCATCAGCCCCGACCACCAGCGCCTGGCCTACAGCCTGGACACCACGGGCGACGAGATCTACACCTTGTTCGTGAAGGAATTGTCCAACGACAAGGTCAGCGAACTGTCCTTCACCGATTGCGACGGCAGCATGACCTGGGCCAACGACAGCCTGACGCTGTTTTTTGGCGAATTGGACGACACCCATCGCCCGCACAAACTCTGGCGCTATCGCCTGGATGGCACGGCCGCCGAAGAAGTATTCCATGAGCCGGACGGGCGTTTTTTCCTGCATTGCTACCGTTCCAGCTCAGAAAAGCAGTTGATCCTGTCCCTCGGTAGCAAGACCACCAGTGAGATCTGGGTGCTGGACGCTGCGCAGCCGCAACAACCTTTCACCTGCCTGGCGCCACGCCGGGAAAACCACGAATACGACGTCGACCACGGCCTGCTCGATGGCCAATGGACCTGGTTGATCCGCAGCAACCGCGACGGGATCAACTTCGCCCTGTACCAGGCTGCCGACACGGGCGTGGCGCCGACCGAAGCTGACTGGCAGAACCTGATCCCCCACAGCGACACGGTGATGATCGACGGCCTGAGCCTGAACGCCGGAGCCATGACCTTGAGCCTGCGTGAGGGCGGCTTGCCGATCATCGAGGTGCATCCACAGGGCTTGCCAGCGTATCGGGTGCAACTGCCGGATGCGGCCTACAGCCTGCATGTGCAGAACAGCCTGGAATTCGTCAGCGATCGCATCCGCCTGCGCTACGAGGCCCTGAACCGTCCGGCGCAGATCCGTCAGTTGGACCTGGCCAGCGGTGTACAGGTCGTGCTCAAGCAAACTCCGGTGCTGGGGCCGTTCGACGCCGATGCCTACGTCAGCCAGCGGCTCTGGGCGACGGCAGCGGACGGCACCGAGGTGCCCATCAGCCTGGTGGTCAAGCGCGAAGCCCTCGGCCAGCCGGTACCGCTGTACCTGTACGGCTACGGCGCCTACGGCGAGAGCCTCGACCCGTGGTTTTCCCATGCGCGGCTGAGCCTGCTGGACCGCGGCGTGGCGTTTGCCATCGCCCACGTGCGGGGCGGCGGCGAGCTGGGGGAAGCCTGGTATCGCGCCGGCAAGCAGGAACACAAGCACAACACGTTCGGCGACTTCATCGCTTGCGCCGAGCATTTGATCGCCAACGGTTTCACCACCGCCGAGCAACTGGCGATCAGTGGCGGCAGTGCCGGTGGCCTGCTGATCGGCGCAGTGCTCAATCAACGCCCGGAGCTGTTCAAGGTCGCGATTGCCGAGGTGCCGTTCGTCGATGTGCTCAACACCATGCTCGACCCCGACCTGCCGCTGACCGTCACCGAATACGACGAATGGGGCAATCCAGAGGAGCCGGACGTTTATGACCGGATCCGGGCCTACGCCCCGTACGAAAACGTCAGCGCCCAGGCGTACCCGGCGCTGCTGGTGATCGCCGGTTACAACGACAGCCGTGTGCAGTACTGGGAAGCGGCCAAGTGGGTGGCGAAATTGCGGGCCACCAAGACCGACGACAACCCTCTGCTGCTCAAGACCGAACTGGGCGCCGGCCACGGTGGAATGAGCGGGCGCTACCAGGGATTGCGTGACGTAGCGCTCGAATATGCATTTGTCTTGAAGGTTTTGGGGATGGTCTGAGGAACTCTGTGGGATGGCCGGGTCTTAGCTCCATGCGCCGGGCCTTGCTGTAACACAGCCCAATGTGGGAAAGGCTTTGTGGGAGCAAGGCTTGCCCGCGATGGCATCGGCTTGATCTGACAGACAGAACTGAGTCGCCTGTATCGCGGGCAAGCCTTGCTCCCACAAAAGATAAAAGCCTGTCCCAGAGGTCTGCTTACACCCGGGCCAAACTGAACCTGCAACAAACACAAGAAAAAGACCGTGCCAACATGTCAGAACCGACCTTACTGAACAAAGAAATCCGCGACTGGCTGATGGACTGCGGTCTGTTCGACCAGTTGTTGCCTGTCGACTTCGCCGCGGCGTCGGGCTATTTCAGCATCAGCGCCATCGCCGAGGGCGAAGCGATTTTCCGCGAGGGCGATGCCGGCAGCTTCATGTGCATCATCCACACCGGCCAGGTGGCCGTGCAGAAAACCGGCCCCGACGGTCAAGCCGTGACCATCGCCACGCTGCGCAGTGGCCGGGCATTCGGCGAAATGGCCGTGCTCGACGGCGAACGGCGCTCGGCCAGTTGCATCGCCGCCAGTGATTGCCAGTTGCTGAACCTGGGCAAGGATTCCCTGGAAAAAATGCTCAACGACGCCCCGAAGATCGCCGCCAAGATCATCCGCGCCCTCGCCGTCTCCCTGTCCAAGCGCCTGCGCATGGCCGATGGGCAGTTGTTGTCGCAGCAGGTCTGACCTCCCTCTGTCAGTTGAAACACAGAACCTGTGGGAGCAAGCTTTGCTCCCACAGAGTCCACCGCAATGCCCGAACCCACAGGTTTTTACCATTCAGTTCTTTCACCGACGGGCTTCAGGTCTACCCCCCCGGCGACTTGGCCTTCACCGGCTTCGGCTCCATGCCCGGTATCGGTTGGTCCTTGGGCGGCTTGGGCATTTCGATCGGTGGCAGCAACGGCGGCCCACCGCTTCCGGTGCCAGCCTTGGGCACACCGTTGGGCGTGACCGGCGGATAGGGCATGGGAGTAGAGGTACCAGGCGACCCGGGGATGCTCGGCGGGTTAACCGGAATCGTCGGTTGTTGAGCCTGGGCGCAACTTATTGAGAGCGCCGCCAGGGCAATGGCCGTTAGAATGATGCACTTCATCAATGGCTCCGTGGCTATTGTCTGCTTTAAGGCTAGTCGTTACCGCGCCGGTCTGCCCTCCTACGAGATTTCCATGAAACGTTTCGTTCTGCTCGACACCACGCCCATCCCTGATAACGGCGGTGCCCTGTGCCTGTTCGAGTACGGCGAAGACTTCGTCATCAAGATCCAGGGCGGTGACGGCGGACAGTTGATGAACACCCGCATGCACGGCTCCGAAGACGCCTTGGCAGAGATTCCTTGCCGCAAGGTGGCCGGTCGTCCTGGCTCGCGCGTGCTGATCGGCGGCCTCGGCATGGGGTTCACCCTCGCCTCGGCCCTCAAGCACCTGGGCAAGACCGCCGAAGTGGTGGTGGCTGAACTGGTGCCCGGCGTGGTGGAGTGGAACCGTGGCCCATTGGGTGAAAAGGCCGGGCGGCCGCTGTCGGACCCGCGCACGGTGATCCGCATGGAAGACGTGGCCAAGGTGCTGCAAGCCGAACCCCAGGGTTTCGACGCGATCATGCTCGATGTCGACAACGGCCCGGAAGGCCTGACCCAGAAAGCCAACAGTTGGCTGTATTCGGCGGGAGGCCTGGCCGCCTGCGCCAAGGCCCTGCGGCCCAAGGGCGTGCTGGCGGTGTGGTCGGCCAGCGCTGACCGGCAGTTTTCCGACAAGCTGAAGAAAGCCGGTTTCAAGGCCGAAGAGGTGCAAGTGTTCGCCCATGGCAACAAAGGCACCCGCCACACCATCTGGATTGCCGAGAAGCTCAAGGGCTGAGCTAAACTGTGCCCAACCGTCATCAGTCTTTTTTACAAAGGTGAACCCATGAGTTCGTCAACGCCACCGTCCAACACCGCCAAGCTGGACCGCATCCTCGCCGATGCCCAGCGCGACCGGGAGATGGGCTACCGCGACAAAGCCCTGAAAATGTACCCCCATGTCTGTGGCCGCTGCGCCCGTGAGTTTTCCGGCAAGCGCCTGAGCGAACTGACCGTTCATCACCGCGACCACAACCACGACAACAACCCGCAGGACGGTTCCAACTGGGAACTGCTGTGCCTGTACTGCCACGACAACGAACATTCGCGCTACACCGACCAGCAATACTTCGGCGACGGCTCCCTGAGCACCCCGAAAATCGCCAAGGCGACCCACAACCCCTTCGCCGCGCTGGCTGGGTTGATGAAGAAGGACGAGTAATTAGCCGTTGTGACGAGCGGGTTTATCGTGCGCTGCAAAGTGTTGCTCCACGGATCAAATCCCCTCGCCCAAAATGGCTTACTCGACTGTGGAGCGGCTGCCTCGGCCGCTTTCATGGCCCCGCTGACAAATCTGCAATGCCCCCGTCAGGTCGCTGACAGCCTCGCACCTTTAGCATGCCCGCTACTTCCCTCATTTGCAGGTGAAGTAAGCCAAGGTTGATGAATATCAATCTGCCAAAGCCCTCCCTGCCTATGCTGTGGTTATCGGTGGCGGTGGCGCGCCCGGCCTGAAGGAGCGACACCATGAACACTCATCAACCCCCAACTGGCGCAACGCCATTCTGGCGGGGCAAGACCGGCATTGTCTTGATCATGTTGTTGGCCATTGGCCTCTTCTATCTGGCGCGAGAACACTTCAGCCACATCGCGGCGAATTGGCCGTACCTGATTCTCCTGATATGTCCCTTGATGCATATCTTCGGACACGGACACGGCCATGGCGGTCATGGACGACATGGCGAACCACCCGTCAACCGCAGGGATCAGGAAGGCCCCTAGCCATGCCCGACACTCCAGTGCACCTTCACCACAGCGCTTCAGCGCCCAGCGGCGACATGGCGACTGAATACACCTGCCCCATGCACCCGGAAATACGCCAACCCGGCCCTGGCACCTGTCCCAAGTGCGGCATGACGCTGGAACCGGTGATGCCCGCGCTGGAAGAAGAGGACAATCCAGAACTCAAGGACTTCACCCGCCGCTTCTGGTGGTCCCTGCCGTTGACGGTGATCGTCACCGTGCTCGCCATGGCGGGGCACGCCTTGTCGCTGTTTCACAGTGAAACGCAAAATCTCGTCGAATTTCTCCTGGCGACACCCGTGGTCCTGTGGGCAGGCTGGCCGTTTTTTGTGCGGGGAGTGGCGTCCGTTCGCCAGCGTAGCCCGAACATGTGGACCCTGATTGGCCTGGGCACCGCGGCGGCCTATCTCTACAGTGTCGCCGCCACGTTTTGGCCTGGAGGATTTCCCGCCACGTTCATGCAAGAGGGGCGGATCGGCGTCTACTTTGAAGCCGCTGCGGTGATCATCTCCCTCACCTTGCTGGGGCAGATGCTGGAGCTCAAGGCTCGCTCGCAGACGTCGGCCGCCATCAAGTCGCTGCTGGGGCTGTCACCCAAGACCGCGCGCCGGATCGATGCCGATGGCCAGGAACAAGACATCCCCCTGCCCCACGTCCATCAGGGTGACCACCTGCGGATCAGGCCCGGTGAAAAGGTCCCGGTCGATGGTACGGTGCTCGAAGGTGAAAGTGCCGTTGACGAGTCGATGCTCACCGGCGAGCCGGTTCCGGTGATCAAACGCGCCGGGGACAGCCTGATCGGCGCCACGATCAACACCCACGGTAGCTTGGTGATGACGGCGCAGAAGGTCGGCGCCGAGACCGTCCTGGCGCAAATTGTTCAGATGGTCGCCCGGGCCCAACGCTCGAAAGCCCCTATGCAGCGCATGGCCGACGTGATCGCGGGTTATTTCGTCATGGGCGTGATTGCCATCGCCGTGCTGACCTTTTTCGGCTGGGGGCTGTTAGGTCCCGAACCTGGCTGGGTCTTCGGGCTGATCAATGCCGTCGCCGTGCTGATCATTGCCTGCCCCTGTGCGCTGGGGCTCGCCACCCCCATGTCGATCATGGTGTCTACCGGCAAGGCTGCCAGCCTGGGCGTGCTTTTCCGGGACGCCAGCGCCATCGAGAACTTGTGCAAGATCGACACGCTGATCGTCGATAAGACCGGCACCCTGACCGAAGGGCGCCCGGCCTTTCACAGCGTGAAAGCCACCCAGGGCTTCGACGACCGCCAGGTGCTGCTGTTGGCCGCCAGTCTCGACCAGGGCAGCGAGCATCCCCTGGCCCACGCCATCGTCGATCACGCACGATCCGAGCACCTTGAACTGATCAAGCCGGCTTCATTTGAATCCGGCAGCGGCATCGGTGTCAGTGGCCAGGTGGACGGCAAACAGGTCCACTTGGGCAATACTGCCCTGATGAACGCCGCCAATATCAGCGTCAGCCCATTGCAACAACAGGCCGAGCAGCTACGCGCGCAAGGCATCAGCATTATCTACATGGCCATCAACGGTGCGCTGGCCGGGCTGCTGGCCGTCTCGGACCCGATCAAGCCAACCTCCAGGGAAGCGGTCAGCCAGCTCAAGGCTCACAACATAAAAATCATCATGGCCACCGGCGACGGCCTCACCACTGCTCGCGCCGTGGCCAGGGAGATGGGCATTGAAGAGGTCCATGGCGAAGTCAAACCCGAGGATAAGGAGCGCCTGGTGGCGGACCTGCAGCACGATGGCCGCCAGGTTGCGATGGCGGGTGACGGAATAAACGATGCTCCCGCCCTGGCTCGAGCGAACGTCGGCATTGCGATGGGGACAGGTACGGACGTAGCGATGAACAGCGCCCAACTGACCTTGGTAAAAGGCGATTTGATGGGCATCTTGCGAGCCCGCACCCTTTCGGTGGCAACCGTTAGAAACATGCGCCAGAACCTCGGCTTTGCCTTCCTCTATAACTCGATGGGTATTCCGTTGGCAGCCGGCCTGCTGTATCCCCTGACCGGTCACTTGCTCTCGCCCATGATTGCCGCCATCGCCATGAGCGTGAGTTCGGCGTCGGTGGTGTTCAATGCCTTGAGGTTGCGTAACACGCCAGCACAATAATCCGCACAAAAACAGGCGCCACCAGGGCGCCTGACCGTCTCAAAACCAAAGGAGAACAAACGAGACGGTAATCAGCCGCCATTCGGACAGTTATCACCCAGGAGCCTGTATTCCAGGGTATTGAGCTTGCCGTTCGAGTCTTCGTAAGTCATGCGCGACGGTCCGACACCACAGCCTTTATTGGCCGGTGTAATGCTCACCACTTTTTTTACATCGAGCTTCATGCCGTATTCGTAATGAACGATTTCGGCGACGGCTTTGTCGTTTTCGGCGGCGTATCGCGCCATGGCTTGTTGATTGTTCTGGATCATCTGGCCATAAACCCGGTCACCTCCGCCTTCCGCCAAGACAAGGGAAGAAAGGGACAGGATCGAAACGGCGAGCAAGGCATCAAGGGTCTTCATGAGGAACTCCAGCAGTCATTTGTCAGGCAAACCATAACGACTGGTGCCTTTCACGACGCTGGCGGGGACGTTACCGATTGGTCAGGTTCGTGAACAGGTAACCGACCATCACCCCCCACAAGTCCAATGTGGGAGCGAGCTTGCTCGCGATGGCGATCAAACAAACACCACACATCTCGAAACTGACCACCCTCCCCCATTCCCCGTATAATCGCGCCTTTTCCCCAAAGGCACCCCGCCCGTGGCCAACAAACGCTATAGCTGCATCGGTCTGTTCAACCCCAAGTCACCGGAAAACGTCGGTTCGGTCATGCGTGCCGCCGGCTGCTACGGCGTGGCGTCGGTGTTCTACACCGGCAAGCGCTATGAGCGTGCCGCCGACTTCGTCACCGACACCAAGAAAGTCCACTACGACATCCCGCTGATCGGTATCGACGACCTGAAGAAAATCCTGCCCCTGGGCTGTGTGCCAGTGGCCGTGGAACTGGTGGAAGGCGCTCGCCCGCTGCCCGAATACACCCACCCGGACCGGGCGCTGTACATTTTCGGCCCGGAAGACGGCTCGCTCGACAAGGACATTCGCGACTGGTGTGAGGACGTGGTGTACATACCCACCACCGGTTGCATGAATCTGGCCGCCACCGTCAACGTCGTGCTGTATGACCGCATGGCCAAAGGCAACAACACCCGCTCAGGGCCGCAATTCCGCTGATCGGTGCGCAATTGGATTGAACAAGGCAAGCGCTCGGGCAGTCAGTTTTATACCAATCCCCACACTGGAGACAGATCATGAGCGATAACAATCCGTTCGAGCCGATTGAGACCACCCCTTTCCAATCCCATCCGCCGCAAAACGTGCAGGGTTGGGAACGCATTGGCTCACTGGCCGGCGGTGTGCTGATGATGGGCAAGGGCTTGCGCCGTGGCGGTGTGCTCGGCCTGGCTCAACTGGCGATCGGCGGCATGGCGCTGGCGCGGGGGATCACCGGGCATTGCTCGGCCAAGAGCCTGCTGGAAAAGAATCGCCAGAATCTGAACAGCGCCCGCGCCCGCATTGAGCAGGCCGGTGACGAACTGAGCCGCTTGAAAGCCAATGCCGAGGCGGCGACTGGCACGGCTACGGTGACGGGGAATGATTCGTTGGATTCGCCGAAGGTTGGGCTCTGATTTAGTGGTGAGGCTGATGCCCTCATCGCGGGCAAGCCTTGCTCCCACACTGGATCTTCACCGGGTGAGATGTTTGGTACGACTCAATCCTGTGGGAGCAAGGCTTGCCCGCGATAGCGGTATTACTGAATTAACTGGGTATCCAGCACAGTCGAGCTCCCACCCAGGACACTTTCACTGAGTTGCACAAACTCCTCGGTATCAACTGTCTCCAGTCGCATCGCTGCCTGCAACACATCATCCAGCGAACGCTTGTTGCGGGTTTTCAGGCGAATCTCGCGGTCCAGTTCCTGCAACAGCAACACCGCCTTGGCCACCGCCGCCGAGCTGAGCTGTTCGCCGCGCAAGGTCGTGACGCCCTTGCTGTCGCGGGCGAGCCGGTCGTTCAAGGTCTGATAGCGCTCATCACTCAGGCCGCCGGCGCGGCGCAGCAGTTCGATGGCGTAGTACTCGGTCAGCCCCTCGCTGATCCAGTCGCTACGATCATGATCATTGACCCTGGCCAGCGCCTGCACCAACTCCCGCAACAAAGGGCTACTGCCCCGCTCGCTGACCAGCGGCGGTCGGCTGTGCAGGTAGATTGAGTCATGGCCGGCCTGGGCGCCACGCCACAACGGATCACCGGCGCCGACAATCAGCAACTTGGCCGGATGGCGCGGCACCAGCGCTTGCACCTGCGGCCAGACGAACGTCAACAATGTCAACACATCCATCCGGCGCATGCCCTGGCTCTGGGGCGAGGCCACCGTCACTTCGGTTTCGCCCAGGCGTGTGCGGCGGCTGCCCAGTTTGCCGGCGAGCATCCAGCCCGTGGGGCGGTCGAACAGCCGCGAGGGATTGTCGATGCGAAAGCGTTGCTTGCCGATGCGCGGCCAGGGGGTCTCGATGCTTTTCCAGCCAGCGGGCAATTCAACTTCAAGACGGGCCACCAGTTCGACACCGTCCTGCTGGTCGAGCTTGGCCGACGGCACCAGATCGTCGCCGCGCAGCAACGCCCATGTCGGGGTCATGCGGGTTTCGAAGGTGGCGTTCTTGCGCGCATGGCTGATGCGTACGCGGTAGCTCAGGCTGGCCTTGTCGGCGGCCGGGCGCCAGACACCTCGCGCCACCTTGCCGGGGGTGCGTTGCCACTGGCCGTCGGCCTTGAAATCGCTGTAGCGACTGCCGTCGCCGAGGTCGAAATCCAGGCTGCGCACCGCCGAACCCCGGGCCAGGGTCAGGCGCACCTCGGCCTGATCGCTCTGGGGCAACAGGTGCACGTGATAATCCAGGTCAACTTTCTGCGCCGCCCACAGCGGCGCGCACACCGCCAGCAGCCCGGCCGCCAGCATCCGTTTCAATCCTGCAGCCATGGGGTCTCCCTGGTGGTGCGCCGCCCGGCGGTTCAGCCGGCGCGGAAAATCAGATGATCTTCCCAATCGTCTTCCGGCACGCTGCCTTCGGCCAGCATACGCCCGGACTGGGAAATACGTTCGTGGTGCACGGCATCGCGATCACCGCAGACCAGGTGGTGCCACAACGGCAAGTCCTTGCCCTCGCTGACCAGCCGATAACCGCAAGTCGGCGGCAGCCACTTGAACTCATCGGCCTTGCCCGGCGTGAGCTGGATGCAGTCGGGGACAAAGTCGCGGCGGTTGGGGTAGTCGGTGCACTGGCAGGTTTTCAGGTCCAGCAGTTTGCAGGCGATACGTGTGTAGTAGACGCTGTTGTCGTCTTCGTCTTCGAGCTTTTGCAGGCAGCACAGGCCACAGCCATCGCACAGCGATTCCCACTCCTGCAGGTCGAGCTGATCGAGGGTTTTGCGTATCCAGAACGGTTCGACTTTGGCGGCCATGGCTCAAGCATCAACATCAGGTGGTGAAAAGGCCGACAGTCTAGTGCCCGGGCCTCTTCAGGCCAAGCATTGGCGACTGTCGGTAGGCCGGGACTTGTCAGCCCGACCGGCGGGACGTAGGTTGTTTCATTGACTTTCCAAACCCCAGCCAGGTAAGCCCATGAGTGCCAATCCCCGCATTGCCGATTACGCGATTCACCCTCAATTCATCGAGCGCTGGTCGCCCCGCGCCTTTACCGGCGAGACCATTGCCGAAGAAACCCTGCTGGGCTTTTTCGAAGCTGCACGCTGGGCGCCGTCGGCGTACAACTCCCAGCCATGGCGTTTCCTGTATGCGCGCCGCGACACGCCGAATTGGGAGCGTTTCCTGGGCCTGCTCAATGAATTCAACCGCAGCTGGGCCCAACAGGCCTCGGCACTGGTGATCATTGTTTCGAAAACCACCTTCGCCGTACCCGGCGCCACCGAAGAAACCCCAGCACAGAGCCACACCTTCGACACCGGAGCGGCCTGGGGCCACCTGGCGCTGCAAGCCAGCCTCAGCGGCTGGCATACCCACGGCATGGCCGGTTTCGACCAGGAGTTGACCCGCAAGGAACTGAAGATCCCGGAAGGCTACGCTCTGCACGCCGCCGTGGCGATTGGCAAGCTGGGGGACAAATCGACACTGGCCGAATACCTCCAGGCCCGCGAAACCCCGAGCCCGCGCCGGCCGTTGAGCGAACTGGTGGCAGAAGGCGATTTCAGCCTGTAATCCCATTTCATGACCGCTGGAGACCCACTGTGGGAGCGAGCTTGCTCGCGATCGCGTCAGATCAGCCAACATTGATGTCGACTGATGCACCGCGATCGCGAGCAAGCTCGCTCCCACAGTTTGATTGGGGTTAGCTTCAGTATCCCCGGCTGAAGTCCACTTCACCGCGCAGCGCGTCGCCCGCCTGGTAGGCCCGCAGGTTTTCCAGGAACAACTGCACCATCATCGGTGGCGAGGTCGGTGCCGAGCTGTGGCCGGTGAGCAGTAGGCCCCAGGCGGTCCAGAAGGGGTGGCGCTGCGGCAGTGGCTCCTGGCGGCAGACGTCGATCACCGCACCGGCCAGGTGCCCGTCCTTCAGGGCCTGCACCAGGTCCGCATCCACCACCGCCACGCCGCGGCCGACGTTGATGAACAACCCGGTCGGCTTGAATTGCTTGAACAGCGCCGCGTCGTACACATCATGGGTATCGGGGGTGTTGGGCAGCAGATTGATCACGTAATCCACCTCGCCCACCAGGCGCGGCAGATCCTTCAGCGCCCCGACCTCGAGGAACGGCGCCAACGCCCGCCCCTCGCTGGCAACGCCATACAGCTGCACACCAAACGGCACGAGGAACTGCGCCACACGCTGGCCAATGTCACCGGTCCCGACGATCAACACCTTGCGCCCGGCCAGGCCTTGCCCCTGACGGTTGTCCCACTTGCGCTCGACCTGGCTGACCAGCCGCGCCAGCACCTCGCGCTCATGGCCGAGCATGTAGGTCAGCACGTATTCGGCCATCACCTGGCCGAAAATGCCCACCGCACGGGTCAGGCGGTAATTGCGCGTCAAGCCCTCGGCCAGCAACGGCGTGATGCCCGCCCAAGTCGATTGCAGCCAGCTGGGTCTATGGCCTTGACGCAACAGGGTGGCCAGCAGATCAGGCTGACCGAGCCAGACCGGGCAATCGGTGGCCAGGCGCGACAGTTCGGCGGAGTCGCCGCTGGTCAGCACTTCAATATCGGGTGCCGCCTGACGCAAAAGCTGGGCGTACACCGGGTGGTCGTGTTCGGCAATCAGAACGCGCATGAATCAAACCTTTCAAAAACAGTGCAGACAACCGCCGACAGAGTGTCGCTCCATCCAGGCGGTCATCGCCAATAAACTATTCCAGTGTGCTTCAAGAGCCCCCAGGACAGGGGGCCCAGGGAATCGTCAGATCGGGTCGTTGCGGCGTAGCAACTCTTCGGGCAAATGCTCGATGTACTCATCTTCGGCCGGCGGCATCTGCAAGTGATAGCCCTGGGTATCGAGATTTTCCAGCACTTTGTTGATGTCTTCCCGGGACAGCGCCCGCTCGGGGCTCAGCACCAGGTCGAAGGCATGGATCGCCTTGCCAAAGGCGGCCATCAACGGCTCAGGTACACGCTCCAAGGCATCGCTCTTGAGCACATACAGGTACATCTCGTTTTTCTTCGAGCTTCGGTAGATGGAGCAGATACGTTTCAAGGCTGTTCTCCCACAGTGGCCAGGCTGTCGAGCAGCGCCTGGCCCATCAATTCGCGGCGCCAGCCACGCAGCGAATCAGGCAATTGGTAAGGGCCCTCGGGGAAGCCGCTCTTGATCAGCGCTTCGAGGGTTTTCTTGCGCAGCATCAGCTCCGGGGCAATTTCCAGGCGCTCGGCTTCTGCCTGCCCCAGCGCCCGCAGACGCTTGACCAGGGCTGAGGCCTCAATGGGCAACGGCTCGGCCACCGCCGGCGGCCATTGCTCGGGCGGCACGCTGGCCGCGCGCTGGATCAGGTCCAGCAGAAACTGGCCGTCCTGGCGCACGGTGCGCGGGTGCATGTCTTCGATCTTCGCCAGCGCGCCGAGGTTATCCGGCTGGGTGCGGGCCAGGGGCCACAGCGAATGCTCGCGGATGATGCGATTGCGCGGCAGGTCACGGGCCCGCGCCTCATGTTCGCGCCAGGCGCACAGCTCACGCAGCACGGCCAATTGGGCGCGGGACAGTTTCCAGGCGAGCTTGGCCTCGCGGTAGACCTCGTACGGGTCGACTTCGCGACGCAGGTTGGCCACCAGTTCGGCGCCGTCCTCCAGGACCCAGCGGTATTTTTCGTCGGAAAGCTTCGGGCGCAACAGTACGAAAACTTCTGCCAGGTGCACGGCATCCTCTGCCGCGTAGCTGATCTGCGTCTCGGACAGAGGCCGTTGCAGCCAGTCGGAACGAGTCTCGCCCTTGGGCAACTCGATACCCAGCACTTCCTGCACCAGCCGCGAATAGCCCATGGAGAAACCCAGGTTCAGGTAGGCGGCGGCCAGTTGAGTATCGAACAGCGGCGCAGGCAGGCTGCCAGTCAGGCGCAGCAGCACTTCAAGGTCTTCGCTGCAGGCGTGCAACACCTTGAGCACCGCCGGGTTTTCCAGCAGTGCGGCCAAGGGTTGCCAATTGTCGATGGTCAAGGGGTCGATCAGGTAGGCACGCTTGCCGTCGCCGATCTGCAATAAACCAGCAATAGGGTAAAAGGTGTCGACCCGCATGAATTCGGTGTCGAGGGCGACGAATGGCAACTGCTGCCACTCGGCGCAAAACTGACCGAGGCTATCGTTGTCGCGAATCCAGTGAATATCGATGGCCACACGGCTCTCCCTTGAAGAATGGCGCGCAGTATATATCGCCGCTGGCGATTGCGAGCATCTGTAGAGCAGCTGCCTGAGAGAAATCGCCTGCGAAAAAGCAAGAATAGTCCTACATCAGGACTTAACCGGTCTTACGCAGTACATAAACACGCGTCAGCGCAAAACCGGGCAGGAAATCCTGATACCACAGCAGGCTGAAACCGGCCTGGCGAAACTCGGCTTCGACATCGGCCTTGTCGGCCAGGCTTCGTTGCGGCGCCTGGCCGATCTTGAGGCGTCCTTCGATTTGCACCGAAACGATCACAGTGTCGCGACTGACCCGATGGAACTCACGCAACAACGCCAGGCGATGCTCGCTGGCGCTGACGTGGCGAAACAGTTGCAGACAGAAAATACAATCCACCGCGTTGGCCGAAAGCCCAATGGTGAATGCTGAACTCGGGAAGGTCTTGACCCGTTGGAGCAACGCGCCGCCATGGTGGGTGAGCGCATGTTCGAGCATGTCCGGCGACGGGTCCGCCGCCAGGATCACCCGGTTCGCATGCTCGGCCAGCACCGGCCAGAACCGCCCCGCCCCACAGGCCACATCCAGCACCAACCCGGGCTCGCCCGCCACCTTCAGGGCGTTGCGCACCATTTGCTCGTCGCGCCAGAACGCCAGGCGCAAGCGTCGAGGTGCCGGCCGACAGCAGACCTGCGCATGTTCCTGATCATGCTGCCTGGCGAACTCAAGCTCGACGGCGGATGGGGGTAGCCCGGACATACCAACGGCTCTTGGTAAAGATTGGATGACAGGTTAAACAACCTCGCGTGAAAAAAAGGTCCACGCCATCACTCCCGCGCCAGGACACCGTCAATCACCGCGCCGCGACAGTTGGCGAACAGGTCCAGGTCCCGGTTGTAGACGTGGCTGTTGACTTCCAGCAGCCCGAGCATCGAGTGAAACAGGTTGTCCTGGCTCAAGGGCTTTTCCCGGCTCAGTTGCAGGCAATGGGTGTCAACCGAGAAAGACTTCTGATAGCTGTCGGAAAACCAGGCCAGCATCGCCACGTGTTTCTGTTGCTCCGGGGCGAGCATGTAGGGCGTGCCATGGAGAAACAGGTTGTATTCGCCCAGGGACTCACCATGGTCCGACAGGTACAGCATGGCTGTGTCGACCTTGTCCTGGTTGGCCCGCAGCAGATCGATCAGGGTCGACAGCACATGATCGGTGTACACCAGCGTGTTGTCGTAGCCGTTGACGATGCTCTCGCGGCTGCAATTGTTCAGCGCGTTGCTTTCGCACACCGGGGTGAAATGCTCGTATTCCTTGGGATAGCGCTTGAAGTATTCCGGCCCATGGCTGCCCATCTGGTGCAGCACCAGCACGGTGTCCTTGTCGAGGGTGTCGATGAAATGCTGCAGCCCCTGGAGCAGGATCTCGTCGCGGCACTCACTGTTGGCGCACAGGGCCGGGTCCTTGAGATTGCTGACATCCTGCAGCGTGACCCGATCGCAAGTGCCCTTGCAGCCGGACTGGTTGTCCCGCCAGATCACCTCCAGCCCGGCGCGCTTGAGTACGTCCAGCAAACCCTCTTCATTCCGGGCCTTGCTGGCGTCGTAGTTCTTGCGCCCCATATTGGAGAACATGCAGGGCACCGACACGGCGGTTTCAGTGCCGCAGGATTGCACGTCGGTGAACGCGATCAGGCCGGCCTCTTTGTCCAGTGTCGGCGTGGTATCGCGGTTATAGCCGAGGATGCCGAAGTTCTCGGCCCGGGCACTCTCGCCTACCACCAGTACGGTCAGGGATTTGCGGCCGTGGGTTTGCCAGGCGGGGTTGCGACTGGCGTCCTCGCCCAGTGTGATAAACGGCTGCTTGGCCGACGCGACCTGCTCACGCAAGTAGCCGAGCGACGCACCGATGTAATTGCTCGGCACGACCATCAAGCGCAACTCGTGGTGGTTGCGAAACAATGAAGACAGGCCTTGGTAGTTGGCCAGGGCGACCAGGCCAATCACCGCGGCCGAGGCCACGCCGACCAGCAACTTACTTAATAGTTCTTTGGGCCAGCGACGGTAGTTGATCGGTGTCTTGAACAACAACCAGCAAGGCAACACCCCCAACAACCCGATATAAACAAACAACTTCAGCGACAACAGATCACGAACTTCCGTGGCATTGGTTTCCGCAAAGTTGCGCAACATGCCGGCGTCGATCAATACGCCGTATTGGGCCATGAAATACGCCACGCCGGCGCTGATCAGGAACAGCAGCATCAGCACAGGCTTGAGCAGCGGACGGAAGGCCACAAGCGTCAGCATCAGGTTGAACGCGCAGAAAATCATCAGGCCAAACGCCACGCACATCAGCAGGCCCTGAACGTCAGCCGTGGTGATCGCCAGCAAGTGTTGCCAGAGAACAATGTTGAAGCCCACTAATAAAAAGGCACTGGCGGCCAGCGTCACCCACTCGGGGCGCACGGCTTTAATAGTCAGCATGATGATTGACGGCTTCCTGAAAGTTGCTCTTTAAAAAAGAAGGGCCGCAGGAAACGTGTGAAAAGATCGCTCCCTACGGCAACACAAACTTTAGGTAGCCCACCATCAATTTTTCGTGAAAAAGTTGCCACTAAATAATTATTTAAAAAACATGCCGCAAGCCGGTTTCAAGCTTGATTCAGATACCAGCGCCAATCCTGCTCCCCGACTTCCCCCATGAATTGACGGTACTCGGCGCGCTTGACCGCCAGATAAACGCCAAGAAACTCATCGCCAAACGCTTCCCGCGCCCAGGCCGATGCCTCAAGGGCACGCAGGGTGGTGAGCCAGTCGGTGGGCAGCAACTCGGTCGCCTGGGCATAGCCGTTGCCTTCGACAGGTTTCCCGGGATCGCACTGTTCACGTATACCGCGATGAATGCCGGCCAATATCGCCGCCGCAGCCAGGTACGGGTTGGCATCGGCGCCGCAGATACGATGCTCGATGTGCCGCGAGAACGCCGGGCCGCCCGGCACCCTCAGGCTCACGGTGCGGTTGTCCACGCCCCAGGTCGCCGCCAGCGGTGCGTAGCTGTTGCTTTGGAATCGCCGGTAGGAGTTGGCGTTCGGACAAAACATCAACAGCGAATCGAGCAAGGTGTCGAGCATCCCACCCACTGCCTGGCGCAACAGCGGCGTGCCGTCGGCGGCTTCACTGGCAAACAGGTTGTGGCCATCGCGGTCCGCCAGGCTGACATGCATGTGCATGCCAGAGCCCGCCAAGTGATCGAACGGCTTGGCCATGAAGCACGCCTGCATGCCGTGCTTGTGGGCCACACCCTTGACCAGCCGCTTGTAGCGCACCGCCTCATCCATGGCTTGCAAGGCATCGCTGCGGTGTTCAAGGGTGATCTCCACTTGCCCCGGTGCGTATTCGGAAATGGCGGTCCGGGCTGGAATGCCTTGCAGCTTGCACGCGGCGTACAGGTCGGCCAGGAACGGCTCGATCTGCTCCAGCTCGCGCAAACCGTAGACCTGGGTGGCACGCGGTCGACTACCGTCGCCGTCCCGCGCCGGCTGTGGCCGGCCTTGGCTATCGCGTTGCGTGTCCAGCAGATAGAACTCCAGCTCCGCCGCCATCACCGGGTAATAACCGTCGGCCTGCAAGGCCTCGATCACCTGGCTGAGCAGATAACGCGGATCGGCGATGGTCGCCGGCATGCCCTCCTGGGGATGCATGCTGACCTGCACGGCGGCCGTGGGCATCAATCGCCACGGCATGCGCTGCAAGCTGCCGCTGAGGGGATAGGCACGGCAATCGATGTCACCGACGTCCCACACCAGTCCGGAGTTTTCCACATCATCGCCATTGACGGTCAGCCCGAGAATTGTACTGGGCAGTGGCCGACCACTTTCGAAGACCGCCAGCAGCTCGTCCCGATGCAACAACTTGCCCCGGGGCACACCGTTGTTGTCGAGGATGAACAGTTCGAACAATTCGATATCGGGGTTCTGGGCAAGGAACGCCTCGGCGTGTTGCACGGGTGCGAAAGAAATCTTGGCAAGGCTCATGAGAAGGCTCGTATTTCCATGTCGGACGGGCGACAAGGCGCCGTCAGTCTGTGCTCGCCATTGCGCGAGCACCGTGAGTGATCAACAGGTAATACGAATATCTGGAGGACGGGCGTGACGGCAATGCCAGAGCGCCCAAAAGGCCAGCTCGGAGGGTAACGCACTGAGGATTGGGGCCATGGCAGGCGTGAACCTGCCGACCGGATCGACCGCGGCAGATGCAGATGCAGATGCAGATGCAGATGCAGATGCAGGGTATTGGAATGCCAGGGGCCAACCGTCCATGAGCGCATCACAGGAAACACATCGGACAAGCGTCCCACGGTCCCCAGGGAGGTTAAACCTGGATTTGATGGAGCTTGGATCGCAGCTAACTAAACATAGGCAAACCAAACAGTCGTTGATCGACACGTCGTGTTCGCTACATTATCTGTCCCGTTCCCGACCATGAAAGCGCCTGCCTGGCATTCTCTTGGCACGATCGTTCCGTTAGGATCGTCAGCCTGGTTTGCGCAAAATCCGCGCAAGGAGCACAGCGAGAGACAGAACGGATGCTGAACAGTAACTCCCTCAGAAAGCTCGACATGCAGGACCTCATGGTGTTTAGCGCCGTGTACGAGCAAAGCAGTGTCACCGGCGTGTCCGAGGCATTGTGCGTCAGTCAGTCGACTGTCAGTTATTGCCTCAAGAAACTGCGAACCTGTTTCGAAGACGAGCTATTCATCAACACCCGCACCGGCATGCGCCCCACCTATAAGGCCGAGGGCATGTACGATCACGTGCGCGCCATTTTACAAAGCATCAACCTGTGCCATGCCGGAACGCCAACTTTTGATCCGACGCGGCAAGCCATTACCTTCAATATTTGCGCACCGGAATATTTCGAACAACTGATCCTGCCGCAACTGCTGCGAGGCTTCGATTATGCCAATCTGCCGGTGGCGGTGAACGTGCACAAGCTCGAAGCCGACATTCCCGCCGAAGAATTACGCGACGGCAGCCTCGACCTGGTGATCTGCTTCGGCCCGAACTTTCACAGCAACCATGCCGATTTCAAATCCCGGCAGTTGCTGGAGGAGGACCTGGTTTGTGTCGTGGATAAACGGGCGACGCCACTTGAGCCGCAACTGAGCCTTCAGTCTTTCGTACGGCGCCGACACGTGTTTCCAACGCCCTGGACGTCAGCGACCAACATGGTGGACGGTTGGCTGTCGCAGCAGGCGCATCAACGGCAGATTGCCGCTCGCGCCAACAGCTACAGCGCCGCCCTGAAGATGATCACCGGCACCGACTTCATCCTCACCCTGCCCCGCCGCATCCAGAAACTGCTGGCCAACGAGGCGATTTTCAATCACCACGAAGCGCCCCTGGGCCTGCCGGGGTTTACCTTGAACATGCAGTGGAGTCTGGCTGTCGATCAGGACAGCGCCAACGTCTGGCTGCGCGAACAGATCATCAAGGCTTGTGCCGCCCGCGACACCTGATCGTCACTGACCGATCAAGGCCTTGGCATACGGCCCTCGGTCGATGTCGAGGATTTCCACGCACAGTTGCACGCTAACGTCGGCCGGCCATGGCCCCAGCTCCTGGATCACCGCCAGCAGGCTATCGGCCAGTTGTTTCTTGATTTCCGGCGAGCGGCCGCTCAGCAAGGCCAGCTTCACGTGCACGAAACCTCGCTCGCCCAGCCCCGTGCCCACCCGGAAAGTCTCGAGCTTCACGGCCCGGCTCTTGATGTCCAGCTCGGCGGCGAATTGACCGGAGGCCACCAGCGCATTGTTCAGGCGCAACAGTGCGACATCGGCCTTCAGCTCGGGCAGGTTGGCGGTGTACTCCATGTGCAGGTGAGGCATGTGTTCGACTCCGATTCGAAAATATGACGAGGTGGTTTCAGCCGCCACAACCTTACCTCGACTTTATTCTTTGGGGCAGGTTTTGTTTCGTCGTTTCACGGGCTCAAGGTTGCGCCGAGACAACGCGCTCGCCCATGAACGCCTCCAGCCGCGAGCGCAACCAGCGTTCGGCCGGGTCACTGTCGACATGGCTCAGCCAGACCATGGACAAATCCAGGGTCGGGGTCCTGAAAGGAAACGGTTCGTTGAACAGTTGGCCCGAGGCGGCCATGGCGACGGCGGTATAGTCCGGCAGGCTGGCGATCAGGTCAGTGCCGGCCAACAACGCCGGCAATGCGCTGTATTGCGGCACCGACAGCACGACCTGGCGCGTGCGTCCGATCTCGGCCAGCCATTCATCGGCAAACCCGGCGACGTTCGCGGTATGGGACACCAGCACATGAGGCCGGGCACAGTACTCGTCCAGGGTCAGTGGTGTGTCCGACGCATCGGCGCGCAACACGCGGGGCTGGATGTGTCGCAACAATTTGCGCTTGGCATTGGCCGGCAGCCCGCGCGTCTGGCTGATGCCCACGGTGATGTCGCCCGATGCCAGCAAATCGGGGATGCGCCAGTAATCGACGTGCTGGACCACGAACACGATTTTCGGCGCCTCTTGCCGCAGGCTGCTCAACAGGGGCGGCAGCAGGCCGAACTCGACGTCGTCCGACAGGCCGATGCGAAACGTCATGGTGCTGCTGGTGGGATCGAAATCGTGGGTCAGGCTCAAGGCCACCGACAGCGAGTCGAGCGCCGGTGATAGGTGCCGGATGATTTCCTCGGCCCGGGCCGTCGGCTCCATGCGGTGGCCGACGCGAATGAACAACGGGTCGTTGAACATCTTGCGCAACCGATTGAGGGCCGAGCTGATGGTCGGCTGGCCCAGGAACAGTTTTTCCGCCACCCGTGTCACGTTACGCTCAAGCATCAGCGTTTCGAAAACCACCATCAGGTTGATGTCGGCCTTGCGCAATTCGTTGCGGTTCATCCACTGCCCTCGATCCCTTGATTGGCTGCAGTGTAGAAACGCCTGGGGTTGTGCGTCTATGCGCAAAAAGTCCGGGCGCCTGTGCAGTACCGTCAAATAAATTGGAAGAGGCACACTGCTTTTGTGGCGAGGGAGCTTGCTCCCGTTCGGTTGCGCAGCAACCGCAAAAATCTAGGGGCCGCTTCGCCCGAGGCGTCGGACCGGCCCAGCGGGAGCAAGCTCCCTCGCCACAGTGAAAAGCCTACTTCACGGTCAATGATTTCAAGCCCAGCGCCATGACTCGCTCGTCGCTGCCCAACCCCAGCGCCTTGGGACTGATGGCATCAGGCAACTGAACATGCACCCGCACCTGCCCATTCGCGCCAATCGCCTCACGAATGGCCGGTGTCAGGGGCAGTTCAAGGGTGTTGTCCTGCAAGCGCGTGAACTGCGTCGACAACGCCACCACACCGTTGATCGAGACGTCCACTCGCTGGCGCGCGTGCGTGGGCTGCACGAATGCCGCTGCTTCGATCGAGATGGCACGCGCCTCTGGTGGTATGCGCAAGACAATCTCAGCCTCGCCCCCTTCCGACCAGGTACCCCAATCCTCGACGCGCCCCCAGCCACTGGCCAACATCGCGTTGATTCGACTGAACACCTGGCGCTCACCGAGCTTGACCTGCATGTCCAGTGTCTCGTCGGCAAACGGTGGGCATTGGGTGCAAGACTTCCAGCCCGGCGCCAGCACCACGAGGCCGTCGATACGGGTCAACAGGTCGGTCTGGCGATTGACGGTCTTCGCCGCCTGGAGCGCGGCGCGAGCGTCGAGGATGTACAGCGAATCCGCTGCATAGACGCCGCTGGCAAGCATCTGCGCGGCGTTTTGCTGGGCTTGCTCGATTTCCCGAGTCCCCATGCGTCCCAGGTATACACCATCGGTTTCCAGGCCGTGCGTCAGGGCGTATTGACTGGTCAGCAACCAGTTGTCCGGCTGGTTCTGCGGCAACAGCGTCCGGACTTTCGAATAATGGCCAGCCGCACTGGCCCAGAACGGATCATTCATGGACGTAGGCCAACTCGAAGCCGCCTGCATCATCCGGCTCTGACGCAGGCCGGCCCATCCAGCGCGGGTATCCAGGACTTGCACCAGCAGGGCGATGGCCAGCAGACACGCCGCTGCCCGTGGCTTGTTGCCGCGGATCACCAGGAAAATGACGGTAAATACGATGGCGTAGAACACCGGCCAGAACATCCGGCCGGCAGCGCGAAAGACGTTTGCCAGAAGCTCAAGGGGTTTGGGCAGCCAGTAATGCATATTCAGCATGCCTATGCCGAGGTTGTTGGTCAGCGAAAACAGCGTCAGCCCGATCAATGCCAGCAGCAACAGTCGCCTGTGGCGCACGGCATTCACCAACCCGGTGTTACCTTGCAGCAATGCCATGCCGGCGCAGATCGCCAGCAAGAGGACACCCAATCCCAGGTAATTGAAACCTTCGTAATCCCCGGGGCCCTGGGGCATATCGCGCAAGGTGTGTGACCAGCCGCTGGGGTTGACCAGCGACATTACGTTCAGGCGATACAAGCCATAACCGCCCGCCACGGTTCCACCGCCCACGCTGAAATAACCGGCCTGCCAGCAACAGAACGCGACCAGCAGAAACAAGCCACCCAGCTCGATCAAGGCATCGCGTCGGGACAACCGGCCCTTGATGGCCTGGCTGGCAAGGTCGGCCAGCCAGATCAACGCCACCATGGCCAACAGGTACGCATGCACCAACGCCGTCGCGGCTAGCAGCACGCCCCAGGCCAGCCGCCGCGCCTGCAAGCCCGGCCGCAGCGCCAGGTACAGGGCCGCCAGGATCAGGAAATGCCCGGACAGCGACAGATGCCCGCCCATGCGCAGGAACATCGGCGGCGAAAACACAAACAACCCGGCGCCCAACAGCCTGATCCACAGCGACGGCGTCAGCAGGCCAACCAATTTCCAGGCGAACCAGGCTTGCAGGATGAAACAGGCCAGCAACCACAGGCCAAAATACTGGAACGTCTCGGGAAGCCAGGCGTTGAAGGGCTTGAACAGGAACGCCAGCAGCGGGTTGGAATCGGAAAAAATGATGCCGTTGCCCAACTCCAGACCATAGGAAGGGTTCATGCCCAACGGAAAGGTCCAGGGTGAACTGCGGAAAAACGCCCAGCCCATATAATGGGTCGCCGCATCGCCCTCCCCCAGCCAGGCGATGTTCGTCGGGTCCAGCACCCGAGGGCCGATCACCAGCACAAACGCCAGCGCGCCCAACAGTATGGGCAACAAGGAAACCGGGTAACGCTCACCACGAACGGTCATCGATACGTCCAGAAATTATGCAGGATGAAGGTGAACACCGGGATAACCAGCGCCACGGCCGCGATGCCCGCCAGGTAATCCAGGCCGACGCGCTGCGCCACCCAGGCCACCAGCATCGCCAGCCAGAATCCACCGATCGATACCACCACGAAACGGCCGAGGGTGCGGCCATGCAGGCGGCTGGAAAAGCTCCAGAGGGTGTTGATCAGGTACGACACCACAGTCGCCACGACAAAGGCGAAACCATTGGCCAGTGGCGGGTTTGCCAGGATCAGGTGCACGAAAAGCACGGCAGCCACCACATGGACTGCGGTGACAACCAGCCCCGTCATGGCAAAGCGCAAGGCACGTCGCAGCAACGGCGAGTGCGTCCAGGTCACGGCTTCTGCGCCAGGCAGAACACCGTCAGGCCAGCAATGCGATTGGCGCCCATGAACGGACGCTCCAGGCTGCACAGAGACCTCAGCACGCCATTGACCAACGGATGATGCCGCGCAAGCTGCGACTTGGCCGGGGCTCCGGACACCTTGCGCTGCAACAAGCGCAGGCCGGCGGCAATGGGAAATACCAGGCCGAAGTAATACGCACCTTGCTGGACCTGCAGACCGGCCTGCGCCACGACGGTTTCCAGCTGCTTGATGGTATAGCGGCGCTTGTGCTCGAGAAAATCGTCATGCCCGCTCCAGAGAAACTGGAACGCCGGCACGGTGATCAGGAAGCGGCTGCCGGACGGCACTTTATCGACGTAGGCCTGGAGCAGGCCCACGTCATCATCCACATGCTCCAACACATCCATCAGCAACACCAGGTCGGCGTCCAGCGTGTCGATGGCGCGTCGGTAGCGAACCGGTTTACCGGCGGTGCTGGCGTCGGAGTCGACCGGGTAACTGATGTCCACGCACCAGGCCTGGGCCGTTGCGGTATGGGTCAGCAGGTGATGGGAAAAAAAGCCTGACCCGGCGCCCACATCCAGCAGCGTACCGGCCGAGGTGCCCTTGAGCATGTGCAGCATGGCCCGCGCTTTCGACCGGTAGTACCAATGCTGCTCGATATCGGGACCGAGGATGTCGGTTTCCTTGAGGTCCATGGTCAATCCTTGGCGTCATAGACGCGCCGCACCAGGAAAACCGGTCGACGCTTGGATTCGATATAGGTGCGGCCCAGGTATTCACCCAGCACGCCGATGCCGATCAGTTGCAACCCGCCCAGGAACGTGACCGCCACCATCAGCGAGGCATAACCCGGCAGGTCCACCCCGGAAATCAGCGTTCGCAGCACGATGAAGATGGCGAACGCAAAGGACACCAGCGAGACGCCAAGCCCCAGGTACGTCCAGATACGCAGCGGTTCGGTGCTGAAGCTGGTGATGCCTTCAAGGGCAAAATTCCACAGGCGCCAGCCATTGAACTTGCTTTCACCAGCCGCCCGTTCAGGCCTGACGTAGTCCACGTAGGTGGTGCGGAATCCTACCCAGGCAAACAGCCCTTTCATGAAGCGGCGCGATTCAGGCAGGGTTTGCAGAGCATCAACCACGCAGCGATCCATCAAGCGAAAATCGCCGACATTCTCCGGCAGCTTGTGGTCGGCGATTTTATTGTGCAGCCGGTAGAAGCCGTTGGCGGAAACCTGCTTGGCCCAGGAGTCGGAGTCGCGGTTGATCCGATGGCCCAGCACCACTTCGGCACCGTTGCGCCAATGGGCAATCATTTCCAGGATCACTTCGGGAGGGTCTTGCAGATCGACATCGATCGGCACCACCGCCTGGCCACGGGCGGCTTGCAGGCCGGCACTCAACGCCGCCTCCTTGCCGAAGTTACGGCTCAGGTCGACGATCCGAATGCGCGGGTCGGTCTTCTGCCGTTCCAGTAGCAGCACCAATGTGGCGTCCACACTGCCGTCGTTGACGAACACCAGCTCCAGGCTCACCAACGCTTCATGGGCAAAGACCTGATCGATCCTGGCCATGAACACATCGATGGACTGGACTTCGTTGTAGACCGGAATGACAAGCGAAAGCGCTAGACGACCTTGCAGATCCGCTCCTGGATATTCAGTCACTTGATGGCTCTTTTTCTTATAGTGTTTTCAGTTCCATCGGGCTTCCCGCCCTAGGCGTCGAAACGTATTAAGCAGGACCGAGCAGGGCAACGCAAGGATCAGACCTGAACTTCAGCCGACCGCATGTTCGCAACATGACTTTTTTTCTGCAGATAGTCGAATACCCGATCCTGGCTCATGCCCAGCAATATTTGATAACCAATGGATACGATTTTCCCATAGCCAAAGCCACCCACTTGGCTAGGCTTGCAGCCACATGTTCAACGCATGTCTTGACTGAATGAATCGCAGGGAGCGAACCGATGTATTTTGAAATTTATCGACAGACCCGAGGCACCCCGAGCACAGGAAAAGGCCAATGGCGCTGGCGCTTGAGAGCCGGCAACCACGAAACGATCGCCAGTGGCGAATCCTATGTGAACAAGAGTGACTGCCTTCATGTCATCGGGCTGATCAAGAATGTCCAGGGCGAAACGCCTGTGAAGGAGATATGAACAGCGCTGTGTGAGATTGGCCTGGGCTCAATCTCTCTGGCTTGTTTGAATCATTGTGGCGAGGGAGCTTGCTCCCGCTGGGCTGCGAAGCAGCCCTTTTTGTGAGCGCTTCGCACTCAAGCGGGAGCAAGCTCCCTCGCCACAGGTTCATCGTTTTTCTTGAGAGAACTGCATTGCCACCTGTGACGAATGTCATCAGGCAGGTAGGGTATACGCACAACAGCAGGAGCCCGGTGCAATGACTCGAACAATCCACAACCACGACTGGCTGGTGCGGGCGCCCGAATCGAGGAAAATGGAACGCATCGAGGCCTATTTCAGCGGGCATGGCTACACCACCCATCGCCATGACACCTACGCCATCGGGATCACACTTTCCGGCGTGCAGAGCTTCAACTATCGCCACAGCAAGCGTCATAGCCAGCCCGGCGGCACCATCGTCCTGCACCCGGACGAGGTGCACGATGGCGAAGCCGGGACGAGCGAGGGTTTTCGCTACCGGATGTTCTACATAGAACCATCGGTGATCCAGCAAGTGCTGGGGGGCAAGCCATTGCCCTTCATCGAAGGAGGATTGTCCAACGACCCTCGCCTCAACATCGCCACCCGTCGGCTCCTGAACGGCCTGGATCATCCCCTCGATCCGCTGGAGGAAGAGGACGCCATCTACGATGTGGCCCAGGCACTCGACATCGCGGCGGGCAGCCGACGTGGACGGCGGCTGATCGACTACCCGGCGGCGGAACGTGCCCGCCTGTTCATTCACGATGCCCTCGACCAGGTGATCACCCTGGACGACCTGGTGCACGCAAGCGGCAGGGACCGCTGGAGTCTGTCCCGGGATTTCCGGACGCTGTACGGCACCAGCCCCTATCGCTACATCACCCAAAGGCGCTTGAATGAAGCCCGGCGCCTGGCATTCAACGGCACGCCGCTGAGCGAAGTGGCCCTGACCTGCGGTTTTTTCGATCAGAGCCACATGACCCGGCTGCATACCCAGGCCTTTGGCATCTCACCGGCACGCTGGCTGAAAATGCTGCGCTAAGGCAACTGCAAAAAAGCTGCACGATCATCCAATACGCACGCTGGCACGAACAATAAAGTAGGACGCATCAGCGACCAAGGAGCATGCCTCGATGACCCGTTACACCCCCATCAACTTCGCCCAGAAATACAGCCTGTTCCAGGAACAGTGGACACCGAAAGTCGTGGCCGAGATGAACGACTACCAATTCAAGCTCGCCCGGCTCGAAGGCGACTTCGTCTGGCACACCCACGCCGACACCGATGAAACCTTCATCGTGCTGGAGGGCGAGCTGCGCATCGACTTTCGCGATGGCGCGGTGACCCTTGGCCCAGGCGAGATGTACGTGGTTAAAAAAGGTGTGGAGCACAAGCCCAGCGCAGCACAGGAAGTGAAACTGCTGTTGATCGAGCCTCGCGGCGTCATCAATACCGGCGAAGAAACCAATGAGCGAACGGCGGTCAACGATGTGTGGATCTGACTGAGCCAGGCTCAATCGTATTCCGCTTCCTGATGGTCGCCCAACAACCGCCGCTGGCGAGGTGTGGCAGCGGCCAGCACCTCAGGGTTGAACTGCCAGTGCAGATAGGGTGAAAACTTCTGCGCGACCATCCGCCGACCGTAGTGCACCTGGAGCATGTAGCGCGTGCGGTCGGCGGTCCGGTTGTCACTGCCGGCGTGCCATAGCTCGCTGCGCAGAATCTGCACATCACCCGCCCGGCACAGCACTGGCTGCGCGGAGCGCCCTTGCCACTGCGTTTCGCCCTTCACTGGTGCCCGGCCGGCTTTGTGGCTGCCCGCAATGACCTGGGTCGGGCTCAAGTCGGCGTCGATGTCATCCAGGTAAAACTGCGCGGTAAAAACCTGCATCGGCAGTTCAAAGGCAGGGTCGGCCAACAGCCCTGGCGGCAATTGCATCGCCAGATAATCCAGATGCAACGGCGCCCCGGTAAAACCGGGATGGCAGCGCCAGGCCGTTTGGCCGATGACATGGCAATCATCGCCCAGGGCCGCCTCGGCCAGCTCGATCACCCCGGCCACATCCAGGAACGGCAGCCAGAACGGATCGCGATTGAACACGCATTTGTAATGATCGATGACGCCGCTGTAGTCCCAATGCTGGGGCTTCAACTGGTCGATGGCGTGGCGCAGGTCGGCGATCTGCCGGGCATCCAACACACCGGGCATCAGGACGAAACCGTCCTGATGCAGGGCTCGCAAATGGTCGTCAGTAGACACGACACCACCTGTCTCAGGTGCGGAAGCGGCCGGTCAGTTCTGCCAGGTTTCTCGACAGGCTGGAAAGCTGTTGGCTGGCCTGCATGCTCTGGGCAGAATTGGATGCCGCCTCGTTGGACAGATCACGGATATCAGAAATATTGCGGGCTATTTCCTCAGTGACGCTGCTCTGTTCCTCACATGCACTGGCGATTTGCGCGGCCATGTCGTTGATCCGCTGGATCGAACCGCCGGTACCGCTGAGCACCTGATCGACGCCCGCAGCTCGTTCGACACTGTCCCGGGCCTTGCTGCTGCCCACATGCATGGCTTGTACAGCCTTGGCGACACCGCTCTGCAACCGCTCGATGCGAACCTGGATATCCTTGGTCGAGTCCTGGGTACGGGCCGCGAGCGCCCTCACTTCATCGGCCACCACGGCAAAACCACGGCCCTGCTCACCGGCCCGAGCGGCTTCGATGGCAGCGTTCAGCGCCAACAGGTTGGTCTGTTCGGCAATGCCACGGATCACCTCGAGCACGGCGCCAATACTGGAAGTTTCCTGGGCCAATGCCTCGATCGTGCCCGAAGCGCTCTCCACTTCCTGGGCCAACTGGCGGATCGACTCGATGGTGCTGCTGACCACCTCGGCGCCGTCGCGAGACTGACTGCTCGCCTGTTGCGCGGCACCCGAGGCGTTCGCCGCGTTATGCGCCACTTCATGCACCGCTGCGCTCATCTGGGTGGCGGCGGTACTGACCTGATCGAGCGCCGCATGTTCGCTGCTGATCAATCGGTCATTCGTCGCAGCCATATCGGCCATGGCACGCGCTGCGGAATCGACCTCCCCAGTCACCCGTCCAACTTCGGCGATCAGGGGCTGCAACTTGTCGAGAAAACGGTTGAAAGCACTGCCGAGCTGGCCCAACTCATCGGCCGAACGTACCTCCAAACGCCCTTTCAGATCACCACCACCCTCGGCAATCTGCTCGACGCGGTGCAGCAGTCGACGCATAGGGCTCAGCACCACAAGTGGCAGAACGACAAGCACCAGGATGCAACCAAGCAGGCCGACCAGCAGAATCACGCCTTGATGCACGCCGACCGTCTCACCGTTTTCAATCGCTGCGTCACCTTCACGATGGGACGCCGCATCTTCCAGCTCACCGAGCTTGTCGATGGAGTCGCGCATGGTTTCGAACAGGCGCTCACTGTCACCAAAACTCAGGGCGCTGGCACCCTGCGGATCGCCTACCGACTGCTCGAGGACGCGCCGGGAGACCTGCATCCATTTCCCAAAACTGTCATTGAACTGACTGACCAACGCCTGCGCTTCGGCACCAGGTTGCATCGCAGCATATTTCTGCACGCGGTCATAAGCCTGCTTCGCATTCTCGCTATGACTGGCGCTCAGCGCTTGTAGATGCTCATTGGCATGACCATCCAGCAGGCTACGTTCGGCAACGAAAGCCTGATAAAGATCACGATCAGCGTTGAGCAGCAGGCTGATCGCCGGCAGATAACGTTTGGTCAATTGCGTACTGGATTCAGTCACCTGACCAATACCGCGCATGCCCGCCCACCCCATCAGCACCAGCAACACAGCCAGGAATGCGATCGGAAGGGTGATTTTCCAGCGAAAGCCCAGATCGGCAAAAAACCGCAGCATGGGGTGTCACTCCTTTCATGGGAATTAACTTACCTATCGGCAGCCATGCCTTGAGCTATAGACCATTAGTCTAATTGTTACAAAGCTTTGGGCCTGGCAGGCACCGGGGTTATGCAGGTCGCGGAGTGGGTTGGGCGGGATAAAAAAGGCGGGGGGAGGCAATAGCTGCGGGGAATTTTCTGACATTTCCCGCCCACATAATTTAGAGAATTTTCTGACTCATCATCTGATTGATGATTTCTCCAGCGAGGCCCTATAGTCCAAGCGTCGTTCGTAAGAGCGACTTGGGTTTGGCGACTCAATGACAAATGGTAAGAAAGCCCTCAATCAAGCGGAGTTTGAAATGAATAGATACATGGCTCTTACCAGCAATGCCGACGATCAACCCCTCTTCGTCGATACCTCTGCGCCTTTGCACATCCTGCTCGACACGGCGGGTTATAGAATTCGCGCGGTCACCCAGCTTTAGAGAACCTCGCCATGCGAGGGGACATTCCGAGTGACTCAGTGGTCCTCCAGGACTTTGCACAACTATGCTGCATTCCCTTGAGGGATGGCTGCGACATGCTCGATGTCATCGCCCGACGCTTGGATACGGAACCTGCCTAGGGATAATACTTGTCAGCTAGAGATAAAGTCTGTGGGAGCAAAGCTTGCTCGCGATAGCGGTAGAGTCGCCAATATCGTTGTCAGCTGGTTTACCTCAATCGCGAGCAAGCTTTGCTCCCACAGGATTTACGCCAGACTGACAGATGACGAAAACGAAAAAGCCCCTGAAATGTTCAACCATTTCAGGGGCTTAGTCATACACAATAATGGCGGAGAGATAGGGATTTGAACCCTAGGTACTGTCGCCAGTACAACGGATTTCGAATCCGTCCCGTTCGGCCACTCCGGCATCTCTCCAGTGGCGCGCATCATACCAGCACATTCGCCGGAAGCGAACCCCCGAGCGAAATTTTTTCCGTGCTATCAGATGCTTGCGTCGATTACAGCGGCACACCCAGGCGCTGGGCGACTTCTTCGTAGGCTTCGATGACGTCACCGAGGCCCTGGCGGAAGCGGTCCTTGTCCATCTTCTTCTTGGTGTCCTTGTCCCAGAGGCGGCAGCCGTCCGGGCTGAACTCGTCGCCCAGGACGATGGAGCCGTCGCTGAACACGCCGAATTCAAGCTTGAAGTCCACCAGCAGCAGGCCGGCGTCGTCGAACAGCTTGGTCAGTACTTCGTTGACCTTGAGGGACAATTCCTTCATGCGGACCAGTTGCTCGGCGGTGCCCCAACCGAATGCCACGACGTGGGATTCGTTGATGAACGGGTCGCCCTTGGCGTCGTCTTTCAGGAACAGCTCGAAGGTGTAAGGGTTGAGCTTCATACCCTCTTCCACGCCCAGGCGCTTGACCAGGCTGCCGGCGGCGTAGTTACGCACGACGCATTCAACCGGGATCATGTCCAGCTTCTTGACCAGGCATTCGTTGTCGCCCAGCAGCTTGTCGAACTGGGTCGGCACGCCGGCGGCTTCGAGCTTCTGCATGATGAAGGCGTTGAACTTGTTGTTCACCATGCCCTTGCGGTCCAGCTGTTCGATGCGCTTGCCGTCGAACGCCGAGGTGTCGTTGCGAAACAGCAGGATCAAGCGGTCAGCGTCGTCGGTCTTGTAAACCGACTTGGCTTTGCCGCGGTAGAGTTCTTCACGTTTTTCCATGATGGGCTCCGCTTGCTAAGTAGTGGGCTAGGCGATATGTCGCCAGTCGAGCCCTGAATCTTGATCGGCCAGTTGCAGCCAGTCCGGGTCGCACCCGAGGGTGTCGACAAAACATTGCCGGGCCAGCTGCGGCAGGTTGTTCTTGCTGCTCAGATGGGCCAGGACCAGGTGTTGCAGGCCTTGCCAGCCCAACTCGGCCACCAGGAACGCTGCCTGGTGGTTGTTCAAATGTCCGTGTTCCCCGCCTACCCGCTGCTTGAGGAAGTACGGGTAGTAACCACGCGCCAACATGTCGCGGCAGTGGTTGGACTCGATCATCAACGCATCGAGGTCCCGGTAACTGTCCATCACCCTGTTGCAATACGACCCCAGGTCGGTCAGCAGCCCAAAACGCCGCTCGCCGTCACTGAACACATATTGTGTCGGTTCCCGGGCATCGTGCGCCACGCTGACCACGCTGATATCCAGGCAACCGATGCGCAGTTGCTCGCCACCGGCCACGAAGCCGGCCGGTTCGATGGGCTTGCGCAGGCCTTCCAGTGTGCCACGGCTCAGGTACACCGGCAGATTGTAGCGCCGAGACAGCAAACCCACGCCATGCACGTGGTCGGCATGTTCGTGGGTCACAAGTATCGCGCTCAGTTGCGCCGGATGCACACCCAGGCGCAACAGGCGCTTCTCGGTTTCCCGCAGGGAGAAACCACAATCGACCAACACATACGTGCCGGCGCTGGCTACCAGCGTGCCGTTCCCTTGGCTACCGCTGCCGAGAACGGCAAAACGCATCGGATCAGCCCAGGTTGTCCTGAATCAAGCCCAACACCTTGCGGGCCACATCGGCCGGCGCCACGGTGTTGATGTTCTTCTCGACGGTGACCTGGACGTTGTCGCCGACCTTGCTCAGGCGAACCTGATAACGCTCGGCGCGGGCTTCGATTTCTTCCTTGTCCGGCTTGCTGCCGAACAGGCCACTGAAGAAGCCTGGCTTCTCGTCCTTCCTCTCGGCCTTTTCAGCGAGGTTGATGTAGTACAGGCCCAGGCTGCGGTTGATGTCTTCGACGCGCCACTCGCCCTGCTCCAGCGCACGGCCAACGCTCGACCAGGCACGGTCCAGGTCGGAGCCGACGTTGAGCACCGGGTTACCGCTGCCGTCTTCGCTCAGGCTGACGCGGCTCGGCGCATCGAACTCCTTGGACGCCAGCATCGAGACCGAACCACCCTGCTCTGCGGTACGGCTCATGCTGGCAAGCATGTCGTCCACCAGCGCAGCGTCGAGGCCGGTATTGACCGAACGGTTGGTGAAGGCCACATCGGCGGTGCTGCCGGCAGGTCGCTCGGCGCTGACCACATAGACCTCACTGGTGTTGCGCTGCACGCCTGGCTCGATACGCACCCGCACGCGGGTTTCGCTGTCGGCCGCGACACCGGCGGCGCTCATGCGCTTGGCCATGGCGGCGGACAATTCATCGGAGCGCTGCCAGGTGGTGGTGAATTCGCCAGTTTGCGGGCGCTGTTCGTCCAGGCGGAAACCGTTGTCCTGGAAGAACTGGATCGCCACAGGCCAGACTTCAGCCGGTGGATGCTGGCCCATGACCCAGCTGGAGTCGCCACTTTTCTGCAGGGTGTAGTCGCTGGCATCGGCCACGGCCGACAGCGGCTGTGGACGTGGGACGATGTATTCGCCCTTGACGCTGTCGTCGGCTACGTTGCGCGGGATCGGCAGCAGCGGATCCAGGCGCTTGGCAACGCTGACGTCTTGCGGCAGTTGCATCGGTGCAGTCTGTTGCGCCTGCAGGTAATCGCTACCACGGTCGCGGAAGTAACCTTCCGGCCCCCAGATCCATCCGCAGCCGCTGGTGCTGGAGATAATCAAGGCAAGTGCGGAAAGTCCGGCCATTCGCTTCATGCGTTGTACTTCCTCAATTAAACCAGGACGCCGGACTGGCGCATGGCCTGCCGCAGCGGTTCGTGACAGGGGGTGCTCAGCCAGGTCAGTGGCAGGCGGATGCCTTCGTGCATCAGGCCCATTTCAACCAAGGCCCACTTCACCGGAATCGGGTTGGCCTCGATGAACAGGTCCTTGTGCAATGGCATCAGTTTTTCGTTGATTGCCCGTGCAGTCTCGGCGTCGCCCTTGAGCGCGGCCTCGCACAGGTCGGCCATTTCGCGCGGGGCAACGTTGGCAGTGACGGAGATGTTGCCTTTGCCACCCAGCAGGATCAGCTCGACTGCGGTCGGATCATCGCCGGACAGCACGATGAAGTCCTTGCTCACGCCATCGAGGATGGCCTTGGCGCGCTTCATGTCGCCGGTGGCTTCCTTGATGCCGATGATGTTCGGCACGGTGGACAGGCGGATCACGGTTTCGGCCTGCATGTCGCAGGAGGTGCGGCCGGGAACGTTATAGAGGATCTGCGGGATGTCGACGGCTTCGGCAATGTGCTTGAAGTGTTGGTACAAGCCTTCCTGGGTCGGCTTGTTGTAGTACGGAACGACCAGCAGGCAGGCGTCGGCACCGGCTTCCTTGGCGTTGCGGGTCAGCTCGACGGCTTCGCGAGTCGAGTTGGCGCCGGTGCCGGCGATGACGGGAATGCGACCGTTGACCTGCTTGACCACGGCACGGATGACTTCGATGTGCTCATTGACGTCGAGGGTTGCCGACTCGCCGGTGGTACCGACGGCGACAATGGCATGGGTGCCGTTCTCAAGGTGGAAGTCCACGAGTTTGCTGAGGCTGGCCCAGTCAAGATGCCCTTGTGCATCCATGGGTGTGACCAGTGCCACCATACTGCCCGCAATCATGAAACCGCTCCTGCCGGAAAAAGAGAGCGGTAATGGTACTGGCGCCAAGATGCTTGTACAAGCGAACTACCATTCCCCTAGGCGATGGTTTTCGCTACCCTTCAGGCTTTGATCGGTACCGACAAGCTCATACGCCGGTTTCCAGCCTCCGTTTTCGTCGCCGCAAGCCCCGATCCCGGGTTTGTCCTGGTGCATTCCTGCTGTCGCGGAATGCAGCGCAACCCCGGGCACAAGGCTTGAGCCGTTCGTTTTTCCGGGCCTGGCGCTGTGTCGAGCGGCAAAGGTACCGACCGCTCATCGCTTTAGGAATGCTGCATGTCCACCCCCACAGTCCGCGAACAATTCCTTGTTATCAGTGCCCTTGGCGCCAACCCCATGGAGCTGACTAACGTCCTGTGCCGCGCCAGCCATGAAAATCGCTGCGCCGTCGTGACCTCACGCCTGACCCGTCATGGCGAATGCAGTGCCCTCGTGCTCGAGATCTCCGGCAGCTGGGACGCCCTGGCGCGCCTGGAAGGCAGCCTGCCGGTGCTGGCCAAGAAGCATGCCTTCACCGTCAACGTGGTGCGTAGCGCCGCCCTGGAGAACCGTCCCCAGGCCCTGCCCTACGTGGCCTATGTGAGCTCGGCCTACCGCCCGGACATCATCAACGAGCTGTGCCAGTTCTTCATGGACCATCACGTCGAGCTGGAAAACCTGACCTGCGACACCTACCAGGCTCCGCAGACCGGCGGCACCATGCTCAACGCCACGTTCACCGTGACCCTGCCGGCCGGCACCCAGATCAGTTGGCTGCGCGATCAGTTCCTGGACTTCGCCGATGCGATGAACCTGGATGCGCTGATCGAACCGTGGCGCCCACAAAACCCAATGTAAGGAAACGTTCATGGCCGTTGCCGTCGACCAGCCGGTTACCGATTTCCAGGCACCCGCCACCAGCGGGCAGACCGTCAGCCTCGCCGCCCTCAAGGGCAAGCAGGTGGTGATCTACTTCTACCCCAAGGACAGCACCCCGGGCTGCACCACCGAAGGCCAGGGTTTTCGCGATCAGTACGCGCAATTCCAGGCCGCCAACACCGAAGTGTTCGGCGTCTCCCGGGACAGCCTCAAGTCCCACGAGAACTTCAAGTGCAAACAGGAATTCCCGTTCGAGCTGATCAGTGACAAAGACGAGGCCGTCTGCCAGCTGTTCGACGTGATCAAGCTGAAAAAGCTCTATGGCAAGGAATACCTGGGCGTTGATCGCAGCACATTCCTGATCGACAAGAACGGCGTGCTGCGCCAGGAATGGCGTGGCGTGAAGGTGCCGGGGCATGTGGATGCGGTGTTGGCGGCGGCCCAGGCCCTCAACAAGGGCTGAAATTTTCGCTGCCTGTACTGGCGCCATCGCGAGCAAGCTCGCTCCCACAGGGATTTGACTAACACCACCAATCCAGTGTGGGAGCGAGCTTGCTCCGGGCGGCGTTCCGACGATGGGGCATAAGCCCTACCATTATTCAAAGAGCTACAACAACGGCGCCACCACCGGCTCCTTGCTCGGCCACGCATCCAGCACCGCCTTGAACAGCGTCGCCAGGGGTATCGCGAAGAACACCCCCCAGAACCCCCACAGCCCGCCAAACAGCAGCACCGCACAGATGATCGCCACCGGATGCAGGTTCACCGCCTCGGAGAACAGCAGCGGGACCAGCACGTTGCCGTCCAGTGTCTGGATGATCCCGTAGACCGCCATCAGGTAGATGAACTGATCGCTCCAGCCCCACTGGAACAGCGCAATCAAGGCCACCGGCACGGTCACCACCACAGTGCCGACATAAGGCACCACCACTGAGATGCCCACCAGCAGCGCCAGCAAGGCGGCGTAATTGAGTCCCAGGGCGACGAAGCCGATGTAGGTCACGCCACCGCAGATGAAAATCTCGATGACTTTGCCGCGAATGTAGTTGGCGATCTGCCGATTCATCTCCTGGGCCACCCGGGTAATCAGCGCCCGCTCACGCGGCAGGTAGCCACGGACCCAACGCCCGATCATTTCCCGGTCCTTGAGGAAGAAAAACACCAGGATCGGCACCAGCACCAGGTAGATCATGATGTTGACCAGAAGCGGCAGGCTGGACAGCGAAAACGTCAGCGCCCACTGGCCGAACTTGCCGATCTGGCCGCGCACGACTTCAATGGCTTGCAACACCTGCTCGTCGGACACCAGGTGCGGATAACGCTCGGGCAACAGCAACAGCACGGACTGCCATTTGGCAAGCATCCCCGGCAACTCGTTGAAGAGCGTCACCAACTGGTGCCAGAGCAGCGGCACGATCACGATTATGAACACCAACAACAAGCCCATGAACAGGGCGAACACCAAGCCCACCGCCACCGCACCCGGCAACCGCAAGCGCTCCAGGGTCGTGACCAACCCTTGCATCAAGTACGCCAGCACCATCCCCGCCAGCACCGGCGCGAGCATGCCGCCCAGGGTGAGCACGGCGGTAAAGGCCAGGAATAGCAGCACTGCCAGGACCACAGCTTCTTCATCGGAGAAGTAGCGCTGGATCCAGTCGCGTAACACTTTGAACATTAAAAATCCTTAAGGGACGCTGTCGGTTTTCAGGCCTTTTTCAGCCAGTAACGGTAGACGCCGTTATCGTCTTCTTCACGCAGCAGCGTATGACCGGCCAATCGGGCGAAGGTGCGGAAATCACGCTGGGAGCCCGCATCCGTGGCGATCACCTTGAGCACGCTGCCGCTGGCTAGGCGATTGAGTTCCAGCTTGGCCTTGAGCAACGGCAACGGACAGTTCAGGCCGCTGGCGTCCAGTTCGGCATCGTGGGCTACAGCATCAGTCATGGGTTCACTCCGCGGCATATCGTTGAGCGGCCTAGAATATCTGGTCCCGGGCCCGGTGTCCGGCTACAGTAAGGTCTTTGTCGACTAAGGCTTCGTGCATGACATTTCTGCGCCCCACCCTGCTGACGCTCGCTTGCCTGCTTGCCTCACCGGGCTTCGCCGACGACCTGCCGTCACTTGGCGACGCCAGTTCTGCCATCGTCTCGCCAGAACAGGAGCACCAACTGGGCCGCGCCTGGCTGGCGCTGCTGCGCAGCCAGGTTTCACAGCTCAACGATCCACAGCTCAAGGACTACGTCGAATCCAGCGTCTATAAACTGGTGGAAACCAGCCAGGTCAACGACCGGCGCCTGGAGTTCATCCTGATCAACAGCCCGCAGCTCAACGCCTTCGCCGCACCGGGCGGAATCGTCGGGGTCAACGGCGGCCTGTTCCTCAACGCACAGACCGAAGGCGAATACGCCTCGGTCATGGCCCACGAACTGGCGCACTTGTCACAACGCCACTTCGCCCGCGGCGTCGAAGCCCAACAGCGCATGCAGGTGCCAATGATGGCCGCGTTGCTGGCCGGCATCGTGATTGCCGCCGCCGGTGGCGGTGATGCCGGGATCGCGGCCATCGCCGGGACCCAGGCCGCGGCCATCCAGGAACAACGGCGTTTCTCGCGCCAGAACGAACAGGAAGCCGACCGCATCGGCATCCAGAACCTCGAGAAAGCCGGCTACGATCCACGGTCCATGCCGACCATGTTCGAGCGTCTGATGCGCCAGTACCGGTTCGACGCCAGGCCCCCGGAATTCCTGCTGACTCACCCGGTGACCGAATCCCGGATCGCCGACACCCGCAACCGCGCCGAACAGGCCAAGCCGGGCGGTATCGAGGACAGTGTGCGCTATCAACTGATTCGCGCACGGGTCCAGTTGATCTATGAAGAAACCCCGGGCCTGGGCGCCAAGCGCTTCCGGGCACAGCTGGATGAGAACCCGAAGAACGACGTGGCGCGCTATGGCCTGGCGATCGCGCAGATCAAGGGTGGCCAGTTGAATGAAGCACGGGAGAACCTCAAGCCGTTGCTGGCCAAATCGCCCAACGAGATCATCTACAACCTCGCCCAGGTGGACCTGGACATCACCAGCAACAAACTCGCCGACGCTCAATCGCGCGTCGAGCGGATGCTGAGCCAATACCCGGGCAACTATCCGCTCAACCAGGTACGCGTCGATCTGCTGCTCAAGCAGAACCGCCCCGCCGATGCCGAGAAGGCCCTGGAATCCTTGCTCAAGACCCGCCCGGACGATCCGGACGTCTGGTACATGGTGGCCGAGACCCGCGGGCTGTCGGGCAATATCATCGGCCTGCATCAGGCTCGTGCCGAGTACTTCGCACTGGTAGGCGACTACCGTCAGGCCATTCAGCAGTTGGACTTCGCCAAACGGCGCGCCGGCACCAATTTCCCGCTGTCGTCACGCATCGATGCCCGGCAGCGGGAACTCATGGAGCAGGAACGCATAGTCAAGGACATGATGGGCTGAGCATTTGCCAGACAATAAAAAACCGCCTCTCTCGAGGCGGTTTTTTTTCAGCGGCTAACCGATCATTCGGCCAGTTTGAAGGTGATAAAGCTCGCACGCCCCTGGCGCAGGACGCGCATCGACACCGAACGATTCTTCGGCAACGCCTTGGCGATGTCGGTGAACTCCTTGGCGGAACCGATGGCCTGGTTGTTCAGGTGGGTGATGATGTCGCCCGGCTGAAGGCCGATCAGCGCGGCAGGCCCCTCCTGTACCTCCTTGATCACTACGCCGCCCTGGAGCTCCAGGGTACGCTTCTGCTCTTCGGTCAGCTCGACCACAGCCACGCCCAGACGGTTGCTGCTGCGCTCGACGCCAGACTTGGGCAGCGAATCCAGCTCCTTGCCCTCTTCAGGAATGGCGCCGACGGTCAATTCGACATCCTTGCGCTTGCCTTCACGAATCACTTCCAGATTGGCCTTGGCGCCAGCCTTGAGGGCACCGACCAAGTGTGGCAAGTCGGCGGACATGACAATCGGCTGACCGTTCATGCTCAGGATCACGTCACCCACTTGCAGGCCGCCCTTGGCAGCCGGGCCACCTTCCTGGATTTGTGCCACCAGCGCACCAGCGGGTTTATCCAGCCCGAACGACTCGGCCAGGTCCTTGTTCACTTCCTGGATCACCACGCCCAACCAGCCGCGACTGACCTTGCCTTCGCTTTTCAGTTGGTTGGACACGTCCATGGCAACGTCGATCGGAATCGCGAAGGACACGCCCATGAAGCCGCCCGAACGGGTATAGATCTGGGAGTTGATGCCGACAACTTCACCCGCGAGGTTGAACAGCGGGCCACCGGAGTTACCCGGGTTGATCGGCACGTCGGTCTGGATGAACGGCACGTAGTTTTCGTTCGGCAGGCTGCGACCGATGGCACTGACAATCCCTTGGGTCACGGTGTGGTCGAAGCCGAACGGCGAACCGATGGCCACGACCCACTGGCCGGCTTTCAGGTCCTGGGATTTGCCCAGCTTGAGCACGGGCAGGTCCTTGCCTTCGATTTTCAACAGCGCCACGTCGGAACGTGGATCGGTTCCGACCAGCTTGGCCTTGAGCTCGCTGCGATCGGCCAGGCGCACCAGGATTTCGTCGGCATCGGCGATTACATGGTTGTTGGTCAGGATGTAGCCGTCAGGCGAAATAATGAAGCCCGAGCCCAGGGATTGCGCTTCGCGCTGGCGACCACCGCCGGGGGAGCGTGGTTGTTGTGGCATGCCACGCTCGAAGAACTCCCGCAGCATCGGCGGTAGACCTTCCAGGTCCGGCATCTGCTGGTCCGATACACGGCGGTCCGGCAGTTTCTGGGTGGTGCTGATGTTCACCACGGCGGGCGAAGCCTGCTCGACCAGTTGCGTGAAATCAGGCAATTCGACCGCCACGGCAGGAACGGCCTGGCCGAGCACAAGCACGGTGGCAAAGATGGAGAGATAGGTTTTCAAGCGTGGTATCGACATACGGCTCCCGTTACGACGAGCATGGTTAAGCGATATGGAGCAAGGAATACCAGGAAAAGATACGCCGGTATTTTTGTTCCGGGAACAGACAAGGCCAGGGCCGTGCGGCTCTGACCTATAGAAAAAAAGCTGGGTTTTTGCAAATGAAAATGCTGACAGGAAGTTTCGGCACTTCGATCAAGCCCTGGCGTCATCAGCCTCTCGCGCAATCGAACCACCCATGCAGTCAGCAGGCTATTGAGTCGCCGTGACGTCGGAGCGCATGGAAAGCGCAATCCGTTCCGCCGTACCAATAGGAATCTCACCGACCACCGTAACCATCATTTCGCCCTGGGGCGTCGTGAGCCTGCGCGAGACGGCAGCCGTCGGGCCGAGCTGAGTACGGGTATCGGTGGCGTTGGCACCGTTCAACGGCTCCAGGAACACCGAAAAGCGCGCCAGGCCATCGTCGTACATCAAACTGTTGACCTGGACCTGGGTGTCCGGGTCCTTGCGTGCAGCGCTGCTGGTCAGTTCGAAACCAGGCGGGAGCCAATCCGAGTGCCAGGCGGTTTTCGCCGCAACGGCCTTGCCCGGATCCTGGGCGACAGCCTTGCATTCGGCGCTGGCTTGCAGCTCACCATCGGTCGGCGCGGCGACGTTCAAGCGGGTGAACTGGAAACGTTCGAGTAGCTGGCCCTTGTCATTGAGCAGCAGGGACTTGAGCGGCAGGCCGGTCTCTTTGTCCAGGTGCAGCTCGAAGCCATAGCGATGCTGGTCCTTGGGCGTCAACGCAACGATGACCGCTTGACGGCCGGCCACGCGCGACTTGCCAATGACGGCCAGGTCATACCAATTCTTGAGTTTTTGCGGATCGAGGGTACGTGAGGTGCCGTCAGGCGTATTGCCCAGCCCCGCGATCAAGGAGCCACTGACGCATTGAGTATGCCCATCAATGCGCAGGACTTCCTGTGCCGAGCCGTCGAGCTGGAGTAACCGCTCGCGGACTTTTCCATCCTGGACGCGATGCCAGATGTTATGGGTAGAAAAACTACCGTTGCGCTCGTAAACGAAAGTGCCCTGGAAGCTCTGCTGTTGCTCGGCTTGACTCAGGCGGTTCAACCAGTCCTGAGCCTCATCGGCATGGGCTGGAATCGCACACCAGCCACCAAGCAGAAGCGTGAATAGAGGTATGGCGCGCAATGGCTTTCCTTATTAACGGTTTTCCAGGCTGGCTGCACGGGCGTAAGGCAGCGCGCTTTCAGTACCTTTCAGGGCAGCTTGCTGAGCATGCTGACGCAGGTAGTTGGGCAGACGCTGATCATGCCAGCCAGGTTGGCCTTGCAGAACACCGTTGACCATCGGGCCTGCGGTTTCCGAGCCTTCGCTGTAACCGGCCAGTACCGCTGGGCCCTTGACCTGTGGAGCGACCAGGCCTGGCTGGTTGGACTGCTGCGCCATTTGCACGCCGGCAATCTCATCCTGGTTGTACAGGCGCACACCGGCCAGTACGGCCACGGTGACCGAAGCGGCTACTGCCAGGCGACCCAGGCTGCGCCATGGTCCGCGAGAAGCTTTTGCCGGTACGGCTTCGTCAGCCAATGCAGCAGAAACGGCCGCAGCGATGTCCAGGCGTGGAAGCAACAAGTCCTTGTGCATCACAGCCCGGGCGATCTGGTAACGAGCCCAGGTCTCACGGGTTTCAACATCGTCGAAGGCATTCAATACCCGACGCAATTCCAGTTCGTCCGCTTCGTTATCCATCACTGCGGACAGCGATTCCTGCAGGGCTTCACGACTCATGGCGTTCCTCTCTTGGCTGTCGCCGCTGTCTCTAGTTTTCCTGCAACAAAGGTTGCAGGGCTTTATCAATGGCCTCCCGGGCGCGGAAGATCCGGGAGCGCACGGTGCCTACAGGACACTGCATGACGCTCGCAATGTCTTCGTAACTCAGACCGTCGAACTCACGTAAAGTTAAAGCCGTACGCAAATCTTCGGGCAGTTGCTGGATGGTTCGATGGACAGTGCCTTCAATCTCATCCCGCAGCAACGCACGTTCCGGTGATTCGAGATCCTTGAGGCCATGATCGCCATCATAGAACTCGGCATCTTCAGAACTTACATCGCTATCCGGCGGCCGGCGGCCGCGTGAAACCAGATAGTTTTTCGCCGTGTTGATGGCGATGCGGTAAAGCCACGTGTAAAACGCGCTGTCCCCGCGAAAATTACCAAGTGCCCGGTAGGCCTTGATGAAGGCTTCCTGAGCGACATCCTGCGCTTCATGGGTGTCGTGCACGAAACGCACGATCAACCCGAGAATTTTGTGCTGGTATTTCAGCACTAGCAGATCGAAAGCTCGCTTGTCGCCGCGTTGGACGCGCTCGACCAGCTGCTGATCCTCTTCCTGGGTTAGCATGAACACTCCTCGATAAGCTCGAAGGAGGCTTGCATTACTAATTGACCGGGCTTGCAAACATAGACTCGGGCTTTTCGCAAAAGTTCTCCCCCTTTCAAGCAAGTTTCCGGCGCGCTCTGATCTCGGCACGCACGAAAAACGCAGCAGGAGATTCCCCGGCTGCGCGAATAATCTGTCACCGGGCCTGTTGGCAGAGATTCCAATCGAAATCCTGCACCAACCCGATGCTGCTCCCTTTTGCAGACAACCGTCTATTGAACGTAGGCGCTTGGCAAAAGTTCCCTCTATTTACAGTGCTATGCACTGAATATCAGGCAACCGTGACGAGATAAACTGCGTTCTGTCCTCGAAACGGTAGCCTTATCGACCTTGAACCAAAACCAGCGATCCGACGAAGCGTGTCGCTTTTCTGTCACGCTGGTTTCACATTGCCATGAATGCCCGACTATTGTGCCGATCCCCCCCTCTATATACTAGTGGGCTGCGTGGCTGCCTGACCCGTTTAAGCGGTGTCTTGCGCCAACCCCGACCCGGGTCGCCTTGAGCGGAAACCATTCGAATGAGCCAACAGTTTCAACACGATGTTCTGGTAATCGGCAGCGGAGCCGCCGGATTGAGCCTTGCACTGACCTTGCCTGCACATTTGCGCATTGCAGTCCTGAGCAAGGGCGACCTGGCCAACGGTTCGACCTTCTGGGCCCAGGGCGGCGTCGCAGCCGTGCTGGACGATACCGACACTATTGAATCCCATGTCGACGACACCCTTAATGCCGGTGGTGGCCTGTGCAATCCGCAAGCAGTGCGTTTCACCGTGGAACACAGCAGGGAAGCCATCCAGTGGCTGATCGACCAGGGTGTGCCGTTTACCCGTGACGAACAATCGGGCACCGAAGACGGCGGTTTCGAGTTTCACCTGACCCGCGAAGGCGGTCACAGCCATCGGCGCATCATTCACGCCGCCGACGCCACCGGTGCGGCGATCTTCAAGACCCTGCTCGCCCAAGCGCGACAGCGGCCGAACATCGAATTGCTGGAGCAGCGCGTCGCGGTCGACCTGATCACCGAAAAACGACTGGGCCTGGACGGCGATCGCTGCCTCGGCGCCTACGTGCTCAATCGCGGCACCGGCGAAGTCGACACCTACGGCGCGCGCTTCGTCATCCTGGCGTCCGGTGGCGCAGCCAAAGTCTACCTATATACCAGCAACCCCGACGGCGCCTGCGGCGATGGCATCGCCATGGCCTGGCGTTCGGGTTGCCGGGTGGCGAACCTGGAGTTCAACCAGTTCCACCCCACCTGCCTCTATCACCCGCTGGCCAAGAGTTTCCTGATCACCGAAGCCCTGCGTGGCGAAGGTGCACACTTGAAGCTGCCCAACGGCGAGCGCTTCATGCAACGCTTCGATCCGCGCGCCGAGCTGGCACCGCGCGACATCGTCGCCCGGGCCATCGACCATGAAATGAAGCGCCTGGGCATCGATTGCGTTTACCTGGACATCAGCCACAAGCCCGAAGCGTTCATCAAGAGCCACTTCCCGACGGTGTACGAGCGCTGCCTGGAGTTTTCCATCGACATCACCAAACAACCGATCCCGGTGGTGCCGGCCGCGCATTACACCTGCGGCGGTGTGATGGTCGACCAACAGGGCCGCACCGATGTGCCTGGGCTATATGCCATCGGCGAAACCAGCTTCACCGGCCTGCACGGCGCCAACCGCATGGCCAGCAACTCGCTGCTGGAATGTTTCGTCTACGCCCGCTCGGCGGCGGCAGACATCCTGGCGCAATTGCCGCAGATCGCTATTCCAGCCGCCCTGCCTTCGTGGGACGCCAGCCAGGTCACCGACTCGGACGAAGACGTGATCATCGCCCACAACTGGGACGAACTGCGGCGCTTCATGTGGGACTACGTGGGCATCGTGCGCACCAACAAGCGCCTGCAACGGGCACAGCACCGCGTGCGCTTGCTGCTGGATGAAATCGACGAGTTCTACAGCAACTATAAAGTCAGCCGCGACCTGATCGAGCTGCGCAACCTGGCCCAGGTGGCCGAACTGATGATTCGCTCGGCCATGGAACGCAAGGAAAGCCGGGGCCTGCATTACACCCTGGACTACCCGAACCTGCTGCCCGAGGCACTGGACACTATCCTGGTGCCGCCCACCTACGCCGACTGAACCTGAGCCACACCCGCAGGCGCCGATGGACATCCGGCGCCAGCGCATCGCGCGGCACGCACAGCGAGCGGACGCGCCGTTCACCCGGCACGCGAAAACGCAGCACGATGAGCATCGGCAGCGCCAGGCTATCGGGGCGCAGTTGCACAGCCCGCCAGCCATAGGCCCGGCTCCAGAGCTGCCAGCCCGCGGCACTACGCCGCAACCCGCAGAAGGCCCGGCGATGGGTCAGCAATAAATGCCGGGGGATCACCCAGGCGCCATGGGCCAGGCACACTATGACGCCAAGCGCTGCGCACCAGGAGGGCACGGACAACAGCAACAACGACCCCAGGGCGAATACCTGGGCCAGCAGGTAAGCCGCCAGCAGCAGCCCGGAGGCCTGCCAGCGGCATTCGAAGCGATTACTTGGGTTGGACACGGTCCAGGATCATCCGGACCATGCGCTGCAACTCAGGGTCTTCGGATTCGCTGCGCTCCATGAACCAGCCGAACATGTCCTGATCCTCGCATTCGAGCAGGCGGACATAGCAGGCACGGTCCACTTCATTGAGATGGGGATAAACCTCTTTGACGAATGGCACCAGCAACACGTCCAGCTCAAGCATGCCGCGGCGGCTGTGCCAGTAGAGGCGATTCAGTTCAACATCTTCGACCATGGAGCGCTCCTCAAATAGAGCGCAAGTATACAGGCCCCGCCGCAGCGGAACAGACAGCTTTGGTCGGGCATCACCGATCCTTTGTGAACTACCCATTTCAAGGGCGCCCCCTTATGATGTCTACCAGACCTTTTATCATGCGATGACCCATGGCTGATTCCGCTTTTTTCTGCACCCTGTCCCACGAAGGCATTCTCGCGGTCCGCGGCGTGGATGCCGGCAAATTCCTGCAAGGCCAATTGACCTGCAACCTCGACTACCTGAGCGACAGCCGGGCCAGCCTCGGTGCCCGCTGCACCCAGAAAGGCCGGATGCAATCGAGCTTTCGCATCCTGCTCGAAGGCGACGGCGTGTTGATGGCCATGGCCACCGAGTTGCTCGAACCGCAACTGGCCGACCTGAAAAAATACGCCGTATTCTCCAAATCCAAGCTCACCGACGAAAGCGCGGCCTGGGTTCGCTTCGGCTTGGAAAACGCCGACAAGGCGCTGGCCGGCCTGGGCCTCGAACTGCCGAGCGACACCGACAGCGTGGCACGCCATGAAGCCTTGATCGCCGTCCGTGTTTCTCCCGGCCGCGCCGAACTGTGGGCGCCCGCCGAACAGGCACAGACGCTGCAGGCCCGCCTGCGTGCAGAACTGGCCGAGGCGGACCTGAACCCATGGCTGCTGGGCCAGATTCGCGCCGGGATCGGCCAGGTCATGCCGACCACCCGCGAACTGTTCATCCCACAGATGCTCAACCTGCAAGCCGTCGGCGGCGTCAGTTTCAAGAAAGGCTGCTACACCGGCCAGGAAATCGTCGCCCGCATGCAATACCTGGGCAAGCTCAAGCGACGCCTGTACCGCTTGCAGCTGGACGCCAGCGAACTACCGGAACCCGGCACGGCGCTGTTCTCCCCCACGCATGGCAGTTCCATCGGCGAAGTGGTGATTGCCGCCCGCAGCGAAGGAAACATTGAACTGCTGGCGGTATTGCAGGCCGAAGCAGCAGAAGACGACAATTTGCACCTCGGTACCTTGGAAGGCCCACGCCTTCAACAGTTGGACCTGCCTTACGAACTGGATCGCGACCGCGAAATCCAGCGCTGATCGCAGCATTTGCCGCAATACCCTAGAGAACCGAAATGAGCGATTTGGCGGATAAGGTCCAACGGGATTTGGTGCAGGCCATCGATAACGATGACTTGGTTCTGCCGACATTACCGGAAGTGGCCCTGCAGATTCGCCGGGCCGCCGAAGACCCGGAAATCAGCGTCAGCAACCTGAGCAAAGTGATCGGCCGCGATACGGCTCTCTCTGCACGCCTGATAAAAGTGGTCAACAGCCCGCTGCTGCGCGCCACCCAGGAAGTCACCGACCTGCACACGGCCATCACTCGATTGGGCGTCAACTACAGCAGCAACCTGGCCATCGGCCTGGTCATGGAGCAGATTTTCCACGCCCGCTCCGAGGTGGTGGAACTGAAGATGCGCGAAGTCTGGCGCAAGAGCCTGGAGATCGCCGGCGTCAGCTATGCGCTGTGTCGCGGTTACACCCAACTCAAACCCGACCAGGCCGCGCTGGGTGGGCTGGTGCACCAGATCGGCGTGCTGCCCATCCTGACGTATGCGCAAGACAACAATGAATTGCTCTCGGACCCGGTCAGCCTCAACCACGTCATCGAAACGATTCACCCGGTGCTGGGGGACAAACTACTCAGCGTCTGGGAGTTTCCGGAGCGGTTGGTGAAACTGCCGGGGTTGTATCTGGATTTCACCCGGGACTCCCAGCAAATCGATTATGTCGACCTGGTGCAGGTCGCTGCGCTGTATTGCTACAAGGACACCGACCATCCCCTGAGCAAGATTGACGTGTTCGGCGTTCCAGCCTTCAAGAAACTGGGCATCGACCCGGAGAACAAGGCCCGCTGCGCGGATATCGAAGAAGCGCGGTCGATGTTCTATTAGAAACATCTGAAGCCATGAAGACCTCTCTGACCATGCTGCTCTTTTGTGGTCAGGAGACGCTTTTGTGGCGAGGGAGCTTGCTCCCGCTCGGGCGCGCAGCGGCCGCAAAAGCTTAGGGCTGCTTCGCACCCCAGCGGGAGCAAGCTCCCTCGCCACAGGGTTTTGCATCGCCAGGTTTATCCGGGGATAAAACTCACCCGCACCTTCAACCCGCGTTCCTGCCCATCGTGCAAGGTGATCTGCGCCAGGTGGGCACGGCAGATTTCGCCGACGATCGCCAATCCCAGCCCCGAACCGGCCACTTGCTGGTTGCGTCGATAGAACCGCTCGAACACCCGATCCCGTTCGTGCAGTGGGATGCCGGGCCCGTCGTCTTCAACCTCCAGCACGGCCGGCGCAGAAACCCGCAGGATCACATTGCCGCCCGATGGGGTATGGGCCAGGGCGTTGTCCACCAGATTGCTCAACAGCTCGTTCAACAAGGTTGGCTCGCCTCGAAGCCATACCGGCTCGTCAGCTTCCAGGGCCAGGGCCACCCCTCGGGCATGGGCCAGCGGGGCCATGGCCATGCCCAATTCGCGGGCCAACTGGCTGAGATCAAGTAACTGCGCGCCGCCTTCGGCAATGGCCCGGGCGCCATTTTCCACGCGCGCCAGGGACAGCAACTGATTGGCCAGGTGAGTCAATCGATCGGTGCCCTGGGCCGCGGTTTCCAGGGTTTCACGCCAGGTCGCCGGTTCACTGGCACGCAAGCCCAGCTCAAGACGCGCCTTGAGCGCGGCCAAGGGCGTGCGCAGCTCATGGGCGGCATCAGCGATGAACTGCGCCTGACGCTCGAATTGCCCACGCAGACGCTCGGTGAAATGGTTGAGGGCCCGCACCAGCGGCCATAATTCGTGCTGCACTTCCACCAACGGCAACGGCCGCAGATCGTCCGGCTGGCGCTCTTCCACCGCCGTGCGCAAGCGCTCCAGCGGACGCAGCGCCGCGCTGACCGCAAACCACACCAACAGCAGCGCACCCACGGCCAGCATGCCCAGGCGCAACAGCGTGTCGGCCATCAACCCGCGAGCCATGCTGACCCGCGCCTCTTCGGTCTCCGCCACGCGAATTTCCGCCATGCCGTTCATGTTCGGCTCGCTCACGGCCTTGAGCAGGCTCACCACCCGCACGTTCTGCCCCTGGTACTGGGCGTTATAGAAGCGCGCCAGAGCCGGGTAATCGTCCGTGCGTGGCGTCCCGGGCGGCGGGCCGGGGAGGTTTTCGTAGCCGGAAATCAGTTTCTTGTCGATGTCATTGACCTGGTAATAAATACGCCCGGCGCTGTCATAGGCGAAGGTATCCAGGGCCACGTAGGGCACATCCGCGCTGAGGCTGCCGTCGCGCTGGGACAGGCCTGCGGCGATGGTCCGGGCCGAGGCCAGCAGGGTCCGATCATAGGCAGTGTCCGCCGCTTCGCGACCGTTCCAGTAGGCGCTCAAGCCGCTGGCGAGCATCAGCACCACCAGCAGCAATGCCAGGTTCCTGAGCAGCCGCCAGCGCAGGCTGTCGGGCTTATGCATTGCGGTTTTCCAGCAGGTAGCCCAAGCCTCGGAACGTCACGATCGCCACCGCATGGCCGTCGAGTTTCTTGCGCAGGCGATGGACGTAGATTTCGATGGCGTCGGGGCTGGCCTCTTCGTCCAGGCCGAACACCTGGGCCGCCAGTTGCTCCTTGCTCATCACCCGCCCGGGCCGGGCAATCAACGCCTCCAGCACGGCTTGCTCGCGGGACGTCAGGGTCAGCAATTCGTCGTCGAGGGTAAAACGACGGGTGTCCAGGTCATAGATCAGCCCGCCACAACGTTGCTGGCGTTCGCCGCCCAGCACGCTACGGCGCAACAGCGCCTTGACCCGGGCCTCCAGCTCAGTGAGCTCGAATGGCTTGGCCAGGTAATCGTCGGCACCCAGGTTCAGGCCATGGACGCGGTCCTTGACGTCGCTGCGAGCGGTCAGCATCAGTACCGGCAAGGTCTTGCCACGCGCCCGCAGACGCGCCAGCACCTCGAAACCGTCCATGCGCGGCAGCCCGACATCCAGGACCGCCACGGCGTACTCCTCGCTGCTCAAGGCCAGGTCGGCCGCGACGCCGTCGTGCAACACGTCCACGGTCAAACCGGTGCTCTTGAGCGCCTGGGCAACGCTTTCGGCGAGCTGCAGATGGTCTTCGACGAGCAGGACACGCATGGGTTATTCCTCGATTCAGGGATGGCCGACGCCATTCTTTGGCGCGGAGTTTACAGCCGCATCTGCCACTGTGAAGCCAAAAAACACGCTGAAAGCTTTTGAAAGGTTAGCGAAAGGTTGGGCCGTTAGAGTCCTCCCACGGACAGTTTCGGCTGCCGTCGCGACGCACATCGCGAACGAAAAACGCCTCGAAGCGTTTTCGCCAAATAAGAACAATAAAGCGGAGTACCACCATGCTGTCCATGCAGCCCCAGGCCCCAGCGCCTGCTCGCCTTTCCCGCTTCAACCAGACCGCCCTAGCCAGTGCCGCCGCCCTCGCCGGTTTTTCGCCGATGAGCCAGGCTGCCTTCATCGAAGACAGTACGGCAACCTTCGAAACCCGCAACATGTATTTCAACCGCGACTTTCGCGACGGCACCAGCGCACAGCAATCCAAGCGTGACGAATGGGCCCAGGGGTTCATGCTCAACCTGCAATCGGGCTACACCGAAGGCACCGTGGGGTTCGGCATCGATGCATTGGGGATGCTCGGGGTCAAGCTCGATTCCAGCCCGGACCGTACCGGTAGCGGCCTGTTGCCCACCCACGATGACGGCCGCGCCGCTGACGAATATTCCAAGCTGGGCCTGACCGGCAAGGTGAAGATCTCCGCCACCGAACTGAAAATCGGCAGCCTGATTCCAGAACTGCCGATCCTCAAGCCCAACGACGGGCGTATCCTGCCGCAGACCTTTGAAGGCGGCTTGTTGACCTCCAACGAAATCAAGAACCTGACCTTCACGGGCGGGCGCTTGAACAACGCCAAGGATCGCAACGACACCAATTACGAGGACATCGCCCTCAACAACAAGAACGGCCGTTTCACCGGCAGCGTGGCCGGTGAACACTTCAGTTTCGGCGGCCTTGACTACAAGTTCACCGACAAGATCACCGGCCGCTATCACTTCGCCCAGCTCAGCGAAGTCTACAACCAGCACTTCCTCGGCCTGGTCTCCTCCCACGCCATCGGCCCCGGCACGTTCAGCGCCGACCTGCGCCTGGCGATCAGTGATGACCAGGGTGCGGCCCGCGGCGGCGAGATCGACAACAAGTCCCTCAATGGCCTGGTGAGCTACGCTTTGAGCGGCCACAAGATCAGCGCCGGTTACCAGCACATGTCCGGTGACAGTGCCTTCCCTTATGTCGATGGCAGCGACCCATACCTGGTGAACTTCGTGCAGATCAACGATTTCGCCGAAGCCGATGAGCGTTCCTGGCAGGCGCGCTACGACTATGACTTCGGCAAGCTGGGGATACCGGGGCTGAGTTTCATGAGTCGCTACGTGAGCGGCGACAACATTTCGCTGCGCAACGGCGACAGCGGCAAGGAATGGGAACGCAACAGCGAGATCAAGTACGTGGTGCAAAGCGGCACGTTCAAGGACGTTGCCGTACGCCTGCGCAACGCGACCTATCGTTCCAATTATTCAGCCCGCGATGCCGATGAAATGCGTCTGCTGGTCAGCTATAGCGTCGCGCTCTGGTAACCGAAGGCTGCCGGGGCCGCGAGGATCCGGCAGCACCCAATTGGCAACACACAACAACAACTCCTGTGGAGACAATAATGAACCTATCACTGCGTAAAGTAGCCCTGGCCGCCGGATGCCTGATGTTCGCCGGGCAGTTGCTCGCCGCCGATCCATCCAAAGAGCCCAAGCGCCCCGAATGCATCGCCCCGGCCTCCCCCGGCGGCGGTTTCGACCTGACGTGCAAGCTGGCACAAAGCGCGCTGGTCAACCAGAAGCTGCTGACCAAGCCGATGCGCGTCACCTATATGCCCGGCGGTGTCGGCGCGGTGGCCTACAACGCAGTGGTCGCCCAGCGCCCGGCCGACGCCGGCACGCTGGTGGCCTGGTCCAGCGGTTCGCTACTGAACCTGGCCCAAGGCAAATTCGGTCGCTTCGATGAAAGCGCCGTGCGCTGGCTGGCTGCCGTCGGCACCAGCTATGGCGCCATCGCCGTGAAAAGCGACTCGCCCTACAAGAACCTCGACGACCTGGTCCAGGCCCTGAAGAAAGACCCGGGCTCAGTGGTGATCGGCTCCGGCGGCACCGTCGGTAGCCAGGACTGGATGCAGACCGCCCTTATCGCCAAGGCCGCCGGCATCAACCCTCGTGACCTGCGTTACGTGGCCCTCGAAGGCGGCGGCGAAATCGCCACCGCACTGCTCGGTGGACACATCCAGGTAGGCAGTACGGATATTTCCGACTCCATGCCGCACATCCAGAGCGGCGACATGCGCCTGCTCGCCGTGTTTGCCGAGAAACGCATCGACGAGCCGGAAATGAAAGACATTCCGACCGCCAAGGAACAAGGCTACGACATCGTCTGGCCAGTGGTCCGCGGCTTCTACCTCGGGCCGAAGGTCAGCGACGAAGACTACGCCTGGTGGAAAGACGCTTTCGACAAACTGCTGGCTTCCGAAGAGTTCGCCAAGCTGCGCGATCAGCGCGAGCTGTTCCCGTTTGCCATGACCGGCCCGGAACTGGACACCTACGTGAAGAAGCAAGTGGCTGATTACAAGGTGCTGGCCAAAGAGTTCGGCCTGATCCAGTAACCGTCTCTGTTCTCGCGGCGGCGCTGGCACTGTCGGCGCCGCCCAGGAGTTAGTCATGCTCACCATCCAACGTATTTTTGCCGCAGTGCTGCTGCTGGTCTGTATCGGCCTGGCGCTGATGGCTTGGCCCTACCAGGCCGCCTTTTCCTACGAACCGGTCGGTCCCCGCGCCTTTCCCTTGCTGATGCTAGGGCTGATGGGCCTGGCATTGCTGTACATGCTGTTTCGCCCGACCCCCGTCGTGCACAGCGATGACGATCCGCACCTGGACCGCGAAACCTTGCAGAAAATCGGCATCTGCGTGGTGCTGCTGCTGGTCTTCGCCGGGACCTTCGAGCCCCTGGGCTTCATCCTCGCCAGCATCCTGACCGGCGTGCCGATGGCGCGCCTTTACGGCGGTCGCTGGGTGCCGAGCGTGGTGATCATCAGCCTGATGGCCATCGGTCTTTATCTGTTGTTCGACAAGCTGATGGACGTGCCGCTGCCCCTGGGCCTGCTCGACGTCCTGGAGAATTGATATGGATACCCTGAATTATCTCGGCCAGGGTTTTGGCGTTGCACTGACCCCCTACAACCTCGTCACGGCCCTGACCGGCACCCTGATCGGCACTGTGGTCGGCCTGCTGCCGGGCCTGGGCCCGATCAACGGCGTGGCGCTGCTGATCCCGATTGCCTTTGCCCTGGGGTTGCCGCCGGAATCGGCGCTGATCCTGCTGGCGGCGGTGTACCTGGGTTGCGAATACGGCGGACGCATCAGCTCGATCCTGCTCAACATCCCGGGTGAAGCCTCCACCGTGATGACCACCCTCGACGGCTACCCGATGGCCCGCCAAGGCCTGGCCGGCGTGGCGTTGTCGCTGTCGGCGTGGAGTTCGTTCATCGGCGCGTTCATCGCCACCTGCGGCATGGTGTTGTTCGCACCGCTGCTGGCCAAATGGGCGATTGCGTTCGGGCCGGCGGAATATTTCGTCCTGATGGTGTTCGCCATTGTCTGCCTCGGCGGCATGGCCGGCGACCGGCCGCTCAAGACGTTTATCGCGGCGCTGATCGGCCTGTTCCTGTCCTGCGTCGGGATCGATGCCAACAGCGGCGTCTATCGCTTCACCGGTGACAACATCCACCTGACCGACGGCATCCAGTTCGTCGTGCTGGTGCTGGGCCTGTTCTCCATCAGCGAAATCCTGTTGTTGCTGGAGAAAACCCATCGCGGCCAGGAAGCGGTAAAAGCCACCGGGCGGATGATGTTCAACTTCAAGGAAGCGGCATCGGTGTTCTGGGTGAACATCCGCTGCGGCGTACTGGGTTTCATCATGGGCGTATTGCCTGGCGCGGGCGCAACCCTGGCCAGTGCCGTGGCCTACATGACTGAAAAACGCATCGCCGGCACCAGTGGCACGTTCGGCCAAGGCGACAAGCGTGGCCTCGCGGCGCCGGAAACCGCTATCGGCGGCGCAGCCTGCGGCGCACTCGTGCCGATGCTGACCCTCGGCGTTCCCGGCTCGGGCACCACCGCGGTGATGATCGGCGCGCTGTCGCTGTACAACATCACCCCGGGTCCACTGCTGTTCCAGCAACAGCCGGACATCGTCTGGGGCCTGATCGCGTCGTTGTTCGTCGCCAACATCATGCTGGTGATCCTCAACATCCCGATGATCCGCGTCTTCACCCGCATCCTGGCCGTGCCGAACTGGGCGCTGGTACCGGTCATCGCGATCATCACCGGGATTGGTGTCTACGCGGTGCATGCCACCACGTTCGACCTGTTCCTGATGATCGGTATCGGCATCTTCGGTTACATCCTGCGCAAGCTGGATTTCCCGCTGTCGCCTGTGCTGCTGGGCTTCATCCTCGGTGGCCTGATGGAGCAGAACCTGCGGCGTGCGCTGTCGATTTCCAATGGTGGGCTGGAAATCCTCTGGTCGAGCCCGATCACCTTTGGCTGCTGGATCCTGACGGCAATCATGCTGTTCATGCCGCTGCTGCGGATCTGGCGTCGCCGCAGTGCGCAACGTCGCGCCCTGGCCAATGTCTGAGGCAACCTTCAGACAGTGGTGGGGAACACCGCTGGTCGGCCTGGCCGGCGGTTACCTGGCCAGCCTGATCGGCTGGCCTCTGCCCTGGATGGTCGGCTCGTTGCTGGCGATCATCCTGGTGCGCTGTCTCACGCCGTGGCAATTGATGGAAATCCCCGGCGGCCGTAAATGCGGCCAATGGGTGGTGGGTATCGGCATCGGCCTGCACTTCACCCCGGTGGTGATAGAACAGGTACTGAGCCACTTCGGCCTGATCTTCTTCGGCGCGCTGATCACCAGCGTGTCCAGCGTAGTGAGTGTCTGGCTGATGCGGCGCACCGGCGAGGACCGCGCTACGGCTTTCTTCTCGAGCATGCCGGGCGGTTCCGGCGAAATGGTCAACCTCGGCGCCCGCAACGGCGCGGACCTCAGCCGTGTTGCGGCGGGCCAGAGCCTGCGGGTGCTGGTGGTGGTGCTGTGCGTGCCGGCGGCCTTCAAGTACCTGTTGGGCGAAGGCGCCCCTGGGCAACACGCCACCACGGTGGACTGGCTGTGGCTGGCGATCCTGTTCCCGGCGGGCGCCCTGCTCGCCTGGGTCTGGGAACGCTTGCGCCAACCCAATCCCTGGTTGTTCGGGCCATTGCTGGTCAGTGCGGCGGTGAGCGTCGGTTGGGACCTGCACATCGGCCTGCCCAATGGCGCCAGCCAGGTCGGCCAATGGTTGATCGGCAGCGGATTGGGTTGTCATTTCAACCGGCAGTTCTTTCGTCGGGCGCCGTCGTTCATGGGGCGCACCCTGGTCGGCACGGTGTTGACGATGCTGATCGCCACTCTCGCGGCCTTGGGCCTGAGTACTTTGACCCAGCTGGACCTGCGTTCATTGACCCTCGGCATGATGCCCGGCGGCATCGCGGAAATGAGCCTGACGGCCGAGACGTTGCAACTGTCGGTGCCCTTGGTGACGGCGTTACAGGTGATGCGATTGCTGTTTGTGCTGTTTCTGGCGGAGCCGTTGTTCAGGTATTGGATGCGCAGGCCAGATTCGGACTTGTAGACCGAGTTGCCTTCATCGCGAGCAAGCTCGCTCCCACAGGGGATTTGTGTTGCCCTAGAACCCTGTGGGAGCGAGCTTGCTCGCGATGGGGCCCTTATTGCCGACCATTTAAAGCGGCGGCAATCGCCAATCAATGGGCGCCTCGCCATGCTGCTCGAGGAATTTGTTGGTCCGGCCAAAATGCCCGCAGCCCAAGAAACCACGATAAGCCGACAACGGCGACGGGTGGACCGAGGTCAACACCAAATGCTTGGTGGCGTCGATCAGCTTCTGCTTGCCCTGGGCATGGGCGCCCCACAGCAGGAAGACCAGGTTCGGCTGGTGTTCGCTGACCACTTCGATGACCCGGTCGGTGAAATGCTGCCAGCCCTTGCCCGCGTGAGCGTTGGCGTTGGCGCGCTCCACGGTCATGGTGGTGTTGAGCAGCAACACGCCCTGGTCGGCCCAGCTTTGCAGGTAGCCGTGATTTGGAATGTCGATGTTCAAATCGCGCTTCAATTCCTTGAAGATGTTCACCAGCGAGGGGGGTGCCGGCACGCCCGGTTGTACCGAGAAGCACAAACCATGGGCCTGGCCCGGGCCGTGGTACGGGTCCTGGCCGAGGATCACAACCTTGACCTTATCCAGCGGCGTGGAATTGAGGGCATTGAAAATCAGCGGTGCCGGTGGGTAAATCTCCTTGCCGGCGGCGTATTCACTGCGCAGGAATTCGCGCAACTCTGCCATGTAGGGCTGGTCGAACTCGGCACGCAGTGCCTGCTTCCAGCTCGGTTCGAGTTTGATACGGTCGTCGGCAGTCATGGTTGCATCCGGTAAAAACAATGGGCGCACCCTAGGAAAGCCTACATGGCTTGTCAATTGATCTGACGCAGAACCGGCACTTTCCTACGCAGCGGTCATACTGATCATTCCAATTTCTGATCGAGGTCACGATGAATCTGCACTTCGAAGAGCTCACCGGCATCGACGGGGCCCGTATCGGCATTGCCACCCTGGACGCCGAAAAATCCCTGAATGCCTTGTCCCTGCCGATGATCAACGCCTTGCGTGATCGTCTCGATGCCTGGGCCCGGGAGCCGCAGGTTGTTTGTGTGCTGTTGCGCGGCAATGGCGCCAAGGCATTTTGCGCCGGCGGTGAAGTGCGCAGCCTGGTGGAAGCCTGCCGTGCCCATCCCGGCGAAGTGCCGCCGCTGGCTGCACAATTCTTCGCGGCGGAATACCGCTTGGACTTCAACCTGCACACCTACCCCAAACCCCTGCTGTGTTGGGGCCATGGTTATGTACTGGGCGGCGGCATGGGGCTGCTGCAAGGCGCCAGTACCCGCATCGTCACACCAAGCAGTCGCCTGGCAATGCCGGAGATCAGCATCGGCCTGTACCCGGACGTCGGCGCCAGTTGGTTCCTGTCGCGCCTGCCCGGCAAGCTCGGGCTGTTTCTCGGCCTGACCGGCGCCCACATGAATGCCCGGGACGCCATCGACCTGGACCTGGCCGACCGCTTTTTGCTGGATGAACAACAGGACGACCTGATCGAGGGCCTGCTGCAACTCAATTGGCAGGAACAAACCGAGATGCAGCTCAACAGCCTGCTCAAGGCTTTGCAGCAGGAAGCGGTCGGCAAAATGCCCGAAGCCCAATGGCTGCCACGCCGGCAGAAAATCGATGAATGGCTGGATGTCAGCGACGTGCGTTGCGCCTGGAAAGCCCTCAGCCTGCTGGTGGAGCACCCTGATCCGCTGATCGCCCGGGCGGCCAAGACAATGACCGAAGGCTCGCCGTTGACCGCTTGTCTGGTCTGGGAGCAGATCGCCCGGGCCCGCCATTTGTCCTTGGCCGGTGTGTTCCGGATGGAATACACCTTGAGCCTCAACTGCTGCCGCCATCCGGAATTCAGCGAAGGCGTACGCGCGCGCCTGATCGACAAGGACCACAAGCCCCACTGGCACTGGCCGGACATCAACCATGTGCCCGAAGCGGCGGTCGAGGCGCACTTTCACAAAGCGTGGGAAGGTCGGCATCCGTTGGCGGATTTGTCCAACGAATAAAGAACCTGAGTGACACCCTGTGGGAGTGACATTCTGTGAGAGTGACATCTGTGGGATGTGACATCTGTGGGAGCAAAGCTTGCTCGCGATAGCGGTATGCCAGTCACAGAGAGGCTGACTGATCCCCTGTCATCGCGAGCAAGCTTTGCTCCCACAAGCCTTATCCCATCGGGTTTATTGCAGACATAAAAAAGCGGCGCTTGATGCGCCGCCTTTTTCTGCCCTGGGATCAGCGGTGGTTGCGTCGTCCATCGTGATCGCCGCGTCCACGATCATAATCACCGCGTCCACGATGATCACGCCCGCCTCGACCCCGTCGGTCATCATTCCAGCCACCCCGGCTATGGCCGTCCCAGCCACCCCGGTGTGGATAAGGTCGGTACGCCGCTCGCGGTGGCGAGTAGTGGCGTGGGCCATGTTGGTAGTAACGCGGTGCCGAGTAGTAGCGCGGCGCCGGTTGGTAATACCGCGGGGCGTAATAGCCACGCGGTGCCGAATAGTAACTCCCGCCACCGCTGTAATAGACCGGTGCCGGTGAGGTGTAGACCTCGGAACGGTAGTAGCTCGAGTCTCCGTCGTAATAAGGCACGCAGGCCGAAAGAGTCAAACCGAGAAACGCAATGAGCAGCAGTCGTCGATACATGGCGGCCTCCTGGACCGCGGATGGGCCACATCAGCGACGCTGATGGGCGGCAGTCATCTATTGGGTGACTGACGATTAATCTGACAGCGAAATCGAGATCTGGTGCGCTCCAGCAATAAGTTGAAACATGTAGCTCTTTGCCTCATGCCGGTGCGCAGCGGCACCACAATTGCGCACCCGGCCCGCCCCCAGACACCGACTTGCGGCACCCGCCCTCTCTGGACCGGGCCTTGACCCCAGTTGGCACGGCTCTCGCTTTAACAAATTCCGTGCAGGAGTCATCACAGGTTCGCGGCACCACAATTTGCAATGGCTGACTAGGGTTCCGGCTCGCTTCTGGCGAGTGGCTGGTCCGAGAGTTGGCGACCTCCAGTTGAGGTTACACGGCGGGACAAAAGCCCGGGAGACAAGCCACCGTTCGCGGTGCCGCGTTGCTCCTGTCCGCCCTTGATCAACTGGAGAATTACCATGCTCAAGCTTCGTCTGTCCGCCCTGCTCCTCGCCGCCCTCTCGGCCCTCGCGAGCTTCTCATCCGCCGCTGCCCAAAAAGACCACTTCAGCGTCTGCTGGACCATTTACGCCGGCTGGATGCCCTGGGAATACGCCGGTAGCCAAGGCATCGTCGATAAATGGGCGAAAAAATACGGCATCAAGATCGATGTCGTGCAGCTCAACGATTACGTCGAATCCATCAACCAGTACACCGCCGGTCAGTTCGACGGCTGCACCATGACCAACATGGACGCCCTTACCATTCCCGCCGCCGGTGGCGTGGACAGCACCGCGCTGATCATCAGTGATTTCTCCAACGGCAACGACGGCATCGTCCTCAAGGGCGAAGGCAAGAAAGTCGCCGACCTCAAGGGCATGGACGTCAATCTGGTGGAACTGTCGGTGTCCCATTACCTGCTGGCCCGCGCCCTGGATTCGGTTGGTCTCGCCGAGAAAGACCTGAAAGTCGTGAACACCTCCGACGCCGACATCTCCGCCGCCTTCAACACCGACCAGGTCAAGGCCGTCACCACCTGGAACCCGATGCTCTCGGACATCAAGGCCCAGCCAGGTGTGAGCGAAGTGTTCAATTCCAGCCAGGTTCCCGGCGAGATCATGGACATGATGGTGGTCAACACCCAGACCCTGCAGGACAACCCCGCCCTGGGCAAAGCGTTGACCGGCGCCTGGTTCGAAGTGGTGGCGCTGATGAACGCGAAAAACGCCGCCAGCCAGGCTGCGCTGGAATACATGGCCAAAGCGTCGGGCACCGACCTCAAAGGTTTCCAGGCGCAACTGGACACCACCAAATTGTTCGCCACACCCAAGGAAGCGCTCAACTTCGCCACCGGCGAACAACTGCCCGCCACCATGGGCAAGGTAGCCGAGTTCTCGTTCCAGCACGGTTTGCTGGGCGAAGGCGCCAAGAGCACCGACGCAGTCGGCATGACGTTCGCCAATGGCGTGACCCGCGGCGACAAGGCCAACCTCAAGCTGCGCTTTGACCCGACCTACGTACAGCTGGCCGCCGACGCCAAGCTGTAAACCGGAGGACCTGGCATGCGCCTGATCAACCGCTACCCGGATCGTCCCAGCCGCTTGTTGCTGGTGATCCTGCCATTCGCGCTGGTGTTGTTCGCCTACTTCATGGGCTCGGCCGAACGGTTGACGGACAACCCCAACGACAAGCTCCTGCCCAGCGCCGTGCAAATGGCCGATGCGGTCAAACGCCTGGCCTTCACCGCCGATGCCCGCAGCGGCGACTATCTGCTCTGGCAAGACACCGCGTCGAGCTTGCGTCGGTTGGCCATCGGCCTGGGCATCAGCGCCCTGGCCGGGCTGTGCCTGGGCATTGCCGCCGGTACGTTGCCGCTGTTTGGCGCACCGCTGTCGCCGTTGCTCACCGTGGTGTCGATGGTGCCGCCGCTGGCTATCCTGCCGATCCTGTTCATCGTCTTCGGCCTGGGGGAACTGTCGAAAGTGATGCTGATCGTGATTGGCATCACACCGTGCCTGGCGCGCGACCTGGAACAGCGCGCCCGGGAAATTCCGCCCGAGCTGCTGATCAAGGCCCAGACCCTCGGCGCGTCGACCTGGACCCTGATGCTGCGGGTGGTGCTGCCGCAACTGCTGCCGCGCCTGTTGATTTCCCTGCGGCTGATGCTCGGTTCGGCCTGGCTGTTTCTGATCGCCGCTGAAGCCATCGCCTCCACGGATGGGCTGGGCTATCGGATTTTCCTGGTGCGTCGTTACCTGGCGATGGACGTGATCTTGCCGTATGTGGTGTGGATCACCCTGCTCGCCTGGCTGATGGACTGGGGCCTCAAGCAACTGACCCGGCAAGCGTTCCCCTGGTACGAGGGGGCGAAGGCATGAGCTTCATTACGGTGAACAACGTCTGGCAACAGTATGCCGACCAGGTGGTACTGGAGCGTCTGAACCTGAGCGTCTCTGAGGGTGAGTTCTGCACCCTGGTGGGCGCCTCGGGTTGCGGCAAGTCGACCTTCCTGCGCTTGCTGCTGGGCCAGGAACGCGCCAGTCGCGGACAGATTCTCCTGGACGGCGAACCCTTGGCCGGCGAGCCGGATGCCAGCCGGGGCGTGGTGTTCCAGCGCTATTCGGTGTTCCCGCACCTCAGCGTGCTGGACAACGTGGCCCTGGGCCTGGAGTTGCCGCGCTCGCCGCTGCTGGGCCGCCTGTTTGGCAGCGCCAAGCGCCAGGCCCGCGACGACGCCGCGCAACTGCTGGACAAGGTCGGCCTGGGCCATGCGCTGGATAAATACCCGGCGCAACTGTCCGGGGGCATGCAACAGCGGCTGGCGATCGCTCAGGCACTGATCATGAAGCCCCGCGTCCTGCTGCTGGACGAGCCCTTCGGCGCCCTCGACCCGGGCATTCGCAAAGACATGCACGCCCTGTTGCTGGAGCTGTGGCGCGAAACCCGGCTGACGGTGTTCATGGTCACCCATGACCTGTCCGAAGGTTTCAGCCTCGGCACACGCCTGCTGGTGTTCGACAAGGTCCGTGTCGACCCGCACGCCCCCGGCGCCTATGGCGCCCGCATTACCTACGACATTCCATTGAACAGCGACCGCCGCACCGCCCGTGCCGCCGTCGACGCCCTGCCCGCCGGACTGGCCGGCACGTTGCGTATCGCTTGAAAGGAGTTTTTTCCATGACCGACTCGACCCAATTGTTTACACCTTTCGCCGAAGAACTGCTGCCCGGCGGCGGCCACCGTTCCTTCGTGCTCAAGCGCGGCCAACTGCTGCGCCTGACCGACCTGCGCGGCGGGGCCAACGTGAGCCTGACGCTGCTCAACGCCAACGAAAAAACCGAACGCCTGAACCTGCCCGACAGCCTCAAATGCCAACACACCGCCAAGCTCACCACCGGCCATTGCCTCTACTCCGACATGGGCCGGGTGCTGGCGGCCATCACCGCCGACACCTGCGGTTGGAGCGACAGCCTCGGCGGTGTGCTCTGCGCCGAGGAAGTCGCTGAAAAATACGGTCAGGGCCGCTACCAGGAACTGCGCAACGGCTTCTTTCGCAACGGCACCGACAACCTGCTGGTGGAGTTGGGCAAATGGGGGCTGGCCCTGTCCGACCTGCTGATGACCCTCAACCTGTTCAGCCGGGTCGATGTCGATGAGGCTGGAGGCTTTCACTTTGTCGAAGGCAACTCCAAGGCCGGTGATTACATCGAGATGTACGCACCGATGGACACCCTGGTGGTGCTGACCGCGCTGCAGCACCCGATGGACCCGAACCCGCAATACGCCCCGCAACCGCTCAAGCTCAGTTGGATGAACGCTGACGCCAGCGTCGCCGAGCACTGTCGCCATTCGCGCCCGGAAAACCAGCGCGGCTTCATCAACACCGACCGCCTGTTCGCCTGAGGATCGCTGCCATGTCACTCGCCATCGCCACCGCACACAAGCAACCCGATGCTGCCGTCTACCGCGCCACCATCCCCGCCGGGGAACCGTGGCTGGTGGAGGTCAAGGCCGGCCAGACCCTGCGCATCCTCGACCTGGAAGGCAACCAGGCGGTCGATACGCTGTTCTACAGCCTGGCTAACCCCAAGGAGCGCTACGATGTGCAGCGCACCCTGCGCCGGCAGAACAGCGTGTACCTGAGCACCGGCAGCGTGCTGTATTCCAACCTCGGCCACCCGATGCTGACCATCGTCGAAGACACTTGCGGGCGCCACGACACCCTCGGCGGTGCCTGCGCCCAGGAAAGCAACACCGTGCGCTACGCCCTGGAAAAACGCTACATGCACAGTTGCCGCGACAACTACCTGCGGGCCTGCGCCCACGACGGTCGGCTGGGCAAGGGCGACATCGGGCCGAACATCAACTTCTTCATGAACGTACCGGTCACCGCCGATGGCGGCCTGACCTTCGAAGACGGGATCTCGGCACCAGGGAAATACGTCGACCTGCGGGCCGAGATGGACGTGATCGTGTTGATTTCCAACTGCCCGCAACTGAACAACCCGTGCAACGCCTACAACCCCACGCCAGCGGAGCTGTTGATATGGAACTGAAACTCACCCGCCTGCGGCGCTGGTTGTTTGTGTTGTGCCAGAGCCGGTCGGGGCAGTGCATCAAATAACGCCCTGATCCCCTGTGGGAGCGAGCTTGCTCGCGATAGCGGTCTGTCAGTTACATCAAGGTTGGATGTACCGCCGCTATCGCGAGCAAGCTCGCTCCCACAAGGGGAGTAGTGGTGTTTGGAGGTTTGTCGCCAGGGACGACCCCGGCGGCCATCGAAAACTGCGGGACGGCCCGCATCCCAGTTCAGGCAGCACACATGCCTGAGGGGGCAATGCCATGTTCGAAAAAATCCTGATCGCCAACCGTGGCGCCATCGCCTGCCGCATCCTGCGGACCTTGCGTGAGCTGAAGGTCGAGGGCGTCGCAGTGTATTCCCAGGCCGACGCGGCCAGCTTGCATATCCTCCAGGCCGATGAAGCCCACTGCCTGGGCGAAGGCGCGGCGGCCGGTACTTACCTGGCGGTGGACAAGCTGTTGGCGATTGCCAAAAGCAGCGGCGCGACCGCGATCCATCCCGGCTACGGCTTTCTCTCGGAAAACGCCACCTTCGCGCAAGCGTGCGAAGCTGCCGGTATTGCCTTCATCGGTCCGACGCCAGAACAACTGCGCGTGTTCGGCCTCAAGCACACCGCCCGCGACCTGGCGCGCCGGCACGGTGTGCCACTGCTCGAAGGCACCGAACTGCTCGACAGCCTCGACGCCGCGCTATTGGCCGGCACACAGCTCGGCTATCCGGTGATGCTCAAAAGTACCGCCGGCGGCGGCGGTATCGGCATGCGTGTGTGTCGCAGCGCCGCCGACCTGAGCGAATCCTTCGAAGCGGTCAAGCGCCTGGGCCAGAACAACTTCAGCGACGCCGGGGTGTTCATCGAGAAGTACATCGAACGTGCGCGGCATCTGGAAGTGCAGGTATTCGGCGACGGCTTGGGCCAAGTGATTGCCTTGGGCGTGCGCGACTGCTCGGTGCAACGGCGCAACCAGAAAGTCCTCGAGGAAACCCCGGCGCCGAACCTGCCCGAGGGCATGGCCGACGAACTCTGCGCAGCGGCGATCCAACTGGCCCAAGCCGTGAACTACCGCAGCGCCGGCACCGTGGAGTTCGTGTTCGACAGCGACGCCGGGCGCTTCTATTTCCTGGAAGTGAACACCCGCCTGCAAGTGGAGCACGGCGTCACCGAGCAGGTGTGGGGCGTGGACCTGGTGCGCTGGATGGTGCAACTGGCGGCCGGTGATTTGCCGCCACTGAGCGAGCTCGGCCAAGGTTTGAAAGCCGAGGGCCACGCGATCCAGGCGCGCTTGTATGCCGAGGACCCAGGTCGGGATTTCCAGCCAAGCCCGGGGCTGCTGACCGCCGTGAAATTTCCCCAGGCCGACGGCAAGGCACTGCGCATCGACACCTGGGTCGAGGCCGGTTGCCAGATCCCGCCCTACTTCGACCCGATGATCGCCAAGGTCATTCGCTGGGCGCCGACCCGCGAGCAGGCACGCCTGGGCTTGCATCAAGCGCTGGACGAAAGCCTGCTGTACGGCGTCGAGACCAACCGCCACTACCTGCAACAGATTCTCCTCGACACGCCGTTTGCCAGCGGCCAGCCCTGGACCCGCTGCCTGGAGGCGTTGGTCTATCGCGCCAACACCGTCGAAGTGCTCAGCCCCGGCACCCAGACCAGCGTCCAGGACTATCCCGGCCGCCTCGGTTACTGGGCGGTGGGTGTGCCGCCGTCGGGGCCGATGGACAGCCGTTCGCTGCGCCAGGGCAATCGCCTGCTCGGCAACGAAGAAGGTGCGGCGGCGTTGGAAATCACCATGAACGGGCCGCTGCTGCGCTTCAACTGCGCTGCCCGGGTGGCGGTGACCGGTGCGGTGATTGCCCTCACGCTCGACGGCGAAGCGGTGCCTATGAACACGCCGTTGTCGATTGCTGCCGGCGCCACCCTCGCCATTGGCAACATCGCTGGCGCCGGGGCGCGCAGCTACCTGTGCCTGCAAGGCGGCGTGCACGTGCCGGATTACCTGGGCAGTAAAAGCACCTTCACCCTCGGCCAGTTTGGCGGCCACGGCGGACGAGCGCTGTGTACCGGCGACGTGTTGCACCTGGCGCCGCTGGACGAACACACGACGCTGCCGCCAACGAGCGCGCCGATCCTGGAACTGCCAAGCGTGCGGCAGATCCGCGTGATCTACGGTCCCCACGGTGCGCCCGAATACTTCACCGAGCGCTACATCCAGACGTTCTTCGACACGGCCTGGGAAGTGCACTTCAACTCCAGCCGCACCGGCGTGCGCCTGATCGGGCCGAAACCCGAATGGGTCCGCGCCGACGGCGGCGAGGCCGGGCTGCATCCTTCCAATATCCATGACAACCCTTACGCCATCGGCGCCGTGGACTTCACCGGCGACATGCCCGTCATCCTCGGCCCCGACGGCCCGAGCCTGGGCGGCTTCGTCTGCCCGGTGACGGTGATCGAAGCGGACCTCTGGCAGTTGGGGCAGCTCAAGGCGGGGGACAAGGTGCGGTTTGTGCCGGTGGATATCTCCACCGCGCGATCTCTCGCCTTGAAATGGGATCAATGTGGGAGCGAGCTTGCTCGCGATAACGGTCTGTCAGTCCCATCGATTTTGGATGTCCCGCCGCTATCGCGGGCAAGCTCGCTCCCACAGGGGCTGGGGTCGCCTGTGGTGTTGGATATCGGCCAGGACGATACGCGCCTGGTGGCAAGGCTATCGGGCGACACCCACCTGCTGCTGGAAATCGGCGCCCCCGAACTGGACCTGGTGTTGCGCTTTCGCGCCCATGCCTTGATGCAGGCGTTGGAACACAAACACCTGCCCGGCGTGATCGACCTGACGCCGGGCATTCGCTCGCTGCAAGTGCACTACCAACCCGAGCAAATGCCCCTGGCCGATCTGCTGAGCATCGTCGCCGGTGAGTGGGACGCCGTGTGCGCGGCGCAGGACCTGCAAGTGCCATCGCGCATCGTTCACCTGCCGCTGTCCTGGGATGATCCGGCCTGTCAGTTGGCCATCGAAAAATACATGACCACGGTGCGCAAGGACGCGCCCTGGTGCCCGAGCAACCTGGAGTTCATCCGGCGCATCAACGACCTGCCCAACCTCGATGAAGTGCAACGCACGGTGTTCGACGCCAGCTACCTGGTGATGGGCCTGGGGGACGTCTACCTCGGCGCGCCGGTCGCCACGCCGCTCGACCCGCGCCATCGATTGGTGACCACCAAATACAACCCGGCCCGCACCTGGACCGCGGAAAACTCGGTGGGCATCGGCGGCGCCTATATGTGCGTGTACGGCATGGAAGGGCCTGGCGGCTATCAGTTCGTCGGGCGCACTTTGCAGATGTGGAACCGTTATCGGGACGTCGCCGCCTTCGACGGCAAGCCGTGGCTGCTGCGGTTCTTCGACCAGATCCGCTTCTATCCGGTCAGCGCCGATGAACTGCTGCGCATCCGGCGGGACTTCCCCCTGGGCCGCTTCGACCTGGAGATCGAGCACAGCCAGCTCAACCTCGCCGACTACCAGCGTTTCCTGGTGCAGGAAGCCGACGGCATCGCCGCGTTCCGCCAACGGCAACAAGGCGCCTTCGACGCCGAGCGCGAGCGTTGGATCGCCAGTGGCCAAGCGCACTTCGACAGTGAAGAAGCGGCCATCGCACCCAGCGAAGATTCGCCGCTGAACGACGGTCAATTAAGTGTCGACAGCCACATCGCCGGCAACCTCTGGCAGGTGCAGGTAGACGTTGGCGCACGGGTCGCCGCCGGTGATGTGCTGGTCATCCTGGAGTCGATGAAAATGGAAATCCCGCTGCTTGCGCCCTCGGCCGGCGTGGTGCGCGAGGTGCGCGTCCAGCCCGGTTCCGCAGTGCGCGCCGGACAGCGCGTCGTCGTGCTGGACCGTGACTGAACTCAATCAAAGGATTAACACCATGAACCTCTCTCTTCGCTTGGACGACCTGCGCAATACCTACCGCAGCGGCGAACTGACGCCACGCCAATTGCTGTTGGCCCTGCGGGAAAAAGCCGCGGCGCTGAACCCGGACTATCACCTGTTCATCCACCTGCTGACGGCCGAAGAACTGGAACCCTACCTGGCCGCATTGGAAAGCCGCGACCTGGAGAGCCTGCCGCTGTACGGCGTGCCGTTTGCCATCAAGGACAACATCGACCTGGCCGGCATTCCGACCACCGCCGCCTGCCCGGCGTTTGCCTACGTGCCAGACCGTTCGGCGACCATTGTCGAGCAATTGCTGGCACTGGGCGCGATCCCTCTGGGCAAGACCAACCTCGACCAATTCGCCACCGGGCTCAATGGCACTCGCTCGCCCTACGGCGCCTGCCGTAACAGCGTGCTGCCCGACTATCCGGCAGGCGGTTCGAGCGCCGGCTCGTCGCTGGCAGTGGCCCTGGGCGTGGCGAGTTTTGCCTTGGGCACCGACACCGCCGGCTCCGGTCGGGTGCCCGCAGCGTTGAACAACCTGGTGGGGTTGAAGGCCACCTTGGGGTTGATCTCCACGGCGGGCGTGGTCCCAGCCTGTCGCACGCTGGACTGCGTCACCACCTTCACGGCGACGGCCAAGGAAGCCAGCCAGCTCTTGGCGCTGACAGCCCGTCCAGACCCTCGTGACGACTACAGCCGCCACAACCCGCAGTGGAACGATGGCGCCGCGTTCGGCGCGCCCCGGCGCTTTCGCTTCGGTGTGCCGCGCCAACAGGACTTGGAATTTTTCGGCTGCCAGGAAGGTCCGCAACTGTTTCAGGAAGCCATCGAGCGGCTCGAACGCCTGGGCGGTGAAGCCGTGGAACTGGACTTGTCGCCGTTCCTGGAAGCGGCGCGGCTGCTGTATGAAGGCCCCTGGGTGGCCGAACGCTACAGTGTTGCCGGCGCCTTGATGGAACGTGAGCCGGAGGCCGTACTGCCGGTCATCCGCGCCGTCCTGGCGAAAGCGCCTACGGTGGATGGCGTACAAACCTTCCGCGCCCGCTACCGTTTGCAAGCCCTCAAGGCCCAGTGCGACCGGGCCATGGATACGCTCGATTGCGTCCTCACCCCGACCATCGGCCGCCCGGTGACCCTCGCCGAACTGGCCGCCGACCCGGTGCTGCGCAACTCCGAGCTGGGGTACTACACCAATTTCATGAACCTGCTGGACTACGCCGCCGTCGCCGTACCCAGTGCGTTCATGGCCAACGGCTTGCCCTGGGGCGTGACGTTGTTCGGTCGAGCCTTCACCGACCAATACCTCTTGAGCGTGGCCGATGCCTTGCAGCGTCAACAGGACACGGCCTTGCCAGCGCCCGCCAACCCGGCGCGCCACGACCGGGCGCGGCTGGTGGTGTGTGGCGCACACCTGGATGGGTTGGCGCTGAACTGGCAACTCAAGCAACGCGGCGCGCGGCTGATCGAGGCCACCCAAAGCTCAGCGGATTACCGCCTCTACGCCTTGGCCGGTGGCCCGCCCCTGCGCCCCGGCATGCTTCGGGTCATCGAGGGCGGCGTGGCGATCGAGGTGGAGGTCTGGGAGCTGCCGAGCAGCGAACTGGGTTCATTCCTGACCGGCATCCCCGCACCATTGGGGCTGGGCAAGGTGCAACTGGCCGATGGTCGCTGGGAAAGCGGATTCATCTGCGAGTCGTATGGCCTGGAAGGCGCGCGGGACATCAGTCACCTGGGGGGATGGCGGACTTATCTGCGTAGCCTGGAATAAGGCTGAACCGGTGGTGAGGGCACTTGTTCCCTCATCACCGTCCTACAAACCTGCAAATCCGAATGTCTTTTCCCACAAGGCCACTAAACTGATTCCATTGGGTCTGCGCCAAGGGAATCGCCATGTCGCTCCGTTCGCCGTTGTATTCCCAGCGCAAGCCGCTCCTGGCCGTGGTGGCGCTGCTCGGTACAGGTTTCCTGATCATTGCGTTGCTGGGCTACTACGCAGCCCATGCCTCGGTACGCGATAACATCCTCAAGACGCTGTATCTGAACCTGCTGATCGGCATGCTCGTGACGCTGGCGGTGCTGGCAATCCTTTATCGGTTGATCAACAGCTACCAACAACGCATCGACGCCCAGGCCACCCTCGACAGCCTGACCGAATTGCCGAATCGCCGTGGCTTCGACCTGCTGGCCGTGCAAGCCCTGCATGAAGCCCAGCGCGAGCCAAAACCCTTGACTGCGGTGCTGGTGGAACTGGACGAGTTCAAGCGGTTGGACAGCACCCATGGTCATATCGCCACCGAACAACTGCTGACAGGGTTCGCCCGCGACCTGACGCAAAGCCTGCGGCATTCGGACATCGTGTGTCGCTGGAGCACTGAAGCCTTTGCCGTCCTGCTCAAGGACACCGACGGACAGACCGGTCTGAAGATCGCAGAGAAAATTCGTCAGCACATCGAAAAGCAGCGCTATTTCTGCAGCGGAAAACAATTGCTGGTCACCGTCAGCCTCGGCCTCACCACCTTGCAGGACGAAGACACCTTGCACAGCCTGCTGTCGCGGACCGATCATGCGCTGCAACGCGCCCGACAGACCGGGTGCAACCGAACCTGCGTGGAAATGCCTCACTCCAGTTATGAATAAACCCGACCTTTGCCCGGCCTGCGGCGGCACCAACGACTGCACCCTGGCCAACCCACGAACCGCCGACCGGGCCTGCTGGTGTTACGGCGTAAGCATCGACCCGGCCGTGCTCGAGGCATTGCCAGTCGAACTGCGCGATCAGTCCTGCCTGTGCCCACGCTGCGCCCAGGTCGAAGCCCAGTTGCGCGCCAAGCCCCAACCGATCGCGTAAGATGCCCGCCCTCCGTTGCCTTGCCTGAACTACCCATGCGCGTCGACCGTTTCCTCAGTAATCTGCCGCGATTCAATCGCCAACAAGCGCGCCTGTTGCTGGTGGAACGCCGGGTGCGGATCGACGGCCAGACCGTCAGCGATCCCCATGCACAAGTCCGTGAATTCAGCCGTGTAGAGGTCGACGACGAAGTGCTGCAAACGGGCCGGCCGACGCGCTACTTCATGCTGCACAAGCCGCCCGGCTGTGTCAGTGCGACTCGCGACCCGCAACACCCCACCGTCCTCGACTGGCTGGACGAACCGGACAAGGACGACCTGCACATTGCCGGGCGCCTGGATTTCAACACCACCGGACTGATGCTGATCACCAATGACGGCGCCTGGTCACGGCGCCTGACCCAACCACAGACCAAACTGCCCAAGGTCTACTACGTCGAAACCGAGCAAATCATCACGGCCGAATACGCCGATACCTTTGCCCGGGGCCTGTACTTTGCCTTCGAAGACCTCACCACCCAACCTGCAGAGCTGACGCTGCTGGGGCCCAGATCGGCGCGCTTGAGCATCGTTGAAGGACGCTATCACCAGGTCAAGCGCATGTTCGGCCACTTCAACAACAAGGTGCTGCGCCTGCACCGCGAGCGCATGGGCCCGCTGACGTTGGATGCCCATCTCGAGCCGGGCCAGTACCGCGCCTTGAGCCCTGAAGAAGTCCATCTCATCTGAACCCGCTACCGCTGGGCAGAAGTGTCGAACAATTTTCCGATAGGTACTTGCGCAACGGTCGCCCCCCTGCTTGAATCAAACCGTCGGCCGAAATGTGACCGATTAGTCACAACATACTTCCAAGAAACTTTTTGCCGGCTGGAACCCTCAGGTTCCGCCTTGTCCCGCCGGCGAACTGCCCGCCTATAACAACACCCGTCGACCGTTTTTTTGGATCGACATGGGCTTTATCTTCCAGGCGTATGCCTACCTGTCACATTGCCCGTGCAATCTCATTGCGCGCATACCCGCTTGCCAGGAGTCTTATGACATGAGGCCAGAAATCGCTGTGCTGGATATACAGGGTCAGTATCGGGTTTACACGGAGTTCTATCGCGCAGACGCCGCACAAAAGACCATCATTCTGGTCAACGGCTCAATGGCCACCACCGCGTCGTTTGCACAGACCGCCAAAAACCTCTACCCGCAATTCAACGTTGTGCTGTACGACCAACCCTACGCGGGCAAGTCAAAAGCTCACAATCGACATGAGCAAATGCTGACGAAAGAGATCGAGGGCCAGATTCTCCTGGAACTGATCGACCACTTCGCCGCCGAGCATGTGCTGTCGTTTTCCTGGGGCGGCGCCGCCACGCTGACCGCCTTGGCGCAGCGGCCACGGCGCATCGAAAAAGCGGTGATCAGTTCGTTCTCGCCGGTGCTCAATGCGCCGATGCGCGACTACCTGGAACGCGGTGTGGATTACCTCGGCAGCCTGGACGGCGACCGTGTCGGGCACTTGGTCAACAGCACCATCGGCAAGCATTTGCCGCCGCTGTTCAAGCGCTTCAACTATCGCCATGTCAGCAGCCTGGCCGAACATGAGTACGGGCAGATGCACTTCCACATCAGCGATGTGCTCCACAGCGACCGCTTGTGCTACGTCAACGCAGCGAAAAAAATCAACGTGCCGGTGTTGTTCCTGAACGGCGAATGGGACGAATACACCGCGGCCGACGACGCCAAGCTCTTTGCCGATCACGTGCAGCACAGCAGCTTCAGCACGCTGCAAGCCACCGGGCACTTCCTGGACATGGAACACAAAGCCGCCTGCCGCGACAGCCGTAACGCCTTGATGGGTTTCCTCACACCGGAACACCACGAAAGCCGACCGCGCTATAGCTACGTACAGGGCTACCATGCACCGGCCATCTGAAACCGAGTCCTGGCGAGCAAGCCCCGTCCTGCGCCTTCAGCAACGGGGCTTGCCCGCCAACGACCGCTCTGGTTTGAGGCTCGCGTAGACGACTGACCGCACGCTGTGTGAAGAAAAACTTCAAATCCGTGCCCACATCTGGTACAAAGTCAGCCGCTCTGAGCGGGTGTCGTATAATGGCATTACTCCAGCTTCCCAAGCTGATAACGAGGGTTCGATTCCCTTCACCCGCTCCAATCGAATTCTGGTCCTGCGTCGTATGTTTTTTGGCGAGGGATTAAAAAACCGGCTCCTGGTGGCCGGTTTTTTTTGGTCTGGAGTTTGTAGGAGTTGCGCCCCTGAAGTTCACACCGAGTACCTATGAAGGAGAGCAAGGATGCACCTGATTGACTCATATCTGCCTACGTATCAGTTCAGTGAATTGCATACCGCGGACATCCCCGTAGACCCTTCCCATGCCATGGCGGCAATCCTCGCCCACCGTCCCGAAGACGACCGTTTTTTTCGGTATGCAATCAAGCTTCGCGAACTCCCCATGCGCCTGCTGGGTCGATCTCCGCATCCAGACGCTGATCAACGCGCTTCATTCGGCATGGATAATTTCACGTTGCTTCAGCGCAACGGCGACGTAGAGGTCGCTTACGGGCTCGCCGGCAAACTGTGGAAAGCCGACTACGGCCAAGTCGTTGTGGCGGATGCCGAAGCGTTTGAACTATTCAATGAGCCGGGGAATGTGAAGCTGGTCATAAGCTTCACCTGCCAGTTGCTGCGACCGGGCTTGACGAGGGTCACCACGCAGACACGGGTGCATTGCCTCGACGCGGATGCGTTGCGAAGTTTTACGTCGTATTGGTATTTGATTCGCCCGGTCAGCGGGCTTATTCGTCGGCGCATGCTGAAGGCTATTGCGAGGCGTTGTGCAGCAGGTGCTTTGAAGAGCAGTACGCCAAGAGCATGAATGAGCGCTCATGAAGAAGATTTCACCGCGCCCTCGCCAAGAGGGGAACTGGTAGGCGGCAAGGGTGCCGACCGAACCGGATTGAGCTATGCCGAAAAAAGTATTTGGGCGACAAAGAATCAAACATGTTTTGCGACAAAAGCGACGACGGCAAACAGAGTCAGGGCGAACGCAGCACCGATGCTGAACGGCAGCAACGTAACGCGGATATAGCGACAGCGTTTCGCCCATCAGCTCGCGCAAGGAAACCACGAGTTCGACGAGACTTTGAACAGAGCCTAATGAACCTTGGGCTGATTTGACGGCAACATCTCAGTGTGCCTGAGCAGAGGCCCGCGCAGCTTTGATAGCCTCTGCTTTCTGCACAACATCACGTTGCGAGGCGTTAGCTTTGCCAATGATGCCCATCAAGATTTCTTTTCTAGTCTCGGCGGGAGTGTTAGTGAAAAACTCAGTCAAAGCGCTGGTTTTCTTGATCTTATCTGTACTCATTGATTTCAAACCTCTGCTAACAGCTCAACGAGCTGAGCCTGATCATAGATCTGGGGAATCAGAGCGTCAATCGTATCCCCAGCCACATCAAGCTCAACCTGTTGAGCGTCGTCGCCATCAAAGTCCTTGATAAGCAAATCGATGTGGATCTGGCTACCGTAGATGCACTTCAACTCAATGACATTACGCCGTGCGGCAACAAACTGTCTGGCGAACTCCTGCAGCGGAATGTTCCTGCCCTCTGTAACTTCCCGAGCCTGCACGAACTGCCAGGCGAGTTCTGGTCTCTGGTAGACATACATAATCTGGGCTTTCCTGCCACTTCCCAAGACGCGGTCGATATTCCGCTTCGCTACCCCAAGGTTGGCCATCGTCCCATCCAGAATGAACGAAAGCCGCTTCTTGAACGCGCGGTCCAACACCTTTTCTAGAATCTTCGTAACCGCACGCTGAAAAAGGTATGAATTGCGTCCGTCGTAGCCGGGAATCAGACTTCGAAAATCATCAGGATCGATACGAAGAACACGTTTGGAGTAAAGGCTCAGATTTCTCTCGTCCAAATCGTCAGCCATAGCCTTGGCTATTTCCGTCTTGCCAGCCCCAGGCGACCCCGCCATGAACACCGTGAATGGTACCTCCTCACTGAGGTACACAGCGGTGTCCGCAATATGCCGAGCCAAGGAAGCTCGATTCACTCTAGCGAATTCAAGGGCGGCTTGCTCGATAGCAATTTCTTCTGGCGTCATACCGACATCGACCTGTTTTACTTGATCCAAACTTAGAACGTTGATCGTTACCCATACGGACGAAGGCAACGACGATCAGTGTCTCGTTGAACATCGTCACATAAAGTATCCTCTGGCTCTCACGAATATTTGTAGGGAAATTCCGAGCGTTGCGTAAGGAGCACGCTAACTACGCTTTTTAGGCGGTGTGCCGACTTGTTGGGTTTGTCTTCCGTGGTTACCCTTCTAGACGTCGCTGCAAATCAGGCGATCGGGCTTGGAAACCCGTGAGTCAAGCAACCGCGCTTCACGGGAGCTAGACAATGCGTACCTCGCAGCAAATTAAATCACTTTCAAACCAGCCAAAGCACAGGCCTCGAACCTACTGTTTCTCGATCGACGGGGGCAGGCCATGAACGAAAACACTGAGCTAAAAACCATCGGCTACACCCCCTTCAACTATTCCGCTGATCGAGCACTGTTCCGTGTCAACGGCGGTGTCCCCATCCAAGAGGCATTGGAACGGGCGTCAGATCTTTTGCATCTCGCTCACCGGCTTGCCGAAGACGCGGCGTTTGAAAAGAGCACCGACCGCTACGCCTGGGCTGCGCACTTTTTGTTGGAGATGAGCAAGGCGGTGATTGATGACGTTGTGAAGGTCATTACGCCAAGGCCGGCGGCTGAGTCCAAGAAAAAATCCGAGGCGCAGTAGATCGACAGTAAGTCCTGAGAATGGGGACATAGGGAACCCCATCCGATAGACAGCGCTAAGCCCTGCTTCTTTCGCAGCGGGGCTTAGCAATACCGACGTACCTAGGAGGCTCAAGCATGGGAACCGTTCGAAAAACCATCACCGTGGCCAATCAGCCCATCCAGAGACATAAGGCTGAACTGAAGACTATTCGCTCGGCCCTTGAAGACGGTGAGTCCAGCGGCCCCCCTCGCCCATTCAATCCCGACGCATTCAAACAGCGAATGTTACTAGTACGTGGGGTAAATCCCCATCGTAAAAACTATTCAGCCCCAGGCAAATGCCCCAACGGCAACGCCCCCGGCGTCTTCACCGTATTAATCGCAAAGTTACTCCGGATATCGCTGATCCCGGGCAATTTCAACAAATGCCCCGTGACAAAACGGTCATAAGCCCGCAGGTCCGGCACCACGACTTGCAGTAGAAAATCCGACTCGCCCGATACCAGGAACGCCGAGATCACTTCGGGCAATGCCGTCACTGCCTGGCGAAATGCTTCGGCTCGCTCGTCGTTGTGCCGTTCGACCTTGACGCCGACGAAGATCGTCAGCCCGAGGCCCACTTCGTCACGGTCCAGGACGGCTTGATAACCGCGAATGACACCGGCTTCTTCAAGCATCCGCACGCGGCGCAAGCAGGGCGACGGGGACAAGCCGATTTCTTCGGCCAGTTGCACGTTGCTCAGGCGGCCGTCTCGTTGCAGCGCGACGAGGATTTTACGGTCGAAGGTGTCCAGTTTCATAAGTTGGCATTTTCCGATTGGATGATGCAGATACGTGGCAGGTTATGCCAATTCACGAAGCTTTAGAAGATGACTTCGCAACCACCTGCTCCGCCCCTCCGCCATAGACTGGGCACTTGCGAATCGTTGATGAAGGGGTGTGGCATGGCAGAGCTCGGGTTGTTTTTGATGGCGTTGACGGTGGCGTATCTGTTGCCCGGGCCGGACATGATTCTGCTGCTGCAAACCGGTGCCCGTCAGGGCAGGAGCGCGGCACTGGCGACGGCGGTGGGCCTGGGGATTGCTCGGGGGTGTCATGTTGCATTGGCGGCGTTGGGGCTTTCGGCCTTGTTCAAGACCGCGCCGTGGACGTTCGACATCGTGCGTCTGGCCGGTGCTGCCTATTTGTTATGGATCGGTTTTCAATGCCTGCGGACCACCTTGTTGCCGAGTTTTGAAGGTGCCTGTGTGGGAGCCGGAAAGCGCCGCTGGTACCAGGCGATTCGACGTGGGCTGCTGACGAACCTGCTCAACCCCAAGGCCTTGCTGTTTTGCTCAGTGTTGCTGCCGCAATTCATCGATCCACAAGACGGGCCGGTGCTGGGGCAATTCGCGACCCTGGGCGTGGTGCTGGTCGGCGTCGGCCTGCTGTTCGATAGCGCCTATGCATTGGCGGGTGTCGCACTAGGTCGCTGGCTTCAGCGATCACCTTCGGCCCAGCGCGTGCAGCAGTGGTTGTTTGGCAGTCTTCTGATTGGTTTTGCGCTACGGCTGACGTTTGTGCAGCAGTCATAGCGACCGCAGTTTCGCGAAGTGGCTCCTGGTATTTGAGCTGTAAATCCAGGGCTGCTTCGCACCCCAGCGGGAGCAAGCTCCCTCGCCACACACGCATTTTCGCCTTGTTTCACATCCCGAAATAAACCCACCCCGCCCCTCTGCCGCCCTTGTGCGACGCCACTTCTAGACTTCGTTGCAGTGGCTGTGCATGCCTGCCGAGGTCACCCTCGGTGGTTATAGTGTTGATCATTCATTTTCAGTAGGTATAGTACCCACCAAGCACACCACACGGAGGTGTTGTGAATAGCCGATTTTTGATAAGCCAGATCATTGCAGACGGTTGGTATCTGGTACGAGTTCGGGGCAGCCACCATCACTTCAAGCACCCGACCAAGCCGGGGCTGGTCACGGTTCCTCATCAGAAGAAGGACCTGCTCAAGAAAACGGCCATCAGTATTTTGCAACAGGCGCTGCTTCAGCCGACCCGTTGCGCGACGTTCCCGGAGGACGATGAATATGCTTTACCCGATTGCGATTTCCATGGGCGATGACAAGCACGCCTGGGGTGTTGAAGTGCCGGATATTCCCGGATGTTTTTCCGCAGGCGACGACCTGGACGAGGCCATGGCGATGGCGCGTGAGGCCATCGAGGGACATTTCGAGATTCTGGCTGAAGACGGCTCGCCGATTCCGTCGGCCAACACCGTCACCTTGCACGCCGCCAATCCGACATATGCCGGCTGCACTTGGGCTCTGGTGGACATCGATGTGACCAAGTACCTGGGCAAGGCGCAGAAACTCAACATCACGTTGCCCGGCTACCTGCTCAACCGAATCGATGAATATGTGTTGCACCATCCTGAAGAGAAGAGCCGTTCCGGCTTCCTCGCTTCGGCAGCGCTGAAGGTGTTGCAGCAAGGGCGCTAAGAAAGCCGCCCCAACCTGTGGGAGCGAGCTTGCTCGCGAAGGCGTCGGCACATCCAACATCACTGCGAACTGATCCACCGCCATCGCGAGCAAGCTCGCTCCCACAGGGTTTTGCGACAGCCCATTCGAGGGGTTGCGGGCTGCCTATTTCTTTTCCGCTCCAGACTCTTGCATCTGCACCGAGGACTTGGTGCCATCGGTGTTGTCCTTGGTCTCGTTACCCGAGTTGTCGAAGCAGCCTTGCAGGGCGAACAAACAGCAGGCAAGGCAAACAGTGCGTGCGAGGTTCATGGTGGACTCCGAAGCTGAGGACCTTAAGGAGTGACCTGCCAACACGGCAATTGGTTGCGATGATTTTCAGGCTGCACGAAAAATCCTTGCCGAACAGCGGCGCCTGAAAATGTAAGCAGAATTTTCATCAATTCATTGCTGTCACAAAGGACAGGTGCATCCATAAGGAACACAGCAATGACCTTCGCAAAAATCGCGCAAAAACTGGCCCTTTGGGCGGGGAGCCCCAAGACGTTTCTGGGGGCCATCGTGTTGTTGGCACTCTGGGCCCTCAGCGGGCCTTTTTTCCAGTTCAATGACACGTGGCAACTGATCATCAACACATCAACAACGATCATTACCTTCCTGATGGTATTCCTGATTCAAAACACGCAGAACCGCGATACCGACATCTTGCACCTCAAGGTCGATGAGTTATTACGAGCGACCAAGGAGGCACAGAATGCAATGCTCGGCCTTGAGTCGCTGGACCTCAAGCAACTGGAGGCGCTGAGAAAGCATTACCAGGCCATGGGCCAGGGCGAAGCCAAGAGTCTTGAAGGGCTGGAAGAAAAGAACAAAGTAGACCTGAACCAGTGCTGACGCAGATGCGCTGGAAGGTTCTCCTTTTGGCGGGCAAAAATCAGCCGGGACGCGAACGTCCCGGCCCTGAATACAAAAACACAGCAGATCAGCGGCTGGCCTGCAGCGCCCTGGCCATTTCGAGATGGGTCTGCAGTTTAGGCAGCGTTTCATCGGCGAAGGCCTTGATCTCCGGCACTTCGGTGGTCTGGGCCTGCTGCTCGATCTGCGCGATGGCCTCCTCGGTGGCCTTGACCTGGCTGGCGGCATACGCAGCTTCGAACGACTCGCCTTCCTTGACCTGCGGCATCAGGGCCTTGGCCTTGTCAGCCACCTCCTCACGGGGGGCGACAGGCAAGTCGAGCTTCTTGGCGATCTTCGCCAGGTGTTGATTGGCCGTGGTGCGGTCGTTGATAACCATGATGGTGTAATCCTTGACCTCCCTGGATTCGGCTTTCCCATGGGCCATGCGACTGGCCTCGATGTCGGCCATGCCTTTGGCTGAAGCATCGTTGATGAATTCGGCAGGCGATTGGGCCCAGGCACTGTTGGCACCCAGGCCCATCAGCACGACGAGACTGGTGGTGCGAAAAAAGCTGGCCATACGGCTCATGGTCGCGCCCTCCTCTGATAAAAGTTCTGGCGGGTTTCCCGCCTCTGAATCAGAACCACCCATGATGATCAACGAAACGTCTGACCCAGGTACGGCTGAGTGGTTCTCCCCCTTCTGCGACCCGCTCCAGACATCTTCGTTCGATCATGGACAATGTTTCCGGCGAGCGGGGCCCGCCTGACATCTGAAAAGGTCACGCTTGAAAGGTTGAAAAAACGTCCAGCGCCACGACGAACGGTGACGCGCTATCAGATGCCGAACGCCCGGTGATTGTGACGTTTGGCGGCGTACATCGCCTCATCGGCGTGGCGGAACAGGGCGACATCTTCGGTGCCATGGTCGGGGAAACAGGCCACGCCGATGCTCGGTTCGATGCTCAGGCAGTGCCCGTCCAGACGCAGCGGCTGGGCCAGTGCATGGCGGATTTTCTCCCGCACACTGTGGGCATCCTCCAAGGCCTGGATGCTGTGCAACAGGACCACGAACTCGTCGCCGCCAATACGCGCCACGGTGTCGGTGTCGCGGATGCAGCCCTTGAGACGATTGGCCACCGCTTGCAACAGCATGTCGCCCACCCCGTGGCCATAGGTGTCGTTGACCTGCTTGAAACGGTCCAGGTCGATATACAGCAAGGCCATGCGCCCGGACGCAGCACGGGCGGTTGCCAAGGCGTACTTGAACCGTTCACGGAGCAATTCGCGGTTGGGCACCTGGGTCAACTGATCGTACTGAGCCATGTGCTGCAACCGGGCATGCAACTGCTTGCGCTCGATGGCGATGGTGAGTTGCGCGCAAACGTATTGCAGCAACTCCTTGTCCTGCTCGGTGTAGCGCACGTTGTCCGGCGCGCTCTTGACGATCAGCGCGCCAATCGTGCCGCTCTGCGAGTTCAGTGGCACGCCCAGCCAACACGGCGCATCCGGCTGCGCCACAAGGTCGTCGAACCCCGGCGGCAAGTGGCTGCAACCGGGCGTCAGCAGGATTGGCTGGCCGCTGCGAATCACCTCGGCGCACAAACGCCCGGTGACCGTGCCCGGCAATTCGGGCTGCCCTTCCCGGTCATCGACGTGATAGGGGAAGTTAAGTTGCGAACATTGTTCGTCATACAGCGCCACCGAAAAATTCAGCGCCGGCAGCCACTCGCCAATAATCAGGTGGATGCGTTTGAACAGCGCCAGCAGATCCGCCGCGGCATGGGCTGCCTCGGAAATCGCATACAACGCCGCCTGTCGGGACTCGGCCTGCTTGCGTTCGGTGATGTCCCGGGCCACGGCAATGCGCAGTTGGTCCGCCGGCGACCAGCGTGCCGACCACAGGATGTGCACCACCCGACCGTCCTTGCGCAGGTAACGGTTCTCGAAATTGAGCTTGGGCTCGCCGTCCATGATCTCCCGCGCCGCCTCGAGGGTCCGCTGGCGGTCGGCGGGGTGCACCAGGTCGATCATCGGCTGGCCGATCAGCTCCTGCGGGGTGTAGCCAAAAATCTGTTCGCAGGCAGCACTGACAAACACGAAACGCCCTTGGCCGTCGACGGCACACACGGCGTCCATCAGAAGGTCGATGTAGCTGGCCAGCGGCGCGGAACTTCGAGTGTCCATGGGGCTGGAGGTCATCCGGATAATGCAACGGTGAGCGAAGCGGGTGATCGTCAGTTCATGACGCCGATACATCAGAGCGAGACCGACGCGCCCCCTGTACCGATGAGGATAGCGCAGGGGATCAACTGTAGGGAACGAAACGCCCAGGAGGTGCAGCCACTCGCTTCAACGCAACCCCGTCACTCCGTAAAAAACGCCATACCGGCATACGGTGCCTGCCGACAGGCCTTCAACCGCGACGCCAGGTCGCCCACGTGGACTTCGAGCTTGTGCCCATCCGGGTCGAGAAAGTAGAACGAATCACCCTCGCTGCGGTTGTCTCGCCACGATGACACCTGGGCCGCGTTCAGCCGCGCCACCAGCACCGGAAAATCCTCGGCAGCGATGCTGAAAGCGTAATGGGTGTAGTCCGCCACCGGTTCGGGGCGGCGTAACGGGTCGAAAGACAGGCACAACCACAAACCCGGCAGCGATAAATAGGCCCCGCGGTCCCACTTGGCTTCGAGACTCAGCTGCAACAGCTCGCCATAAAAAACCACACTGCGGTCCAGGTCGGTGACGGCAAGGGTCAGATGATTGAGGCCTGAGAGCATTAGCAAACAACCTTCAGAAAAGAGTGATAACCCAGCGGGCTTGGGGCGAACCCAGGGTATTTCCAAGCTCCGACATCGCCGACGGATTCCCCGTCCAAGGCCCTAGGCAAAGTCCTACGCAGAACTCTCCAGTGACACTCAAACACGCCGGAAACAGCCGATTCAAAGCCCTGCACAACAATCTGTAAAGTCTGGAAACACACCTCTATCGAAACACCCCACGGACAGCACCACTCACCAAGGAATGTAATCGCACCATGAACCAGACTGCTCAAGCGCCCCATCACTTCACCCACTACCGCAAGGTAATTACCCTCGCAGACCAGAACTGGCAGGGCACCGAAGCCGGAAAAATCTCAGGGCTGAATGTCGAGGTCAAGACACCCAATGTACTGGTCGACCAATACGGTCGCACCTTTCATCACTTCTGTACTACGTCGTACCTGGGCCTGGACTATCACCCCGCGTTGCTGGACGGTGCCATGACTGCCCTGTGGGAAACCGGGACCCTGCGGGTCGCCAACTCAAGGAATCGCTGCAAGCTGGCGATCCTGGACCAGTACGAAACCCAATTGTCGGAGCTGTTCGGGGCCAGTTGCCTCAGTGCCCTGTCGTGCAGTGCGGCAAGCGCCGGAATCCTGCCGCTGCTGGCCAGCGGCGCGTTCACCAACCAGTGTTCGCCGGTCATGGTGTTCGACAAATACGCCCATTACTCGATGAACCACAGCAAGGCCGCCTGCGCCGATGAAACCCAGGTCATCACCTGCCCGCACAACGACATGGATTTCATCGAAGACCTGTGCAAACGCCAGCGCTGCGTGGCATACGTGGCCGACAGCGCCTACAGCATGGGCGGATTGGCGGACCTGGACAGCCTGATGTATCTCAAGCAGCGCTATGGCCTGTTTCTCTACCTGGATGACTCCCACGCATTGTCTGCGGTCGGGGAGTCCGGCGCAGGCCTGGTCCGTTCGCGCGTCCCGGCCGTGGATGAACGCACCCTGATCGTTGCCTCATTGGCCAAGTCCTTCGGCGCCAGTGGCGGGCTGGTCATGTTTGGCAGTGAACGGCACAAGGCGCTGGTGCAGCGTTACGGTGGGCCGAGCAATTGGTCCCAGAGCCTGAACGCAGCGGCCATCGGCGCCGGCATGGCGTCGATCCGCCTGCACCGCAGTCGAGAATTCAGCGCCCTGCAGGAGCGTTTGCAAGCTAATATCCGCTTCTTCGACAGCCTCGTGCGCACTGAACAGCACGGCAACCCCATGGCGATCCGCATGATGCCCTGCGGTGAAGCGGCCCTGGCCAACAGCCTGGCCGTCGAACTGGCCGAACTGGGGTATTTCACTTCAGCGGTCTTTTTTCCCGTGGTGCCGCAAGGCAAGGCCGCCATTCGCATTACCCTGCGCGCCGACATGGAGCCGAACGTGATTCGCTCGTTTTGCGAAAAGATCACCGAACTGCTGCTGACCCACGGGCGTGACATCCGCCCTTGAGACAGGACGCTCGATGAAGAACCGTACAACCCTGATCGTCACCTGCACCACCGTTTTCCTGGCCCAACTGGGCATGAGCATCTACTTGCCGGCCCTGCCCGATATCGCCCGGGACCTGGACGCCGATGCGTCCCGGGTTTCCTGGGGCTTGTCGGTGTACCTGATCGGCATGGCGCTGCCGATGTTGCTGTGGGGCAGCCTGAGCCAGCGGCTGGGGCGCAAGCCGGTCTTGCTGGCGGCCTTGGGGTTGTACGGTTTGGCCAACCTGGCCCTGCCGCTGGGCACAACCGTGGAGGCGTTCCTGACGCTCAGGTTGATCCAGGGCATCGGCGCCAGCGGTATCTCGGTGATGGCGCGGGTCTTGATTCGGGACAGTTTCAGCGGCGACCTGTTGGCCAAGGCCCTGTCCTGGATATCGATCGCCTTTGTGATTGCCCTCGGTATCGGCCAGTACCTGGGCTCGCTGATCCAGGCCGCTTTCGGCTGGGAGGCGATTTTCTACGGTTTGGGCGCCGTCAGCCTGGCCATGGCAGCGGCGGTGTCCCGGGCCAGGTTCCCGGTGCTGGTGCAAGCCGGCAACGGGCAATCGGCGTGGGGGATCTACGGGCACATCCTGCGCCGACGCGCGTTCCTGCTGCCGGCCTTGGCCGGTGGGCTGGGTTACGGCGTGATCGTCGCCTTCAACACCGCCGCGCCGCTGATCCTGCAGGAGAGCTTCCACTGGTCGCCCATCGAATACGGCCTGCTGGGCTGGCCGGTCAGTGCGGCGTACTTGCTTGGGGCGCTGGCGGTGAACGCTTTTGTACTGCGTACCGGCCAACGGCGAATGATGGGTTGGGGCATCGCCCTGGTGCTGGGCGGGAGCATGACCATGCTGGCAGGCAGCCTCACCCTGAGCAGCATCGCGCTGCTCTTCTGGCTGCCGTATTGCTTCGCGGTGTTTGGCCAGTCGTTGATCTACCCCATCAGCCTGTCCCTGGCCAACGAAGGCTCACCGGTGGCCGGCGCTTATGCCATGGCGTTGAGCGGGTTCCTGCACCAACTGATGGCCTCGGTGATCGGTGCCATGGCCAGCCTGTTGTTGAGCCAACAGGCCTGGCCGCTGGCGGCGTTGTGCGCGCTGTTGGGGACGGCGGCGATGCTCTGTGTGAAGTTCGTGCCACCCCGGGTCGCTTAGGCTTTGTACGAAAAGTGCCTGCGCGACGATCATGCTGCGTTGAAAACAGGCTCGGAATGCTCATTTACAACCCGTAAACTCCGCTTCCTCGCCTGTTTTCGCCTTGCCTGATCGCCGCTCGGCGACTTTTCATACAAAGCCTAGAACGCGCTGCGGAAAATCTCTTCGATCTGCCGCTGGTCCGCCGCCCGTGGGTTGGTCAGGCCGCAGGCGTCTTTCAAGGCGTTGGCGGCCAGCACCGGTACGTCATTGAGGCGTACGCCCAGGTCACGCAAACCGGCCGGAATGTCTACATCAAGGGCCAGTTTGCGGATCGCCGCAATGGCGTCCCGGGCCCCTTCTTCCGGGCTGAAACCCCGTGTATCGGCGCCCATGGCATGGGCCACGTCGGTCAGGCGAACGGCGCACACCGAAGCGTTGAAGCTCTGCACATGAGGCAACAGCACCGCGTTGCACACCCCGTGAGGCAGGTCGTAGAAGCCACCCAACTGATGCGCCATTGCGTGCACGAAACCTAACGATGCATTGTTGAACGCCATCCCCGCGAGAAACTGCGCGTAGGCCATGTTTTCCCGGGCTGTCAGGTCGTTGCCGTCACGCACGGCCAGGCGCAGGTTGTTGCTGATCAGGGTGATGGCCTTCAGAGCGCAGGCATCGGTAATCGGATTGGCGGCGGTAGAAACATAAGCTTCGATCGCGTGGGTCAGTGCATCCATGCCGGTGGCGGCCGTCAGGCCCTTGGGCATCGCCACCATCAGCGCCGGGTCGTTCACCGACATCAATGGGGTCACGTTGCGATCGACAATCGCCATTTTCACGTGACGGGTCTCGTCAGTGATGATGCAAAAACGGGTCATTTCGCTGGCGGTGCCCGCCGTGGTGTTGATGGCGATCAGCGGCAACTGCGGCTTGCTCGAACGGTCGACGCCTTCATAGTCACGAATCTGCCCGCCGTTGGTGGCGCACAGGGCGATGCCCTTGGCGCAGTCGTGGGGCGAACCACCGCCCAGCGACACGACGAAATCACACTGACTCTCCTTCAGCAGCCCCAGCCCGAGCTCGACATTGGCGATGCTTGGGTTGGGCTTGGCGCCGTCGAAAATCACCGAGTCGATGTCCTGTATCGCCAATAACTCGGCCACCTTGGTGGCGACGCCGGCCTTGGCCAGCCCCGCGTCGGTGACGATCAGGGCTTTGCGAAAGCCGTAGTTGCGAATAGCGGTCATCGCTTCATCGAGGCAGCCCAGCCCCATGATGTTCACGGCGGGAATGAAAAAAGTGCTGCTCATGGGGTCACGCTCCTGGTTGAGGCCGGATCGGCAGGGCCTACAGAATGACCGACTAGTCATGACGCATCTTGATCTGGCTCAAGACTGGGTCGTGATAAAGTCGCGCCCTGCCTTTGCCACGTTTTGAGATGATCCTTGCGATGACCGATTTCCAGGAATACGACACCCGGCTCGAAGACTGGGAGGCCCTGCGCGCCGACACCGCCTTCAACGGCCTGCTGCTGGGCAACGGCGCCAGCCGCGCGGTGTGGGATGATTTCGGCTATGACTCGCTGTTCGAAAATGCCCGCACCGTCGAGGAAAAACCCCTGAGCCCGTCGGAGCTGAGCGTGTTCGACGCGATGCAGACGCGCAGTTTCGAGCAGGTGCTCGCTGCGCTGAAAACCACCAGTCGGGTCAACAAGGCCCTGGCCGTCAGCTCTGCCGCGCCGCGCAATCGCTATTACGCGATCAAGGAAGCACTGATCAACACCGTGCATGCGGTGCACATCCCATGGCGCCTGGTGCAACCGTCGACCCTGGCGACGCTCAACCAGGAGCTGAGCCGCTACCGCACGGTGTTCACCACCAACTACGACCTGCTCAACTACTGGGCAAGCCAGCAGGCGCCCGAGAGCATCAGCGATCTGTTCTTCGGCGATGACCACAGTTTCGACCTGAGCCAGGCGAGCACGGACAAACCGCGCCTGCTGTACCTGCACGGCGGCCTGCACCTGGTGCGCAACCAGGACGGCACGGCGCGCAAGCTCACGTCCACCGAAGGCACCTTGCTGGGCAGTTTCGCCATCAACAACACGATCAAGACCCTCGACGATGTGCCGCTGTTCGTCAATGAAGGCCCGAGCCAGGACAAGCTCAAGACCATCCGCAGCAGCGATTACCTGTCGTTCTGCTACGACCAGTTACTGCAGCATGGCGACAACCTGTGCCTGTTCGGCCATGCCCTGGGCGAACAGGACCGGCACATTGTCCATGCCCTGCGCCTGGCCGCACCGAAAACCGTGGCGATTTCGATCTACCCCCGTAGCCAGGCGTTCATCCAGCATCAGAAGCGGCATTACGCCAAGGTGTTCCAGGGGCTGGAGGTGCAGTTGCGCTTCTTCGATGCGAAGAGCCATCCGCTGGGCGATCCGAAGTTGTCGGTGCCGGTGGAGGTTTAAAACACGTGTGGAGGGGGGATCCATGTGTGGGAGCAAAGCTTGCTCGCGATGAACGATGACTCGGTTAGCCTGCACAACCGCAGCGCCTGCATCGCGAGCAAGCCTTGCTCCCACACATAATTCCCCCGCCACAGGCTAGGCGCCCTTGTTGCCGTTCTGTCAGAGCGCAGCCACCGTCTTGTCCTTGATGACCGTCGTCGGTCCGTTGGCCCTGACGCTGGCGATGCCTTTGTCCCGGGCCGCGTCCGATGAATAAGCCTCACTGCTGCCAATCACTTCATGGTTGGCCGCCTTGAGGTTGAAATACGGATGGCCGTCCTTGGTGTTCTTGAGTTCATAGCGCTCGGCCAACGGACTGTTTTTCTGCACCGAAGCAATGCCACCGTCGGCACCGCTGCGGGTGGTGTACAGCTCACTGGTCAAGATTGTCTCGGCGTTGGCCGCCTTGAGCACAAACCGAAACTGGCCGCTGCTGCTTTTGCTGATTTCGTACCATCCGGACATGATTTTTCTCCTGGCAATGAAGACATGCCCCGAGAGTAAAGACCCGCTGCGCTTGCCTTGCCAGTCCGCTGTGCGGCGTTATTACAAAGTGATGGCCGTGCCCAGCAGCGTCAGGAAACCCGCCAGCCAGTTCGGATGCGCAGGCCAGGCCGGTGCCGTTGCGAGGTTGCCCTGGACATGGCCCTGGGTCACGGGAATGTCGATATAGGTCCCGCCCGCCAGCCGGACTTCCGGAGCACACGCCGGGTAGGCGCTGCATTCACGGCCTTCGAGGATGCCCGCCGCCGCCAGCAATTGCGCACCGTGGCACACTGCGGCAATGGGCTTGCCCGCCAGATCGAAATCGCGCACCAGTTGCAGGACGGTTTCATTCAGGCGCAGGTATTCCGGCGCTCGCCCACCCGGCACCAGCAGCGCATCGTAGTCGGCGGCCTGGACGTTGGCGAAGTCATGGTTGAGGGCGAACAAGTGCCCCGGTTTTTCACTGTAGGTCTGGTCGCCTTCGAAATCGTGGATCGCCGTGCGCACCGTCTGTCCGGCGGTTTTGTCCGGGCACACGGCGTGCACGGTGTGGCCGACCATCTGCAGGGCCTGGAACGGCACCATGACTTCATAATCTTCGACGTAATCGCCGACCAGCATGAGGATTTTCTTGGCGGGCATGGGGTGGGCTCCTTTGGGGATGCGTGGGTGGTTAACGCATTAAAGGTAGTCCGCTACGTCGATAGATGAGGGATAAGCGCTGATTACCTGACGGGCTGCACCTCTACCCTTGTGGGAGCGAGTCCTGTGGGAGCAAAGCTTGCTCGCGATGAACGATGACGCGGTTCCAGCAGTTGAACCGTGTCGCCCTTATCGCGAGCAAGCTTTGCTCCCACAGGGTTCGGTATAGCTGCTTCAGGCGAGGTAACCATCAGCCCGCAGCAACGTTTCGAGGCAGTGCTCGGTGATGTGGTAGAAGGCCTTGAGTTCCTGGATCTTGGCCAGCAGCTCGGTGGGGTCCACCGGTTCGGTGCGTTTGACGGCCAGGATCATCTTGTTCTTGTTGGTGTGGTCCAGGGAGATGAACTCGAAGACCTTGGTCTCGTAGCCGCAGGCTTCCAGGAACAGCGCCCGCAAGCTGTCGGTGACCATTTCCGCCTGCTGGCCCAGGTGCAGGCCGTATTGCAGCATCGGCTTGAGCAAGGCCGGGCTCTGGATCTGCAAGCGGATCTGCTTGTGGCAGCACGGCGAACACATGATGATCGAGGCGCCCGAGCGAATGCCCATGTGGATTGCGTAGTCGGTGGCGATGTCGCAGGCGTGCAAGGCGATCATCACGTCCACCGCGCTCGGCGCCACGCTGCGCACGTCACCGTGTTGGAAGCTCAGGCCCGGGTGTTCCAGGCGCGCGGCGGCTTCGTTGCACAGCTTGACCATGTCTTCGCGCAGCTCGACACCGGTCACCACGCCTTCGGCCTGCAAGGTGTTGCGCAGGTAATCGTGGATGGCGAACGTCAGGTAGCCTTTGCCCGAACCGAAATCCGAGACCCGCACCGGTTTGTCCAGGGCCAGCGGCGAAGACGTCAGCGCATGGCTGAAGACCTCGATGAACTTGTTGATCTGCTTCCACTTGCGCGACATCGCCGGAATCAGCTCGTGCTTGTGGTTGGTCACGCCCAGGTCGGCCAGAAATGGCCGGCTCAGGTCGAGGAAGCGATTTTTCTCACGGTTGTGTTCGGCAGATGGCACTTCCCGCAGTTGCTGGGGCTTGCTCTTGAACAGCGAGCTCTTGCCCTTCTTGCTGTACTCCAGCTGCGCCTCGTCGGTGACCGCCAGTAAATGCGCGTTCTTGAACGATGCCGGCAACAGCGCAGCAATGGTTTCCACCCCTTCGGCCAGGGGGAAATTCTTGGTGATGTCGCGGGTCTTGTAGCGGTAGACGAAGGACAGGCACGGCTGGTCCTTGACCGTCAGCTGCTTGATGATCAGCCGCTGGAGGTCCGCTTCGTCACCCACGTACTTGGCCAGCACCAGTTTGATGAAAGCGTTTTGTTCAAGGCTGGTGTGCAGCAGCTCGATGAACTGGGTGTGGTGATCCGGCGCGGGACGGACGGGCGTTGCGGTGGCAGACATGAAAAAACGGCCTCGGGGCGGGGCGAATCGGGAATGGCGGTATTTTAGGGGGGATGGGCAGCGAGGGCACGGAAAAGTTGGTGTGGCGAGCAGTAGCCTCTGTGGGAGCAAGGCTTGCCCGCGATGAATACGCCGCGATAGTGCAGGCTCACCGCGTTATCGTTCATCGCGAACAAGCTTTGCTCCCACAGGCTTTGTTCCCACAGGCTTGTGCTGGCAGGGAATTTTCAGCCCAGCACCACCAACCGATTCGGCAGCTCATTGCGCTCCTGGGTCACCGGCACGTGCTCCTTGAGCAATTCGCCGCAAGCTTCGATGCAGGTCACGAAACCCTGCAAGGTCTGCCCCTGGCGAACCTGCTGGGTGAACGCTGCGACGATGGCATCCCAGCATTTGTTGTCCAGGCGCTTGGAAATGCCTTCATCGACCAGGATTTCCACGTACCGCTCAGCCTCACAGACAAAGATCAGCATCCCCGTGCTGCCCACGGTGTGGTGCAGGTTCTGCTCGAGGAATTGCCGGCGCGCCAGGTTGGAGGCCCGCCAGTGACGCACGGAACGGGGGATCAGGTGCGTGGTGATCCTGGGGATGCGAAACACCAGGCACAGCACAATGAAACTGACCCACTGCACCAGCAACAGGCTGTGCATGGCCAACCAGCCGGTGAGGTAATGGACCACGCCAGGCACCACCAGGGCCAGCAGGCTGGCCCAGAGCAGCGGGATATAAGCGTAGTCGTCGGCGCGGGCGGCCAGCACCGTGACCAGTTCGGCGTCGGTATGCCGCTCGACCCGGGCGATGGCCTCGGCGACCTTGCGTTGTTCGTGTTCAGTCAGTAATGCCATGTTAAAAGTGCCTGCTCATTATTATTATCACCAGCCGCCCGACGAACCGCCGCCCCCGAAACTGCCACCGCCGCCACTGAAGCCCCCGCCGCCTCCGCCGCCGAAGCCTCCACCGGAACCGCCCGAACGGCTGGAGCCACCGCTTCCGGTCGGCAGGATACCGAGCATCTGGCAGACCAATATCGTCAAAATAAACAGTATCACCAGGAAGATGAACAGCCCGGGATGGCGCTCGACGAAATCACTCGGCTCTTGCTGCCCGTCCGCACTGTACGCCGGCGCCGGCTCGTCCAACGGGCTGCCGCCCAGCACCACCAGCATCGCCGCGACGCCGTCGCTGATGCCTTTGTTGAAGTTGCCGGTCTTGAAGGCCGGGGTGATCACCTGGTTGATGATCACCGAACTCTGCGCGTCGGTCAGGCGATCCTCCAGGCCGTAGCCCACCTCGATGCGCAGTTTACGGTCATCCCGGGCCACGATCAGCAGTGCGCCGTTGTTTTTATCCTTCTGCCCGATGCCCCAGTGGCGCCCCAGTTGATAACCGAAGTCTTCGATGCTGCTGCCTTGCAGGTCCGCCAGGGTCACGACGACCACCTGTTCGCCGGTGGCCTGTTCATGGGCCTTGAGCTGCGCTTCCAGTTGCGCGCTCACCGACGGTTCGAGCATCTGCGCGGCGTCCACCACCCGCCCGGTCAATGCCGGAAACTTCAGCTCGGCCTGGGCCGTGATGGCAAACACCCAGAACAACAGCACAAGGCCAAATTTCAACACTCGCATCGCTCCCACAGTTTTTTCAGAACTTCACTTCAGGGGCTTTTTCGGCATTCGGGCTGGTGGCCTCGAAGGTTTCGCGGATCGGCAGGTCGCTGTACATCACGCTGTGCCACAGGCGCCCCGGGAACGTGCGGATTTCGGTGTTGTACTTCTGCACGGCCAGGATGAAGTCGCGGCGGGCCACGGCGATGCGGTTCTCGGTGCCTTCGAGCTGCGATTGCAACGCCAGGAAATTCTGGTTGGCCTTGAGGTCCGGGTAACGCTCGGACACCACCATCAGCCGGCTCAACGCGCCGGTCAACTGGTCCTGGGCCTGCTGGAACTGCTTGAGTTGTTCCGGGTTGTTCAAGGTGTTGGCATCCACCTGGATCGACGTCGCCTTGGCCCGCGCTTCAATCACCGCAGTCAGGGTTTCCTGCTCGTGCTGGGCGTAGCCCTTGACGGTTTCCACCAGGTTGGGAATCAGGTCGGCGCGGCGCTGGTACTGGTTCTGCACCTGGCCCCAAGCGGCCTTGGCCTGTTCGTCCAGGGTCGGGATGTTATTGATGCCGCAACCGGCCAGCAACGTGGTGAGCAGCATCAGGGCCAGCATCGGCAAGCTGCGAAGGTGGTTCAGTCGTGGATTCATCGGGTGGAGCTCTCCCTTGCATGACATTGGAAAAACCCGGCCACCTATCTCACCGGCGCCTGGGGCATAATCTGCCGCCGCACTGGATTGAAACGGGTCGATGGGCTAAAAGATGCGCAGTGCGAAACTAAGTTCAGCCCAATGGGTTCGAAAGTGTGCTGCATTTAACTGAACAACAATAGCCGCTCCTCACATTTTGGCTGACCGGCGTGTCCTGATTACCGCCCTTTAGGCTTGCGAGAAAATTATTCATGAAGAAGCTGTGTTTGCTGGGTCTGTTTGTCAGTCTGGCCAGTCACTCCGTATTGGCCGACAACCTGCCAGCCCCCATAGAGAACAAGGACGCCTTCATCAGCAACCTGATGAAGCAGATGACCCTCGAAGAGAAGATCGGCCAATTGCGCCTGATCAGCATCGGCCCGGAAATGCCCCGGGAGATGATTCGCAAGGAAATCGCCGCCGGCAACATCGGTGGCACGTTCAACTCCATCACGCGCGATGAAAACCGTCCGATGCAGGACGCGGCCATGCGCAGCCGGTTGAAGATCCCGATGTTCTTCGCCTATGACGTGATCCACGGCCACCGCACGATTTTCCCGATCCCCCTGGCCCTGGCCTCGAGCTGGGACATGGACGCGATCTACCACTCCGGCCGCATCGCGGCCAAGGAAGCGGCCGCCGACAGCCTGGACATCACCTTTGCGCCGATGGTCGACATTTCCCGTGACCCGCGCTGGGGCCGCACCTCCGAAGGTTTCGGCGAGGACACCTACCTGGTGTCGCGCATCGCCGGGGTGATGGTCAAGGCGTTCCAGGGCAACGGCGCCAACGCGGCCGACAGCATCATGGCCAGCGTCAAGCACTTCGCCCTGTACGGCGCGGTGGAAGGTGGCCGGGACTACAACACCGTGGACATGAGTCCGCTGAAAATGTACCAGGACTACCTGCCACCCTACCGCGCCGCCATCGACGCGGGTGCCGGGGGGGTGATGGTCGCGCTGAACTCCATCAACGGCGTGCCGGCGACCGCCAACACCTGGCTGATGAACGACCTGCTGCGCAAGGAATGGGGCTTCAAGGGCCTGGCGGTCAGTGACCACGGCGCCATTTTCGAACTGATCAAGCACGGCGTCGCCAAGGACGGTCGCGAAGCGGCGAAACTGGCGATCAAGGCCGGTATCGACATGAGCATGAACGACTCGCTCTATGGCAAGGAACTGCCAGGGTTGCTCAAGGCCGGTGAAATCGAGCAGAGCGACATCGACAACGCAGTGCGCGAAGTGCTCGCGGCGAAATACGACATGGGCCTGTTCAAGGATCCGTACCTGCGCATCGGCAAGGCCGAGGACGACCCGGCCGATACCTATGCCGAGAGCCGCATGCACCGCGCCGATGCCCGTGACGTGGCGCGTCGCAGCCTGGTCCTGCTGGAAAACCGCAACCAGACCCTGCCCCTGAAGAAGACGGCGAAAATCGCCCTGGTCGGCCCGTTGGCCAAGGCACCGATCGACATGATGGGCAGTTGGGCTGCAGCCGGGCGTCCTGCGCAATCGGTCACCCTGTTCGACGGCATGACCCGCGCCCTGGGCGCTGACTCGAAGCTGATCTACGCCCGTGGCGCCAACATCACCGGCGACAAGAAGGTGCTCGACTACCTGAACTTCCTCAACTTCGACGCCCCGGAAGTGGTAGACGACCCGCGCCCGGCCCAGGTGCTGATCGACGAAGCGGTGAAAGCCGCCAAGGATGCCGACGTGGTGGTGGCCGCCGTGGGTGAGTCCCGTGGCATGTCCCATGAATCGTCGAGCCGTACCGAACTGAACATCCCGGCCAGCCAACGCGAGCTGATCAAGGCCCTGAAAGCCACCGGCAAGCCGCTGGTGCTGGTGCTGATGAATGGCCGTCCGCTGTCGTTGCTGGACGAGAAACAGCAGGCCGATGCGATCCTGGAAACCTGGTTCAGCGGCACCGAAGGCGGCAACGCCATCGCTGATGTGCTGTTCGGCGACTACAACCCGTCGGGCAAGCTGCCAATCACCTTCCCACGCTCGGTGGGGCAGATTCCGACCTACTACAACCACCTGAGCATCGGCCGGCCATTCACGCCAGGCAAGCCGGGCAACTACACCTCGCAGTACTTCGATGACACCACCGGCCCGCTCTATCCGTTCGGCTACGGCCTGAGCTATACCGAGTTCAGCCTGTCGGACATGGCCCTGTCGTCGACCACGCTGAACAAGACCGGCAAGCTCGATGCCAGCGTGACGCTGGAAAACACCGGCAAGCGTGACGGCGAAACCGTGGTGCAGCTGTACATCCAGGACGTGACCGGCTCGATCATTCGCCCGGTGAAGGAACTGAAGAACTTCCGCAAGGTGATGCTCAAGGCCGGCGAGAAGAAAGTCATCCACTTCACCATCACCGAAGACGACCTGAAGTTCTTCAATGCCCAACTCAAGTACGCGGCGGAGCCGGGCAAGTTCAACGTGCAGATCGGCCTGGATTCCCAGGACGTGAAGCAGCAGAGTTTTGAGTTGCTCTGATCCCCAGGCAACACAACCCATGTGGGAGCGAGCTTGCTCGCGATAGCGGCTTAACATTCAACTCAGATGTTGAATATCAGACCGCCATCGCGAGCAAGCTCGCTCCCACAGTTTTATCTGGGGGGCGGGCTAGCCGCGTCGATCCAGCAAGTTCACCACCACCCGATCCACCAACCCCCACAGCCGCTGCTTGAAGCGCTTCCACAATGGCCGGCGCTGCCAGGCGTCGAGGCTGACTTGCAGGCTCTGGGCGAAATCCCGCTCGAAACTGGCCGCCACGGCACTGCTGAGCCTGGAATCCAAGGCTTCGAGGTTGGCTTCCAGGTTGAAGCGCAGGTTCCAGTGATCGAAGTTGCAGGAGCCGATGCTGACCCAGTCGTCCACCAGCACCATCTTCAGGTGCAGGAAACACGGCTGGTATTCGAAAATCTGCACGCCGGCCTTGAGCAGTCGCGGGTAGTAACGGTGCCCGGCGTAGCGCACGGAGGGGTGATCGGTGCGCGGGCCCGTCAGCAGCAGGCGCACGTCGATACCGCGGGCGGCGGCCTTGCGCAAGGAGCGGCGCACATTCCAGGTCGGCAAAAAATACGGCGTCGCCATCCAGATGCGTTTCTGGCCGCTGTTCAATGCCCGCGACAGCGATTGCAGGATGTCGCGATGCTGGCGGGCGTCGGCATACGCCACCCGGCCCATGCCCTCGCCCACCGGCGGTACCCGCGGCAGGCGCGGCAAGCCGAAGTTGGACGCCGGTTTCCAGGCTCGCCGATGGCGGTTGGCGAGCCACTGGCGGTCGAACAGCAACTGCCAGTCGAGCACCAGCGGGCCGACGATTTCCACCATCACTTCGTGCCACTCACTGCGGTCGTCGAGGGGGTTCCAGAATTCATCGGTCACCCCGGTGCCGCCGACAACGGCCAGGCGTTGGTCCACCAACAGCAGCTTGCGGTGATCCCGGTAAAGGTTGCGCACCCAGCGGCGCCAGCTCAGGCGATTGTAGAAACGCAACTCCACCCCTGCCTCGGTCAGACGCTTGCGCAGGGCCAGGGTAAACGCCAGGCTGCCGTAGTCATCGAACAGGCAGCGCACGCGAACACCACGTTCGGCGGCCTGCACCAGCGCCTGGACCATCGCCTCGGCGCAAGTGCCCGCCTCTACCAGGTACAGTTCCAGCTCGACCTGTTCCTGGGCACGGGCAATTTCCACCAGCATGCGCGGGAAGAACTGCGGGCCGTCGATCAACAGCTCGAAGCGATTGCCTTCACGCCAGGGAAATATCGGGCCGCTCATGTCAGCGCGCCGTGAAAATCAGCACCGCATTCACCGGCACCGAGAGGCTGATGGCCGACAACCCGGCCAGGTTGCGCAGCTTTTCCAGCCCCGGCGCCAGATCGAAATCCGCCGCGTTGAGCACCACCGGTTCCAAGGTCACCACTTGGAAGCGGCGTTCATCCAGGCGCGTCGCCAGCAGTTCGACGGGGTATTCATGTTGTTTGCCGTGCAGGTTCACCGTCAGCGGCAGACGCAACTCCAACTGCGCGCCGTTGGCCAGGTCCTGGATCGGCGCCAGGTCGATCTTTGCGGTGACAGTGGCTTCGGCAAATTGCTGGATCTCGAACAGCTCGGCCCGCATGCGTTCATCACGCAGGGGAATGCCGCTGTTGATGGATTCCAGCTCCACTTCCAGGCGCGCCAAGCCCTCGGGCTGGACTTGACCGTGCAGCACCAGGAACCGCTGGACCTCGGAGACGTTGCCGTTTTTGCTGCTGATGAACGACAGCCGCGACGATTCGCTATCCAGGTACCAGTCGGCCTGGGCCGGCAGCGCTGCGCAGGCCAGCAGCAAGCTGGCGGCCGCGTGAGGGAAAAACCGCTTGAACATACACACTCGGGGGGCAGATAAACCTGTGGCGAACCTTAACCGGGCCGAGGGCGCTTGCAAACTGTCTGTTTCAATAACGGCCAGGAAGACACAGAACCTGGGGTGAAGGGGTTTATCTGTGGGAGCAAGGCTTGCCCGCGATGGCGGCCTCAAGGATGCCATCGCGGGCAAGCCTTGCTCCCACAGGCCTTGTTGCCAACGGTTAGTTCAGGGCTCCAACCGACACCCCTGCCGCTCACCCACCCATTGCGCACTGTTGCTACGCCCCAACCCGCTGACGGTGACGCGTTTGGCTTCAGGCGCATCGAAAAAATCATCGGTGGGCACTGACTGCTTCACATAACCCCGGCAATACTCGACCGGTTGTTGCATTACATAGCGGCACGAGCAGTATTCCTTGGCGGTGTAGGCACTGATGATGTCGGGGAAGGCCCGCAATGCCACCCGCTCCAGCCAGACCCAACTGAACAGGGCGATGAGCAGTATCGACAACAGGGTGAGCAACACTTTGCGCTTCATGGCTGCACCGTCCCGGCGAACGCCGCCATGGCGCGCTTGAGCAGTTCGTTATGGCGATAGCCGCCGTCGCGGTCGTCGCCGTAGCGCACGATCACCAGTTTGGCGCTGGGAATGATGTACAGCGCCTGGCCCCAATGGCCCAACGCGGCAAAGGTATCCGGCGGCGCATCGGGCCAGGGATGGATCGCCGGATCGGCGGCGCGGTTGAGCCACCAATGCCCGCCGGGCACGGCTTCGTCCTGGCCGGCCTGGAAGTGGGCAAAAGGTTCACGATTGAACGCGACCCAGGCCTTGGGGATCAGTTGCCGTTCGCCCCAGCGGCCGTCCCGCTGCAGCAACAACCCGACACGCGCCAGGTCCCGTGCGGTGAGGTAGGCATAGGACGATCCCACGAACGTGCCGCTGGCGTCGGTTTCCCAGGTGGCGTAGCGGATGCCCAGGGGTTCGAACAAGGCCGTCCAGGGGTAGTCGGGGTAGCGCGCCGGGCCGACGATGGTCTTCAAGGCCGCCGCCAGCAAGTTGCTGTCACCGCTGGAATAACGGAACGCCTGCCCCGGCAGGCTGAAGCTCTCATGCTGCGCAGTGAACGCCGCCATGTCATGACGCCCACGGGTATAGAGCATCGCCACCACCGAAGAGTTGAGCGGTGCGTATTCGTAGTCTTCCTGCCAGTCCAGGCCTGAGGCCCAGTGGAAAAGATCGGCCAGGGTCAGGCCCGGGTGCCGGCTCAGTGGCGGGTAGTACTTGGCGGCCGGGTCTTGCAGGCCAAACAGCTTTTCACCGTAGGCCACGCCGAACACCGTCGCCAGCAGGCTTTTGCTGATGGACCAGGTCAGGTGCGGAGTCTGGGCGGTGGTCGGCCCGGCGTAGCGTTCGTAGACCAGCCGACCGTCCTGGATCACCAGCAGCGCATCGGTGCGGATGCCCTCGCGGCTCGCATCGTCCCGGGGTGGGAAGGCGTATTGCTCCAAGGCTTCGATGGCCGGCCCGCTCGGTGGCGGGCCACTTGGCCATTGCTCGCCGGGCCAGTCTTCGGCGTGGGCGCTCAGGCTGAGCAACAGCAGCGGGATCAGGAACCAGCCTTTGGACATGCTCGGGGCTCGCAGGATTGAACCTTCAGAGCCTATTCAGACTTGATGACAGTTTCGAGGCTTGTGTGACCCCCTGTGGGAGCGAGCTTGCTCGCGATAGCTGTTTGTCAGTCGCCATATGCTTAGCTGACACTCCGCTATCGCGAGCAAGCTCGCTCCCACAGGGGTCAGTCGCTTGAAGGACTAACCCAACGCCTTGGCCAAGCGCTTGGCCCGCGCCCCCGCCCCAATCTCCATCACCCCTTTATCCCGCGTCCACATCTCGCGCCACGTCGCAGGCCCGGCGGCCAGGGCAGCGTTGAGTTCGCCGTCGAGCCCCTGGAACTGAGCGAACAACCCGCCCAGCAGCACGTGCCCGGCAGCGCTGGAAGGGTTATGTCGACTGACCTCCGCGCAACCGGCGAGCAACGCCAGCAGGCGCAATTGCAACGCCTGGGGCCAGGCACATTCCTGCCCGACGCCATACAACCAGGCGGTCATCGCGCTGAGCACATAAAGGTCTTCCAGGGTGCGGAACGGTTTGACGTAGGCGTCCCAACCGTCGCCCGCCAGCAACTCGCACAACGCGCCGTCGAGCAGGACGCGGCCATGGCTGATGTCCGGCATCAGGGCAATGGCGGGCAGTTTTTCCAGGGTGACGCCGGGCTCACCCGCATAGGCGACTGCCAGGTTCAGCCGTGGCGTTTCACCGGGCGCTTCGCAGCGAGCGGCAATCAGCAGCCACTCGGCGGCGTCGCCGGCGGTGACGAAATCCTTGCGTCCGCTCAGGCGCAAGTCGTCGAGGCGGGTTTGCATGTCCGCCGGGCGCAGGCTGCGCTGTTCGGTGGCACACAAGGCACCGAGGCTCTGCGGCGCGCTGGGCCACAGCACCCGCAGCGCCGCCTGGTACCCCACCAGGAACGCCAGGCCCGGCGTGGCCATCAAACGTGCCCCGGTCACGGCCAGTTCGAACGGCGTCACCGGCCCCAGGCGTTGCAGCAACGCTGAATAACCTTCGGCCAGGTCCGGATGGGCGGGCAGGCGCTCGCCGCGTTCGATCAGTGTGTGCCAAGGCATAAGAGGCTCCTTGAGGGCTGTCACATAAGCATCACCAAAGCTTCATGGCGATGACACCGGGGCTACATAGCCTGACTTTGCACAACATGGCTGCATAAAGAAAGTCGACAGGCTGCAACTGAACAGCCCGCACGGAGATTCGCTATGACCCAGATCGCCCGCATCAGCGACACCGGCAATGAACGCCGCCTGCAAGCCGAACGCCTGATCGGCGCCCAAGCCTTGCAAGAAGCACAGGCCCTGCGCTTCAACGTCTTCAGCGGCGAATTCAACGCCAAGCTCAAGGGCGCGGAAATGGGTCTGGACATGGATGACTATGATGTTCACTGCGACCACATCGGCGTACGCGACCTGAACACCGGCCGCCTCGTGGCGACCACTCGCCTGCTCGACCACCAGGCCGCCAGCAGCCTGGGCCGGTTCTACAGCGAAGAAGAATTCAGCCTCCACGGCCTGGTCCATCTCAAGGGCCCGATCCTGGAAATCGGCCGTACCTGCGTCGACCCGGCCTACCGCAACGGCGGCACCATCGCGGTGCTCTGGGGCGAACTGGCCGAAGTCCTGAACGAAGGTGGCTACAGCTACCTGATGGGCTGCGCGAGCATTCCGATGCAGGATGGCGGTATCCAGGCCCAGGCGATCATGCAGCGCCTGCGCGAACGCTACCTGTGCACCGAACACCTGCAAGCCGTGCCGAAAAAACCCTTGCCGACCCTGGACGTGCCGTCCAACGTCATCGCCGAGATGCCACCGCTGCTCAAGGCCTATATGCGCCTGGGCGCGAAGATTTGCGGCGAGCCGTGCTGGGACGAGGATTTCCAGGTGGCCGACGTGTTCATCCTGCTCAAGCGCGACGAACTCTGCCCGCGCTACGCCCGCCACTTCAAGGCAGCGGTGTAATGAGTCGGTTGCGGGTGTACGCGCGTATCGCGCGAGTGTTGCTGGTGGTGACACTGGGCCTGAGCATGGCCAGCGTCTTCGGTCTGTTCGAACGCCTGGGGATCGCCAACTCGATGGTCCGTCGCCAGCGCTGGTCGCGGTTCTTCATGGCACGGCTGAGCCATGCCCTGCCCTTTTCCGTCACTGTCCACGGTCAACTGCCGCAACGACCGATGCTGTGGGTCAGCAACCATGTGTCCTGGACCGACATCCCGTTGCTGGGCATGCTCACGCCGCTGTCGTTCCTGTCCAAGGCCGAAGTGCGCACCTGGCCGGTCGCCGGATGGCTGGCAGCCAAGGCCGGCAGCCTGTTTATCCGGCGCGGTTCGGGCGACAGCCAATTGATCCGCAAGCAGATGAGCCGCCATCTGGAACAGGCCCATTCGCTGTTGATGTTCCCCGAAGGGACCACCACCGATGGCCAGACCTTGCGCACCTTCCACGGTCGCCTGCTGTCAGCGGCCATCGACGCCGATGTCGCGTTGCAGCCGGTGGCGATCCGTTACCTGCGCAACGGTGAACCGGACTCGCTGGCACCGTTCATTGGCGATGATGATTTGCTCTCGCATCTGATGCGCTTGTTCGCCAATGATCGGGGTGAGGTGGAAATCCATCTGCTGGAACCGATTGCCTGCCACGGCCAGGAACGCGCGGCACTGGCCTTCCAGGCGCAGCAGGCGGTACACAAGGCGTTGTTCGGGATAATTCCAGAGAAACAGCAATTGCCGGTGCGGCCTGCTGCGATTGCGGCCTGACCCGGATCTCTGCGCAACCCCCTGTGGGAGCGAGCTTGCTCGCGATAGCGGCTTAACATTCAGCAGATGTGCTGGCTGATACACCGCTATCGCGAGCAAGCTCGCTCCCACAATTAGTCCTGCAGCGTGACTTGGTTTTGAGCAAAATCCTGAAGCTGTGGGTAGAACAACCGAAAGTCTTCGCTCAACGGCTCATAGAGCCTGATCAACTCCGGCATCGCCCCAGCCAGCTCCTCGGGTCGGGACAGGCGGCGGGAAATACCGCGCAGCACCTGCCCAAGCACCTCGAACTCCTGATAAGACCCCAGCCAGTCATCCGCCGCCATGTGCGGCGCGATGTGCGCCAGGCGCCCCGGTAGCTGCGGTTCGGTGCTGAGCACCTGGTAAACCCGGGAGGTGAAATCCAGCAGCGGCCCTTCGCCGTACAACGTCCAGTCCCGGGCCAGGCAGTGGTCGAAAAACACATCGAGCACGATCCCGGCATAGCGCCGTCGCACCGTGGAAAAGCGCGACAGGGCGATGTCCACCAAAGGATGGCGGTCGGTGTACATGTCAATGCGCCGATGCAGGGCAATCGCCGCTTCGATCCGTGGGTCGTAGAGCCCTTGCAGCGGTCCCTTGACGAAGTCGCCGTAGAGGCTGCCGAGTAGTTGTTCCCGGCCGGGGCCGCCGAGGTGCAGGTGCGCGAGATAATTCATGGCCTGCAGCTTAGCACCCCCAGGCCAATATCGTTATAACCCGATATAGCGATTTATTCGGCATTCAGATCAAATCCATATTGGTATATCGCGAAGTAACGATTTAAAGTTCGCCTCATCGCGATATAGCGTTTTACTCACCCCCGAGCTTGCCACCCATGACCCTCGACCTCGACGAAATAATAAAAGCCCTGGCGCACCCAGTACGGCGAGACATCCTCAACTGGCTCAAAGACCCCAAGGTCCAGTTCCCCGAACAGTTGCACAACCACGAATTCGGCATTTGCGCCGGGCAGATCGACCAGCGTTGCGGCCTGTCGCAATCGACGGTGTCTGCGCATTTGGCGGTGTTGCAACGGGCGGGGCTGATCACCAGCCAGAAGGTCGGCCAATGGCACTTCTTCAAACGCAACGAGGACGTGATCCAGCAGTTCCTCAAGCAAATGAGCCAAGAGCTCTGACCTGACAAGGATCCATCATGCCCCTCTCACTCCTGATCCTGGCCCTGAGCGCCTTCGCCATCGGCACCACCGAGTTCGTCATCATGGGCCTGCTGCCCGAAGTGGCGGCCGACCTGGGTGTGTCGATTCCTGGCGCCGGCTGGCTGGTGACCGGCTACGCCCTGGGCGTGGCCATCGGTGCGCCGTTCATGGCCCTGGCCACCGCCCGGCTGCCGCGCAAGGCCGCCCTGGTAGCGTTGATGGGGATTTTCATCGTCGGCAACCTGCTCTGCGCCATTGCCAGCGACTACAACGTGCTGATGTTTGCCCGGGTCGTCACGGCCCTGTGCCACGGCGCGTTCTTCGGTATCGGTTCGGTGGTGGCTGCCAGCCTGGTGGCGCCCAACAAGCGCGCCTCGGCCGTGGCCCTGATGTTCACCGGCCTGACCCTGGCCAACGTGCTCGGCGTACCGCTGGGCACCGCACTGGGCCAGGAAGCCGGCTGGCGTTCGACCTTCTGGGCCGTGACCATCATTGGAGTGGTGGCGCTGATCGGCCTGATTCGCTTCCTGCCGGCCAAGCGCGATGAAGAAAAACTCGACATGCGTTCGGAACTGGTGGCGCTCAAGGGTGCTGGTCTGTGGCTGTCCCTGAGCATGACCGCGCTGTTCTCCGCCTCGGTGTTCACCCTGTTCACCTATGTCGCACCGCTGCTGGGTGAAGTGACCGGCGTATCGCCCCGTGGCGTGACCTGGACCCTGGTGCTGATCGGCCTGGGCCTGACCCTGGGCAACATCATCGGCGGCAAGCTGGCGGACAAGAGCCTGGCGAACACGCTGATGGGCGTCTTCATCACCATGGCCGTGGTGTCCACCGTACTGAGCTGGACCAGCGTGGCGCTGATCCCCAGCGAAATCACCCTGTTCCTCTGGGCCACCGCCTGCTTCGCCGCCGTGCCGGCCCTGCAAGTCAACGTGGTGACCTTCGGCAAAGACGCGCCGAACCTGGTCTCCACCCTGAACATAGGCGCCTTCAACATCGGCAACGCCCTGGGCGCCTGGATCGGCGGCAGTGTCATCGACCATGGCCTGGGCCTGACCTCCGTGCCCCTGGCCGCCGGCGCGCTGGCCGTGCTGGCGCTGCTGGTCACCCTGATCACTTTCCGCCAGGGCGGCAATGCCGACCTGGCGCCGGCAACTCACTGACTTTTAACCCTTCCACTTTCGAGGTTTGTATTTCATGGCGACTATTTTCGACCCCATCAAACTCGGCGACATCGAGTTGAAGAACCGCATCATCATGGCCCCGCTCACCCGCTGCCGCGCCGACGCAGGTCGCGTGCCCAACGCGCTGATGGCCGAGTACTACGTGCAACGCGCATCCGCCGGCCTGATCCTCAGCGAAGCAACCTCGGTCACGCCGATGGGCGTGGGCTATCCGGACACGCCGGGCATCTGGTCCAACGACCAGGTGCGCGGCTGGTCCAACGTCACCAAGGCGATCCACGGCGCTGGCGGCAAGATCTTCCTGCAACTGTGGCACGTGGGGCGGATCTCCCACCCGTCGTACCTGAACGGCGAAACCCCGGTGGCGCCCAGCGCGATCCAGCCCAAAGGCCACGTGAGCCTGGTGCGTCCGCTGGCCGACTACCCGACCCCACGCGCACTGGAAACCGCTGAAATCGCCGACATCGTCGACGCCTACCGCGTCGGTGCCGAGAATGCCAAGGCCGCCGGTTTCGACGGTGTGGAAATCCACGGCGCCAACGGCTATCTCCTTGACCAGTTCCTGCAAAGCAGCACCAACCAGCGTACCGACAGCTACGGCGGTTCCCTGGAAAACCGTGCCCGCCTGCTGCTGGAAGTGACCGACGCAGCCATCGAAGTCTGGGGCGCCGGCCGGGTTGGCGTGCACCTGGCACCGCGCGCCGACTCCCATGACATGGGTGACGAGAACCGCCTGGAAACCTTCAGCTACGTGGCTCGCGAGCTGGGCAAGCGTGGCATCGCCTTCATCTGCTCCCGTGAGAAGGAAGGCGACGACAGCATCGGCCCGCAACTCAAGCAGGCTTTCGGCGGCCCGTACATCGCCAATGAACGCTTCACCAAGGACAGCGCCAATGCCTGGCTGGCCGAGGGCAAGGCCGATGCCGTGGCCTTCGGAGTGCCGTTCATTGCCAACCCCGACCTGCCGGCACGCTTGAAAGCCAATGCACCGCTGAACGAGGCGCATCCGGAAACGTTCTATGGCAAAGGGCCGGTGGGGTACATCGATTACCCTGTGCTCTAATCAATAGCCGGTAAAAAGCCCTGCCTCGAAAGAGCCAGGGCTTTTTATTTGCCTTTAAATATCCAGTCAAACTTCCAAACTTTCTAAAAGCCGTTCAACTCTTCATATTATCGCCAACAATAAAACAACCCGAGCTGTCGCAGCGCAGCCACTAACAAGCACTATTGAAAAGGAATTCAAAGTGAACAACTTCACTGAAAACACTCAACCGACCAGCAGCAGTATTTATGAAAACCTACTCTCCCAATTCAACTACGCGCCACTGACAATACTGTACGAATACATCAAGTCGCTCGACACGCAAGACTACACCCAGGTGCTCAAAGCCTTGATGGAAAAGGCCAGGCAGAACGACGATGTCAACCGGCAGCTTCAAACCTGGGAACAGGAAAGCGTGCGCCCAAACCGCAGCCGTTTCCTGGTGAAGTTAATCAATCATACCGAGCAGGCTCTTGAGGTCGGTGAAAACAATCTCAATTTGAGTGCCAATGAACAAGCATTCATGAATATTCTCCCCTGGGACATCCAGGCCTTGAAGTTCGACTTCTTTTATTCCAGGCCATTGGGCAGTCGCAGCCAGGACATCTTCAAGCGCTTTATTATATTTGGAGACCAGGCACTCGGCTTTCGCTTCGACTTCGGTTTGCGCGTCAATACTTCTTTCGGTGTTATTTCACCGACGCTGACGCCCGTCCGGACAAACAAAGTGGCCTCTATCGGCACAACCGCCATCAAATGCGTGACCCGGATCATTCATTCGTCCAATGAGGAACCGTATGGTTTTACCGTGGAGATCACACTGAGCTGAACAGGCGACCCCGTCAGATCGGTCTGACGGGGCATCTGCCTACCGCTTCAGACGCCCTTCTCTGACCGGAATTCTCATCCGTTTTGACAGGAGCGAAACAAATTTCCTACAAAATTCGCCGCCTATTGCCTATCAACCGCGCCCGTGTCGGTTTATAAAAGCACCCTTACGCGGATGTATCGACACAAACCGACGCAGTTACGCATTTTGTTTCATTTGCGCAGGCTGGGGCTCAAGTGCAGCATGTCCAGCCCGATCTCCACCCAGCGCTCGGCCTCACCCGCCAGGGCGAAGCTGTCGGGGGCCAGAAGCCACTGGTACAAAATGCCGTCGATATAGGCATGAATGGCAACTGCCGCCCTTTCGGGGTCCAGATCATCCGGCAACTGGCCGCGTCTCATCGCATTGCGCAACGACAGGGCGATGCGCACATTGCAGTCGAGGCTGACCTCGCGTCGCTGCTGGCGCAAATCGCACATTTCATCGGTGAATTCACACTTATGGAACAGGATCTCATTAATGCGCCGGGTTTTCGGGTCCAGGGCCACGTCCTGGAACAACCGGACCAGCAGCTTGCGAATACAGCCCAGCGGATCAAGCTCTTCTTCCCTTTCACTGGCACGGGCCAGCTCATCAAGGGGCTCGTGCAGGGTATCGAGCATGGCCTGGAGCAGGTCCGCCTTGTTGCTGAAATGCCAATAGATGGCACCGCGCGTCACACCGGCCAGTGTCGCGATGTCGGCCAGGGTCGTACGCGCCACGCCACGCTCGAAAAAGGCCTTTTCGGCCGCTTCGAGTATCTGGCTGCGAGTCTCCTGGGCTTCCTCTTTGGTACGACGGACCATGGCAGTAAACACCTCAATCAGGATGCGTCAGCAACGCGTCAGCAACGCGTAAGAATCAGCGGAACAAAATATGAGGCGACGTATCTTGGAACGCGTCCCCGATCTACGCTGGCCTTTGTCAGGCTTTTGTAAAGCCGGATGTTACGCAATTTGGCTGTTTACAAACAACCATGTACGTAAGTATATTTCTTAGCATCCTACTAATTGAATTACTGCTGCTTTTTACCTTTCCACCTTCGAGTGCGCCCGTTACGCGCCTGGACCCGAGGATTTCCATGCAATTCAAGCCAGCTGTTACTGCCCTGGTTACTGCCATCGCCCTGGCATCGCTGCTCAGCGGATGCAAAAAGGAAGAGGCCGCACCTGCTCCTCCGCCTCCTCAGGTCGGTGTCGTAACCCTCAAGACCCAGCCTTTCACCCTGACGTCGGAGCTTCCGGGACGCACCAGCGCGTTCCGCGTCGCGGAAGTACGTCCGCAGGTCAACGGCATCATTCTCAAGCGCCTGTTCAAGGAAGGCGCCGACGTCAAGGCCGGCCAGCAGTTGTACCAGATCGACCCCGCCGTCTATGAAGCGACCCTCAAGAGCGCCGAGGCCAACCTGCGTTCCACCAAGTCGATTGCCGACCGCTACAAGCAACTGGTGGACGAACAGGCGGTGAGCCGTCAGGAATACGACACCGCCGTGGCCAACCGCCTGGAGTCGGAAGCCAACCTGCAGACCGCCCAGATCAATGTGCGCTACACCAAGGTCTACGCGCCGATCTCCGGCCGTATCGGGCGTTCCTCGGTGACCGAAGGCGCGTTGGTAAGCAATGGTCAGACCGACGCCCTGGCGACCATCCAGCAACTGGACCCGATCTACGTCGACGTGACGCAGAGTTCGGTCGAGCTGCTGCAACTGCGCCGCGAGCTGCAGAGTGGTCGTTTGCAGAAGGCCGGTGACAATGCAGCCATGGTCAAGCTGACCCTGGAAGACGGCAGCCAATACCCACACGAAGGCAAGCTGGAATTTTCCGAAGTGTCGGTCGACCAGACCACCGGTTCGGTGACCTTGCGCGCCGTATTCCCCAACCCTGACCACACCCTGCTGCCGGGCATGTTCGTCCATGCGCAACTGCAGGCCGGCGTGAACAGCGCGGCGATCCTGGCACCACAGCAAGGCGTGACTCGTGACCTCAAGGGTGCTCCGACCGCCCTGGTCGTTGGCCCGGACAACAAGGTCGAACTGCGTCAGCTCAAGGCCAGCCGCACCGTCGGCAGCCAATGGCTGATCGAAGACGGGCTCAAGGCCGGCGATCGCGTGATCACCGAAGGGTTGCAGTTCGTACGCCCAGGCGTGGAAGTCAAAGCCACCGAAGCCACCAACGTCGATACCAAGAACCCGGCCCCCGCACAGGCAGCTGATAAAGCCGCCGGCGGCAAAGGGGAGTAAACCATGTCGAAATTTTTTATCGACCGTCCGATTTTCGCCTGGGTGATCGCCCTGGTGATCATGCTGGTCGGGGCTCTATCGATCCTCAAGCTACCGATCAACCAGTACCCGAGCATTGCGCCGCCGGCCATTGCGATCCAGGTGACCTACCCGGGCGCATCCGCGCAAACCGTGCAGGACACCGTGGTGCAGGTGATCGAGCAGCAACTCAACGGCATCGACAACCTGCGTTATGTATCGTCGGAAAGTAACTCCGACGGCAGCATGACCATCACTGCCACCTTCGAGCAAGGCACCAACTCCGATACCGCGCAGGTCCAGGTCCAGAACAAGCTGAACCTGGCCACCCCGCTGCTGCCGCAAGAAGTGCAGCAACAGGGCATCCGCGTGACCAAGTCAGTGAGAAACTTCCTGATGGTGATCGGCGTGGTGTCGCGCGACGGCAGCATGACCCGGGAAGACCTGTCCAACTACATCGTATCCAACATGCAGGACCCGATCTCGCGCACCGCTGGTGTCGGTGACTTCCAGGTCTTCGGCGCCCAATACGCGATGCGGATCTGGCTCGACCCGGCCAAGCTGAACAACTTCAACCTGACCCCGGTGGATGTGAGCACGGCGATTACCGCGCAGAACGTCCAGATCGCTTCCGGCCAGCTCGGCGGCCTACCGGCCATGCCCGGCCAGCAACTGAACGCCACCATCATCGGCAAGACCCGCCTGCAGACCGCCGAGCAGTTCAAGGCAATCCTGCTCAAGGTCAACCCGGACGGCTCGCAAGTGCGTGTCGGCGACGTGGCCGACGTGGCCCTGGGCGGTGAGAACTACAGCATCAACGCTCAGTTCAACGGTGCCCCGGCTTCTGGCCTGGCGGTGCGACTGGCGACTGGCGCCAACGCCCTCGACACGGCCAAGGCCCTGCGCAAGACCGTCGACGACCTCAAGCCGTTCTTCCCGCAAGGCCTGGAAGTGGTGTTCCCTTACGACACCACGCCAGTGGTGAGCGAATCGATCAAGGGGGTGGTTGAAACCCTGGTCGAGGCGATCGTCTTGGTGTTCCTGGTGATGTTCCTGTTCCTGCAGAACTTCCGCGCCACCATCATCACCACGATGACCGTGCCAGTGGTACTGCTCGGCACCTTCGGCATCCTCGCGGCGTTCGGCTTCAGCATCAACACCCTGACCATGTTCGGTATGGTACTGGCCATCGGCTTGCTGGTGGACGACGCCATCGTTGTGGTGGAGAACGTCGAACGGGTCATGAGCGAAGAAGGCCTGTCGCCCAAGGAAGCCACCAAGAAATCCATGGGCCAGATCCAGGGCGCCCTGGTGGGTATCGCCCTGGTGCTCTCGGCTGTACTGCTGCCGATGGCGTTCTTCGGCGGCTCCACCGGTGTGATCTACAAGCAGTTCTCCATCACCATCGTCTCGGCCATGGCCCTGTCGGTCCTGGTGGCCCTGATTTTCACCCCGGCCCTGTGCGCCACCATGCTCAAACCAATCCCCAAGGGTGAGCACGGCACGCCGAAACGCGGCTTCTTCGGTTGGTTCAACCGCACCTTCGACCGTGGCGTCAGGAGCTACGAACGCGGCGTGGGCAATATGCTCAAGCACAAGGCCCCGTACCTACTGGCCTACATCATCATCGTGGTTGGCATGGTCTGGCTGTTCACCCGCATCCCGACGGCGTTCCTGCCGGAAGAAGACCAGGGCGTACTGTTTGCCCAGGTACAGACGCCGGCCGGCTCCAGCGCCGAGCGTACCCAAGTGGTGGTGGACAAGATGCGTGAGTTCCTGCTGCGGCCGAGCAAGGACGGCGGCGAAGGCGATGGCGTGGCCTCGGTGTTCACCGTGACCGGCTTCAACTTTGCCGGTCGTGGCCAGAGCTCCGGCCTGGCGTTCATCATGCTCAAGCCGTGGGAAGAGCGTAACGCTGATAACACCGTGTTCAAGATCGCCGGCCGCGCCCAGCAACACTTCTTCAGCTTCCGCGACGCGATGGTGTTCGCCTTCGCCCCGCCAGCGGTGATGGAACTGGGTAACGCCACCGGTTTCGACGTGTTCCTGCAGGATCGCGCCGGCATCGGTCACGACAAGCTGATGGAAGCCCGCAACCAGTTCCTGGGCATGGCGGCCCAGAGCAAGATACTGGCCCAGGTGCGTCCGAACGGCCTGAACGATGAACCGCAATACCAGTTGGAAATCGATGACGAGAAGGCCAGTGCCCTGGGCATTACCCTCTCGGAGATCAACAACACCCTGTCGATTGCCTTGGGCAGTAGCTATGTGAACGACTTCATCGACCGTGGTCGGGTGAAACGGGTGTACGTCCAGGGCCAGCCGAACGCGCGCATGAGCCCCGAAGACCTGCAGAAGTGGTACGTGCGCAACAGCGCCGGGACCATGGTGCCGTTCACGGCGTTCGCCAAGGGTGAGTGGGTCTACGGTTCGCCGAAACTGGCTCGTTACAACGGCGTGGAAGCGATGGAAATCCTCGGCACCCCGGCGCCTGGCTATTCCACCGGTGAAGCCATGGCCGAAGTCGAAGCCATCGCCAAGAAGCTGCCGGCCGGTGTCGGCATTTCCTGGACGGGCCTGTCCTACGAGGAACGTCTGTCGGGCTCCCAGGCGCCAGCGTTGTACGCCTTGTCGCTGCTGATGGTGTTCCTGTGCCTGGCAGCACTGTATGAAAGCTGGTCGATTCCGATCGCGGTCATGCTCGTGGTGCCGCTGGGGATCATCGGTGCCCTGATGGCGACCAGCCTGCGCGGCCTGTCCAACGACGTGTACTTCCAGGTGGGCTTGCTGACCACCATCGGCCTGGCGGCGAAAAACGCCATTCTGATCGTGGAGTTCGCCAAGGAACTCCACGAACAGGGCCGAACCCTGGTGGAAGCCGCCGTTGAAGCCTGTAGGATGCGTCTGCGGCCGATCATCATGACGTCCCTGGCGTTCGTCCTCGGTGTGGTCCCGCTGGCGATCTCCACAGGCGCCGGTTCAGGCAGCCAGCACGCCATCGGTACCGGTGTGATCGGCGGTATGCTGACCGCGACCATCCTGGCGATTTTCTGGGTGCCATTGTTCTTCGTGACCGTGTCGTCGATAGGCCGTCGCAAAAATACCGACGAGCACGACACTCCTGAAACTTCCAAAGAGGCTGGCCAATGAGCAAGTCGCTACTCTCCCTGACAATCGCCGCCGTCGTGCTCAGCGGTTGCTCGCTGATCCCCGACTATCAGCGGCCCGAAGCACCGGTCGCGGCGCAATACCCGCAAGGGCCGGCCTACGAGGCGGCCAATGCGCCCGGCCAGGCCGCCGCCGAGCAAGGCTGGAAGCAGTTTTTCCATGACCCGGCGTTGCAACAGCTGATCCAGGTTGCCCTGGAAAACAACCGCGATCTGCGCGTCGCGGCGCTGAACATCGATGCCTACGCCGCGCAGTACCGCATCCAGCGCGCGGACCTGTTTCCGGCGGTCTCGGCCACCGGCTCCGGCAGCCGCCAGCGGGTACCGGCACGGGCTTCGCAAACCGGTGAAGCGGCGATCAGCAGTTCCTACTCGGCGACCTTGGGCATCAGCGCCTATGAACTGGACCTGTTCGGTCGGGTTCGTAGCCTGAGCGAGCAAGCGTTGCAAAGCTACTTCGCCACCGAAGAAGCCCGGCGCAGCACCCAGATCAGCCTGGTGGCCAACGTCGCCAATGCCTACCTGACCTGGCAGGCCGACAAGGAACTGCTCAAGCTGACCCAGGAAACCCTCGGGGCCTACGAGCAAAGCTTCAAGCTGACCTCGCGCAGCGCCGAAGTCGGCGTGGCCTCGGCCCTGGACCTGAGCCAGGCGCGCACCGCCGTGGAAAACGCCCGCGTGCAACTGGCCCGGTACACCCGCCAGGTCGCCCAGGACGAAAACAGCCTGACCCTGCTGCTGGGCACCGGCCTGCCGACCAACCTGAGCTCGCAACCGTTGAGCGATGACCTGCTCAGCGAAGTGCCGGCCGGGCTGCCGTCGGACCTGCTGCAACGTCGTCCGGACATCCTCCAGGCCGAACGCAACCTGCAGGCCGCCAACGCCAACATCGGCGCCGCGCGGGCAGCGTTCTTCCCAAGCATCAGCCTGACGGCTAACGCCGGCACCCTGAGCCCGGACCTGTCCGGCCTGTTCAAGGGTGGTTCGGGCACCTGGACCTTCGCGCCGCAAATCAACCTGCCGATCTTCAACGCCGGCAGTCTGCGTGCGAGCCTGGACTACGCCAAGATCCAGAAAGACATCAACGTCGCGCAGTACGAGAAGTCGATTCAGACAGCGTTCCAGGAAGTCTCCGACGGCCTGGCCGCGCGTCAGACCTACAACGAACAGTTGCAGGCCCAGACCGACTTCGTCGCTGCCAACCAGGACTACTACCGCCTGGCCGAGCGTCGCTACCGCATCGGCGTCGACAGCAACCTGACCTTCCTCGACGCCCAACGCCAGTTGTTCAGCGCGCAACAATCGCTGATCACTGACCGTCTTGCGCAACTGACCAGCGAGGTCAATCTGTACAAGGCATTGGGCGGTGGTTGGAATGCCGAGACGGGCAAGAACGAACCGGTGAAAGAAGAAGCGCCGAAGATGAAGTTGTTCTGATTGATGTTTGAATGCTGAACATGAAGCCCACCGAAAGGTGGGCTTTTTGTTTGTGTGCGCTTTAACGCTGGCCTATGTGGGAGCAAGGCTTGCCCGCGATGGCGGCCTTACGGCTGGCCAAGATTTTGTTGATCGGGTACATATCCATTGCTGCGGTAACGGCTGCTTAGGGTTCCGCCCTGACGGCGGCTCACTTTTGAGAAGCGCAAAAGTAAGCAAAACGCTCATGCCCCACCCCTCGGTGCCTCGCCTAGGCTCGGCATGCCCGCACTCCGGCATTGCTCCGTGGGCCGCCGCGAAGGGCCATCCATGGCCCAGCGCGGCTACCTCGGCATCCATGCCGAGGTGCCCACTGCGCAATGCCTGCGTGCGGCCATCGTGGTTAACGGGGCGCCCGAGATCAACGTCCACCACGAGGCGGCCTGGTAGCCGACCTGGTTCTTGGTGGGACCGCGTTTTCCCTGTGGGAGCGGGCTTGCCCGCGAAGAGGCCGGCAAATTCAACATCTCCACCGACTGTGATACCGCCTTCGCGAGCAAGCTCGCTCCCACACTTGGATTGAAGTACAGCCGCCAGAGCTAGGTCGGTTGTCAGGCCGCTTTCGCGAGCAGGCTCGCTCCCACAGTTGGGTCGAAGTACAGCTGCCAGAACCCGGTCGACTGTTAGGCCGCCATCGCGAGCAAGCTCGCTCCCACAATGGGATCGGGGTACGACCGGAAGAATCAGGTCGGCTGTCAGGCCGCCTCGCGAGCAAGCTTTGCTCCCACAGGTCTGATGGGTGTACGACCAGGAGAGTCAGGTCGGCTCTAAGGCCGCCTCGCGGTGGACGTTGATCTCGGCGCCCCGTTAACCACGATGGCCGAACGCAGGCATTGTGCAGTGGGCATCCCGGCATGGATGCCGGGATAGCCGCGCTGGGCCATGGATGGCCCTTCGCGGCGGCCCACGGAGCAATGCCGGAGTGCGGGCATGCCGAGCCCTAGCGAGGCACCGAGGGGTGGGGCATGAGCGTTTTGCTTACTTTTGCGCTTCTCAAAAGTGAGCCGCCGTCAGGGCGGAACCCTAAGCCGCCGTTACCGCAGCAATGGATATGTACTCAGCCAAGACTGACAGGCCGCCATCGCGAGCAAGCTCGCTCCCACAGTGGAATGCGTCCATCCAATCAGTTTTTTGCCGTTCGATAATCGCCCAAAACCCACAATCGGCAATTGAACCGATCCCGGGCGGCCCTTCACCATCGCTCGCACAAAACCAATAACAACAGGTTCGACGCCATGCCCCTACACCCCGCCTCACCCGGCTGATCCTCGATCGCCCTGACGCCCCTGGCTCCACCCTTACCGCCAGCACCTCAAACGTGCGGCAACAACTCGCTTCGTCCATAAAAAATAGAGACAACGCCCATGAAGCCCACACAGCACCTGTTCCCCAGCCTCATTGCCGTAGCCCTGACCAGTACCGCCCTGCCCGTCCTGGCTGCGGAATCGGGGTTTGTCGAGGATGCCAAGGTCAACCTCAACCTGCGCAACTTCTACATCAACCGCAACTTCACCAACCCGAACAATGCCCAGGGCAAAGCCGAGGAATGGACCCAGAGTTTCATCCTCGACGCCAAGTCCGGTTTCACCCAGGGCGTGGTCGGTTTTGGCGTGGATGTGCTGGGCACGTACTCGGTCAAGCTCGACGGCGGCCGCGGCACGGCCGGTACGCAATTGCTGCCTGTGCATGATGATGGTCGCCCCGCCGACGACTTCGGTCGCCTGGGCGTGGCCCTGAAGGCCAAGGTGTCGAAGACCGAGCTGAAGGTCGGTGAATGGATGCCGGTGTTGCCGATCCTGCGTTCCGACGATGGCCGTTCCTTGCCGCAAACCTTCCGCGGCGGCCAGGTGACCTCCACCGAAATCAACGGCCTGAGCCTCTACGGCGGCCAGTTCCGCGCCAACAGCCCGCGCAACGACGCGAGCATGGAAGACATGTCGATGAACGGCCGCGGCGCGTTCACCTCCGACCGTTTCAACTTCGGTGGCGGTGAATACGCCTTCAACGAAAAACGCACCCAGGTCGGCGTGTGGTACGCGGAACTGTCCGACATCTACCAGCAGCAATATTTCAACCTGACCCACAGCCAGCCTATCGGCGACTGGACCCTGGGCGCCAACCTCGGTTATTTCACTGGCAAGGAAAACGGCAGCGCCTTGGCCGGCGACCTGGACAACAAAACCGCGTTCGCCCTGCTCTCGGCCAAATACGGCGGCAACACCTTCTACGTCGGCCTGCAGAAAGTCGGTGGTGACGATGCCTGGATGCGCGTCAACGGCACCAGCGGCGGCACCCTGGCCAACGACAGCTACAACTCCAGCTACGACAACGCCCAGGAAAAATCCTGGCAAGTGCGCCACGACTTCAACTTCGCCGCCGTCGGCGTGCCGGGCCTGACCCTGATGAACCGCTACATCAGCGGCGACAACGTGCACACCGCCACGGTCAACGATGGCAAGGAATGGGGCCGTGAAAGTGAGCTGGCTTATACCGTGCAGAGCGGCGCGCTGAAGAGCCTCAATGTGAAGTGGCGTAACTCGACGATGCGTCGGGATTACAGCACCAATGAGTTCGATGAGAACCGGTTGATTGTCAGCTACCCGATCAGCTTGCTGTAAAAGCCAGACAAGGAGGGAGGCTGTACCACCGTCATCGCGAGCAGGCTCGCTCCCACAGGGGGTCAGTGCCGAGCACAAAATCAGTGCTCACTGAAAATCCAGTGTGGGAGCAAAGCTTGCTCGCGATGGCGGTGGGTCAGTGGCATTGCATCGCGAGCAAGCTTTGCTCCCACAGTATTGACTCCCACAGGGACTGGCGGTGGTTCTCAAGCCCGCGATTCGACGCCCAGTTCATCCCAGACGGATTCGGCCAGGTGGAAGGTGGCGTTGGCCGCCGGGATGCCGCAGTAGATGGCGCTCTGCATGATCACTTCCTTGATCTCGCTGCGGCTCACGCCGTTGTTGGCGGCGGCGCGCAGGTGCAGCTTGAGTTCTTCGTTGCGGTTCATGCCGATCAGCATGGCAATGGTGATCAAGCTGCGGGTATGGCGCGGCAGGCCCGGGCGGGTCCAGATGTCGCCCCAGGCGTGGCGGGTGATCATCTCCTGGAATTCGCTGTTGAACTCGGTCAGGGCATTGAGGCTGCGATCGACGTGGGCATCGCCCAGCACCGCGCGGCGTACTTGCATGCCTTCGTCGTAACGTTGTTTCTCGTCCACAAAAAACTCCTCAGGCACGGCCGGAATCGAGCAGGAAATCCAGCACCCGCGCGCTGAACGCGGCGCCGGCCTGGACGTTGGACAGGTGCGCGGCGTAGAACTCGGCGTACTCGGCCCCACGGACCCGCTCCTGGATAAAGTGCCCACCCGACGGCGGCGTCACGGCATCTTCGGTGCCGGCGATCACCAGCAGCGGTACGCGAATCGACGACAACTGCTCGCGAAAATCGGCATCACGCACCGCCGCGCAGTTGGCCGCATAGCCCTGAGGCGAAGTGGCGGCGAGCATGTCGGTGATTTTTTTTGCCGTCGCAGGCTGGGCCTCGGCAAAGTCAGGGGTAAACCAGCGGGCAATCGAGGCATCGCGCAACGCCACCATCGCCGCCTTGCCGTCACGCAGCACGGTTTCGATTCGCGGGTTCCACACCGTCGGGTCGCCGATCTTGGCCGCGGTGTTGCACACCACCAGTTTGTGCAGGCGCTCGCCGGCGTTGATCCCCAGCCACTGGCCGATCAACCCGCCCATGGACAAGCCACAGAAATGCACCTTGTCGAGGTTCAACTGATCAAGCATCGCCAGCACATCACGGCCCAGTTGTTCGATGCTGTAGGGGCCTTCGGTCACCAGCGATTGACCGTGGCCGCGCGTGTCGAAGCGCAGCACACGAAAGTGTTCGCTGAAAGCCGCGACCTGCTCGTCCCACATGTGCAGGTCAGTGCCCAGGGAATTGGAGAGCACCAACACAGGGGCGTCTTGCGGCCCATCAAAACGATAGTTCAGATCGCCCTCGGCGAGTTTGACGAATCCCACAACAATCTCCTTTCAGGCGTTCAAGGCAAGGTGTTCGGCCACGGCCCGGGCGACCCAGGTCTGGGCTTGTCCAAGGTAGTGCGCCGGGTCGAGCAGATGATCAAGCTCGGTCGCGGATAGCTGCGCAGTGACCTGAGGTTCATCCCCCAGCACATCACGCAAATGCCGTTGCTCGGCCACGGCGCGCTTGCAGCATTGCTCCAGCAGATGGTGCGCCGTGTCGCGCCCCACACGCTGGGCCAGGACGATGCTCACCGCTTCGGCCAGCACCAACCCCTGGGTCAGTTCCAGGTTGCGGGCCATGCGCGCCGCGTCCACTTCCAGCCCTTCGGCCAGCAGCCGCGCCTGTTGCAAGGCACCGGACACCAGGCAGCAGATCTCCGGCAGGGTTTCCCATTCGGCGTGCCACAGGCCCAGGCTGCGCTCGTGTTCCTGGGGCATGGCGCTGAACAGCGTCGACAACAAGCCAGGCACTCGCGTCGCCGCACCGATCAGCACTGCCGCGCCCACCGGGTTGCGCTTGTGCGGCATGGTGGACGAACCGCCCTTGCCCGGCGCCGACGGCTCGAACGCTTCGCCGGCCTCGGTCTGCATCAACAGGCTGATGTCGCGGCCCAGTTTGCCCAGGCTGCCGGCGATCAAACCCAGCACCGCGCCGAACTCCACCAGGCGATCGCGCTGGGTGTGCCACGGCTGTTCCGGCAGGTTCAGTTGCAACTCGGCGGCCAGGGTTTCGGCGACAGGCAGCGCCTGTTCACCCAACGCGGCGAGCGTTCCGGAGGCACCGCCGAATTGCAGTACCAGCAAGCGCGGCTTGAGTTCTTTCAAACGTTGGCGACTGCGGGTGATTGCTCCCAGCCAACCGGCGATTTTCATGCCCAGGGTCACCGGTGTCGCGTGTTGCAGCCAAGTGCGCCCGGCCAGCGGTGTGGCGGCGTAGCGTTCGGCTTGGCGGGCCAGGGTGACGGCCAACTGCGCCAGTTCTGCCTCGATCAAGCCCAACGCCTGGCGCAGTTGCAGCACCAGCCCGCTGTCCATCACGTCCTGGCTGGTCGCGCCCAGGTGCACATAGCGCTCGGCCTCAGCGCTCTCAGTGGCGATGAGCTTGCCCAACGCCTTGACCAACGGGATCGCCGAATTGCCGGCACTGGCAATCGCATCGCTCAACGCGGAAAAATCGTACAGCTGGGCACGGCAGGCGTTCTCGATCGGCGCCACCGCATCCTGGGGAATCAACCCTACCCGAGCCTCGGCCCGGGCCAGCGCGGCTTCGACATCCAGCATGGCCTGGACCCGCCCCGCATCGCAGAACACCTCGCGCATGTCGCGGGCGGTGAAGTAGGCATCGAACAGCTGATTGCCCGGTCGTTCGCTCATAAACAGTCCTTGGGTGCGCCGGCCTCACGGCCGGCGCGGTTGGGTCAAAGGTCGTGGTGCAAATACGCCGGCTGCTTGGGCAGGCGCAGGCTGAACAGGAACGCCACCACCATCATCACCGTGACATACCAGTAAAAGGCGTTCTCCATGCCCTGGGCCTTCAGGCTCAAGGCAACGTACTCCGCCGAACCGCCAAAAATCGCATTGGCCACCGCGTAAGCCAACCCTACTCCCAGTGCCCGCACTTCAGGTGGAAACATTTCCGCTTTCACCAGGCCACTGATGGAGGTGTAGAAACTGACAATCGCCAGCGCCAACGTAATCAGGACAAACGCCAGGAACGGGCTGCTGATGCTTTTGAGGGTCAGCAGGATCGGCACCGTGCACAACGCCCCCAGGCCACCGAACCAGAGCATGGAATTACGCCGGCCAATCTTGTCCGCCAGCATGCCGAACAACGGCTGCATGCACATATACAGGAACAGCGCGCCGGTCATGATGTAGCTGGCGGTCTTGGCGTGCAGGCCGGCGGTGTTCACCAGGTATTTCTGCATGTAGGTGGTGAAGGTGTAGAAAATCAGCGAGCCGCCGGCGGTGTAGCCCAGCACGGTGATGAACGCAGCCTTGTGGTCGCGAAACAGCGCCGCGATGCTGCCAGCGTCCTTGTTCTCGCGCATTTCCTTGCTGCTGGTTTCCTTCAAAGAGCGTCGCAGGAACAGGGAAATCAACGCCGCCACAGCGCCCACCACGAATGGAATCCGCCAGCCATAGGCGCGCAGTTCGTCTTCGCTGAGAAACTGTTGCAGGATCACCACCAGCGACACCGCCAGCAGTTGCCCGCCGATCAGCGTCACGTACTGGAACGAGGCGAAAAAGCCACGTTGGCCCTTGAGGGCGACTTCGCTCATGTAGGTGGCGGTGGTGCCGTATTCGCCACCTACCGACAGGCCCTGCAGCAAGCGCGCGAACAACAGCAGCAGCGGCGCCCAGACGCCGATGTCCTTGTAGGTGGGCAGGCAGGCGATGAGCAACGAGCCGAAGCACATCATCAGCACCGAGATCATCATCGAGTTCTTGCGCCCGTGACGGTCCGCCACCCGGCCGAAAATCCAGCCGCCGATGGGTCGCATCAGGAACCCGGCGGCGAACACACCGGCCGTGTTGACCAGTTGCACCGTAGGGTTGTCCGAGGGGAAGAACGCCGGCGCGAAATAAATCGCACAGAACGCATAGACGTAAAAGTCGAACCATTCGACCAGGTTGCCGGATGAGGCGCCGACGATGGCGAAGATGCGCTTGCTGCGTTCTTCACCGGTGTAATGGCTGATTGGGATGGCCATGGGTTACTCACTCGTTGGGGACTGACGAAGTTCTAGACACACTTAGTAACAGTCCCGTTCCACAGTATTGCATTGCCTGGACTGACGCTATCGCGGGCAAGCCTTGCTCCCACAGGGGTTGTTGCCATTGCTCAACCACATGTCGTGTACCCCTGTGGGAGCAAGGCTTGCCCGCGATGGCTCCACGGTTGGCTCACTCAGTAATCGAAGAACACCGTCTCGGCATCCGTGCCCTGCAGGATCACGTTCCACTGGTACACGCCCGACGCATCGGGTTTGCTCACGATCGTGGCGCGACGCTCCTCAGGCACGCAGGCCAGCAGCGGGTCGGTTTCGTTGGCCTGTTCGCCGTCGAAGTAGATGCGCGTCAGCAAATGCTTGACCAACCCGCGAGCGAACACCAGCACCACCAGGTGCGGTGCCTGGGTCGTACCGTTCAACCCTGGCACAGTGCCCGGCTTGATGGTGGTGAAGCGGAAGCGCCCTTCGGCATCCACCGGCACCCGGCCGAAGCCTTCGAAGTGCGGGTCCAGGGGTTTGTCCTGGTCGTCTTCCGGGTGGGCGTATTTGCCGGCGGCGTTGGCCTGCCAGACTTCCAGCATCGCGTCGTTGACGAACTGGCCATTGCCGTCGACCACCTGCCCGGTGATCGCCACGCGCTGGCCGAGGGTTTGTGCGACGGTCAGGTCTTCGCGGTTCAGCCAGGTCAGGCCGATGTGGTAGTACGGGCCAACGGTGTGGGACGTGGTGGCGGTGAGCGTCATCTTATTTCTCCATCGGCGTGGCATCGCGGCCGCGCAAGACGATGTCCCAGCGGTAACCGAGGGCGTAGTGAGGGACGGTTTTTTCCAGGTCGAAACTGGCGATCAGGCGTTCCTTGGCACGGGTGTCCGGCACGCAGTTGTAGATCGGGTCGTAGGCCAGCAACGGGTCGCCAGGGAAATACATCTGCGTCACCAGGCGCGTCAGAATGCTCGGCCCGAACAGTGAAAAATGGATGTGCGCCGGGCGCCAGGCGTTGTGGTGGTTGCCCCACGGATAGGCCCCAGGCTTGATGGTCTGGAACTGATACCAGCCGTCGGCGTCGGTGACGGTACGACCGGTGCCGGTGAAATTCGGGTCCAGCGGCGCGTCATGGTTGTCGCGGTCGTGGTTGTAGCGACCGGCGGCGTTGGCCTGCCAGATCTCCACCAGGATGCCCGGCACCGGCTGGCCATGCTCATCCAGCACGCGCCCGTGAATGATGATCCGCTCCCCCAGCGGCTCACCGGCATGCTGGGCAGTCAGGTCGTGGTCCTTCTCCTGCAGGCGGTCGGCACCGACAATCGGGCCGGTAATTTCCGACAGAGAATGAGGCAGGAACACCAACGGCTTGGACGGCGAGCGCAGGTTGGTGGACTGGTACGGTGGGTGCAGATACTCCGGCTGGGTGCCCGCTTGGGGGCGACGATAACCAGGCTTGTCAGTCATGCAGCGTTCCTCGATTTCTTATTAGTAGAACGACGCGTCAGACGCGTTCGATCGCCAGCGCCAGACCCTGGCCGACTCCGACGCACATGGTCGCCAGGCCTTTCTTGCCGCCGGTCTTTTCCAGGTGGTGCAACGCCGTCAACACCAAGCGCGCCCCGCTCATGCCCAGGGGATGGCCGAGGGCGATGGCCCCGCCGTTCGGGTTGACCTGAGGCGCATCGTCCGCCAGACCGAGGTCGCGCAACACCGCCAGGCCCTGGCTGGCAAAAGCTTCGTTGAGTTCGATCACATCGAAATCCGCGACCGCCAGGCCCAGACGCTCAGTGAGCTTGCGCACCGCCGGCACCGGACCGACGCCCATCACTCGGGGCGCCACGCCGGCACTGGCCATGCCCAGCACTTTGCCGCGCGGCGTCAGGCCGTGTTTCTTCACCGCTTCGGCCGACGCCAGGATCAGTGCAGCCGCGCCGTCGTTGACACCCGAGGCGTTGCCGGCGGTGACGGTCTTGTCGGGGCCATTGACCGGTTTGAGTTTGCTCAAGGTTTCCAGCGTGGTATCGGCGCGAGGATGTTCGTCCTGCTCGACCACGGTTTCGCCTTTTTTATGGGTGATGCGCACCGGAACGATTTCTTCGGCAAAAAAACCCGCCGCCTGGGCCGCTGCCGTGCGCTGTTGGCTGCGCAAGGCGAAAGCGTCCTGGTCGGCGCGGGACACGGCGTAGTCATCAGCCACGTTATCAGCGGTCTGCGGCATCGCATCCACACCGTACTGGGCTTTCATCAATGGGTTGATGAAACGCCAGCCGATGGTGGTGTCTTCCAGCTTCATGTTGCGGGAAAACGCCGCGTCGGCCTTGCCCATTACGAACGGCGCACGGGACATCGACTCCACGCCGCCAGCGATGGCCAGTTCCATTTCACCGCTGGCGATGGCGCGAAACGCCGTGCCGATGGCGTCCATGCCCGAGGCGCAAAGACGGTTGAGGGTCACGCCGGGAATGCTTTCCGGCAGGCCCGCCAACAGCAGCGCCATGCGCGCCACGTTGCGGTTGTCTTCGCCGGCCTGGTTGGCGCAGCCGAGAAACACTTCGTCCACCGCGCTCCAGTCCACCGATGGGTTGCGCTCCATCAGCGCCTTGATCGGCACGGCCGCCAGGTCATCGGCACGCACGGCGGACAAACCGCCGCCAAACCGACCGATGGGGGTTCGAATCGCATCACAGATATAAACGTCGCGCATCAGGCTTCTCCCGGTGCCTGGCCGTGGGCCGCCGCGGTACGAGCTTCCAGGTCGCGCAGTGCGCGCAGCTCCACTTCGGTCGGTTCGGCGGTGGTTTGCACCTGATCGGCGAAACGAATCGCCCACCCGGTGGCCGCAATGACTTGCTCGCGGGTCACACCAGGGTGCAGCGCGGTGACCACGAACTCATGGGTGTCGACTTCCGGTTCCATGATGCACAAGTCGGTGATGATACCGACGGGACCGGCGCCCGGCAGGCCCAGGCGTTTGCGCGAATCGCCGCCTTCACCGTGGCCGACCGAGGTGATGAAATCCAGCTTGTCGACAAACGAGCGAGCCGACTGCTTGAGGATGATCAACACGCTCTTGGCAGAGCCGGCGATTTCCGGCGCGCCACCGGCACCCGGCAAGCGGACTTTCGGCTGATGGTAGTCGCCCACCACCGTGGTGTTGATGTTGCCGAAACGGTCGACCTGGGCTGCGCCGAGGAAACCGACGTCGATGCGTCCGCCTTGCAGCCAGTAGCGAAAAATCTCACCGGTCGGTACGACGGTATCAGCGGTTTCCGCCAGCTCACCGTCGCCGATGGACAGTGGCAGTACGCTGGGCTTGGCACCGATCGGGCCGGATTCGTAGATCAGCACGACGTCCGGCGACGACGTCAGCCGCGCCAGGTTGGCCGCTTTCGACGGCAGGCCGATGCCAACGAAGCACACGGCATTGTTCTTCAAGCGACGCGCCGCGGCGACGGTCATCATTTCGTTGGTGGAGTAGGTCATGGTTTCACCTGCGAAGCGGCTGCCAGTCTGGCCTGGAATTCACTGAAGTCTTTAGTGCCATGGATGTATTCATTGATCCAGGCGGTAAAGGTCTCACGGTCACGGGCGATCGGATCCCACGCCTGGTAGAAACGGTTGTCACGCTCGGTGTAGCCATGGGCGTAGGACGGATGGGCACCACCCGGTACCAGGCACACGGCGCTCAATGCCCAGGTCGGCAGCACGCAGGCGTTCATCGGTGCATTGAGGTCGTCGACGATTTCTTCCACGGTGACGATGCAACGCTTGGCGGCCAGGGCGGCCTCTTTCTGCACACCGAGAATGCCCCACAGCAGCACGTTGCCCTTGCGGTCGGCTTTCTGAGCGTGGATCACCGTGATGTCCGGGCGCACCGAAGGTACAGCGGCCAATACTTCACCGGTGAAAGGACAGGTCACGCTCTTGATCAGCGGGTTGACCTTCGGCAGGTCGGAACCGGCGTAGGCTCGCAGCACTGCGAACGGCAGGCCGGAGGCGCCAGCGACGTAGGCGTTGGCCAGGTCGGCGTGGCTGTGTTCCTCGATCTCCAGCGGGTGCGGCCATTGTTTCTCCACAGCATCGCGCAAGCGGTGCAACGATCCGACGCCAGGGTTGCCGCCCCAGGAGAAAATCAACTTGCGAGCACAACCGGCGCCGATCAACTGGTCGTAGATCAGGTCAGGCGTCATGCGTACCAGGGTCAGATCTTTCTTGCCCTGACGAATGATTTCATGACCCGCCGCCGTAGGAATCAGGTGAGTGAAGCCTTCGAGCGCGACGGTATCGCCGTCGTTGACGAATTGCTTCACCGCGTCGTGCAGCGAAAGGATTTCAGCCATGGGGCAGGCTCCCGTTTTCCAGTAGACCGACATGAAGAAAAAGGCGCGAGGTTAAGCGCCGGAGTGACTGAAGATTAAGCCTGGGGGAAAAGCCAAACAATCCGATAATCGACTGAGTGTTCGTTTATCGAACAGATTGTTGTTTGGCTATCTATATTCGCCCAAGCACACAGAGCCCCTGTGGGAGCAGCCCCTGTGGGAGCCGAGCTTGCTCGCGATAGCGATGTGTCAGCGATGGATACATGCCCTGATCCACCGCTATCGCGAGCAAGCTCGGCTCCCACAGGGGTCCTGCATGCCCTCAGATTTGTCTTCCACAGGGGTTATGTCCGTGGGCTCAGGTCGCATCCGCATGACTGACCATGCCCTTGATCACCACTGCCGTGGTCGCCAGAGCTGCTGGGATGACCAGGGCGGTCAGGACCTGTTCGAAGTTCCAGCCCAGGCCCAGCAGGGTCGCGCCCATCCAGGCGCCGAGGATCGCGCCGAAACGACCGATGCCCAGCATCCACGAGACACCGGTGGCGCGGCCTTGGGTCGGGTAGAAACGCGCGGCCAGGGAAGGCATCGCCGATTGCGCGCCGTTGACGCACATGCCGGCCACCAGCACCAGGGTCGCGAGCAAGGTGATGTTGCCCAGGCTCTGCCCCACCGCGTAGGCAAACACCCCGGCCATCAGATAGAAAATGCCGATGACCTTATGCGGATTGAACCGGTCCATCGCCCAACCCACCCCGACGGCGCTCAACACGCCGCCGAATTGGAACAGCGCACCGATAAACGCGGCCTGCTCCATGCTCGCGCCGCTGTCGCGCATCAGGGTCGGCAGCCAGCTGGTCAACAGGTAGACGATCACCAGGCCCATGAAATAGGTCAGCCACAACAGCAAGGTGCCGGCGCTGTAGGTACCGGAGAAGATCACCGCCAGCACGTTGCGGGCTTTCACGGTTTTCTGTTCCGGCACACTGAAGCTCGCCGCTTGGGCCACCGTGTTCGGGTCGATCGGCGCCAGGGTCTTGCGCACCTTGTCGGTACCGCGATTGCGCACTACCAGGTAACGCGCCGACTCTGGCAGCCAGAACAGCAACACGACCGCCAGGATCAACGGCAGGATCCCGCCAATCAGCAGCAGGCTGTGCCAACCGAACGCCGGTATCAGCTTGGCGGAGATGAACCCGCCGCCGGCCATGCCCAGGTTGAAGCCGCAGAACATGCTGGTCACCAACAGGGATTTCTTGCGTTCCGGGGTGTATTCCGAGAGCAAGGTGGTGGCGTTCGGCATCCCGGCGCCCAATCCCAGGCCGGTCAGAAAACGCAGTACCAGCAATTGATCGACGTTGGTGCTGTAGGCCGACGCCAGGCTGAACGCGCCGAACAGCAGGACCGCGCCCACCAGCACGACTTTTCGTCCGAAGCGATCAGCCAGCGGCCCTGAGCCCAATGCGCCAAACACCATGCCGATCAGCGCGGCGCTCATCACCGGGCCAAGGCTGGCGCGATCGATGCCCCAGTCCTGGGACAGCGCCGGGGCGATGAAGCCCATGGCCGCTGTATCGAGGCCGTCGAGGAAAACAATCAGGAAACAGAGAATCACCACCCGCCACTGGTAGCGCGAAATGGGTTGGGCATTGATGAAGGACTGCACGTCGAGGCAGTTGCCTACGGAGGTCTGGGGCTGGTTCATTTTATTTTTATTCCACGCGATAAACGCAGGCGAACGATCAGGGACCGGCGAAACCCGCCGGATGACGCTGCGCGACATTAATGAGGGCAGGCAAATACCGTCAATTCATCGCCGCCGACTGTGTGCGTTTATCGAACAGCTTAAGTGAACAGCTGCGCGCTCAGGTCGCGGCTGGCCCCCAGCAGGCCTGGCAGAAAGCGCTGTTCCAGCTCATTGCGGCTGACCCGCCCGGCATGGGTACTGACATTCAGCGCCGCGACCACCTGGCCGGAAGCGTCATAGACCGGCACGGCAATCGAACGCAGGCCCTGTTCCAGTTCCTGGTCGACGATGCACCAGCCTTGCTGCCGTACCTGTTCCAGGCATTCGAGCAATGCCTCGGGGGTATGCAAGGTGCGGCTGGTCTTGGCTTGCAGGTCGGCGTGGTCGAGGTAGTCGCGCAACGAAGCATCATCCAGGGCCGCCAGGAGAATCCTGCCCATTGAGGTGCAGTAGGCTGGCAGGCGCCCGCCGACCGACAGATCGACCGAAATCAGGCGCTGGGTGGTGGCTGACCGGGCGATATAGAGGATATCGTCGCCTTCAAGCGTGGCCATGTTGCAGGCTTCGTGCAATTGCTCGCTCATGCGGTCCAGGTACGGCTGGGCAGAAACAGCCAAAGGCGTCGAGGACAGATAGGCGTGCCCCAGCGTCAGCACTTTGGGCAGCAGCGAATAGGTGCGTCCGTCCGTGGTGGCGTAGCCGAGCTTGATCAAGGTATGCAGGCAACGTCTGACGGCGGCGCGAGGGATTTCCGTGCGATGGCTGATCTGGGCGATGGTCAGGTGCCGCTTGCGCTCCTGGAAGGCCTGGACCACAGCCAATCCGCGGGCCAGGGACGTCATGAAGTCAGGATCGCCGGTCAGGGCCTGGATCCGCTTGGCCGGCGAAGCGACGATCGGTGGCGCGACTGAAGTGAAAGCATTGCGCAATTGGTCGTTCATGTCTGGTCCTTCCCCGGGAATGACGGCTATTACAAGCGGCTGCCTGACGGACAGACAAGGGGCGGACCGCCAACAGTGTTCGATTATCGAACCAGCAACCGATAATCGCAATCCTGCCAGCCATCATGGATTTGCCAGCCGTCGAACGCTCGATAACAAGTTGAGCAAGAGTGACAAGCGATTTGACGGAAGGTGTGGCCGATATTGAACTTGTCGCCTTGAAGGGCATCAGGATACCTGCACTAGCAGGCATCTTCTGAAACCTGATTGACACAAGTTTGCACATACAAACATCAATTCACACAAACAACAGGCCCTTCGAATTTTTCCCGATAGTGTTATTCAGCTGGACCGCTATAATGCAATTCAGCGACGGTACGGCCAATCGACCGCTCCCGTACGCCGGCACCTTTGGTTAACACCGTGGCGCCCGAAGCACCTCTAGGGTCGCTTCCCCTGTATTGGCAACAACACGAAGCCCTGATGCTACGTCAGCTGTCAGCTCTGGTGCCGTGGCCGTCTGCATGTTCTGCATGCAGTGCGTATCACCAGATTCAATTTCAATTAATTAGGTAAAACTGTGACGAAAGACGAACTGCGCGCGGAACTTGAGCGTCAGGAACAACGTTACAAGGAAGTTTACGGCGGGGAAGTCACCACCTACGCCGCGCAACCTGAACCGGAACGCAAACCCTGGCGTAAGCGCGCCACCGTTCAGGACCAGGCCTTCACCCAGGAACTCCAGAAAATGGAAAAAGAACTCAAAGCCGAAGAGCAATGACGCTCTGGGCCTGATGTTCTTGTGAAGAGGTCTCCGACCACCACCCAGGCCGGAAACCATAGCGCACGCCCGCCATGAGCGGGCCGCCATCCGCTCCCGTCCGACGGCCTGGAAGGGTCATGGCCGACCTCCTTTTCAGATATTTCATACAACCGCGTGAGGCGTCCGTCAGTGGGCGGCGATCCTGTTCGGGTGCGCTTTGCGCTACCTAATCAAAGGGTTACGCACCCCGCGGAAAACCTCGCTCCAGAGGCTTTCCTACAAATTATTTCGTTGAAGAATGTTACCGATGAGCAGGCAATGCATCGATTACCAAGGTTTTCTGGCATAATCGCGCCCCCTTATGACCGGGTCAGAAAACCTTCATGATCGATTTATTCAGCGGACTGGATGCTTGGGTGCTTGTGAGCCTCTTGCTCGCCCTGGCTTTTGTCCTCGCCTTCGAGTTCATCAACGGCTTTCATGACACCGCTAACGCGGTTGCCACTGTTATCTACACCAAAGCCATGCCGCCTCATCTGGCGGTGTTCTTTTCCGGTGTGTTCAATTTCCTCGGCGTGCTGCTGGGTGGCGTGGGGGTGGCGTATGCCATCGTTCACCTGCTGCCCGTGGAACTGCTGATCAATGTGAACACCGGACACGGGCTGGCCATGGTGTTTTCGCTGCTCGCAGCGGCCATTACCTGGAACCTGGGCACCTGGTACTTCGGTATCCCGGCGTCCAGTTCCCACACGTTGATCGGCTCGATCCTCGGCGTGGGCCTGGCCAACGCGCTGATCAACGATATTCCGTTGGCCGACGGGGTGAACTGGCAGAAGGCGATCGATATCGGCGCCTCCCTGGTGTTCTCGCCCATGGCCGGTTTCCTGATCGCCGCCCTGGTGCTGATCAGCCTGAAATGGTGGCGTCCGCTGTCGAAGATGCACAAGACGCCGGAGCAGCGCCGCCAGATCGACGACAAGAAGCACCCGCCGTTCTGGAACCGCTTGGTGCTGGTGATCTCGGCCATGGCCGTCAGCTTTGTCCACGGTTCCAACGATGGTCAGAAAGGTATCGGCCTGATCATGCTGGTGCTGATCGGTATCGTGCCGGCGCAGTTCGTACTCGACCTGGGCAGCACCACCTACCAGATCGAGCGGACCCGTGACGCGACCCTGCACCTGAGCCAGTTCTACCAACGCAACAGCGAGTCCCTGGGTGAATACCTGGCACTGGGCAAAAGCGTGAAAGGCGATCTGCCAGAGAAATTCCGTTGCAACCCGCAGCAGACAGAGCCGACCATCAATGCCCTGCTCGACACGCTCAAAGGCGTGGCGGACTACCATTCGCTGCCGTCGGAACGACGCATCGAAGTTCGTCGCTACCTGCTCTGCCTGGACGACACAGCGAAGAAGGTCGGCAAGCTGCCAGGCCTGGCAGCCCGTGAAAAAGACGACCTGAACAAGCTGCGCAAGGACCTGACCGCCACCACCGAATACGCCCCGTTCTGGGTGATCCTGGCAGTCGCCCTGGCGCTGGGCCTGGGCACCATGGTCGGCTGGAAGCGTGTGGTCCTGACCATCGGCGAGAAGATCGGCAAGCAAGGCATGACCTACGCCCAGGGCATGTCGGCGCAGATCACCACCGCGTGCATGATCGGCATGGCGAACATCTTCAGCCTACCGGTTTCCACCACCCACGTACTGTCTTCGGGCGTGGCTGGCACCATGGTCGCCAACAAGAGCGGCCTGCAAGGTGGCACCGTCCGTACCATTCTGCTGGCCTGGGTGCTGACCCTGCCGGCGACGGTGGCGCTGTCCGCCGCGCTGTTCTGGCTGGCGTCCAAGGCCCTGGGCAGCTGATTCCAGCGGCTCAAAAAAGAAGGTGCGACCCTTGCGGCTCGCACCTTTTTTTATGCCCTGACATCAGACACCTGTGGGAGCGAGCTTGCTCGCGATGGCGGTGGGTCAGTCAACACAAGTATCAACAGATATACCGTTATCGCGAGCAAGCTCGCTCCCACAGTTGATTGGTATCTGGCTGAAGAATCACGGACAAAAAAAAGGGCGACCGAAGTCGCCCAAAATGCCTTGCGTGCTCGTTGTAACCGGAAAGACCTACGGTTTTTTGCGCTTGTGTGCGTCTTTCCAGATGAATAATCCAAAGCCTGCGAAAAATACGACCATGAGGCCAACCGTCAGCACTCCGGCAAACACCACATTATCGAAAAACATGACTGGCCTCCTGGTCTTGCCCCTGTTGCGATGGGTTCAAGTTAACCAATCAGGCCTGGATGAAAATTGACCGGGGTCAATAACGCCCGCAAGCGGGCGAAAAGGTGGGGAAATAACTGATCTGCATCAATGGATCGAGGGGGTTCAGCGCTTTTTCGGTTTGTTTTTCGACTTTTTCTTGGTCTTGCCCAACGGCATGGCCTGCTCGAAAGCCTGACGGACTTCATTGAGGCGTTTTTCGTTGAGGTCGTGAACGCGCTTGGCGCGTTCGGCACTGAGGTCGATCAGCTTGTCGTCTTGGCTCATGGCGTGTGGGCATCATGCAGTGAATTGCGGATGCACCCATGATGCGGGCTGTCGGCGGCGTTGACCAGCCTGCGCACGTCGGCAAACACCTGAATCAGATCTGGATATCGACCCACAAGCCCTGGCGCGACTCGTCGTCTATCAGCGGCACCACCGGCACGGTGTTGTCGGCGTTGAGTTCGGTGCCCGGTACGGCCAGGTGTTCTTCAGGGTCTTCATCGGCCTCGCGGTGGCGCTTGTCACGCTCCTGCCGGCGACGCTGCTCCTCGCGCAACAGCAACGCGGCCTCTTCCGGGTCGCGGTTTTTCAGGTCGATGGTGCTTTCGTTGGAGCTTTGCTGCACCGGGACCACGGGCGGTATGTCCGGTCGCTGGCGAACCGGATCCTGTTGAGCGGTGACGGGTACGGCGCTCAAAGGGAGCATGGGTGGCAACATAAAGGTCTCCTGTCTTCAGGTTGTCGGCTGGGAAAGTGGCAGCTTGAACCGCCGGTCCGAAACTTGTGACCCAGTTGGCATTGCAGCGATCCCCGGGGCCAAGCTTGTTTGATTCCTGGGCAAGCTTAAGTTCCGTGCCACCGGTAATGAATCAGCGTACGTAAATCCTTTGGTCTGAAGGATCCTTCCGTTAAGATAACCGGCTTTTTCAAGGCGGGAGTCAGGCAGCATGGCGCAGCAGTATCAACCGGGGCAACGCTGGATCAGTGACAGCGAAGCCGAGCTGGGTTTAGGCACCGTTCTGGCACAGGACGGCCGCTTGTTGACCGTGCTCTATCCGGCCACTGGCGACACTCGCCAGTACGCGCTACGGAATGCGCCGCTCACCCGTGTACGGTTTTCGCCGGGCGATGTGATCACTCACTTCGAAGGCTGGAAAATGACCGTGCGCGAAGTCGATGACGTCGATGGGCTACTGGTCTACCACGGCCTCAACGGGCAGAACGAAGTCGTCACCCTGCCCGAAACCCAACTGTCGAACTTTATCCAGTTCCGCCTGGCGAGCGACCGTCTGTTCGCCGGCCAGATCGACCCACTGGCCTGGTTCTCCCTGCGCTACCACACCCTGGAACACACCAGTCGCCAGTTGCAGTCTTCGCTTTGGGGCCTGGGCGGCGTCCGTGCCCAGCCGATTGCCCACCAATTGCACATTGCCCGAGAAGTAGCCGACCGCATTGCGCCGCGGGTGTTGCTGGCGGACGAAGTGGGCCTGGGCAAGACCATCGAGGCCGGCCTGGTCATCCACCGTCAGTTGCTGTCCGGCCGCGCCAACCGCGTCCTGATCCTGGTGCCGGAAAACCTCCAGCACCAGTGGCTGGTGGAAATGCGCCGGCGCTTCAACCTGCAGGTCGCGCTGTTCGACGAAGAACGCTTCATTGAAAGCGATGCCAGCAACCCGTTCGAAGACACTCAACTGGCCCTGGTGGCGCTGGAATGGCTGGTGGACGACGAGAAGGCCCAGGACGCGCTGTTCGCCGCCGGTTGGGACCTGATGGTGGTCGACGAGGCCCATCACCTGGTGTGGCACGAAGACCAGGCCAGCCCGCAGTACGCGCTGGTCGAACAACTCGCCGAGACAATCCCGGGCGTGCTGCTGCTGACCGCGACCCCGGAACAACTGGGCCAGGACAGCCACTTCGCCCGCCTGCGCCTGCTGGACCCGAATCGCTTCCACGACCTCAAGGCCTTCCGCGCCGAGAGCGAAAACTATCGCCCGGTGGCCGAAGCCGTGCAGGAGCTGCTGGACAAGGGCCGTCTCTCGCCTGAGGCCCACAAGACCATCCACGGCTTTTTGGGCAACGAAGGCGAAGCCTTGCTGACCGCCGTCAATGATGGCGATGTCGAAGCCAGTGCCCGCCTGGTACGTGAGTTGCTGGACCGCCACGGCACCGGCCGCGTGCTGTTTCGCAACACCCGCGCCGCTGTGCAGGGCTTCCCCGAACGCAAGCTGCATGCCTACCCGCTGCCGTGCCCGGACGAATACCTCGAGCTGCCCCTGGGCGATCACCCCGAGCTGTACCCGGAAGTCAGCTTCCAGGCCCAGCCGGACGCCAGCGAAGAAGAACGCTGGTGGCGTTTCGACCCGCGGGTCGAGTGGCTGATCGACACCCTGAAGATGCTCAAGCGCACCAAAGTATTGGTGATCTGTGCCCACGCCGAAACCGCCATGGACCTGGAAGACGCATTGCGCGTGCGTTCCGGCATCCCGGCCACGGTGTTCCACGAAGGCATGAACATCCTGGAGCGCGACCGCGCGGCGGCCTATTTCGCCGACGAAGAGTTCGGTGCCCAGGTGCTGATCTGCTCGGAAATCGGCAGTGAGGGCCGCAACTTCCAGTTCGCCCATCACCTGGTGCTGTTCGATCTGCCGGCGCACCCGGACTTGCTGGAACAACGCATCGGTCGTCTGGACCGGATCGGCCAGAAACACACCATCGAACTGCACGCGCCGTACCTGGAAACCAGCCCGCAAGCGCGGCTGTTCCAGTGGTATCACGAAGCGCTGAATGCCTTCCTCAACACTTGCCCGACCGGCAACGCCTTGCAACACCAGTTCGGCCCACGCCTGCTGCCATTGCTGGAAGAAGCCGACGATGGCCAGTGGCAAGCGCTGATCGACGAGGCCCGTACTGAACGCGAGCGCCTGGAAGCCGAGCTGCACACCGGTCGCGACCGTTTGCTGGAGCTCAACTCCGGGGGCGCCGGTGAAGGCGATGCGCTGGTGGAAGCCATTCTTGAGCAGGATGACCAGTTTGCCCTGCCGATCTACATGGAAACCTTGTTCGATGCCTTTGGTATCGACAGCGAGGACCATTCGGAAAATGCGCTGATCCTCAAGCCGAGCGAAAAAATGCTCGACGCCAGCTTCCCGCTGGGCGACGACGAAGGCGTGACCATCACCTACGACCGCAACCAGGCGCTGTCGCGCGAAGACATGCAATTCATCACCTGGGAGCACCCGATGGTGCAAGGCGGCATGGACCTGGTGCTGTCCGGGTCCATGGGCAACACCGCCGTGGCGCTGATCAAGAACAAGGCCCTCAAGCCCGGCACCGTGTTGCTGGAACTGCTCTACGTCAGTGAAGTGGTCGCCCCGCGCTCGCTGCAACTGGGCCGCTACCTGCCACCGGCCGCCCTGCGCTGCCTGCTGGACGCCAACGGCAACGACCTGGCCGCCCGGGTCTCGTTCGAAACCTTGAACGACCAGCTCGAAAGCGTGCCCCGTGCCAGCGCCAACAAGTTCATCCAGGCCCAGCGCGACCAGCTCACGCCACGGATCAATGCCGGCGAAGAAAAGATCGCCCCGCGTCACGCCGAGCGCGTGGCCGAGGCCCAGCGTCGCCTGGCCGCCGATACCGACGAGGAACTGGCACGCCTGACCGCCCTGCAAGCGGTCAACCCGACCGTGCGCGACAGCGAACTGGTAGCCCTGCGTCAACAGCGCGAGCAAGGGCTGGCGATGCTTGAGAAGGCGGCGTTGCGTTTGGAGGCGATTCGGGTGTTGGTGGCGGGCTGAGTTTGGCTGGGGGCCCGCTGTGGTGCTTTTATCGGGTGTATATCCGTTTCTTTGGTAACGGCGGCTTAGGGTTCCGCCCTGACGGCGGGTCACTTTCGAAAAGCGCGAAAGTAACCAAAGCGCTTCTGCCCCACCACTTGGCACCTCGCTTAGGCTCGGTGTGCCCTCACTCCGGCATTGCTCCGTGGGCCGCCGCGAAGGGCCATCCATGGCCCAGCGCGGCTATCCCGGCATCCATGCCGGGATGCCCACTGCGCAATGCCTGCGTTCGGCCAGCGTGGTTAACGGGGCGCTGAGATCAACGTCCACCGCGAGGCGGCCTAGTAGCCGACCTGGCTCTCCCGGTCGTACACCCATCAGATCTGTGTGAGCAAAGCTTGCTCGCGATGGGGCCAGTCAGCTCAACATCCATGTGACTGAACCACCGCCATCGCGAGCAAGCTCGCTCCCACATCCAACTTTCAGCGGACACAAAATTTATATTCAACACAGAGCCACAGTGGGAGCGAGCCTGCTCGCGAAGAGGCCAGCACATCCAACATTTTCATCGACTGGAGCACCGCCTTCGCGAGCAGGCTCGCTCCCACATGGATTTTCGGCAGCCACAAGATGCCCAGACGCCGCAGAACCCTGTGGGAGCGGGCTTGCTCGCGAAGGCGTCGGTACCATCCAACATCATTGCAAACTGATCCACCGCTTTCGCGAGCAAGCCCGCTCCCACAGGAAAAACGCGGTCCCACCAAGAACCAGGTCGGCTATCAGGCCGCCTCGGTTTTGTTTTTGATCTGGGGCGCCCCATTAACCACGCTGGCTGAACGAAGGTATAGCGCAGTGGGCATCCCGGCATGGATGCCGGGATAGCCGCGCTGGGCCATGGATGGCCCTTCGCGGCGGGCCCACGGAGCAATGCCTTCGTTCGGGCATGCCGAGCCCTAGCGAGGCACCAAGTGGTGGGGCAAAAGCGTTTTGCTTACTTTTGCGCTTTTCAAAAGTGAGCCGCCGTCAGGGCGGAACCCTAAGCCGCCGTTACCAAAGAAACGGATATACACCCAAAACCCAGCCCTAACCCCTCAAGGACTGTAATACCCCACCGCCACCAGAAAATGCCCAACCTTCTTCAAGTACGCATGCTTGTCCTCGACCTTGCCAGTCACCGGGTTCTTCCAGCGATACTCATACTCCCCCACGTCCTGCTTGCCGATCATGGCCAGGATCGGCTCGCCCACCGGCTTGCCATCGGGGTCCTTGACCTTGGTGAAGTCGGTATTGATCAAGCGCAAATTAGTGCCATGGCCAACATAGCGCCGGGTATTGAGGTCAACGACAAAGACATACAGGTCATCCTGCAGATAACCGCCCTTGAGGGAATTGACCGCCGTCAGCGTGGCTTTCTCGTTTTTCAGCAGGTCACTCGAGGCCTTGTCCAGCAACGCCCTGGCCTGTTCGGCGGAAGCCCGTGGCAGGTAGTAGCCGACGGCCAGGATTCGTTCGCCGACGCGCTGGAAATACACATGCTTGCGCTCGACCTTGCCGTCCGCCCAGTTCTGCCAACGGTACTCGGCTTGCTGGATGCCGCTGGCCTCGGGAGTTTTCAAGGCGTCCTTGAAGGCTTTGCGCAGGTCCGGGCCCAGCACTTCGGACACGTCTCGCCCGATCAACGCCGAGGAAGGCCCGCCGCTGGCGAGCATCACACCCTGGGTATCCACCACGAACACATAGCGATCCTTGTCGACGAATTCCCCCTGGCGACTGAAGGCGGCAAAGGCTTTGTCGCCGTTGTCGTGGTAATAGGCCAAGGCCTTTTCCAGCAGCGAGCGGGCCGCCTGGCCGTCATCCGGCGTCGCTGCCTGAACCGATGCCAGCCCCAGCACAAGCATTGCGCCCAGCCAGGCCATCCTGTGAAAAAAAACCATATGCGCGCCCCTCGTTCTTGTTGGTGTTTCAAGAGCGTAGACGGCGTGGGGTGATGTTGGAGTATTCAGGGAATTGCTGGGGAGCCGGGAGAGTCAGTGGGTATGGTTATTGACTGAGGTGGCGCCATCGCGAGCAAGCTCGCTCCCACACTGGACAGCATTTCCTGTGGGAGCGAGCTTGCTCGCGATAGCGGCGGCACATTCAGAATCGCTATCGCGAACAAACGCCCACAGGCTTATTGAGTCCCAGCGCGGAGTTGCTGCTGCAAGTTCTGGATCTGCGCTTGCAAGGTATTGATGTTGCGAGTGACCTGGCCGCGGAAGGCGTCGAACTCGGCAGTGTTACCGTTATCCTGCTGGCTCTTGAGCACGATCACGTCCTGTTCCAGGCGTTCGATGGCAGAATTGGAGGTGGCTCTTTTCAGGGCGGTGATGTCGGCACCGATACTCTTGAGCTGAGCATCCAGGGCACCACCCTCGCCTTGGCTTTTCAGGGCGTTAACTTCAGTCACCAGCGTCTTGACCTGGGCTTGGAGCTCCTTGTTGGAAGCTTGCAACTGAGTGTTGGTGTTCTGCTGTTCAGTGGCCTGGGCAATGAGCTGGGCCAGTTCCTTGTCCAGGTCGGCGGACGGACCGAAGGTAGCTTGCTGTTGCTTGTACTGCTCCAGCAGTTTGCTGTCGAATTGTTTGCCCTGATCCTGCAGCTTGCTTTCCAACTGCTTGATTTGCAGTTTCAAGGCCTCACTGTCGCTCATCACATTGGACTGGCCGGCGACGACCTTGCCGGAAAACTCCTGCAGGCGTCCCGCCGCATCTTCACTGATCCGCGCGAAGCTTTCCTGGGTGGCCACCAGTTGCTGTTCCATCAGGGAAATCTGCTGGAAACTCCACCAGGCCAGGAAACCGAACGCACACAGCAGCGCGCCGACCAATGCCCACAGTGGCCCGGTGCTCGGCCCCTTGACCTTGGCCGCGGCAACGGGCGCCGGGCGCGCTTGCACGTGAGGCTGGCGGTTGGGCAGGAAATCATCGTCATCGGGAATGTCGGCCCGCATCCGCAGGCTCGGTACATCATCGAAGTCGTCGTTGGCATCGTTACGCATGGGCATGGTTCAACCTTTGGGAAACCGGTGATGGCTTGATTCGGCGAGTATAACCCCCTCGCCCGCCGCACCGATTGACCCCAAACCCGGCACTCGGTTCATGACGGGGCGATCAGCGGGCACTTTGGACCTTCCACCAGGCACAAAATTCATCAAGGGCGGTCCACAAGCTGACCTGCGGATCATAATCGAGATAATGCCGGGCCCGGCTGATGTCCAGGGTGAAATTCTTGTTCATGACCTGCATGCCCAGGCGCGACAGCGTCGGTTCGGGGCGGCCCGGCCACAATTTGCAGAAACCTTCATTCAGGGCGGCGACACTGTAAGCCAAGCCGTAGGAACGATAACGCCGGACCTGTGGGACTTCCATCTGGCGCATCACATAATTGACCACATCCCACAGCGGAACCGGTGCCCCGTTGCTGATGTTGTAGGCCTTGCCCAAAGCCGAATCGGTAGCCAGCAGACTGCTGAGCAGCGCTTCATTGAGGTTTTGCACGCTGGTGAAATCCACCTTGTTGAGCCCGTTGCCGACAATCGCCAGGCGCCCCTTGCGCTGCATTTTCAACAAACGCGGAAAAATGCTCATGTCACCGGCACCGGTCACGAAACGCGGGCGCAGGGCCAACACTTCGAGGCCGAACTCCTGGGCGCCGAAGACTTTCTGCTCGGCCAGGTACTTGGTGGCCGCGTAAGGGTGCTTGAAGCGCTTGGGCACTTGTTCTTCGGTCAACCCAAGGTGGTCACGACCGTCGAAGTAGATGGACGGCGAGGACAGATGAACCAGGCGACGAACCTTCTGCTTGAGGCAGGCCTCGACGACATTTTCCGTGACCTGGACATTGCCCTGGTGGAAATCCTGGTAGCGGCCCCAGAGCCCCACGGAGCCGGCGCAGTGCACCACGGCCTCGACATCCAGGCACAAATCCCGGGCCAGCAGCGGGTCGCTCAGATCCCCTTGGACAAACTGTGCACCGCGACGCACCAGGTGTTCCACGCTCTCGGCCCGGCGACCGTTGACCCGTACATCCAGGCCTTGCTCCAGGGCGAAACGCGCAAAGCGCCCGCCGATGAAACCGCTCGCGCCGGTGACCAGAATTTTCATGAATGCTCCTAAGAAATGCGGTTACGAGCCTCGCGCTACAACCTGCAAATTTATCTGTGCGCCGCTTTTACCTGCAGCTTGACGTCTACGGCGCCTCCCAAGGCACCAGCCACTGCCGGGAGGCGCGGATCAACTGTTCGGTCAACAAGCCAAGCAACTGCCCGCCATTGCGCCAATGATGCCAGTACAGCGGCACATCGATCGGTTTATCTGCCAGCAATTCCACCAGCACGCCGCGCTCCAGCTGTTCGCGCGCCTGCAGCTCCGGCACGAGCCCCCAGCCGAGCCCGACTTCAGCAAGACGAATGAAACCTTCGGACGAGGGGCACAGATGGTGCTCGAAACCGCCCTCCACGCCCACGGACGCGAGGTAGCGGTGCTGCAGGAAATCATCCGGGCCAAACACTAATGCCGGCGTACGGGCCAGTTGATCGGCCCGCACGCCGCCGGGGAAATGCCGGGCGATGAACCCCGGGCTGGCCAGCGCCCGGTAACGCATCGCCCCCAGCAACACGCTACGGGCGCCAGCCACCGGGCGTTCGCTGGCGCAGACACATGCCGCCACTTCACCGGCGCGCATGCGCTTGAGGCCAACGGTCTGGTCCTCCACCACCAAGTCGAGCAACAGATGCTGCTCGGCGCAGAAATCGCCCACGGCCGCCGCCCACCAAGTCGCCAGGCTGTCGGCATTCAGGGCGATACGCAGCCGTTCGGGCAGGCCCTCTTCATCCAGGGCCGGCACCAGGCTTTGCAGGTCGCGCTCAAGCAGACGCACCTGTTGGACGTGATTGAGCAGCCGTCGGCCGATTTCCGTTGGTGCGGGCGGCGTGACACGCACCAGCACCGGCTGGCCGACCCGCGCCTCCAGCAGCTTGATCCGCTGGGAAATGGCCGATTGCGACAAACCCAACACCTGGGCCGCGCGCTCGAAACCGGCCTGCTCGACCACGGCAGCCAGGGCAGAGAGCAATTTGTAATCGAACATCAGTTTTCCTAATGAGCAATCAGCAGGATTGGTTTTTCTTATACAGCTTGCCACCGGAGAATGGCCAGCATTCAGGTATCGATGGGGAGTAAAAATCATGTGGCAAAGTTATGTGAACGGACTGCTGGTGGCCCTCGGGCTGATCATGGCCATCGGCGCGCAGAACGCGTTCGTACTGGCCCAGAGCCTGCGCCGCGAGCATCACTTGCCGGTAGCTGCGCTGTGTATCACCTGCGATGCACTGCTGGTGGCCGCTGGCGTGTTCGGACTGGCAACGCTGCTGGCCCAGAGCCCGATGTTGCTGGCCATTGCCCGTTGGGGCGGCGCAGTTTTCCTGCTCTGGTACGGCAGCCAGGCGTTGCGTCGGGCTTGTTCGAAGCAAAGCCTGCAACAAGGTGAAAACCAGGCCGTGCGCTCGCTGCGGGCAGTGCTGCTCAGCGCCCTGGCAGTGACGCTGCTCAACCCCCACGTCTACCTCGACACCGTGCTGCTGATCGGTTCCCTCGGTGCCCAGCAGAGCGTGCCCGGCGCCTATGTCGTGGGCGCAGCCAGTGCCTCGCTGCTGTGGTTCTTCACCCTGGCCTTCGGCGCTGCGTGGCTGGCACCCTGGCTGGCTCGTCCCAGCACCTGGAGGATCCTCGACCTGCTGGTGGCGGTGATGATGTTTACCGTGGCGGTGCAATTGATCGTCAACGGCTGATTATTCCAAACCGCTCTGGAACCTCTATTCCACACAGTTGTTGCGTGGTTATGCCGCACCCCCGGTGCTATGATCCGACTCCTGCGCCGCAAAGAGTACAAACTCCCCGGCGCTAGTCTGGCCGCCCGTGATCGGCCTTGCGCTCACCGCACCTGACCTGATTAGGAGAATCACCATGGCTTTCGAATTGCCGCCGCTGCCCTATCCACACGATGCACTGCAGCCGCACATCTCCAAAGAGACTCTGGAATACCACCACGACAAGCACCACAACACCTATGTCGTGAACCTGAACAACCTGGTGCCTGGCACCGAGTTCGAAGGCAAGACCCTGGAAGAAATCGTCAAGACTTCCTCGGGCGGTATCTTCAACAACGCCGCTCAGGTCTGGAACCACACCTTCTACTGGAACTGCCTGGCGCCAAACGCCGGCGGTCAACCAACCGGCGCGCTGGCTGAAGCCATCAACAATGCCTTCGGTTCGTTCGACAAGTTCAAGGAAGAATTCAGCAAGACGTCCATCGGCACCTTCGGTTCCGGCTGGGGCTGGCTGGTGAAAAAGGCTGACGGTTCCCTGGCCCTGGCCAGCACCATCGGCGCCGGCAACCCGCTGACCAGCGGCGACACTCCGCTGCTGACCTGCGACGTCTGGGAACACGCCTACTACATCGACTACCGCAACGTTCGTCCGAAATACGTCGAAGCGTTCTGGAACCTGGTCAACTGGAAATTCGTCGCCGAGCAGTTCGAAGGCAAAGCCTTCACCGCTTAAGCGCCGATGCCAGACAAAAGAACCCGGCACCGTGCCGGGTTTTTTTTGCCGGGCAAAAATGACCGCAGGCAAAATACCTCGCGTCTGGAACCCAAGAAAAAATCCCTGGAGGCCTCAAGTTGCGGCGCCTTCCAACCGACACAATGGTCGTAGAGCAATCACTCTGGAAAAAACGTACATCGGTCAGGTTTCAAGCGAAAACCCTTGTGTTTGATTGTCCCTTTGACTGACATCACAGGATTGCCAATACTCATGGCAACTTGACGCTACCCGCACGGAACAAGGAACCACTCTTTGAAGCTGGAACTCAAGAACAGCTTGTCTGTGAAGTTGCTCCGGGTCGTGCTCCTCTCGGCATTGATCGTTGGCATGGTCTTGAGCTGCGCCCAGATCGTGTTCGATGCCTACAAAACCAACCAGGCCGTCGCCAGTGACGCCCAGCGGATCCTCGACATGTTCCGCGATCCTTCGACCCAGGCCGTCTACAGCCTGGACCGGGAGATGGGCATGCAAGTGATCGAGGGCCTGTTCCAGGACGAAGCCGTACGCATGGCTTCCATCGGCCATCCCCGCGAAACCATGCTCGCCGAAAAAACCCGGCCCTTGCAGCACTCCGAAAGCCGCTGGCTGACCGACCTGATCCTGGGCAAGGAGCGCACGTTCACCACGCAACTGGTGGGACGCGGCCCCTACAGCGAATATTACGGCGACCTGAGCATTACCCTCGACACCGCCACCTACGGCCAAGCCTTCATCGTCAGTTCGGTGATCATCTTCATTTCCGGGATGCTGCGGGCCCTGGCCATGGGCCTGGTGTTGTACCTGGTCTACCACTGGCTGCTGACCAAGCCGTTGTCGCGGATCATTGAGCACCTGACCGAAATCAACCCTGACCGCCCCAGCGCACACAAGATCCCGCAGTTGCGCGGCCACGAGCAAAACGAGCTGGGCCTGTGGATCAATACGGCCAATCAACTGCTCGAATCCATCGAGCGCAACACGCACCTGCGCCACGAAGCGGAAAACAGCCTGCTACGCATGGCCCAGTACGACTTCCTCACCGGCCTGCCCAACCGCCAGCAGCTGCAACAGCAACTGGACAAGATCCTGGTGGACGCCGGGCGCCTGCAACGCCGGGTGGCGGTGCTATGTGTGGGGCTGGATGATTTCAAGGGCATCAACGAACAGTTCAGCTATCAGACCGGCGACCAACTGCTGCTGGCCCTGGCCGATCGGCTGCGGGCCCACAGTGGTCGGCTCGGCGCACTGGCGCGACTGGGGGGCGACCAGTTCGCCCTGGTCCAGGCCGACATCGAACAGCCTTACGAGGCCGCCGAACTGGCCCAGAGCATTCTTGATGACCTGGAAGCGCCGTTCGCCATCGACGATCAGCAAATCCGCCTGCGGGCCACCATCGGCATCACCCTTTTCCCCGAGGATGGCGACAGTACCGAGAAGCTGTTGCAGAAAGCCGAGCAGACCATGACCCTGGCCAAGAGCCGCTCGCGCAATCGCTACCAGTTCTACATTGCCAGCGTCGACAGCGAGATGCGTCGCCGTCGTGAACTGGAAAAAGACTTGCGCGAGGCCCTGGCCCGCGAGCAGTTCAGCCTGGTGTATCAGCCACAGATCAGCTACCGCGACCTGCGAGTGGTGGGCACCGAAGCCCTGATCCGCTGGCACCACCCCGAGCACGGCCTGGTGCCGCCGGACCTGTTCATTCCCCTGGCCGAGCAGAACGGCACCATTATCGCCATCGGTGAGTGGGTGCTGGACCAGGCTTGCAAGCAACTGCGCGAATGGCACGACCAGGGCTTCCTCGACCTGCGCATGGCAGTCAACCTGTCGACGGTGCAACTGCACCACGCCGAACTGCCGCGGGTGGTGAACAATCTCCTGCAAATGTACCGGCTGCCGCCGCGCAGCCTGGAACTGGAAGTCACCGAGACCGGCCTGATGGAAGACATCACCACCGCAGCCCAGCATTTGTTGAGCCTGCGCCGCTCCGGAGCGCTGATTGCCATCGATGACTTCGGGACCGGCTATTCGTCCTTGAGCTACCTCAAGAGCCTGCCGCTGGACAAGATCAAGATCGACAAGAGCTTCGTCCAGGACCTGCTCGACGACGAGGACGACGCAACCATCGTCCGGGCCATCATCCAGTTGGGCAAGAGCCTGGGCATGCAGGTCATTGCCGAGGGCGTCGAGACGGTCGAGCAGGAAGCCTACATCATCGCCGAGGGCTGCCACGAAGGTCAGGGGTATTACTACAGCAAACCGCTGCCGGCACGGGAATTGGGCGCTTACCTGAAGCAGGCCGAGCGCAGCAAGGTTTCCATCATCTGATTTCTCTCCTGGGCGCCAAGCCCCTGTAGGCGCTGTCGAAAGGCAGCGACCCACATCATTAAATAAGAAATATTTACAACCATAACCCTTTACACATAATGCAAATCTTTCGCATTATGTCGCAGTTTTTGCGCACCCTCGCGCCTGTCCCATCCATCACCGAAGCAGGATGTTCGCCATGATTCGTATGCCCCTGGCTACCGCCAGTCTGCTGGCCATCGCTATTTCCCTCGCCGGTTGCGGCGAAGGCAAAGACAAGGCCGCCGCGCCGCAAGCGCCAACGCCTGCCGCCAGCACCGCGGCACCGGTCGCCCCTGCTGCTGCCGGCAAAGTCGACGAAGCTGCCGCCAAGGCCGTTGTCGCGCACTACGCCGACATCGTCTATGCCGTCTACAGCGATGCCGAATCCACAGCGAAAACCCTGCAAACCGCCGTCGACGCGTTCCTGGCCAAGCCGAACGCCGAGACCCTGAAAGCCGCCAAGGCTGCCTGGGTTGCCGCACGCGTGCCTTACCTGCAAAGCGAAGTGTTCCGCTTCGGCAACACCATCATCGACGACTGGGAAGGCCAAGTGAACGCCTGGCCGCTGGACGAAGGCCTGATCGACTACGTCGACAAATCCTACGAGCACGCCTTGGGTAACCCGGGCGCCACCGCCAACATCATCGCCAACACCGAAGTCCAGGTCGGCGAAGACAAGGTCGACGTCAAAGACATCACTGCGGAAAAACTCGCCGGCCTGAACGAACTGGGCGGTTCCGAGGCCAACGTCGCCACCGGCTACCACGCCATCGAATTCCTGCTGTGGGGCCAGGACCTCAACGGCACCGGCCCGGGTGCCGGCAACCGCCCGGCGTCCGACTACCTGGAAGGTACCGGCGCCACCGGTGGCCACAACGACCGTCGTCGTGCCTACCTCAAGTCCGTGACCCAATTGCTGGTCAACGATCTGGAAGAGATGGTCGGCAACTGGAAGCCGAACGTGACCGACAACTACCGCGCCACCCTGGAAGCCGAGCCAGGCGAAAGCGGCCTGCGCAAGATGCTGTTCGGCATGGGCAGCTTGTCCCTGGGTGAACTGGCGGGCGAGCGCATGAAGGTGTCCCTGGAAGCCAACTCGCCAGAAGACGAGCAGGATTGCTTCAGCGACAACACCCACAACTCGCACTTCTACGACGCCAAGGGCGTGCGTAACGTGTACCTGGGCGAATACACCCGCGTAGACGGCACCAAGATGACCGGCGCGAGCCTGTCGTCCCTGGTCGCCAAGGCCGATCCGGCCGCGGACACCGCGCTCAAGGCCGACCTGGCCGACACCGAGGCCAAGATCCAGGTCATGGTCGATCACGCCAACAAGGGTGAGCACTACGACCAACTGATCGCCGCCGGCAACACCGCGGGCAACCAGATCGTGCGCGACGCCATCGCCGCCCTGGTCAAGCAGACCGGTTCGATCGAACAGGCTGCGGGCAAACTGGGCATCAGCGACTTGAACCCGGACAGCGCTGATCACGAGTTCTGATCAATGCCGGCTGGCTGAAGCGGATTAACGCAGCCAGCCAAGCCACAAAACCTGTGGGAGCGAGCTTGCTCGCGATTGAGGTCTTTCAGTCAACATTGATGTTGGCTGGTCTACCGCTATCGCGAGCAAGCTCGCTCCCACAGTGGTTTCTGGGGTTTCGAAAATGTGTGATCAGTCATCGCTCCCACAGGGGGGGTGCTGCTTGTGGTCATCACTGCAACCCCGCCAGCCGCCCTTCGATAAACCGCCGTTCCGGCAATTGCTGCGTCAACTCAAGCGCGCGTCGATACGCCGCCCTCGCCTCGTCCAATCGTCCCAGTTGACGACAGAACTCCGCCTGCGCCGAGTAGGCCAGGTGATAGTCGAGTAATTCCCCACGCCCCAGGATCGCCTCGACCAGGCGCAAGCCGACTTCCGGTCCGTCGCGCTTGGCCAGGGCAGCGGCGCGGTTGAGTTCGATCACCGGTGACGGCACGGCCCGCAACAGCACATCATAAAGCCCGACGATCTGCGGCCAGTCGGTCTCCTGCGCCGTCGGTGCTTCGGCATGCACCGCCGCAATCGCCGCTTGCAGGCAGTACGGCCCGAACCGCCGGGTTTTCAGCGCAGCTTCCACCAACGTGCAGCCCTCGGTGATCAGCTCGGCGTCCCACAAAGATCGATCCTGTTCATCCAGCAGGATCAGTTCACCGGTCGATGACGTTCGCGCCGGGCGCCGGGACTCGTGCAACAGCATCAACGCCAGCAACCCCATGACCTCAGCCTCGGGCAGCAACTCCATCAGCAGGCGCCCGAGGCGGATGGCTTCGCGCGTCAGGTCTTCGCGGGTCAGCTCGGCGCCCATCGAGGCCGAATAACCTTCGTTGAACACCAGGTAGATCACCCGCAGCACGCTGTCCAGCCGTTCCGGCAGTTCCGCGCGGGACGGCACTTGGTAGGGGATCCTGGCATCGCGGATTTTCGCCTTGGCCCGCACGATACGCTGGGCAATCGCCGCCGGGGCGGCGAGGAAAGCCCGGGCGATTTGCTCGGTGGTCAGGTCGCAGACTTCCCGCAGCGTCAGGGGCACCTGCGCATCCGCCGCCAGGGCCGGGTGGCAACAGGTGAAAATCAGCCGCAGGCGATCGTCTTCCACGTCTTCGTCACTCCACTGGCCCTGCTCCAGCGCTTCGAGCTGGGCGATCAACATCGGCCGGGACGCGGCGAAACGTGCACGCCGGCGCAAACTGTCGATGGCCTTGAAACGCCCGGCAGATACCAGCCAGGACCGCGGGTTGTCCGGCACCCCGTCGCGCTGCCAGCGCTCGACCGCAATGAAGAAGGCCTCGTGCAAAGCTTCTTCGGCGAGGTCGAAATCCCCCAGCAGGCGAATCAACGTCGCCAGGATCCGCCGCGAGTCTTGCCGATAAACCTGCTCGACCCGCGCCTTGACCGCTTCGACCGACATCAGTCGGGCATGCCTTGGGGGCCCCACCCTTGGCCCCGTAAGGCCGGCTCGCTCCGGGCGCGGAAAATCTTCTGGCGCCGGGCGTCGATCATTCGGCTGATGGATAACCCATAAGGGACAGCTGCAAGGTTCATGAATGAAGTCCTGTTTGTATTTGTTGTTCAGGGGTTCAGTTGGCGTACCGGTCGCACTTCGACGCAGCCGACCCGGGCCGCCGGAATATTGCCGGCGACCTGGATGGCTTCGTTGAGGTCCTTGGCATCGATCAGGTAGAAGCCCGCCAGTTGCTCCTTGGTTTCGGCGAACGGACCGTCGGTGATCGACAGCTTGCCGCCGCGCATGCGTACCGTGGTGGCGGTCTGCACCGACTCCAGGGCCTCGGCGGCCAGCATCCGCCCACTGCCCTGGATCGATTCGGCATAGGCCATGCACTCGGCGTCCTCCGGACTGTCGGGCGAGTTGTGCAGCGTGTGTTCGTTGCTATACACCAGGCATAGGTACTTCATGGAAGGCTCCGTGATCGGACTGATCAACTATGGACGGCAGAATGACGCTCAGCAAAAAAACCGACGATCAGGGCTGCAGGTCGAACAGCGCCGTACCGGCCATTGGGTCGAACGGTGCGGACCAATGTTCGTGGACGATCCGCCACTGCCCGGCTACACGCTGATAGCAGGCCGTCACGCGCATCCAGCAGGCCTGTTCCTCGCCTTTTTCGTTGGTGCCGCCGCAATAGGCCAGCCAGTGGGCGAAGGCGATGTTCTCGGCCGGGGTAATCTTGACCTGATGAAAGTCGAACTTGTGCGGGCCGGGGCACATCTCCATGCAGGCTTGCCAATGGGCCCGGTAAGCGGTCTTGCCCTTGAATTGCAAGGCCTGGATGGCATCGAACGAGACGATGTCTTCGTCATAGAGCGCCATGACCTTTTCGACGTCCTTGGCCATGACCGCTTGGCGATAGGTGTCGATCAGGGCCTGGATTTCGGTTTCAGTGACTTGGGTATTCATGGTGAATTCTCCGCAGTTTTTTTGTTGAAGACACCCTTTGTCGTTTGGAGAAACAGCGAATCGACAACCCAACAAAAATAATTCAAAGAAAAAAAAACGCTAGAATCCCAACCCTATTCTGCTGGCAGACAATGGACGTTTTTTGTGACCGCTCAGCTCGTACCCTACGAAGACCTGACCCCGCTCCAACGCGAACAGGTCACCGCGATCGAAATCCACCCCGAACAGATCAAGTTCGCTGGCGATATCCACGGTGCCCTGCACATGCTGCTGTCCAGGCCCGGCCCCGGGGTCAAAGGGTTTGCGTTATTGGCCGAGGAGGTGCCGGTGGCGTTCCTGCTGCTCAAGCGCCCGCCGGTACTGCCCGCCTGGGCCAATGAACACAGCGCCACCCTGCATGCCCTGCAAGTCGACCACCGGGTCCAGGGCAAAGGTTATGGCAAGGCCTGCCTGCGGGCGCTGCCCGCCGTGGCGCTAGCCGCCTGGCCGGAAATCCGCGGGCTGGAGCTCTCGGTCGACGCCGATAACGACTCGGCCATCGGCCTGTACACCCGGCTGGGTTGGGTCGACAGTGGCGAAGCCTACAAGGGCCGCATCGGTTACGAGCGGCGAATGGGGTTGGCGTTCTGATGGACCTTGACCCATAGACTCAGGATGAATGGATGATGTTGACGTCGATTGAACAGCTGGAAGCGCTTTATGGCCTGCCCCACGAACGGGCAGTGCGCAAACAGATCCCCTTCCTGAACGAGGATTACCAGGCGATGGTCCGGGCCTCGCCCCTGGTGGTCATCGGTTCGGCAGGACCCGACGGCCTCGATAGCTCGCCCCGGGGCGATGTGCCGGGTTTCGTGCAGGTCCTCGACGAACGCACCCTGGCCTTGCCAGACCGCCCCGGCAACAACCGCATCGACACCCTGCGCAACGTCCTGCACGATCCGCGGGTATCGCTGCTGTTCCTCATCCCCGGGATTGGCGAAACCTTGCGGGTCAACGGTACCGCCCGGATCAGCGCCGACCCCGCACTGCTGGAGCGTTTTGCAGTCAACGGCAAGCCGGCTCGCACGGTGCTGCTGGTGACGGTCGAAGCGGCGTTTTTCCATTGTTCCAAAGCCATCGTGCGCTCAGACCTGTGGAATCCAGCTCGCCAACTCGAGCGCTCGGCCCTGCCCAGCGCCGGAGCGATCCACAAGCGCTTGAATGATGGGCAGTTCGATGCCGAGACTTATGACCGTGAAGCACCTGCGCGGGTGCAGGCCAGCCTGTACTGAAGTAGCGACGATCAACTCGGCCTGAGCGGGATCCAGATCTCCAGGGTGCCTTCGCCGGTCCTGGGGTTGAAGTCCTCGCTGTAGCGCTCGAACTCCGGCAATTGCGCCGCTGTGTGACCGGAATGCGGCAGCCACTCGTTCCAGATGTATTGGAACGTGTCCGGCAGTTGTTTCAACGGCCCCTTGTGTTCGAAGACGGCGTAATACCCAGGCTGGATTTCGATCCAGCGGTATTGTTCCGGCAGATCGTCGAGCCGGCTGATTTCCACGCCGGCAATGTATTCGAACCCACCCTTCCCGTCCGGGTTGCAACACACGCCGTAGGTCACTTCATCTTTCTGCCCTGGCACCTTGCCGAGCCAGGGCAGGAACTTTTCCCAGAGCAAAGGGATGTCTTGGGCGGTGTCCTGGGTGAACCGAGCACCAAAGCCGGCGATAAGCTGAAAACGTCCCTGTTCAAAGCGTGGTTGAGCTGTGTAATCGCGTTTGGGCTTTTCCATGCGGCAACACTCCAGCAAAACGTGAAGTCGGGTTTGGCAGTATAGAAGCCAAACCGTGATTGCCAGGATCGTTTCGCTTGTCAGATGCCTGGCAGGGCGCTGGCGAGGGTCTTCCCTACAAACTCGTTGTAGCCAGAAACAATCACGTACACCGCGAAATAGCAGAAGATCGCGGCGGATGCCCAATAGGAGTAACGCAGCAGTTTATCCCCCAACAATTTGCCGCCCTGGGTTGCCGCCAGGCACAGGGCCGCGCACCACAACAACCCGGCGCAGAGAAAACCACTGAGGAACAGCGCCGAGCTGAGCAAGGTGCCACCACCCGAACGCGCGATCAGTGTGCCGCCCACCGCTGCGAACCAGAGGATGGCACTGGGCGATGACATGGCCAGGAAAATCCCGCGAAAGAACTCCTGGCGCGAGGAGTTGCCCTGCACCTCGCCGGCCTCGGCCAGCACGGCGCTGTGATAGATCGCCGAATGGATCATCTTCGCCGCGAAATACAGCAACAGCACCGAGCCACCGAGCCACAGCACCCAGCGCACCGCTTCGTATTGCAGCAGCACGGTCATGCCGGCCAGGGCCAGTACGGCATAGACCAGATCGCCTACACAGGTGCCCAGGCCCAGGGCGAAACCCTGGAAGTAACCGCGCTGCATCGCCAGGGTGATCATCGCGATATTGGCCACGCCTATGTCCAGGCACAGGGAGAGACTCAGCAGGAAACCGCTGGAAAATTCCATCATTCATTCCGTTCGATTGGGCTACAGCGAATTCAACTGCCCGCAGCCGGCGTTGATGGCTGCGTGGCGAGGTCGACAGTGTCGTCGAAAATAGTTGCGCGCCGCTACTGGACAATCCGACATCCGCCCGATTATCTTGCGCCGCAGGCCACCGCAGTGGCCAACGTCGCTCGGACGGTTCCGGGCGCTCACGTATCTCGAGGCAACAATGGCCGAACAAGGTTCGCCGCGCCGCTTTGCGCGCATCGATCGACTCCCCCCTTACGTATTCAATATCACTGCCGAGCTGAAGATGGCTGCGCGTCGGCGCGGCGAAGACATCATCGACTTGAGCATGGGTAACCCCGACGGCGCCACGCCCCCACACATCGTGGAAAAGCTGGTCACCGTCGCCCAGCGGGAAGACACCCACGGCTATTCCACCTCCAAAGGCATCCCGCGCCTGCGCCGTGCCATTTCGCGCTGGTACAAGGACCGCTACGAGGTGGACATCGACCCGGAAACCGAAGCCATTGTCACCATCGGTTCCAAGGAAGGCCTGGCTCACCTGATGCTGGCGACCCTGGACCAGGGCGACACGGTGCTGGTGCCCAACCCCAGCTATCCGATCCACATCTACGGTGCGGTGATCGCCGGCGCCCAGGTGCGTTCGGTACCGCTGGTGCCGGGCGTGGATTTCTTCGCTGAACTGGAGCGGGCCATTCGCGGCTCGATTCCCAAGCCGAAGATGATGATCCTCGGTTTTCCCTCCAACCCCACAGCCCAGTGCGTGGAGCTGGATTTCTTCGAACGGGTCATCGCCCTGGCCAAGCAGTACGACGTGCTGGTGATCCACGACCTGGCCTACGCCGACATCGTCTACGACGGCTGGAAAGCCCCGTCGATCATGCAAGTGCCCGGCGCGAAAGACATCGCGGTGGAGTTCTTCACCCTGTCCAAGAGCTACAACATGGCCGGCTGGCGCATCGGTTTCATGGTGGGCAACCCGGAACTGGTCAACGCTCTGGCGCGGATCAAGAGCTACCACGACTACGGCACTTTCACCCCGCTGCAAGTGGCCGCCATCGCCGCCCTCGAAGGCGACCAGCAATGCGTACGCGACATCGCCGAGCAGTACCGCCAGCGCCGCAACGTATTGGTCAAGGGCCTGCATGAGCTGGGCTGGATGGTGGAAAACCCCAAGGCGTCGATGTACGTCTGGGCCAAGATTCCCGAGGCCTATGCCCACCTGGGCTCACTGGAGTTTGCCAAGAAGCTGTTGGCCGAAGCCAAGGTCTGCGTCTCGCCGGGGGTGGGGTTCGGGGAATATGGGGATGATCACGTGCGCTTCGCGCTGATCGAAAACCAGGATCGGATTCGCCAGGCTGTGCGCGGGATCCGAGGGATGTTTCGGGCCGATGGCTTGGTAAACAAACCTGGCGCCTGACGCAAAAACAACGGTGGGAGTTTGCTCCCACCCTGGATCTGTTGATCACCCGAAACCAGTGTGGGAGCGAGCTTGCTCGCGATAGCGACATAACAGTCAGCATCTCTGTCGACTGTTACACCGCCATCGCGAGCAAGCTCGCTCTCACAGTTGGGTATTGCTCTGGTTCAGACCACCAGCGACAACAGCAGGATAAAGATCAACCCCACCACGGACAGGATGGTTTCCATCGCGGTCCAGGTCTTGAAGGTTTCGGCCACGGTCATGTTGAAGTACTGCTTGACCAGCCAGAAGCCCGCGTCGTTGACGTGGGACAGGATCAACGAGCCGGCACCGGTCGCCAGCACCAGCAGCTCACGGTTCACACCCGGCATCATCCCCACCACCGGCACCACGATCCCGGCACCGGTAATGGTTGCCACCGTCGCCGAACCCGTCGCAATCCGAATCACTGCCGCCACCAGCCAGGCCAGCAGGATCGGCGAGATTTGCGCGCTGACCGCCATGTGGCCGATCACATCGCCCACGCCGCTGGTCACCAGCATCTGCTTGAAGCCGCCACCGGCACCGATGATCAGAATGATCGCGGCAGTCGGCGCCAGGCTTGCGTCCAGCCATTTGAGCATCTGGCTGGAGCCGATGCCCTGCTTGTAGCCGAAGGTGTACAGCGACAGCAGCAACGCCAGCAGCAAGGCCGAGATCGGGTGACCGATCATGTCCATCCAGACGCGGAAGAGGTTGCCGTCCGGCAGCGCTACGTCAGCAAAGGTCTTGAGCAGCATCAGGAACACCGGCGACAGTACGGTGATCAGGGTGATGCTGAAGCTTGGCAGCTCGGCGGCGTTCGTCTCGCGGGCCAGTTGATCCACCAGTTCCTGGTTCGGATGGCCGGGGATGTGCTTGGCAATGAACGTACCGAAGATCGGTCCGGCAATGATGGCCGTTGGCAGCGCCACGATCAGGCCGTAGAGAATGGTCTTGCCGATGTCAGCGCCAAATATGCCGATCGCCAGCAGCGGCCCCGGGTGCGGCGGCACCAGGCCGTGGACTGCGGAAAGGCCGGCCAGCAGCGGGATACCGATCTTGATGATCGACACGCCGGTACGGCGCGCAACGATGAACACCAGCGGGATCAGCAACACGAAGCCGATTTCGAAGAACAGCGGGATGCCCACCAGGAACGCGGCGAACATCATGGCCCACTGCACCTTGTCCTTGCCGAAGGCGCGGATCAGGGTCTGGGCGATCTGATCGGCCCCGCCCGACTCGGCCATCATTTTGCCGAGCATCGTGCCCAGCGCCAGGATGATGCCGACAAAGCCCAGCACGCCACCGAAGCCGTCCTGGAACGCCTTGATGATGGTGCCGGCCGGCATGCCCGACGTCAGGCCGAGGAACGCGGCGGCGATGGTCAGGGCAATGAACGGGTGGAATTTGAACTTGGTGATGAGGATGATGAGTCCGATCACCGTGACCACTGCATCAAGCAGCAGGAACGTCTCGTGGGACATGCCGAACATGGGAGGTGTCTCCTGATTTGTTGTTGTTATTGAAGCAGTTATTGGTTAGCCGTCGGGGTAGCGCTATCTTTCTGACGCAAATTTTTTGAAACTCAGCCGGCAAGCTTCAAACCATGGTCCAGCCACCAGACGTAAGCCTGATGCGCCAACTCCTCAACGCTGTGGCTGGACGCGTCCAGAGCCAGGGTCAGGGGCTCGCCGACAGGGGATTGAAGGGTGGCAAACTGGCTGTCGATCAAGGTCGACGGCATGAAATGACCGGGACGATGGGAAACGCGGTCGGCGGCCACTTCGGGGGTCAATTCAAGGAATACGAAGCCCAGGCCGGGCAAGGCACTGCGCAGACGCTCGCGATAACTGTGCTTGAGGGCCGAGCAGGTCAGCACCGGGCGCTCGCCCGTGGCGTCGACACGGCGCAACTCGTCGCACAGGCTGTCGAGCCAGCCGGCACGGTCGTCGTCGTTCAAGGGAATACCGGCGCTCATCTTCTGGATGTTGGCCGCGGGGTGGAACGTGTCGCCTTCGATGGCGGTGGCGCCGCTCAATTGGCACAAGGCCTGGCTGACGCAAGTTTTGCCGCAACCGGCAACGCCCATGATGACCAGGGCGGTGATGGGATTGTTCATGTAACACCTCAGCGCGCAGACAGCGCTACCTTTGCCAGTTATGACACCGCAGCAAAAGCAGAAGTTGCCGACGCCTTCTTGTCATTTTTGTGGTTGCAGCATGTTCGTTCAGGACGCCAACGGATGGGAGATCAGGCAACCCCCATTCACGCATTTGCAGCGGCGTCGAGACAGCGCTACCTTAGTACCTTGATTTTTGTTTGGCAAGCCGCCCTGATGACCGTCCCTAAAAACGATAAGAATACTCGCACCACTGGTCGCCCCACGCTCAATGAAGTCGCACGCCTGGCCGGTGTCAGCCCAATCACGGCCTCCCGTGCCCTGCGCGGCGTCAGCACCGTTGCCTCGGAACTGGTGGAAAAAGTCCGCCAGGCCGCCGTGGAGCTCAACTACGTCGTCAACCCCGCCGCCCGCGCCCTGGCTTCGGCCCAGAGCCATTCGGTGGTGGTGCTGGTGCCGTCGTTGTCCAACCTGTTGTTCATCGACACCCTGGAAGCCATTCATCGGGTGCTGCGGCCCAAGGGCTTCGAAGTGGTGATCGGCAACTACCACTACTCCCGGGACGAAGAAGAAGACCTGCTGCGCAACTACATGGCCTATCAGCCGCGCGGTTTGCTGCTGACCGGTTTCGACCGCACCGAAAGCGCCCGGCGCATGATCGAGGCCAGCAACATTCCCTGCGTGTACATGATGGAACTGGACCCCGGCGCGGGGCTCAACTGCGTCGGCTTTTCCCAGCTCAAGGCCGGCGAAACGGCGGCCGAGCACTTGATTTCCAAGGGCCGCAAGCGCCTGGCCTATATCGGCGCGCAATTGGACCAACGCACCCTGCTGCGTGGCGAAGGCTTTCGACGCGCCCTGCAGAAAGCCGGCCTGTATGACCCGGACCTGGAGCTGCTGACCCCTCGCCCGTCATCGGTCGGCCTGGGCGGCGAATTGTTCCTGCAAATGCTGGACAGCCACCCGGACGTCGATGCGATCTTCTTCGGCAACGACGACCTGGCCCACGGTGCCCTGTTCGAGGCCCTTCGCTGCGGCATCAAGATTCCCGAGCGGGTCTCGGTCCTGGGCTTCAACGACCTGCCCGCCTCGGCCCACATGGTGCCGCGCCTGAGCAGCATCAGCACGCCAAGGGAAGCCATCGGCCGTCGCGCCGCCGAGCAAATGCTGACGTTGATGGCTGGCAACCGCATCGCGCAGCCAGTGGTGGACATGGGCTTTGAGCTCAAGGTTCGCGAAAGCACCTGAGCCCGGCACGATGCGGTCGATCCATGCCGACGAACGGCAAGGATTGGCCGCCCCGCTCGCCACGCGCCAGCCCATCGCGTTGGAATACGGGGCCTTGCGGCGACGGCATGGGAATTGCTCCTGCCCATCGCTCAGCCATTACCCACAGGTGTTCATCATGTTGGTCAGTGCCAAACAGCAAGCGATGGTCTTGCCGCTCAAACGCCCGGGGGAGGATCCCACCGCCGAAGCCGCCAGCGGCCTGCAAAGCGCCGTGTTGCAGGCCTTGCGCGATAACGTCCAGGCCCAGGCCAGCCAGGGCAGTACCCAGGTCCAGGATTCCTTCACCCAACAAGCCACGCAACAGGTCAACGCCGCCACCGCCATCAGCGACAAGGTGGACGAGGCGTTCGCCAAGACCCGTGTGCACTTGCAGACCGTGGCTTCACCAGCGGCCGAAGAAACCACGACACTGGGTGGTTCTGCGACAGCAGAATTCAAGGACTACATGAGCAAGACGCCCGAAGAGCGCCTGCGCGACAGCATTCTCGAAGAGATGGGCATTACTGAGGAAGAGTTCGAGGCGATGCCGCCCCAGAAGCAGATGGCGGTCAGCCAGGAGATTGCCCAGCGCATGCAGGACAAGTCGGCGATTGCACAAGTGGAAAAGGCCCAGCAGAGCCGCACCGACGACAAAGCCTCGGCCACGGACATGTTTCTCGCCTCGCTTTAAGCCTCGGCACATTGCGCAGCGTTTGAGCTGGGGTTAGCGCCCCAGCTCAAACCTGAGGCCAACCGAGGCAGTATCGGTTCAATGACCGAACAGGTTCACCTTCTTGGTTTTTTTGTCGGCGCGCTTTTCATCGGCAGTCTTCGCCGGTTTTTTCTTTGCCGCTTTTTTTGAATCCATGCCTTTGGCCATGATACGTACTCCACTCATACGGGATGTGAAGTCAGGTATACACCTATCGCCGCACCTGCGTTCTTTTATAATCGCCCTCCCCTTATCGCCCACGACCCTGCCATGCCCGAAATCCATTACGCAGTGCTCGAAGAATCGCTTTGGCCGTTGATGAACAAGTTTTATCGCGCCCACCAATCCTCGATGAAAGCCGTGCGTGATGCGCAGCTTTGGGTGGCGTGGCGCGATGAGATCGTCGCCGCCCTATGCCTGCGACCGGTGTCGGGCGGGCATTGGTTGACGGGGTTGTTCGTCGACCCGGCGTACCGCGTACAGGGCGTTGCAGGGCGGTTGATCGCCGAGGCGGTGAACGGCGTGAACGAGCCGGTGTGGCTGTTCTGCCACCCGGACTTGCGTGGTTTTTATGAGCGGCGTGGTTTCAGCTTCGGCCCCGAACTGCCCTATGCGATGGCCGAACGCCTGAGCCGGTATGCGCGGAGCAAGCCGATGATTGCGATGGGGTTGGAACCCTCAAAGCCCTAAAGATCAACACAGCCCACTGTGGGAGCGAGCAAGCTCGCTCCCACAGGGTTCGGGGTGGGGGATCAATCGTCAGCCGCGGGGTCCAGGTCCGGGAACATCACTTCGGCAAACCCGAACTTGCTGAAATCACTGATGCGCGACGGGTACAAGCGCCCGATCAGGTGATCGCATTCATGCTGCACCACCCGCGCATGAAAGCCCGACGCGTAACGCACGATCGGCTCGCCCTTGGGATCGAAGCCTTCGTAGCGGATGTCCTGGTAGCGCTCGACCGCACCGCGCAAGCCCGGCACTGACAGGCAACCTTCGAAACCCTCTTCCATCTGCGGGCCCAGCGGGGTGATCAGCGGGTTGATCAGGATGGTCTGGGGCACCGCTTCGGCGTCGGGGTAGCGCTCGCTGTGCTCGAAGCCAAAGATCACCAGTTGCAGGTCCACACCGATCTGCGGCGCCGCCAGGCCGACACCGCCGACGCTTTCCATGGTCTGGAACATGTCGTCGATCAATTGCCACAACGCTGGGCTGTCGAACATGTCGGCGGGCACCGGCGGGGCGATGCGCAGCAGGCGTTCGTCGCCCATTTTCAGGATTTCACGGATCATGGTCGAGCTTCGTCAGGGTGGGGATGAGGGATGGAATGGTCGCGGCCCAGGCCCGACACATGCTGCTTTTCGTGCTCGCCCGCGCTCTTTTCGCCCGGGTTCTTGCCCTCGGCGGACATGTGCTCGATCACCGCATTCATCTCCGCACCGAGCAACAGCACCGCCGAAGAAATATAGAAATACAGCAACAACACGATGATCGCACCGATGCTGCCATACATGGCGTTGTAGTTGGCAAAGGTCTTGACGTAAAACGCGAAGCCCAGGGAGGCGATGATCCACACCACCACTGCCAGCACCGACCCCGGCGTGATGAAGCGAAACTCCTGCTTGACGTCGGGCATCACGTAATAGATCAGCGCCACGGCCACCATCAGCAAGATCACGATCACCGGCCAGCGCACGATCGTCCAGAGCGTGACGATGAACTCCTCCAAGCCGACCTGGGCCGCAATCCAGCCCATCACCTGCGGCCCGAGCACCATCAGCGCCGCAGCGGCCAGCAGCATGCCGGCGATGCCGACCGTGTAGAAGATCGACAGCGGAAAACGCTTCCAGGCCGGGCGGCCTTCCACTACGTCGTAGGCAGCGTTCATCGCGCTCATCATCAGCCGCACGCCCGCCGAGGCGGTCCACAAGGCAATGACGATACCCACCGACAACAACCCGCCCTTGGATTGCTGGAGCTGGTCGATCACCGGGTTGACCTGCTCCAGGGCCTGGGGCGGCAACACCAGCTCCGATTGCAGGCGCAGCCAGGAGAAGAAGTCCGGCAGGTGCAGGAAGCCGATCAATGCGATCAAAAAGAGAATGAAAGGAAACAGCGAAAACAGCATTTGGTAAGCCAATGCCGAGGCGTAGGTCGACATCTCGTCGTCGAGAAACTCGGTCACGGTGCGCATCATCACACGATGCAAGGGTAAGCCTTTCAAGGCCGGGAACATCATGTGCGTCTCCTTTCGCCGCAAAAAAGGGGGGGGGTCGCTTGGCGACTCAAGGGCCGTTATCACAACAAAGTAGCCTGTTTGGCGACCTTGGATCAATTTCGTCTTTCATGCCCGACGCTGAATTGACCGACGATTGCCGAACCAAGTTTCATTGTTCCTACAGGCGGGGCTTTATGTTTGCCCGGCAACCACCGAGAATGCCCCACGTATTCAGGCTGCGGCCTGAAGCTCCAACCCCGTAGGAACGTTATGAAACTCGATAAAAAGCAGGCCATCGCCCGCAGAAACCAGGAACTGGGCGGCGCCGTACTGGGCGTCAACAACTGCCACTTCAGCGAATTGAACCGCAACCGCAACATCTTCTGGTTCAATATCCCGGTGGCGCGCCTGGCCATCGGTCAATACGAATGGATCCACCTGCTGCTGCACACGCCAGCCACCGATGAGCTGCTGCACCTGAAGGTGCCGACCGTGTTCCTGCGCGAGAAGATGGAAGGCCTGGAAGTGCGCAACCAGGGCAAGCGCAAGGCAGCCCTGAGCCTGGAACTGAGCGCCGACAAGGATTCCTACCTGCAGGACATGCGGCCAGGTGGCACCCATCTGGATTTTGCGCAGTTCAGGTTGTAATCCCAAGCTAACTGCAGTGGGGGAGCTGTTGTCGCGATCAACCCAAGCAAAATCCCCGCACTGACTAATGCCGATCCGTTAACCCCTATCGCAGACCTTTGACCGCAAGAAATCAAAATCCGATGCCTGAACAGGCATCGGATTTTTTTATGCGTCTCGCCTGGGCACTGGAACTGCCCCACCTCGAGCAGGCCCTTGAACAACCCTTCCCAGCGACGCGGTTCTCGCCTCGGCGGCGCAGAGCGGCGGCTCGCTCATTTCTCATCGTTGAGACTGATACCGAACTGATACCGAGCTGATACCGCCGTGGCCTGTCGCCATGAGCGCCGCCGCCCCATATTGGCTCTACCCGATAAGGCCAAGGCCAAACTGCATAACGCAATTTTCTATTAACCAATTATTGGGCAGGAGCAAACCATGAATGACGAAACGGACATGGCAAGTGTCATCAAAGCCGAGGATTCCAATATGCTCAACGGCGATCTAGGCTATGGTCGAAACCGCCTCAGCGCAGCCCGTGCCCCGGATGAACGCGTATTTGACCCGGCATCCGGCGCCGGCATCAATCGTCATGCAGATACACGACGCGAAGATTACTCGTCGTTCTTCAGATCGATTCTGGACTATCGCCACACAACAAAGGCCGAATTCAATTCGACTGCCAGCTACGGTGAATTCTCGGCCGAATTCCACCTCAACTTTGAAAAGAAATATACCTCCCATCAAGACAACACGGCCGCCGTGCGCATCCTGCGCCTCGTCTTCGGCGGCGCGAAGCTCGATGCGGTCTCGACCGCAGCGCTCTCGCCCAAGTTCATCGAAGAAGTCGCCCGTCTGCCGATGACGTTCAGCCACGAGCAGGCGAATAAATTCTATAGGTTCTTCGACATGTTCGGGACCGACGTAGTGACTTCGATCACGCTGGGCGGAAATCTGTACTTCCAGGCCCTGGTACAGAAATCCAAAGTGACGGAACTCGAAAAGATCAAGGTCGAACTGGAGGCCGAGTACGGCATCTTCTTCACGGCCGACGGTTCGATCGATGATACGATCGAGCGCAAGCAATACATGGAGAGCCGCGACGCCTCGGTCACCACTGAGGGCGGCGACAATGACATCTTCTCCGGCGTCATCTTCACGAAGCCGAAGAAGTATGACGACAAGACGAACAAATGGATCGCTTCCGTCGGGAAAAAACCGGTTGTCGTCGGGCGGGAATTCAAGCCTGTTCACGCCTTCATTGCCGACGACGAGCGGCGCATGGCGGCACAGAAGGCCTTGGATCACTATATGGGCCGCTATCTGAGCGTCCATTCGACCTGGGGCTATAGCAGCCTGACCGTCGGCAACATGACACGGCGAGAGCTGGAGGCCGGTGCCGTCGGCACGCCCGGTATCAAAGTGCGCGTGGTTGATCGCAAAACGTTGCAGGGACGGGAAGAGTATTTCGCGGCCCCCGCCATCGGTAGCGCCATGTCCGACATCAACCAGTTCTGGAGTGTGTTCAAGTCCGGTATCGAGTCCATGGGGCTTGAGCACGCCATCATACTGCTAGCGACGGAATGCTGGCCGCGGGAAAGCCGCTATAGCCCGCCGGATCACATCATCGCTTTCCTGAAAAATAAATGCGGCGGCTCGGAGGCGACACTGCATCGCTGGCGCGATGACTCCCTTCGCTGCGTGCCGTGTCCCTATGCCGGCGTCAGCTATGGGCTGATCGGCTACGGCAGCAGCACCTCCCGTGACAAGGGTGGGGATGCCTACGTGATCGGCTTCGGCGATCCGGAGCGAACTCTGCGGCCAGAGCTTGAGATCTTCGCCGACCTCTACACCACTGAAGACGGTACGGCGAAGTTCACTTGCAACGACATCTTCAAGGGAGAAGCCATCCCCTTCCTGAAGTTCCGCAGCCAGCATTGGAACACATGGCAGATCGCCGTCGACCCCCATGTCCCGGAGCGCGTCACCCTGGAAGACGATAGCGCGGGCGATGCCGCCAAGGCCCTGTGGTACGCGCAGCCGGCGGGGCCAAAATACGGCATGCACCCCTTCTACCTGATCAACGCCCAGACCTGCGGCGTTCTGCAATGGGACAGCGGTGGCGCGGCCCAGGAGAAGGAAGCGGTGCTGCGGCCCTTCGCGCCCAATCTCGACATCAACCTGTGGGACCTGCGCTACCCCTTTATTTTGTGCCTGTCCTATCAGCCGAATTGGGACCTGCGTGCCTTTGGAGATCGGCGCGTGAGAGTGGCGTCGTACCGTGGTCGTGACACGGAACTGCGCTGGTCGCCAAGTAACGTCAGTCGTGTGCTCTAACCCCCTATTTGAAAGGAGTATTGAAATGCCTAAGGGATATCAGTCGTTCCTGCAGAAATCGACCCGCACCACTTACTGCAGCAAAGAGAAGTTCGCCAATCACGACCTCTCTGCAACATGGGTCGCCGCTGCGTTGAAGCACTTCAACATCGAGGCATCGGACACCAAGGACTACAAATACCCTCTCGACAGCCAGCCGGCCCGAGCCAAGATCTGGCCGGCCTGATCGCGAGCGCTCCAGGTACCGTGAAGGAAGGAGCCGGCCAGCCACGTCGTCGACGGAGGGGGGATGTAAAAACCGGCTCTGAATGGCTAATGCCAGTCAGCTTGACTGACTGGCATTAGCCATATTTGCAGGACGTCTTGTTGGCAACACGCTTACTTTTTCAGCCCCAACTTCCTGAGCTCTTCATCGCGCAACTCGCGTCGCAGGATCTTGCCCACGTTGGTCGTCGGCAAGGCATCACGGAACTCCACGGCCTTGGGCACTTTGTATCCGGTGACGTTGGCACGCATGTGTTCCATCACCTGTTCCTTGGTCAACGTGACACCCGGCCGTGCAACGATGAAGATCTTGATCGCCTCGCCAGACTTCTCGTCCGGAATGCCAATGGCCGCGCATTGCAGCACGCCCGGCAGGGTTGCCAGCACATCTTCCAGTTCGTTGGGGTAAACGTTGAAACCGGAGATCAGGATCATGTCTTTCTTGCGATCGACGATGCGCATGTAGCCGTCCGGCTGAATCAGCGCAATGTCACCGGTCTTGAGCCAGCCTTCGCTATCGAGGATCTCGTCGGTGGCGTCCTGGCGCTGCCAGTAACCCTTCATGACCTGCGGACCTTTCACACACAATTCGCCGATTTCGCCCAATGGCTGTTCGACGCCCGCGTCATTGATCACCTTGCACAGCGTCGACGGCACCGGAATGCCAATGGTGCCGATCTGGATCTTCTGGATCGGGTTGACCGTGGCCACCGGGCTGGTCTCGGTCATGCCGTAGCCTTCGCAGATCGGGCAACCGGTCACCGCCTTCCAACGCTCAGCCGCTGCCAGTTGCAGGGCCATGCCGCCAGACAGGGTGACTTTCAGGGCCGAGAAATCCAGCTTGCGGAAGGCTTCGTTGTTGCACAGGGCCACGAACAGGGTATTGAGGCCGACGAAACCGCTGAACTTCCACTTCGACAGCTCCTTGACCATCGCCGGCAGGTCGCGCGGGTTGCTGATCAGGATGTTGTGGTTGCCGATCAGCATCATCGCCATGCAATGAAAGGTGAAGGCGTAGATGTGGTACAGCGGCAGCGGCGTGATCAGGACCTCGCAACCTTCATTGAGGTTGGAGCCCATCAGCGCCTTGCACTGCAACATGTTTGCCACCAGGTTGCGGTGGGTGAGCATCGCGCCCTTGGCCACGCCGGTGGTGCCGCCGGTGTATTGCAGCACGGCGACATCGTCGCTGGTGGGGTTGGCTTCGCTCACGGGCTGGCCGTGACCTTTGCTCAGCACGTCGTTGAACTTGATGGCCTTGGGCAAGTGATAGGCCGGGACCATCTTCTTGACGTACTTGATCACGCTGTTGATCAACAGGCGCTTGAGCGGCGGCAGCAAGTCGGCAACTTCGGTGACGATGACGTGCTTGACGCCCGTCTTGGGTACCACGGTCTCGGCCAGGTGCGCCATGTTCGCCAGGCACACCAGCGCCTTGGCCCCGGAGTCATTGAACTGGTGTTCCATTTCCCGCGCGGTGTACAGCGGGTTGGTGTTGACCACGATCAGCCCGGCGCGGATCGCACCGAACACGGCCACCGGGTACTGGAGAACATTGGGCAGTTGCACGGCGATTCGATCGCCCGGCTGTAAATCGGTATGCTGTTGCAGGTACGCGGCAAAGGCACCGGACAACTCGTAGAGCTCACCGTAGGTGATCGTCTTGCCGAGGTTGCTGAATGCCGGCTTGTTGGCAAAGCGTTGGCAGGACTGCTTCAACACCGCCTGAATATTCGGATACTCGTCTGGATTGATGTCGGCAGCAATCCCAGCTGGGTACTTATCCTTCCAAAAGTCTTCAATCATGGAAGCCCACTCCTCAGCAACGCGAATTCTCACCGCATTTGATGCGATTATTATTGGTGTGTGTTTATTGGTGAATCTGGCTTGAATCAAGGCCGAGAAGTCACAAAAGCGCGCCGAGAGTAGCAGCTTTGCCGAGGGCCGCCTAGAGCCAAAAGCAGCCCCCACAGTCACAAACATGACTCATGAATATTTTATGGTCACTTTTAGAGTAAAAATTCTAAGCCTCATCTGAATCGCCCTGAATACCCAAAAAAACTGTGGGAGCGAGCTTGCTCGCGATAGCGGTGGACCAGCTGAATCTTATTTAGCTGATACACCGCCATCGCGAGCAAGCTCGCTCCCACAGGGGTTTCTACTGGACTTCTCTGGCCTCAGGCGATATCCCGCAACTCCCGCCGCAAAATCTTGCCAACCGGGGTCATCGGCAACGACTCCCGCAGCACGATGTGCTTGGGAATCTTGTAGCCGGTGAAGTTCTCCTTGCAGTAGGCCTTGAGCTCTTCAAGGCTGACGCCGGTTTCCCGCGCCACCACGAACAGCTTCACCGCCTCCCCCGAACGTTCGTCCGGCACGCCGATCACTGCGCAGTTGGCCACCTTGGGATGGGCCATCACCACGTCTTCGATCTCGTTGGGGTACACATTGAAACCCGAGACGATGATCATGTCCTTCTTGCGGTCGACGATCCGCACGAAACCGTCCGGGTCAATCACTGCGATATCGCCGGACTTGAACCAGCCCTCGTGGTCCAGCACTTCGGCCGTGGCCTCAGGCTTGTTCCAGTAGCCTTTCATGATCTGCGGGCCCTTGATGCACAGCTCGCCGCGCTCGCCCAGGGGCTGCTCGACGCCATCGTCGTTGATCACTTTCATCAGCGTGCCCGGCACCGGCATCCCCACCGTGCCCAACCGGGACTTGCCGCCATAAGGATTGGCACTGGCCACTGGCGAGGTTTCGGTCAGGCCATAACCTTCGGTGATGCCGCAACCGGTGATCTGCTCCCAACGCTCGGCGGTGGCCTTGATCAGCGCCGTGCCACCCGAGTTGGTGACCTTGAGATTGGAAAAATCCAGGGTCTTGAAATCCGGATGGTCCATCAATGCCACGAACAGCGTGTTGAGCCCCAGCAGCAGCGAGAAACGCCAGTTCTTCAACTCCTTGATGAAACCACCGATGTCCCGCGGATTGGTGATCAGCACGTTGTGGTTGCCGGTCACCATCATGCACATGCAGTTCGCCGTGAACGCATAGATATGGTACAGCGGCAGCGGCGCGATCATGACCTCCTGGCCTTCGCGCAACAGTGGATGGCCGTCATCGCCGAGCTGCCCCAGGCAGGCCCGGGCCTGTTGCATGTTGGCCACCAGGTTGCCGTGGGTCAGCATCGCGCCCTTCGCCAACCCGGTGGTGCCGCCGGTGTACTGCAACACCGCAATGTCATCGAGGCTGACGTTCAGCGGCTTGATGCCCTGGCCGCGCCCCAGGCGCAAGGCGCTCTTGAAGGAAATGGCCTGGGGCAGCGAATAGGCCGGGACCATTTTCTTGACCTTGCTCACCATCGTGTTGACCAGCCAGCCCTTGGCGGTGGGCATCAGGTCGCCCATCTTCGCTTCGATCAGGTACTGCAGGTCCGTATCGGGCAACACCTCCTGGACTTTCTGCCCGAACATATTCAGGTACACCAGCGCCCGGGCACCGGAGTCCTTGAACTGATGACGCATTTCCCGCGCGGTGTACAACGGGTTGGTGTTGACCACCACCAGCCCGGCGCGCAAGGCACCGAACACGGCGATCGGGTATTGCAGGATGTTGGGCATCTGCACTGCGATTCGATCACCTGGCGCCAGGTCGGTATGGGCTTGCAGGTAGCCGGCGAAGGCTGCGCTATAGCGCTCGAGCTCGGCATAGGTGAGGGTCACCCCCATGTTGCTGAACGCCGGACGGTCGGCGAATTTCTTGCAGGAACGCTCGAACACCTCGATCACCGACTTGTAGGCCCCAAGGTCAACATCCAGGGGCACGCCGGTCGGGCGTTTGTCATTCCAGAAATCAGGCTGCATTGTTTTTGTCCTCTTTACCTGAGCATGTCCGGGGCCGCGTCTGTATCGCTTGCAGAGGCGGAGCTCCTGGGACACTAGCAGCTATGGCCAATCAGGCAAATATGGCAACCTGCGTCATAGATTGTGTGAATCTTCTTGCCTAGGTGTGGCCTGATCAGGCGAGACGCAACGGATGCGCTATACAATGCAGCGACGCTGCGTCTGACTTTGTGCAAAGGAATCGCCATGATCCACCAAACGTTCTGGCTGACCGCGACCGACCATAGCCGCCTGTTCGTCAACCAGTGGCTGCCTGAAACCGCCCCGTTGGCGGTGATCATGCTGGCCCATGGCATGGCCGAACACAGCGGCCGCTACGCCCGCCTGGCCCAGGCACTGTGCGACGAGGGCTACGGTGTCTGCGCTGTGGACCTGCGCGGCCATGGCAAGACGGGCGAGGAAGCGATTCTCGGTCACTTTGCCGATGAGGACGGCTGGCTCAAGGTCGTGGGCGACCTGGCCAGCCTCAACCACCACATCGTCCAGCAATATCCCGATACCCCCATCCTGCTACTGGGCCACAGCATGGGCAGCTACATCGCCCAGGGTTATTTGTTGCATCACAGCGCCAGCCTGCACGGGGCAATTCTCAGCGGTTCGAACTTTCAGCCGGTGACGCTCTACCGCAGCGCTCGCCTGATCGCCCGCTTCGAACGCTGGCGCCAGGGTGCCACGGGGCGCAGCGCGTTGATCGAGTGGCTGTCGTTCGGCAGTTTCAACAAGAAATTCAAACCCACGCGTACCCCCTTCGACTGGCTCAGCCGCGACCCGGCCGAAGTCGACAAGTACGTCCACGACCCGCTGTGCGGCTTTCGCTGCACCAATCAACTGTGGGTCGATCTGCTCGGTGGCTTGCAGCAAATCAGCAAAGCGTCCAATCTCGCCCAGATCGATCCGGGCCTGCCCCTGCTGGTGATCGGCGGCGAATGTGATCCGGTGAGCGAAGGCAAGCGTCTGAAGGATCTGGCCGACGCCCTGCGCGACGCCGGCAGCCAGCACCTGCAATTGACGATTTACCCACAGGCCCGGCACGAATTGTTCAATGAAACCAACCGCGATGAAGTGACCGCCGACGTGCTGGCCTGGATTGCCCAGGCCCTGAGCCACAAGCGGCCGCCACGCAGCGAGTAGGCTTGCCGCGTTTTTCCTTTACCCCGTCACAGGATTTGAAACAGATGACCCAGGTTACCAACACCCCTTACGAAGCCCTCGAAATTGGCCAGACCGCCAGCTACAGCAAGACCGTCGAAGAGCGTGACATCCAGCTGTTCGCGGCGATGTCGGGCGATCACAACCCGGTGCACCTGGACGCCGAGTTCGCCGCAGCGAGCATGTTCAAGGAGCGCATCGCCCATGGCATGTTCAGCGGTGCGCTGATCAGCGCGGCGGTGGCCTGCGAGCTGCCTGGGCCGGGCACCATCTACATCGGCCAGCAGATGAGCTTCCAGAAACCGGTGAAAATCGGCGACACCCTGACCGTGCGCCTGGAAATCCTGGAAAAACTGCCGAAGTTTCGTGTACGCATCGCCACCCGCGTGTTCAACCAGCGCGATGAGCTGGTGGTGGACGGCGAAGCCGAAATCCTCGCACCGCGCAAGCAGCAGACCGTGACCTTGCCGACGTTGCCGGCGATTACTGTGGGTTGATTCACAGGCGCCTACGGTGAGTGACTTGTGGTGAGCGGTTGTGTGGGAGCAAAGCTTGCTCGCGATGCAGGCACCTCGGTTCCCTGAGAGACCGAGTTATCTTCATCGCGGGCAAACCTTGCTCCCACATTTAAGGCGAGTCTTCGCGCACCTGCACGCTCGCCGTCATCCCCGCGCTCAGGTTCACCCCCTCCGGCACCTTGTCCAACTTGATCCGCACCGGTATCCGCTGGGCCAGGCGCACCCAGTTGAAGGTCGGCTCGACCTCCGCCAGCAACTGCGCATCGGGGTTGGTGTTGCGGTCGGTAATGCCACGGCTGATGCTCTCGACATGACCCTCCAGCGCATGGCCGGCGCTCATCAGCCAGATCTTGACCGGATCGCCCACGCGAATCCTCGGCAACTTGGTTTCTTCGAAATAGGCCTGCACATAGAACGTCGAGTCGTCGATCAGCGCCATCACCGGCTGTCCGGCATTCACGTAGTTGCCTTCGGCCAGGCGCAGGTTGGTGATGTGACCGTTGCGTGGGGCCAGGACCTGGCTGCGCGCCAGGTTCAGTTCGGCGACCTTGGCCTCGGCCTGGGCTTCGCGCAGTTCGCCTCGGGCGATGCCGGCGTTGATCTGGGCGTTTTCCCGCAGTTCGGCGCTGATGGCCTGAGGCCCAAGGGCGGCGCGACGGCTGGCTTCGTGTTCACGCAGGCTCAGTTGCTGCTGGCGCGTCTGCACCACGGCCCGTGCCTTCCCCAGCGCTGCCTCGAAACGCTCACGGTCGATACTCAGCAACACATCGCCGGCCTTGACCTGTTGGTTATCCACCGCCTTGAGCTCACGCACCCAACCCGACACGTCGGGGGCAATCACCACCACGTCGGCGCGGATCCGCGCATCGCGGGTCCAGGGTGTGAGCATGTAGTACTGCCACAAGTGAAACCCGGCGAAGATCGCCACAGCCACCATGCACAGCGTGACGGCGACACGTACGGATGTACGCATGTTCAACTCCTATAGCGGCCCGAGGACCACGGTAATAACGGTCAGGACACAGACATACAGGGCGCAGTCGAACAAGGCTTCATGCCAGATCCAGCGCCCGGCCGGCACCAGGCTGAGCAACAGGCGCAACGCACCGGTCACCAGCAACGCCAGCACCACATAAATCAGGAACGGGCTGAGCAACACCCCGCCAATCGACCACTCACGCAAGCCCATGGCTGTGCTCCCGTCGTTCAGGTTCGTGCTGGCGGCACCAGGCGCGCCAGCTGTTTTGCAATTGCACCACCGCGCCCTGGGCCAGCTTCAATGCGTCACCGGGCGGCTGGGTCGACAACACGCTCAGCAATTCGGCGCTCGCCGGGGCCAACGCATCGGCCTGGTCACCGCTCGGGCCGCGTTCAAGCACCTGCTCCAGCGCTGCGAAATAACGACGCTGAGCGCGGGAATCGGGCACTTGGGCGACGGCCAGGCTCAGGCGCAAATGCAACAGTTCATCGCCTATGTCCAGGCCAAGCAAACCATCATCCCAACGGCTGCGCGCCTGCACCGGCAATTCAGGGTAATGCCGCGCCAGTTGCAACAGCCGGTCGGCCATGCGCCCGCCGAACCAGCTCTCGGCGCCACGCAGGCTGCGATGGGTCAAACGCACCAGATCGTGGAGGGTCGCGGCCAGCAGGCGGCGGCTGTGCCAGGCCGGGTTGCGCAAAATCAGCAGATTGAAAGCCAGCACCGCCGCGCCTACACCGATCAACATCGCCTGGGCATTGTTGAAGAACGCTGCGACGTCATATTTCATGGCGTTGAGCGGTGAAATCAACACCACAAAATGCAGGCAGAACGACGTCGCCGTGGCGAAGATCTGCGGCTTGGCCATACCCAGCGCACCGAAAAACAACGGCACGCCCATGGCCATGCACAGCATCGCAAAGCTGCTCCATTGCGGTAGCAAAAGCTCGCCAATCACGAACGCCGTCGGCACGGCCAACAGAATGCCGCGCAGAAAACTCATGCCGATCTGCGCGCCGTTTTCGCGACTGGCGAACAGGCTGCACACCACGCACGTCAACAGCATCGCGCCCGATGCGGCGGGCCAGGCGGTCGCCAGCCAGAAACCGGCAACGACCAAGAACGCCAGGGCGCTGCGCGCACCGAAGACCATGGCCAGGGACAGATCACGATGAGGCGCCAGGGTTCGCGGTGGATCCGCCGCCGCCCTGCCCTCCTGCACCGCCGTCAAGGCCGCGCAGGCGGCCAGGGCGGTATCGAGCAACAAGGCGAACCGTGCCAGGCAGTAACTTTGCGCCGAGCTGATCTGCGGGTCGTGGGACGCATCCCATACCCGGGGGCGCAAGGCTTGCAGGGTCGCACCGTCGGCGTCGAGGGCCTGCTGCACCTCGTTCATCCACGGCTGGAGGGCCTCGGCCTCCTCGGGGTCGAGCTGTTTCCACTGCCGACGCACCGAGCGCGAAAGGCGCAGCAGCATCAGCAATTTCTGGCTCAAGCCGCTGATAGCCCGGGCGCGCTGTCGGCCACGGCTGCCTTCGAACCAGGCATGTTCGCGCTGGGCATCCACCGCGACGATCCTGCCCAGGATTTCCAGCAACCCTTTACGGGCCTGGGCATCGCCTGCCAGGGTGGCACGGGCGGCCTGCATGCCGCTCTGCCAGGCAGCAAACGCCTGACCAGCCAATTGCCGCTCGACCCGCAACGGCCAGAGCAAGGCACTGGCCGCCGTGGCGCAGACGATGCCCAGGCTGATCTCGGTGCAGCGCGCCACCGCCTGGTCGAATATACCCAGCGGGTGGGAAATGGCCGGCAAGGCAATGATCGCCACTGTGTAGCCGGCCAACACGAATGAATACGACCAGGCACTGCGCAGCAGCGTCGAACAGGCTGTGCACAACCCCAGCCAGAGCGCCAGGGCCAGCAGGAACAACCAAGGCGCCTGGGCAAACAGGCCCATGAACACCACCGACATGACGGTGCCCACCAACGTGCCGAGCAAGCGCGCCAAGCCCTTTTGCACCACCATCCCGGACAGTGGCTGGGCGACGATGATCGCGGTCATCAGCGCCCATGACGGCTGCTCCAGCCCCCAGCGCAACGCCAGCCACAACGCCAGCCCAGCACCCAGCACGGTCTTGATGGCGAACTGCAAAGCGAGGCGGTCAGGGGCAAACAAGGCCTGGAAGGTTATGGGCACGCGATAAACTCTTTGGGGGACGCCAGTAACAATAGATGCAATGCGAGGGATCGGCGGTGCAATTATTAGCTAGCTATCTATCAGAGTCTAGAGGTGATTGTCGCCCCACCATGCGAAGGCTTTCGTGGCGAGGGAGCTTGCTCCCGCTGGGTTGCGCAGCGACCCTGATTTTTGGGGCTGCTGCGCAGCCCAGCGGGAGCAAGCTCCCTCGCCACACGAGTGTTCACCTTAAATCTGAGTCGTCCCCACAAAAAACGCCAGCAAGCTGGCGTTTTTTTCGATCAGGACGCGTTGTTAGCTGGCGCGCGCCTGGTTACGCAGAGCCTTGACCTGGTCATGGTTGCGTTGCACGCCGTGGTACTGACGCTCAACCAGATCACGGATACCCACCAGGTTGTGTTTGCTGATTTTCTCCAGCGCTTCCTTGTAGGCCTTGAGCGCATGGTCTTCGCCACGCTCGGCTTCGTTGAGCACCGCTTCTTCATCCTTGCCGGTGAACATGGATTTCACGTCCACCCAACGACGGTGCAGGTCACCAGCAACGCTGGTGGAGGTTTCCGGATCGCCGCCCAGGGAACGAACCGCCGCTTGCAGCTCGGCCGCAGCGGTCGCGCAATCCGCAGCACGTTGAACGAACAGCGCCTTGAGTTGTGGGTGCTTGATGTCTTGAGCGCAGGTCTTGAAGCCTTCCTGGCCATCTTTGCTGGTCTCGATCAGGTCGTTCAAGACGGAGATGGATTCTTTGTTGATGTCAGTCATTTTTCAGTTCCTTTGCTGGGTGAATAGAAAACCTGCAAGGGATATTGCATCGGCCATGCCAGCCCAAGAACCTGATTAATTTCATTAAAAATCAATTAGTTATAAAAAAATAAGAAAACTGTATCCGCGTTATTTGCATGATCTGTCATTTGGCCTGCATGCAGAATGCCTGTATTTTCGAAGCAGATTCGAATCAAGACGATTGCCATGAACCCGGAAAAGCTCGAATTGCTCATCACGCGTCAAATGCCGTTCGGCAAATACAAGGGTCGAATCCTGGCTGACCTGCCCGGTCAATACCTGAACTGGTTCGCCCGCGAGGGTTTTCCTCACGGTGAACTGGGTGGTTTGCTGGCACTGATGCAGGAAATCGATCATAACGGGCTGTCGGACCTGCTCGATCCATTGCGCGCCAAACACGGCAAACCCAAGCCTCGCCCCTGATCAGTTGAGCCCCGTCATGCCCGAAAACACGCTACGCGCCCATGATGAAGCTTTCTGGCAGACGTTTGTCGGCCGCTACGACATCGATCCCGCCGGGCCACTCAATCTGGAAAATGGCTACTTCGGGCGCATGTCCCGCACCGTGGTGGAGGAGTACCAGCGCAACATCGAATTCATCAACCGAGGCAACTCGGTGTACGTGCGCCAGCATTTCGACCGTGAACACGGCGAAGCCATTCGTCGGCAGGTAGCCCGGCTGATCCACGCTTCACCCCAGTGCGTCGGGTTGGCCGGCAGTGCGGTGGATGCCTTGCAGACGCTGATTCGCAACTACAACGGCCTCAAGCCGGGCGATCAAGTGCTGATCTGTGATCTGGAATATGCCTCGGTCAAAAGCGCCATGCGCTGGCTGGCCCGCCAGCGTGGCGTGGAGGTGATCGAAATCGTCCACCAGCACCCTGCCAGTTTCGAAAGCCTGGTGGGCACTTATCGCGAAGCGTTCATTCGCTACCCGCGCCTCAAGCTGATGGCGCTGACCTACGTCAACCACCTCACCGGGCTGGTGATGCCGGTCCAGGCCATTGCCGAGAATGCCCGCGAGTTCGCCGTCGACATCATCCTCGACGGGGCCCACGCCCTGGGCCAGATCGATTTCGACCTGAAGAAGCTCGGGATCGAATTCGCCGGGTTCAACCTGCAGAAGTGGATCGGCGGGCCCCTCTCCCAGGGCTTCCTGTACATCGCCCCGCAGCGCTTGGCCGACATCGACCCGGACATGGACGAAGACAGCTACCCCGCCACCGACGTCCGCTCACGTACGCCCCACAGCACGCCCAACATCCCTGCCTTGCTCACCCTGCCGCTGGTCTTCGAAGAACACCAGGCCCTGGGCGGCGCTTCGGCCAAAGGCGCGCGCCTCTGTTATCTGCGTGATCTGTGGGTGAGCGCCGTGCGCGATGTGCCGGGCATCGAAGTCATGACCCCGGATGACCAGCGTCTCTATTGCGCGATCACCGCGATGCGCTTCACCGCCCACGCCGATCAACAGGCGATGGCCGATCGATTGCTCAATGAGCACGGGATCTTCACGGTGGTGCGCCACACCAGCGTCGGGCCGTGCATTCGCATTACCCCGGGGCTGATTACCTTGGCGAGTGATATCGAGCGGTTGACCAAAGCACTTATTCACCTGAGCCGAATGTAGTTGTGGCGAGGGGATTTATCCCCGTTGGGGCGCGCAGCGGCCCCAAAACCTGACAACTCGGTGCGTCAGATAGGTTGAGTCAACCTTGTTTGGGGCTGCTGCGCAGCCCAGCGGGGATAAATCCCCTCGCCACAAATTCAGTGTTCACCCTGCTTGGAGAGATAAAACCCAGGCAAAAAAAACGGCGCGCCGACCAAGCGCACCGTAAAACCGTAGAACACCCAACGAGGTTCGGTAAAACAATCAGTCCAGCAGCGCCAAGGCCTCGGCGGTGCATTCCTGAATGCGGGCCCAGTCGCCGTTCTTGATCCACTCAGGATCGAGCATCCAGCTTCCGCCCACGCACATCACGTTTTTCAACGCCATGTAGCTCTTGATGTTGGCCGGGCTCACGCCGCCGGTCGGGCAGAATTTCACTTCGCCGAACGGACCACCCAAGGCCTTGATGGCCGCGACGCCGCCGCTGACTTCGGCCGGGAACAGTTTGAAGCGGCGATAGCCCAGGCTGTAGCCTTCCATGATGCCCGAGGCATTGCTGATGCCGGGCAGTAACGGGATAGGGCTGTAGACGCTGGCCTCGAGCAGATCACGGGTGATGCCCGGAGTGACGATGAACTGCGAACCGGCCGCCTCGGCGGCGTCCAGCATGTGGCGGTCGAGCACCGTGCCGGCACCGGTCACCAATTCCGGACGCTGCTCGCGCAGCACCTGGATGGCCTTGAGGCCGTATTGGGAACGCAGCGTCACTTCCAGCGCAGTCAGGCCACCGGCGGCCAGGGCATCGGCCAGCGGCAGGATGTCCTGTTCACGGGCGATGGTGATCACCGGCAGGATCCGCGCCTTGGCGCAGAGGCTGTCGATCAGGGCAACTTTGTCCGCCATGGAAACGGTCGGGGATGGGTTTGTCATAGCGGCTGATCCTTGGTTCATGGGCACCAGTAAATCTCTAACGTAGTTTGCAAAAACGCGCGGATCGGCATTTCGGCGACATCGTCACCCGCCACCGCAGCGTTCAAGGTGGTCAATTTCGACTGACCGGAAATCGACAGCACTTTGTGTTGCGCCGAAGCCAGCAAGGCGCGGCTCATGGTCAAGCGCTGGTGCGGCACGGTCGGCGCCAGCATCGGCCAGCAGCGACGTGTGCCATTGGCGTCCAGGGCCTGGGCCAGGTTCGGGCTGCCAGGGAACAGCGAGGCGGTGTGCCCGTCATCGCCCATGCCCAATATCAGCACATCGATCGGCGGCAACTCGGCCAACAGACGATCGGCCTGCTCGGCAGCCGCTTCCAGGTTGGCACTGGCGCTGTAAAGGCTCAGGAACTGGGCCTTGGCTGCCGCGCCTTGCAGCAGGTAACGCTTGAGCAGGCCGGCGTTGCTGTCGGCGTGTTCAACCGGTACCCAGCGCTCGTCGGCCAGGCTGACCACCACGCTGGACCAGTCCAGCGCCTGCTTGGCCAGGTGCTGGAAAAACGCCACCGGGCTGCGGCCACCGGAGACCACCAGGGTCGCCGCACCGCGTGCCTCGATTGCATTGCGCAACTGCTCGGCCACGTTCAGCGCCAGGCCTTCGGCCAGCACCACCGGGTTCTTGAATTCATGGGCGCTAACGCCCTGCGGCAGTTTCAATTCAGATATCGCCATACCATGACCTCCCATCCCGCGTGATCAGTGCAATGGAGCTCATCGGCCCCCAGGACCCAGCCGCATACGGCTTGGGCGCATCGCCGGATTTCTTCCAGCCGGCGATCAACTGGTCACACCACGTCCACGCGGCTTCAATTTCATCTTTACGGACAAACAGGTTCTGATTGCCGTTCATGACTTCCAGCAACAACCGTTCGTAGGCATCGGGAATCCGTGCGCTGCGATAGGTGTCGGAGAAGTTGAGTTGCAACGGACCGCTGCGCAATTGCATGCCCTTGTCCAGGCCCTGCTCCTTGGTCATCACTCGCAAGGAAATCCCTTCGTCCGGTTGCAGGCGGATGATCAGCTTGTTGCTGATCTGCAAGCGCTGCTCGGGCGCGAAGATGTAGTGGGACGGTTCCTTGAAGTGGATGACGATCTGCGACAACTTCTGCGGCATGCGCTTGCCGGTACGCAGGTAAAACGGCACCCCGGCCCAACGCCAGTTGCGGATGTCGGCGCGCAGGGCGACGAACGTCTCGGTGTCGCTCTGGGTGTTGGAGTTGGGTTCTTCGAGGTAGCCAGGCACTGCCTTGCCCTCGCTGTGGCCGGCGATGTACTGGCCGCGCACCACCTGGGTGGTCAGGCCTTCCGGGCTGATCGGCGCCAGGGCCTTGAGCACCTTGACCTTCTCGTCACGGATGCTGTCGGCGGACAAGTCGGCCGGTGGGTCCATGGCGATCAGGCACAGCAACTGCAACAGGTGGTTCTGGATCATGTCCCGCAGTTGACCGGCCTTGTCGAAATAGCCCCAGCGGCCTTCGATACCGACCTTCTCGGCCACGGTGATTTCCACATGGGAAATGTAGTTCTGGTTCCACTGGGTTTCGAACAGGCTGTTGGCGAACCGCAGTGCGATCAGGTTCTGGACCGTCTCTTTGCCCAGGTAATGATCGATGCGATAGGTACGGTTTTCCGGGAAGAACTGCGCCACGGCGTCGTTGACCTTGCGCGAAGACTCCAGGTCCGAGCCGATGGGCTTCTCCAGCACGACACGGGTATTTTCGCTCAAACCGACCTTCGCCAGGTTCTCGCAGATCGCCCCATACACCGCCGCCGGGGTGGCGAAATAGGCAATGACCTGTTGGGTCGAGCCGGCCGCTTCGGCCAAGGCGACGTAATCGTCGGTCTTGAGGAAATCCACGTGCAGGTAGGTCAATCGTGCCAGGAAGCGCTCGAGTACGCCTTCGTCCAGGTCTTTTTCACCGACGTAGCGCCGCAGTTCGGCGGTGATGAATGCCAGGTGCTGCTGCTCGCTGCCGGGTTCACGGGCCAGCGCAATGATTCGCGTGTCCTCGTGCAACAACTGGGCGCCATCGAGCTGATACAGGGCAGGAAAGAGCTTGCGCAAGGCCAGATCGCCCAACGCGCCGAACAAGGCAAAGGTGCACGGTTCAACCGTAATCGAAGGCATGATGTTTGTTCTTTTATCAAGTTAAACTACAAATACCTTTTTTCAAGGTATCACTCAAGGAAAAATGTAGTAATAACCACAACATTTTTCGAAAATACCGATTCCGAGTGGTGGTCCGTCGGAGCCATCAGTAGGATAGGCCACCGCAAAGGGTCGTATCAAAGACCCGTCTTCCTAGGAATCTTGTATGGACCGCGTGCGAAATTTACTGGAACAGATCCAGAGTCGCCTTGAAGACCTGAACAAGGCCGAACGCAAGGTGGCCGAGATCATCCTGCTCAACCCGCAGCAGGCGACCCGCTTCAGCATCGCCGCCCTCGCCCAGGCGGCTTCGGTCAGTGAACCGACCGTCAACCGTTTCTGCCGCTCGTTTGGCGTCAGCGGTTACCCGGAACTCAAGCTGCAACTGGCCCAAAGCCTGGCCAGCGGCGCTGCTTATGTGAGCCGTGCGGTGGAGGCCGACGACAACCCGGAAGCCTACACCCGGAAAATCTTTGGCAGTGCCATTGCCTCATTGGACAGCGCCTGCCAGGCCCTTGATCCCAATTTGATCAGCCGCGCCGTGGACCTGCTGATCCAGGCCCGGCAAATCCACTTCTTCGGCCTCGGCGCCTCCGCCCCGGTGGCGCTGGATGCCCAGCACAAGTTTTTCCGCTTCAACCTGGCGGTGACCGCCCACGCCGACGTACTGATGCAGCGCATGATCGCGTCGGTGGCCCATACGGGCGAGCTGTTCGTGATCATTTCCTACACCGGTCGTACCCGCGAGCTGGTGGAAGTGGCGCGCATTGCCCGGGAAAACGGCGCGTCGGTGCTGGGCCTGACCGCCGAAGGCTCGCCACTGGCCAAGGCCAGTACCCTGAGCCTGAACATTCCCCTGCCCGAAGACACTGATATCTATATGCCGATGACCTCACGGATCATCCAACTCACCGTGCTGGACGTGCTCGCCACCGGCATGACCCTGCGTCGGGGCGTGGACTTCCAGCCGCATCTGCGCAAGATCAAGGAAAGCTTGAACGCCAGCCGGTATCCGGTGGGGGATGAGTTCAACTGACCGAGCCTGATTGCTTTATTGCCTGATAAGCCGTCATCGCGAGCAAGCTCGCTCCCACACTGGATCTTTGGTGTTCACAAAACCCCTGTGGGAGCGAGCTTGCTCGCGAAGGGACCATTAGTCTCACCCACTAACCTGAATCAAGCCCCCACTCGCGCCTGCAAACTCAAATGCGCCCGCTCCCCCGGCGCCAGGCACAAGCTGTCGGTGCCGCCACTGGCCGCTTCGACGCAGACGAATTCGCTGACTTCATCCCAACTCACCCCCAGCAACGGCCGTGCGCCGGGATGCCAGACCACGGTGTCGGCGCTGTCGCCGGTGTCGATGCACAATTCGCGCTGCCAGGCGTGGTCCTTGAGCTGCAACTCCCCCTCATGCTGGAACACCCGCTGGCAGCCACCCTCGACCCGCAACTCGCCTTCCTGCTGGCAAACAGCACGGCTCAACTGGTCATAGCCCTGGGCGCCTTCGAGACCAGACAGCGCTACCTCACCGACGTCACCGATACGCCAATAGGCGTGCAAGGCCTGGCTCAACTGGCATGGCAGACTGTCCTGGTGCTCGGTGCTCAAGCGCAATTCCATGCGCTCACCCAGGTCCGCATGCAGGTCCACTTGCCAGTCGCACAACTGCAGTTGCCAGTGCAAATGCACACCGTCGTCATCACTGCGACTGTCGAGCAGTTTCCAGTCGATCAACCGCGCCCAGCCGTGGGACGGCCAGGCGTTTTCGCTGGGATGGCGGCCATACCACGGCCAGCACACCGGCACCCCGCCGCGTATCGCCCCCACTTGCGGCCACTTGGACGCGCACCACAACCAGGGTTTCTGGCCTTTGGGCTGAAAATGCAGCAACTGTGCGCCCTGGCGACTGAACACCGCCTGGCACAACGGGTGATCGATCACCAACACATCGCGCTGCCGATAGCGCTCCCACGCGAACACCGGGCGTTCGCGCAAGGATCTGAAAAAGCGTTGTAGCGGATGCTCATGCATGGGCCGCGGTCCTGGAAATCATTGAATTGCTCATCTGTTTGCAACGCTTGTTGCGGCAAGGCGATTTATCTGTGGGAGCAAAGCTTGCTCGCGATGCAAGCGCCTCGCTTCCCTGGGAGGCCGCGTTGTCTTCATCGCGGGCAAGCCTTGCTCCCACAGGTTCTGCGCGCGCAACCAAACACGCACTCCAAAAAAAAGCGGACAGCCTTGGCCGTCCGCAAATATGCGCACATAGAGAGGAGCTTATCGCAACAGCGTTAGAACACCGACTGAATTTTCAGGCCGGCCACCAGCGCGTTGTCGACTTCATCCACACCACCTGGGTGAGTGATGTATTGCAGGTTCGGACGCACGGTCAGCCAGTTGGTCACGTGGAAACCGTAGTTGATCTCGTAGTTGTACTCAGTGCTGCGCAGCGGCGAGAACAGCGGATCATCGTAGTCGCTGACGCCATTGGCGGCGTTGACCAACTCGGCGTTTTTCTTCACGTCTTCGTTGACATGGATACGCGAGAAACCGATCCCGACATCGTCTTTTGGACGTGCATCGAACGGCCCCTTGTACACGAACATCAACGACTGGTAGTTGTCGACGACGTTGGTTTCCTTGTCATGGAAAGTCGCGTTGGCCGCGATGTTCAGGCCGCGCGAAGCATCACCGTTGTGGCTGGTGAGCTGTTGTTGCACGACGAGCCAGTAGCCGTCCTTGCTGCTGTGGCTGCGATAGGCGTTGCCGGTGGTCGCGGCGTCGTTGCCATCCTCGTCCTCACGGACGTCATCAGCCTTGGCCGTACTTTTGTAGTAACCGACACGGTATTCGCCCGGCAGGTTATTGATCTTGGGGGACCAGACCAACTCGACCGGAATAAGGGTACCCTTGGTACCGCTGCCGCTGAGCTTGTAGCGGTTGTTGTTTTCCAGTTGCGAAGGGTTCTGGTTGTAGGCGCCGATTTGCGCATAGAGCTCAGGCGTGAGGTTGTATTTGACGCGAATCGCCGCCTGCATGATCGGCCAGTTGTACCAGATGCCGGTCGCCCAGTTACCCGCTTGCGAACCGCAGAACGCCAGGTTCTGGAACTCGCACGGGAAGGTGTTGAAGTCTTCGCCCTCACCGAAATAACCGGCTTTGACATCCAGTTTGCTGTCGAAGTACTTCTGCTTGATCCACAACTGGGTCAGACGCGTGGTTTGCCCACGGCCCCAGACTTCCTGGGAGGAACTGAGGGTACCGGCACGTGGATCACCGATACGGTCGTTGGAGATGTTGCGACCGTCACGCCGGGTGAACTGGATCTTGGCTTCCGTATCACCCCAGCCCGCCAGTTTTTCCAGGTCGAGGGCGACCCCCAGGCCAAACTGCTGGGACCAGCGCGCGGTCTTGTCATCGTTGTAGCCGCCGTGGAGGTTGGCGCCCATCTCGCCGACGAAGTCAGCCTTGATATCGATACCTTGCTCGATCAGCTTGGTCCGTTCGCCACCCCAGTCACCCGTCATCCACTGCGAATCGGCGCTGAACGCGTCGGCAGCGTGTGCGCTACCGGCCAGCATCATCGCCGCAACGGCTGACAACTGGCAGATAAGCTGGGCGTTATTTTTCTTCTTCATCCCTACATCCTCGTCTTTATTGTTATTAACTGTTTTTATCTAACGCGGTTTACAACGATTGCGGCGGATGTCCCCATCCACCGCATACTCCTTCCTGTGGAAGCAGGCCTGCTCCCACATTTGTTCTTCATCGACCTTTGAACTGCGCCACGTTCGCCGATCGGGCATCGGCTTGCGGCTGGCCGGCCACGCCCAGGCGTTCGCCGGACTTGGCGTCGAACAGCAGCACTTTCGATGGATCGAATTGCAGCGTCAGGGTCTCCCCGACTTGCGGCGCCACATCCGGCGCCAGGCGGCAGCAGACCTTGGTGTCGTTGAGGTTGACGAACACCAGGGTGTCCGGCCCGGTGGGCTCGGTGACCTGGACTTCGGCGCGAATGGTCGGCAAGCCATTGGGCTCGCTGCCGGCCAGCATGATCTGCTCCGGGCGCATGCCCAGGATCACTTCGCGGTCCTCCAGGCCGGCGTCCTGCATGCCCATCGGCAGTTCGCAACGGGCCTGGCCGCTGTCGAGCAGCGCCAGCAGGCGACCGTCCTTGCGTTGCAGGCGCAACGGGATGAAGTTCATCGGTGGCGAACCGATGAAGCTCGCCACGAACAGATTGGCCGGGTTGGTGTAGATGTCTTTCGGCGTGCCGAACTGCTGGATGATCCCGTCCTTCATCACCGCCACTTTGTCGCCCAGGGTCATGGCTTCGATCTGGTCGTGGGTCACGTAGACCGTGGTGGTCTTCAGGCGCTGGTGCATCAGTTTCATTTCGGTACGCATCTCGACCCGCAGCTTGGCGTCGAGGTTGGACAGCGGTTCGTCGAACAGGTAGATCTTCGGCCGCCGCGCCAGCGCCCGGCCCATGGCCACGCGCTGTTGCTGGCCGCCGGAGAGCTGGCCGGGCTTGCGATTGAGCAGATGCTCGATCTGCAGCAGCTTGGCCACGCGGGTGACCTCTTCGTCGATGTCCGACTGTTTCATCTTGCGGATTTTCAGACCGAACTCGATGTTCTCGCGCACGCTCATGGTCGGGTACAGCGCGTAGGACTGGAACACCATGGCGATGTCGCGATCCTTCGGGCTCATGCCGCTGACGTCCTGGTCGCCGATCATGATCGCGCCACCGGTGATGGTCTCGAGGCCGGCGATGCAGTTCATCAGCGTCGACTTGCCACAGCCCGAAGGCCCGACGAGGATCAGGAACTCACCGTCCTTGATCGACAACTCGATGTTCTTCAGGGTGTCCGGCAGGCCGGCACCATAGGTCTTGTTTACGTTGCGAAGTTCAAGCGTTGCCATGATTACCCCTTGACTGCGCCGGCCGTCAGACCGCGCACGAAATACTTGCCTGCGACCACATAGACCAGCAGGGTCGGCAGCCCGGCGATCATCGCCGCCGCCATGTCCACGTTGTATTCCTTGGCCCCGGTACTGGTGTTGACCAAGTTGTTCAGCGCCACCGTGATGGGCTGCGAATCACCGCTGGAAAACACCACGCCGAACAGGAAGTCGTTCCAGATCTGGGTGAACTGCCAGATCAGGCAGACCATGATGATCGGGGTGGACATCGGCAGGATGATCCGCCGGAAGATGGTGAAGAACCCCGCACCGTCCAGCCGCGCCGCCTTCACCAGTGCATCGGGAATGCTGACGTAGTAGTTGCGGAAGAACAGCGTGGTGAATGCCAGGCCGTAGACCACGTGCACGAACACCAGGCCCGTGGTGGTACTGGCCAGGCCCATCTTGCCGAGGGTGAACGAGGCCGGCAGCAGGACGGTCTGGAACGGCAGGAAGCAACCGAACAGCAACAGGCCGAAGAACAACTGCGAACCGCGAAAACGCCACATCGACAACACGTAGCCGTTCAAGGCACCGATGGCGGTAGAGATCAGCACCGCCGGGACGGTGATCTTGATCGAGTTCCAGAAGTAGCCGTCGACGGTGGCCCAGGCCTTGACCCAGCCGATACCACTGACCACGGTCGGCCAGCTCAGCAGGTTGCCGGTGCTGATGTCTTCCGGCGTCTTGAAGCTGGTCAACAGCATGACCACCAACGGCACCAGGTAAAGCAGTACGGCGAGGATCAGCACCGCGTAGATGGCGATGCGACTCAGGCTGATGGAAGGTTTGGCAGCGAGACTAGTCATGACGCTTGGTCCTCAGCTCGGAGTACAGGTAAGGCACGATGATTGCGAGAATCGCACCGAGCATCAGGATTGCACTGGCCGAGCCCATGCCCATCTGACCGCGACTGAACGTGAAGGAATACATGAACATGGCTGGCAGGTCGGAGGAGTAACCGGGGCCGCCGGCAGTCATCGCCGCCACCAGGTCGAAGCTCTTGATCGCGATGTGTGCCAGGATCATCACGGCGCTGAAGAACACCGGACGCAGGCTCGGCAGCACCACTTTCCAGTAGATGCGCGGCATGCTTGCGCCATCGATCTGCGCGGCACGGATGATCGATTGATCGACACCCCGCAGGCCGGCCAGGAACATCGCCATGATGAAGCCCGAGGCCTGCCAAACCGCGGCGATCACCAGGCAGTACACCACGCGATCCGGGTCGATCAGCCAATCCAGGCGGAAGCCTTCCCAACCCCAGTCACGCAACAATTTGTCCAGGCCCATGCCCGGGTTGAGCAGCCATTTCCAGGCCGTACCGGTGACGATCATCGAGAGCGCCATCGGGTACAGGTAAATGGTGCGGATGAAACCTTCGCGACGAATGCGCTGGTCGAGGAACACCGCCAGCAACACGCCGATCACCAGGGTGATGCCGATGAACAAACCGCCGAACAGTGCCAGGTTCTTGCTCGCCACCCACCAGCGGTCGTTGTCCATCAGCCGCGCATACTGCGCCAGGCCTGCCCATTTGTAGTTCGGCAGGAACGTCGAGGTGGTGAACGACAGAACGAACGTCCACAAGATATAGCCATAGAAGCCCACCAGGACGATGAACATGCTCGGCGCCAGCACCAGTTTCGGGAGCCAGCGCTGCAATGCATCGAACGGCGAGGCCTTGCTGAACACAGCAACAGAACTCATGGGAAGATCCAGTACAAGAGAAAAAGACTACAGAACATTCCCTGTGTGGGAGCGGGCTTGTGTGGGAGCTGAGCTTGCTCGCGATGAAGGCACCTCGGTCTTTCCAATGACCGCGTTATCGTGCATCGCGAGCAAGCTTTGCTCCCACAGGCTCGCTCCCACAAAGGAAGCGGTGCTAATTACTTGGCTGACTGAACCGCTGCGCCCAGTTTCTTGGCAGCATCGGCAGGGTCGGCTTTCGGGTCGTTGATGTAGTTGGTCACCACATCGAAGAACGCACCCTGTACGGCCAGCGTGGTCGCCATGTTGTGCGCCATGCTTGGCTGCAGGCCGCCGGACTTGGCGTCCGTCAGGAAGTCCTTGGCAGCGGTCTGGGCACAGGAATCGAAACCGTACTTGGCCATGTCGCCGAGCATGTCGTTACGAACCGGGATCGAACCCTTGTTGATGCTGAAGACTTTCTGGAAGTTCTCGCCCAACACGACCTTGGCGATGTCCTGCTGGCCAGCCGCAGTGCCTGCGTCCTTCTGCTTGAACACCGCCAGGGAGTCGATGTTGTAGGTGAAGGCCTTGTCGGTGCCCGGGAAGGCGACGCACTCGTAGTCCTTGCCGGCGACTTTCTTCGCCGCGGTCCACTCGCTCTTGGCCCAGTCACCCATGATCTGCATGCCGGCCTTGCCGTTGATGACCTTGGCTGCTTCCAGGTTCCAGTCCTGGCCCTTGCCGTCGGCGTCCATGTAGGTCGCGACTTTCTTCAGCTCGGTCAGCGCCTTGACCATTTCAGGGCCAGTCAGCGCCTTGTTGTCCAGGTCGACCAGGGCTTTCTTGTAGCCATCAGCCCCCATGACCGAGAGCACCACGGCTTCGAATACGGTGCTGTCCTGCCAAGGCTGGCCGCCGTGGGCGAGCGCAATAAAGCCCGCGGCCTTGAGCTTGTCACCGGCCGCGTAGAATTCTTCGAGGGTGGTCGGGTTCTTGGTGATGCCGGCTTTCTTGAAGACTTCCGGGTTGATCCACAGCCAGTTGACGCGGTGGATGTTCACCGGCACGGCGACGTAGTCACCTTCGTACTTCACGGTATCGGAGACTTTCTTGTCGAGCAGGCTGTCCCACTTCTCGGCCTTGGCCACGTCTTTCAGGACGTCGCTGTCGAGCAGCCCGGTGGACGCCCATTCCTGGATGTCCGGGCCCTTGATCTGGGCGACGCCAGGTGGGTTGCCGGCCACGGCACGGCTCTTGAGCACGGTCATGGCAGTGGAACCGCCACCACCGGCGACAGCGCCGTCCTTCCAGGTAAAGCCGTCTTTTTCTACCTGGGCCTTGAGCACATCGACCGCGGCTTTTTCACCACCCGACGTCCACCAGTGAACGACTTCCACGGAACCTTTCGATTCGGCGGCAAGGGTAGTGACAGGGAATGCTGCGACGGGAAGCAAGGAAGCAAGAGAAATGACAGTAGCGAGGCGAGAAATCGCATTCATCTAGAATTACCTTTCTTGTTGTTATGCATGCAAGTCTGGTGCTTGCGCTGCATGGATTCTAATCAGAGGGAATCCCTTCGCAGGTAACGAAGGGACGTGCAAATGTCACGACATGGTTACACAGGCGAAGCGCTGGATAACCGCGCCAGGGCTGACGCCATGCTTGGCGCCAGGGGCAGGCGCGGAATCAAGACCGCCTGCCAGGCGTGATACAGGTCCGGCTTGCCCGGCCAGATGTCGGCGCTGGGGCAATTTTGCGGATCGAGTTCGTGATGCCAGCTGCCGTTGCAGCGGTCGATGAAATGTTTGTCACAGAACTCCCAGAATCGCCGGTACCAGGCTTCGTACTTCGCCTCGTCGGTGCGCTTGAGCAAGGCGCTGGCAGCGGCCGCCGCTTCAGCGTGGACCCAGTGCAGGCGATGGCGAACCACGGCGCGGTTGTCCCAATCCAGGGTATAGACAATGCCCGGCGCACCATCGACGTCCCAGCCGTGACGGCAGTTCTGGTCGAAGAGTTTTTGTGCGTCCTGGGCCAGCCAACCCGGGGTCAGCATGCCGATCTGGACGCGTGCCGCTTCAAGGTGCAGCAGCAGTCGCGCCCATTCGAAACCGTGGCCAGGGGTGGTGCCGTAGGGACGGAAACCATCGGCAGGGTTGTCCTGGTTGTATTCGCGCAGCGGCTGCCAGTGGCGATCGAAATGCTCCACCACCAGGTAGTCGTTGGCGGCGGCATGGCCGTGGATCACCCGTTCGACGATGTGCAGGGCGCGGGCCAGCCAGCGTGGGTCGTCGGTAGCATCGGCCAGGGCGAGGAAGGCTTCGGTGGCGTGCATGTTGCTGTTGGCGCCACGATAGGCCTCCTCCTCGCTCCAGTCGCGGTTGAAGGATTCGCGCAGTGCCCCCTCTTCTTCGCTCCAGAAATGCTCATCGATGATCCGCACCGCTTCGTCCAGCAACGCCTGGGCGCCGGGACGCTGGGCCACCACCGCGGAACTGGCCGCCAGGGCAACGAATGCATGCAGGTAGGCCGCCTTGCCCGCGCCGTCTTCATCAGGCCGCGTCGTGGCAAACCAGCCACCGTGCTCGGCGTCGCGCAAGGGGCCGCTCAGCGCCTGGACGCCGTGGTCTACCAGCTCGGCGAAACCCGGCAGGCCCTGGATGTGGGCCATGGCGAAGCTGTGGGTCATGCGCGCGGTGTTCATGGTCTCGGCCCGGGCATAGGCCGGCAGGTGGCCGCGCTCGTCCAGGTTGCCAAAGCCGTCCGCCAGCTTCGACGCCTTGGCGAACGCCAGCAACCGCAAGCCTTCGTCGGCAAGCCATTGCTGGTGGGCAGGGGCGTTCAGCCAACTGCTGAAGGCCGGTTGGAAGGTGTCCATTGGGTGGTACCTTTTTTGTTGTTTTGACGCAGGGAGTCTAAACAAGGGATGGCGAGGGGCACGTAACGAAAGGGGCGAGTTATGTCACCGAGTTGTGACATTTACCTGGGAGATGGGGTGAGGCTACTGGCGCCATCGTCGGAACGCCGCCCGGAGCAAGCTCGCTCCCACACTGGATCCTCGGCGTTCACAAAACCCCTGTGGGAGCGAGCTTGCTCGCGATGAACGATAACGCGGTCGAATCAATCCACACTGCGAGGCAACTGCAACGTCACCCGCAACCCGCCTTCACGCAGGTTCTGCAAGCTCACTTCGCCGCCATGGCTGTGGGCGATGTTGCGGGCAATGCCCAGGCCCAGGCCATAACCCTGCTGTTGCCCGGCGAGGCGGAAGTGCGGTTCGAAGACTTGCTCCAGGCGCTGTTCCGGCACGCCGGGGCCTTCGTCGTCGACGTGCAGGATGAAGGCGGTTTCATCGTCATCGATGTGCAGGTGGGCGTTCTGTCCGTATTTCAAGGCGTTGTCGATCAGGTTGCCGATGCAGCGCTTGAGGGCCAGCGGCTTGCCGGGATACGGCGCCAGCGCCCGGCCATCCTGGGTCACCCGGCCGTTGCCGTTGGGCGCCAGGTAAGGTTCGACCAGGCAATCGAGCACATGATTGAGGTCCACCGGCTCGATATTTTCGTGGATGTCGGTGTCCTTGACGCATTGCAGCGCGCCTTTGACCAGCAGTTCCAGCTCATCCAGGTCACGACCGAACTTGGCCTGCAGGTTCTCGTCTTCCAGCAGCTCGACCCGCAGCCGCAAGCGGGTGATCGGTGTGCGCAAGTCATGGGAAATCGCGCTGAACAACTGGCTGCGTTCCGTCAGGTAACGGCTGATGCGTTCGCGCATGGCATTGAACGCGCGCCCCACCTCCACCACTTCACTGCCGCCGCCCTCGGCCACCGGCTCCACCTCGGCGCCCAGGGACATGTCCCGCGCGGCCCGGGCCAAACGCTTGAGCGGCCGGCTCTGCCAGTGCACCAGCAAGCCGATGAACAGCAACAGCAAGCTGCTGGTGAGCACGATGAAACCGACCTGTTGCGTGGGCAGGTCTTGCTCTTCGAGGCTGGTGTAGGGTTCGGGCAACAGCGAGGCGATGTACAGCCACTCCCCAGGCGCCATCTGGATTTGCGTGACCAGTACCGGCGGGTTCACCGGTTCCAGGGTCAAGGCGTAGTGAGCCCACGAACGGGGCAGTTCATCGAGCTTGAGCCCGGCGTTGAAAATTCGCAGGTCGTCGGGGCTGACAAAATTCACCGAGATGTCGGCGTTACTGCCCAATGAACGGCGCAGCACATCGTCCACCGCCTTGAGCACCGCCAGTTTGCGCGGGGTGATCGGCAGCACATCCATGCCCAGGGGCTTGTCGTTGAGGGTAACGACAAACCGCGTACCACCCATGCTGCGCAACTGGTCCAGCACCAATGGCCGGTACGCCACTGGCAGCGAACGCAAATAGCTGACGCTGGCGGTCATCGAATGGGCCAGGCTGCGGGCACTGGTGACCAGGCCTTCGAGCTGGGTGGCGCGCAGTTGCGAGACCCAGATCAGGCTGGACAGGGTCTGGGCGAACAGCACCACCAGCAAGGTCAGCAGCAGCATCCGGCCCAGCAACGAGCGCGGTACCGGTACCCGTCGGGCGATTTTTTTGATCCAGTCAATGACCATTGCTGGCAACCACACTGGCCGCCAGTTGATAACCACTGCCGCGCACCGTGCGAATCAGCCGCGGCGGCTTGTCGGTGTCACGCAGGCGCTGGCGCAAGCGACTGACCGCCATGTCAACGATTCGGTCCAGGGGCATCAGCTCACGACCGCGGGTCGCATTGCCGATGGTGTCGCGGTCGAGGATTTCCTGGGGATGATCGAGAAACAACTTGAGCAGGGCGAAATCGGCACCGGAGAGAATCACTTCTTCACCGTCGGTGTGAAACAGCCGATGGCTGACCATGTCCAGCCGCCACTCATCGAAGGCCAGCACTTCACCCCCGGTGCGTTCCTGGCCGAATTGCGCCCGACGCAGCAGCGCCTTGATGCGCGCCTGCAATTCACGTGGGCTGAAAGGTTTGCCCAGGTAATCATCGGCGCCCAGTTCAAGACCAATGACCCGGTCGGCCTCGTCGGAACTGGCGGTGAGCATGATGATCGGCACATGGGCCTGGCGCGGGTGCTGGCGGACCCAGCGGCAAAGGCTGAAGCCGTCCTCATCAGGCAGCATCACATCAAGGATCACCAGGTCGCTCGGTGCATCGTTCAGCGCCTGGCGAAACCCGGCGCCGTCGGGTGTGGTCCGCACCTGGAAACCCGCACGGCTGAGGTAGGTGTCCAACAGTTCGCGAATCTCCTGGTCGTCGTCGACCAACAAAATCGATTTGTTCACTGAACTCACGGGCCTCGTCCTTGTTGTTTGGATGGGGGCGATTATGCCTGATGGATGAGGACTACAAACACACTACAAAACCCCTGTGGGAGCGAGCTTGCTCGCGATGACGGAGTGTCAGTCGCCATTGATGCTGACTGATACGCCGCTATCGCGAGCAAGCTCGCTCCCACAGGGGATCACATTTCAAACGGGAGTCGACTGCTCCAACGCCACACCCGCGCCCATCAGGCCCGAGTACGGCGCGGTCACCAGCCAGACCGGAATGCCCTTGAAGTAATCGCTCATGCAGCCCTTGTCGGCGAAGCAGCGAGCGAAACCACTTTCGAGGAAGAAATCGGCAAACCTTGGGACCACACCCCCGACGATGTAGACACCACCACGCCCGCCCAGCGTCAACACATTGTTGCCGGCCACGCGCCCCAGCCAGCGGCAGAACTGCTCGAGCACTTCCAGGGCAATGGGGTCGCCGGCCAGGCCGGCGGCGGTGATGGATTCGGGGGTGTCGAGTACCGGCACATGGCCGTCCACCGCGCAAATGGCCCGGTACACCCGAGGCAAACCGCTGCCACTCAGGGCGGTTTCGGCGCTGACGTGGCCGATTTCGTTGTAGATGTGCTGCCACAGCTGGGTTTCCCGCGGGCTGCTCATGGGCAGGTCGACATGGCCGCCCTCCCCCGGCAACGCCGCGAAACGACCTTCGCCCAGATCCAGCAGCGTACCGACGCCCAGCCCGGTGCCCGGGCCGATCACCACTGCCGGGCGCAACGGCTCCGGGGTGCCTTCGCACACGACCCGATATTCATCGGGACGCAAACGGGTCATGCCCAGGGCCATGGCCGAGAAGTCGTTGACCAGCAACAGCTTCTCCACTTGCAAGGTCTGGCAGAACGCCAGGTTGCTCAGGCGCCAGTGATTGTTGGTAAAGCGAAACTCATCGCCGCTCACCGGACCGGCCACCGACAGGCACACCGAACCGATCGCGCCCGGTTTCAGGCCCATGCCGTTCAGGTACACCTGGATGGCATCCTCCGGGCAGGCGTAATCCGCCGTTGCCAACACCTGGATGTTTTCCAGGGTGTGGTTTTTCCACAGCGCGAAGCGTGCGTTGGTCCCACCGATGTCACCGACCAAAGCCAATTTCAATTAAGCGTCTCCAGGGCAGAAGTGAAGGCGCTGGCGCCCTGCTCCGCCGAGCTGAAGGCCATGCGCATGAAACCGAACAGCTCGCGACCGGTGCCAATGTTGTTGCCCAACAGGCCTTTGGCAGGCTCGCGCGCGGCGAATTCCTCGGCGTCCACCTTCAGTTCCAAGGTGCCTTTGACGCCATCGACACGGATGATATCGCCCTCCTGCACCCGGGCCAACGCACCGCCGACATAAGCTTCGGGGCTGACATGAATGGCCGCCGGGATTTTCCCCGACGCGCCAGACATGCGCCCGTCGGTCACCAGCGCCACTTTGAAGCCACGGTCCTGCAATACGCCGAGGAACGGCGTCATCTTGTGCAGCTCCGGCATGCCGTTGGAGCGCGGGCCCTGGAAGCGCATCACCGCGACAAAATCCTTTTCCAGCAGACCGGCCTTGAACGCATCCGCCAGGTCCTGTTGGTCCTGGAAGACCATGGCCGGTGCTTCGACAATCTGGTTTTCCAGGGCCACGGCCGAGACCTTCATCACCCCACGGCCCAGGTTGCCTTCCATCACCCGCAGGCCGCCTTCAGACGAGAACGCACGGGCCACCGGGCGCAGGATGTTTTCGTCGAGGCTTTCGATCGGGCCGTCGCGCCACACCAGCTCGCCGTCCTCGAGGAACGGTTCCTGGGTGTAGCGGCTCAGGCCGTGACCGAGCACGGTGTTGACGTTTTCGTGGAGCAAACCGGCTTCCAGCAATTCACGGATCAGGAACGACATGCCGCCCGCTGCCTGGAAGTGGTTGATGTCGGCCTTGCCGTTCGGGTAGACGTGGCTCAGGGTCGGCACCACCTCGGAGAGGTCGGCCATGTCCTGCCAGGTCAGCTGGATACCCGCCGCCATGGCGATGGCCGGCATGTGCAGGGTGTGGTTGGTGGAGCCGCCAGTGGCATGCAGCGCGACGATGGAGTTGACCAGCGAGCGTTCGTCGACGATTTCGCCGATGGGCATGAAGTTGCCGCTTTGCTTGGTCATGCGCGTGACCTGGAACGCCGCTTCACGGGTCAGGGCATCGCGTAGCGGCGTGTTCGGGTTGACGAACGAGGCGCCCGGCAAGTGCAGGCCCATCACTTCCATCAACAACTGGTTGGTATTGGCGGTGCCGTAGAAGGTGCAGGTGCCAGGGCTGTGGTAGGACTTCATCTCCGACTCCAGCAGCTCTTCGCGGGTGGCCTTGCCTTCGGCGTAGCGCTGGCGCACGTCGGCTTTTTCCTTGTTGGAAATGCCTGAGACCATTGGCCCGCCTGGCACGAAGATCGTCGGCAAGTGACCAAAGCGCAGCGCGCCCATCATCAGGCCCGGGACGATCTTGTCGCAGATGCCGAGCATCAGTGCGCCGTCAAACATGTTGTGGGACAGCGCCACCGCCGTGGAGAGCGCGATCACTTCGCGGCTCGGCAGGCTCAGTTCCATCCCCGCCTCGCCCTGGGTCACGCCGTCGCACATCGCCGGCGTGCCGCCGGCGAACTGGCCGACCGAGCCGATCTCGCGCAGGGCTTTCTTGATCTGCTCCGGGAAGGTTTCGTAGGGCTGGTGGGCCGAGAGCATGTCGTTATAGGACGACACGATGGCGATGTTGGCGGCGTTCATCATCCGCAGGTGGTGCTTGTCTTCGGTGCCGCAACCAGCCACGCCGTGAGCGAAGTTGGCGCACTGCAGCTTGCCGCGCATCGGACCGTCGCTGGCTGCACCGTGGATCAATGCAAGGTAAGCCTGACGCGTGGCGCGGCTGCGGGCGATAAGCCGTTCGGTGACCTCAAGAACGCGGGGATGCATGTGTAGAACTCCAGGCTAACGGGTGTGGCGACCTGATTGTCTATGCTGGTCAAAAGCCCGCGGCACGCTGTGTAAAAAGCGAGGCGACAGACGGTTTCTTGACCATTCGGACCAGTTGATTCAGGTCACTCGTTGTAGATAAAACAAAATATTGCCACTAAAAAGGCTTGTTTTCTATTTTTATGCGAATAATCTTGTAATTCCAACAACAAATCGACGGCGGCGCAGTTAATGACTCTTCGAATCGCAATTAATGGTTTTGGCCGCATCGGCCGCAACGTCCTCCGTGCACTGTATACCCAAGGCTATCGTCGCGACCTGCAGATCGTCGCCATCAACGACCTGGGTGACAGTGCAATCAATGCTCATCTGCTCAAGTTCGACACCGTCCACGGCACCTTCGATGCCGATGTGCAGCACGACCACGAAAGCCTGACGGTCAATGGCGACCGCATCTCGGTCAGCGCCATCCGCAACCCGGCCGAACTGCCTTGGGCTGCTGAAAAAATCGACGTCGTGTTCGAATGCACCGGCCTGTTTACCGACCGTGCCAAGGCTGCCGCGCATATCAGCGCCGGCGCCCGCAAGGTGATCATCTCGGCCCCGGCCAAGGGTGCCGATGCTACCGTCGTGTATGGCGTGAACCACGATATCCTGCGCCAGTCCCACCAGATCATCTCCAACGCTTCGTGCACCACCAACTGCCTGGCCCCGGTGGCCCAGGTGCTGCACCGCGAGCTGGGCATCGAAAGCGGCCTGATGACCACCATCCATGCCTACACCAACGACCAGAACCTGACCGACGTCTACCACAGCGACCCGTACCGCGCCCGTTCGGCCACCCAGAACATGATCCCGAGCAAGACCGGCGCCGCCGAGGCGGTGGGCCTGGTGCTGCCGGAACTGGCGGGCAAGCTGACCGGCATGGCAGTGCGCGTACCGGTGATCAACGTCTCCCTGGTCGACCTCACCGTGCAACTCAAGCGCGAAGCGTCGGCCGAAGAAGTCAACGAACTGCTGCGCCATGCCAGCCAGCATTCGAAGATCCTCGGCTACAACACCCTGCCGCTGGTCTCCAGTGACTTCAACCACAACCCGCTGTCGTCGATCTTCGACGCCAACCACACCAAGGCCAGCGGCAAGCTGCTCAAGGTACTGGCCTGGTATGACAACGAATGGGGCTTCTCCAACCGCATGCTGGATAACTGCCTGGCGTTGTGTAACGCCGAGTAACTGACTGCTGGCCAATGTGGAGCGAGCCTGTAAGAGCAAACCTTGGGAGCAGGCCAGTGGGAGCAAAGCTTGCTCGCGATGACACCGTCACATGCAGCAACTGTGCAGGCTTTGAGAACGCTATCGCGAGCAAGCTTTGCTCCCACAGGTTTGCCCCAAGGTTTGCTCCTCACATGGGCTCGGCGTGATGAAATGAAGGCTTGACCTGTCGAGCAGATGATAAGCATTATCATCTACTCGAACCGGATCGGGCCCTACCGTGAGTCAATCGCGCTTTCATCACGTCTTCCTCGCCCAGCGCACGCCGCTGCTGCGCACCCTTGAGCGCATGGTCAGCAACCCCAGTACCGCCGAAGACCTGCTCCAGGAAACCTACCTGCGCGTCACCCGCGCTTTGAGTGAACGCACGGTCGAACACCTCGAACCCTTTGTTTTCCAGACCGCCCGCAACCTGGCGCTGGACCATCTGCGTGCCCGGCGCATCCAGTCGCGGACCTTGCTCGATGACGTACCGCCGGAGGTCGTCCACAACGTCGTCGCCCCCCAGAGCAGTGCCGAGGACGCCGCCCATGCCCAACAACTGCTTGAGCGCCTGAACGTCAGCCTCCAGGCCCTGAGTTCGCGACAGCAGCAGATCTTCATCCTCAGCCGCCTGCATGGCCACAGTTACCAGCAAATCGCCGAACGCCTGGGCGTATCCCTGAGCACCGTGCAAAAGGAACTGAAACTGATCATGGCGATCTGTGTGGGAGTGGCTGAACGCAGCCACGGCGAGCAGTGACCCGCCTCACGCTTCAGGCCATAAGCTGCGTACACGCTTGCCACTTGCTGCATACAGCTTGTAGCTTGAGCCCGTGCCGCTAAAACCGAGAACCCACTGTGACGGACAATCACCGCTCTGCCGAGCCCACTGCGACGCCGGAAACCGCCCATGCCATGGAGCAGGCGCTGGACTGGCTGATCCTGCTGGACAACCCCAGCGAGGAACAGACGCGGCAGTTCCACGCCTGGCTGGCGGCCGATCCACGCCACGGCGAGGCGTTCGCCCGGGCCCAGGCGATCTGGAACGGCCCGCAGGTGATGGAAAGTGCCCGCCGACTTGCAGCCGCGCCCAAGGTCACCGCGCTGTCGCGCCTGCGCGCCCACTGGAAACCCCTGGCCACCGCCGCCGTGCTGTTTCTCGGCCTGTTCAATTTCAGCGACCTGCCCCTGCGCTTGCAGGCCGACCACCTGACCGTGGTCGGTGAGCGCCAGCGCCTGCAGTTGGAGGACGGCTCCAAAGTACTGCTCAACACCGACTCGGCCTTCTCCAGCACGTTCAACGAACAACGGCATGTCGCGCGCCTGTACAAGGGCGAGGCGTTTTTCGAAGTCCCGGGCAACCGTAACCTGCCGCTGGAAATCGATGCCGGCCCGGTCACGGCCAGCGTCAGCGACACCACATTCGCCGTGCGTTACCTCGACGGCGTGGCGCAAGTCCAGGTGCAGCGCGGCGACGTGGACCTGCGGGCCACCCGCAACGACGCCCATGTGCGGCTGTCGGCCGGCGAAAGCATCCGCATCGGCCCCAACGGCTTCGACCGCCCGGTCCGGCTCGAGGCCAACACGGACCTGGCCTGGGTCCAGGGTCGGCTGGTGTTCGAAAACCGGCCGCTGGGCCAGGTACTGGCCGAGCTGCAACGCTATTACCCCGGCTGGATCATCAACAGTAACGAACAATTGGCCAACGTCGCTGTGACCGGCAATTACCGCCTCGACCAGCCGCTGGACGTGGTCCGCTCACTGGCCCATATCACCTCGGCGCGGCTTCAGGAGTTCCCGGCGCTGGTGATTCTGAACTAAATGAGAATTATTTTTACTCGATAGTCTCCGCTGATTCGTCTCGTTATAGCCAATGCAATTGATTCGCATCCAGCGATGTGAATCTGCACCTATAACAGATGCGACACGGAGCGCTATTGATGTCCTCTCGCCTTACTTGCCGGTTTCTTGCCCCCTCTTGCACGCTGTCACTGCTCACCGCCGCCATCCTGATGGCCGGCACCGCGCCGCTCGCCCTGGCCGCCACCACCGTGCAACCCGCTGCACGCAACATGGGCGACTACACCTTTGCCATCGCCCGGCAGCCACTGGTCTCGGCCCTGAATGCATTCACCGCGGTCACCGGCTGGCAGGTCGGGATGCCCGCGGAACTGGCCGCAGGCGTCGCCTCGCCAGGGGTGAACGGCTCGCTGCCACCTGAAAAAGCCTTGGAGCGCCTGTTGGTGGGGACCAACCTGAGCTACCGCAAACTGGGCGACAACAGCATCGTCCTGGAAAAACGCAGCGCCGGCAGCGCGCTGGAGTTGCAACAGGTGACCATCAGCGCCACCCGCCAGGAACAGGACATCACCAGCGTACCGAGCACGGTCACGGTCCACGACCGCCAGGAACTGGATCGCAACAACGTCAATACCCTCAAGGACCTGGTGCGCTATGAGCCGGGCGTATCGGTGGGCGGCGCGGGCCAACGCGGCGGTATCAGCGGCTACAACATCCGCGGCATCGACGGCAACCGGATCCTGACCCAGGTCGACGGCGTGGAAATCCCCGGCAGTTTCTTCAACGGCCCCTACGCCAAGACCCAGCGCAACTACGTCGACCCGGAAATCATCAAGCGCGTGGAAATCCTGCGCGGTCCGGCCTCGGTGCTGTACGGCAGCAATGCCATTGGCGGTGCCGTCAGCTATTTCACTCTCGATCCGGACGACATCATCAAGCCGGGCGAGGACGTTGGCGCCCGCCTGAAGACCGGCTACAGCTCCGCCGACGAGAGCTGGCTCAAGTCCGCCACAGTGGCCGGTCGCAGCGGACAGTTCGACGGCCTGTTGCACTACAGCCAACGCGACGGTCATGAAACCGAATCCTACGGCAGCCACAACGGCACCGGCCTGGACCGCACCGCGGCCAACCCGGAAGACGTGCGCGCCAACAACGTGCTGGCCAAGCTCGGCTGGAACTACAGCGATGACGCACGCCTTGGCCTGATCTACGAGAAATACAAGGACGACCGCGACACCGACCTGAAAAGCGCCTATGGCGGCCCCTATGCCAACGGCCAACCGGCCATCCCCGCCTCTGTGCTGCCCGGCGGCATGTACCAGTGGCGCACCGGCAACGACACCATCACCCGCGAGCGTTTCGGCCTGGAGCACAGCTTCGCCCTCGACAGCCTGCTGGCCGATCACGTCAAGTGGAGCCTGAACCACCAAGTTGCCAAGACCGATGAGAGCACCGCCGAGTTCTACTTCCCCATCACCCGCCAGGTCCTGCGTACCCGGGATACCCTCTACGAAGAGAAACAGTGGGTCTTCGATGCGCAACTGGACAAGGCCTTCAGCGTCGCCGACACCGATCACGCGCTGACTTACGGCACCACCCTCAAGCAACAGAAAGTCACCGGTTCGCGCAGCGGCAATGGTGTGTGCCTGGCGGTCGGCGTGGGTTGCTCCGCCGTCGGCGCCATCAGTACCCGGGACGTCCTGGCAAAGGTCAGTGACTTCCCGGACCCGACCATCAACACCTACAGCCTGTTCGCCCAGGACCAGATCAGTTGGGACCGCTGGACCTTCACACCGGGCCTGCGCTACGACTACACCCGGCTCAAGCCACACCTGACCGAGGAATTCCTCAACTCCGTGGACCCTACCGGCGGCGGTACAGTCAGCGGCAAGAACAAGACCTGGCATCGCGTCTCACCGAAGTTCGGCCTGACCTATGCCTTGAGCGATGAGTACACCTGGTACGGCCAGTACGCTGAAGGTTTCCGCACCCCAACCGCCAAGGCCCTGTACGGTCGTTTCGACAACCCCGACGTCGGCTACAGCGTAGAACCCAACCCCGATCTGGAACCGGAAAAAAGCAAGAGCTACGAGACCGGCCTGCGCGGTCGTTTCGATTCCGGTTCGTTCGACGTGGCGGTGTTCTACAACAAGTACCGCGATTTCATCAACGAGGACGCCATCACCCCCGGTGACGACCAGTTGACCTTCCAGAGCAACAACATCAAGCACGCCACCATCAAGGGCGCCGAAGTCAAGGGACGCCTGGACCTGGACGTGTTTGGCGCACCGAAGGGCCTCTACACCCAAGGTTCGGTGGCCTACCTCTATGGTCGCAACAACGACACGGGTGAGCCGCTCAACAGCATCAACCCGCTCACCGGCGTGTTCGGCCTGGGCTACGACCAGGACCGCTACGGCACCTTGCTCAGTTGGACCCTGGTCAGGAAAAAGGACCGCGTCGACGACAGCAACTTCAACTCGCCCGATGGCGTGAGCAGCCAGTTCAAGACGCCAGGCTTCGGCATCCTCGACCTGAGCGGTTTCTACAAGGTGACCGACGACGTCACCGTCAGCGGCGGCCTCTACAACCTCACCGACAAGAAGTACTGGCTGTGGGACGACGTGCGCGGCTACGACAGCGTCGGCGAAGCGGCGGTGCTGAGCCCCGCCAACCTCGATCGGCTGACGGCGCCCGGGCGTAACTTCGCGGTGAATCTGATCTGGGATATCTGACCAAGATTTTTGTCGACAAGCCAAATGCCCTGTGGCGAGGGAGCTTGCTCCCGCTGGACTGCGCAGCAGTCCCAAGAACTTGCGGTCGCTGCGCAACCGAGCGGGAGCAAGCTCCCTCGCCACAATGTTCCAACTCGAAGGAATTGTTCATGACCACACAACGCCCCACTTCACGCTCCCAACGCCTGAACCAGATCACCCACGAGCCCCACAGCAAGCTCGACGCGCTGGTCAAGGCCCACGCCCCGTTCGAAACCCCGGCCAGCTTCGCCCGTTTCGTCGTCGCCCAGTACCTGTTCCAGTCGGAACTGGTGGCGCTGTACAACGACGCCGAACTGTCCGCCCTGATCCCTGACCTTCCGGCCCGATGCCGGGCGGAAGCGGCCAAGGCGGATCTTGCCGACCTGGACACCGAAGTCCCTGCGCCAGTGGCCGGCTCGGTGAAAAACCCGACCCAGGCCGAAGCCCTGGGCTGGCTGTTCGTCTCCGAGGGCTCCAAGCTCGGCGCCGCGTTCTTGATCAAGCGTGCCGTGGGCCTGGGGTTGAGCGAAACCTTTGGCGCCCGGCATCTGGCAGAACCTGCCGGTGGGCGCGCCGAAGGCTGGAAATCCTTCACCCGCACCCTCGACAGCCTGGCCTTTACCGAACAGCAGGAAGCCGAGGCGGACAAAGGCGCACTGGATGCGTTCAACCGATTTACGGTGCTGCTGGAACAGGCCTACGCGGCCGAGTTGGCCTGACTCCCCAAGGGATTTAGGGTGGATGCATATCTTGCAGTCACCCAGAAACCAGTGTGGGAGCGAGCTTGCTCGCGATAGCGGTGTATCAGGCGACCAATAGGGTAGCTGACCGTTCGCCATCGCGAGCAAGCTCGCTCCCACAAGGTAAAGTGCATGTCGGATAGAAATACATGAGCCGCACGCCCTCGAAAATCACCCAACTGCTCTTCGCACTGCTCGCCTACAGCAGCCTGGCTATCGGCCTGGTCGCCATCGTCGTGCCCGGCCTGCCGACCACCGAGTTCATCCTGTTGGCCGCCTGGGCCGCGACCCGAAGTTCGCCGCGCCTGAGCGCCTGGCTGGAGAACCATCGCCTGTTCGGGCCGATGCTGCACAACTGGCGCAACGGCAAGGTCATCCCGCGCCGGGCCAAGGTCGGTGCCACCGCCAGCATGCTGCTCTGCGCAGGCTTGATGCTGGTGCTGCTCGACCACGGCTGGCCGGTTTACCTCGCGCTCGCCGGCATGGGCCTGGGCAATCTGTGGATCTGGTCGCGCCCGGAACAGGCACTGGGCTCTTGTGGCGAGGGAGCTTGCTCCCGCTGGGCCGCAAAGCGACCCCCAACGGATTTTTGATCTATGATCGCCCTCTCGTACTGGAGGGCTTTCGATGTCAGATCTGCTCACGTCCATGCAAACCGCACTCGGCTTGCCCACGACCCCAATCACCTTCACCGGCGACGGCGCCCTTCCCTCGGCCTTCGCCGTCACGGAGCTGGCCAGCGCCAGCATCGCCGTGGCCAGCCAAGCCACCGCCGAGCTCATCCACCAGCAAACCGGCCGCCTGCCACCCATTGAGGTCGACCGGCGCCTGGCGTCGTTCTGGTTCTCCACCTCCCTGCGCCCCATCGGCTGGAGCGTGCCGCCGATGTGGGACCCGGTGGCCGGTGACTACGCCAGTGCCGACGGCTGGATTCGCCTGCACACCAACGCGCCGCATCATCGCCTTGCGGCGGAAAAAGTCCTCGGCACCTGCACCGACCGCGCCGACATGGCGGCCAGGGTGGCCCGATGGAACAAGGCCGAGCTGGAGCAGGCCGTGGTCGACGCCGACGGGTGCGCCGCCGAGATGCGTTCGTGGCAGGCCTGGCAAACCCACCCCCAAGGCCTGGCAGTCAATGCCGAGCCGCTGGTGCACCTGAGTGAAACGCCTGGAGAGCAGCGCAAACCCTGGCTCGGCTCCGTGACCCAGCCACTGGCGGGCCTCAAGGTGCTGGACCTGACCCGCGTGCTGGCCGGCCCCGTCGCCAGCCGCTTCCTGGCCGGCCTCGGGGCCGACGTGCTGCGCATCGACCCGCCGACCTGGAACGAACCCGGCGTGGTGCCGGAAGTCACCCTGGGCAAACGCTGCGCCCGCCTCGACTTGCATCGGGCCGAAGACCGCGCGGCATTCGAGGCACTGCTCAAGGACACCGACATCCTCCTGCACGGCTACCGTGCCAACGCCCTCGAGCGCCTGGGCTACGGCGCCGAGCAGCGTCGGCAAATGGCCCCGGGCCTGATCGACGTCAGCCTCAACGCCTACGGCTGGAGCGGCCCGTGGCAGAACCGGCGCGGCTTCGACAGCCTGGTGCAAATGAGCAGCGGCATCGCCGAAGCCGGCATGGGCTGGAAACACACCGACAAACCGACGCCGCTGCCGGTGCAAGCGCTGGATCACGGCACCGGCTATCTGCTGGCAGCCAGCGCCCTGGTGCTGTTGTCCCGGCGCCTGGCAAGCGGTCACGGCGGTTCGGCACGCATGTCACTGGCACGCACCGCGAAGCTGTTGATCGAACGTGGCGCTGGGGACTCGACCCCATTGCGGGCTGAAGCCGAGGATGATCAGGGCCTGGTGGTCGAGCAGACGCCGTGGGGGCCGGCCCATCGCCTGCAGGTGCCCTTGAAAATCACCGGGACGCCGCTGCAATGGACCTTGCCGGCGGCGGAACTGGGCGCGCATCGAGCACGATGGTGATGGCCCATGCCTGTGTGTCGACGACAGTTCATTGTGGCGAGGGGATTTATGTGGGAGCAAGGCTTGCCCGCGATGGTATCGCCTCGGCCTATCAGCTACACCGAGGTGTTTGCATCGCGGGCAAGCCTTGCTCCCACAGACCCCCTTCACTCTCCCAAAAAGGTGACCTTCGCCTCACAACGCCAAAAACCCACTGTACAACCCATACGCCGCCACTCCCGCCCCTGACATCACGCAAGCAAAAATCCCCTTTTCCACATGGGTGAACAAGGGTTGTCCCTGCTCCCGCTTGGCCTGGGCAAACAGGATCACCCCAGGGGCATACAACAGCGCCGACAACAGCAGATATTTCACTCCACCGGCATACAACAGCCACACCGCGTAGCACAGTGCGACGCCACCGATGCACAGGTCTTTCATGCGCCGGGCCGAGCCCTGTTCGTAGGTTTCCCCGCGGGCGCAAAGCAGCACCGCATAGGCCGCCGACCACAGGTATGGCACCAGGATCATCGACGAGGCGAGATAGATCAGGCTGGTGTAGGTGCCTGCGGAAAATAGAGTGATCAGCAAAAACAGCTGGATCATGCCATTGGTCAGCCACAGCGCGTTGACCGGCGCATGGTTGGCATTTTCCTTGGTCAGGAACGCCGGCATGGTCTTGTCCCGGGCGGTGGCGTAGAGGATTTCAGCGCACAACAGCGCCCAGGACAGCAAGGCTCCCAACAGTGAAACCGCCAGCCCCAGGCTGATCAACAACGCACCCCAGGGCCCGACAATGTGCTCCAGGACGCCGGCCAGGGATGGGTTCTGCAACTGCGCCAGTTCTGGCTGGCTCATGACCCCCAGGGACAACACATTCACCAGCACCAGCAGCGCCAATACCCCGAGGAAGCCGATCACCGTCGCACGCCCTACGTCCGCACGTCTTTCTGCCCGTGCCGAATAGACGCTGGCGCCTTCGATGCCGATGAACACGAACACCGTCACCAGCATCATGTGCCGCACCTGGTCCATCACACTGCCCAGGTCCGGGTTCATCGCGCCCCAGATATCGCGGGTGAAAATCTCGGCCTTGAAGGCCACGGCGGCCATGACGACGAACATCAACAGCGGCACAACCTTGGCCACGGTGGTCACCAGGTTGATGAACGCCGCCTCCTTGATCCCGCGCAACACCAGGAAATGCACCGCCCACAGCAACAACGACGCACACCCGATGGCCACCGGCGTGTTGCCTTGGCCGAACACCGGGAAGAAATAGCCCAAGGTACTGAACAGCAGCACGAAATAGCCGACATTGCCCATCCAGGCGCTGATCCAGTAGCCCCAGGCAGACGAGAAGCCCATGTAGTCACCAAACCCGGCCTTGGCATAGGCGTACACGCCCGAGTCCAACTCCGGCTTGCGATTGGCCAGGGTCTGGAACACGAAGGCCAGGGTCAGCATGCCGACGGCGGTGATGGTCCAGCCGATCAGCACCGCACCGACATCGGCCCGAGCCGCCATGTTTTGCGGCAGGGAAAAGATCCCGCCGCCGATCATCGACCCCACCACCAGCGCGATCAGCGCGCCCAGTGGCAACTTTTCAATCGGCTGCGGCATTTTTTCTCACTATTAAATTAAGTAAATAAAGCGACATAACGTTTTTGAATAACGTCACCCATAGAAAGTCCAAAGCCTTATGACTCGGCCATTCTCCAAGAGCGTAATTAAAAAGACCATGACGCCCGTTATTTTTTTGTCATGAATGCAGCCTACAAAATAGTTGCGACTCAACGGAAATCAACTAGCTTGAATAATCCTGCGGCAAGAAAACCTTCACAAACCCTTTGCCAAAGGCCCTGAAACGGGCCTTTCGAGCAACTTAAAGACGCCAACGGACGGTGTTAACTCCTTCATTAACAATGGAATGTTGTCATGCACTGATCCAGATCAGATATTCAACTTTCAAATCGACTTAGTCTGTTGACTCTCTTCTCCTGCACTGGAGTCTCGCAAATGTCTGATACGCCCGGAAAACTTCGATTGGGTGCGCTGGTTGCACTGGTGGTCGGCTCAATGATCGGCGGGGGAATCTTTTCCTTGCCACAAAACATGGCGGCCAGTGCCGATGTCGGTGCCGTGCTGATCGGCTGGGCGATTACCGCCGTCGGCATGCTGACCCTGGCCTTTGTGTTCCAGACCCTGGCCAACCGCAAACCCGATCTGGATGGCGGGGTGTATGCCTACGCCAAGGCCGGGTTCGGCGACTACATGGGTTTCTCATCCGCCTGGGGTTACTGGATCAGCGCCTGGCTGGGCAACGTCGGCTACTTCGTATTGTTGTTCAGCACCTTGGGCTACTTTTTCCCGATTTTTGGTGAAGGCAACACCGTCGCTGCGGTGATTGGCGCCTCGGTGTTGTTGTGGGCGGTGCATTGGCTGGTGCTGCGCGGCATCAAGGAAGCCGCGTTCATCAACCTGGTGACCACCGTCGCCAAGGTCGTGCCGCTGGTGCTGTTCGTGTTGATCGCGGTGTTCGCCTTCAAGCTCGAGATCTTCACCCGGGACATCTGGGGCACGATGAACCCGGACCTGGGCAGCGTGATGAACCAGGTGCGCAAGATGATGTTGGTCACCGTGTGGGTGTTCATCGGCATCGAGGGCGCGAGTATTTTTTCCGCCCGCGCCGAGAAACGCACCGACGTGGGCAAGGCCACCGTCATCGGCTTCATCACCGTATTGCTGTTCCTGGTGCTGGTAAACGTGCTGTCCCTGGGCATCATGACCCAGCCGGAACTGGCGAAGTTGCAGAACCCCTCCATGGCCGCCGTGCTGGAACACGTCGTGGGGCACTGGGGCGCGGTGCTGATCAGCGTCGGCCTGATCATCTCGCTGCTCGGCGCCCTGCTGTCCTGGGTGCTGCTGTGCGCCGAAATCATGTTCGCCGCCGCCAAAGACCACACCATGCCCGAGTTCCTGCGCCGGGAGAACGCCAACCACGTACCGGCCAACGCCCTGTGGCTGACCAACGCGATGGTCCAGGTGTTTTTGGTCATCACCCTGTTTTCGGCCAGCACTTACCTGTCACTGATCTACCTCGCCACCTCGATGATCCTGGTGCCGTACCTGTGGTCGGCGGCCTACGCCGTGTTGCTGGCGGTGCGCGGCGAGACCTACGAAGGCTTCGCGGCCGAGCGGCGCAAGGACCTGGCCATCGGCGCCATCGCCCTGATCTATGCGGTGTGGCTGCTGTATGCCGGCGGGATCAAGTACCTGCTGCTCTCCGCCCTGCTCTATGCCCCCGGCGCGATCCTGTTCGCCAAGGCCAAGCGCGAGCTGGGCAAACCGATTTTCACCTCTGTCGAGAAGCTGATTTTCGCCGCAGTGATCGCAGGCGCCCTGGTGGCGGCCTACGGGCTCTACGACGGCTTCCTGACCTTGTAGTTGGCTGATTGTTCTAACGGGAGGATTTGTAATGACCACGGAAAAAGTGAAATACGGCGTTCATTCCGAAGCCGGCAAACTACGTAAAGTCATGGTGTGTTCCCCAGGCCTGGCCCACCAGCGGCTGACCCCGAACAACTGCGACGAGCTGCTGTTCGACGATGTGATCTGGGTCAACCAGGCCAAGCGCGATCATTTCGATTTCGTCACCAAGATGCGCGAGCGTGACATCGACGTACTGGAAATGCACAACCTGCTGACCGACATCGTCGCCATCCCCGAAGCCCTGGACTGGATCCTGCAACGCAAGATCACCGCCAACTCGGTGGGCCTGGGCCTGGTGAATGAAGTCGGTTCGTGGCTGCGCAGCCTGGAGCCGCGCCATATCGCCGAATTCCTGATCGGCGGCGTCTCGGCCGATGACCTGCCGGACAGCTTCGGTGGCAAGACCATCCAGATGTTCCGCGACTTCCTCGGGCATTCCAGTTTCATCCTGCCGCCGCTGCCCAACACCCAGTTCACCCGCGACACCACTTGCTGGATCTACGGCGGCGTGACCCTGAACCCGATGTATTGGCCGGCGCGCCGCCAGGAAACCCTACTGGCCAGCGCCATCTACAAATTCCACCCTGAGTTCACCCAGGCTGACTTCCAGATCTGGTACGGCGACCCGGACCAGGATCACGGCAACGCCACCCTCGAAGGCGGCGACGTGATGCCCATTGGCAACGGCGTGGTACTGATCGGCATGGGCGAACGTTCGTCCCGCCAGGCCATCGGCCAACTGGCGCTGAACCTGTTCAAGAACAAAGCCGTGGAGCGGGTGATCGTCGCCGGCTTGCCGAAATCCCGCGCCGCCATGCACCTGGACACCGTGTTCAGCTTCTGCGACCGCGACCTGGTCACGATTTTCCCGGAAGTGGTGAGCCAGATCGTCGCCTTCTCCCTACGCCCTGACGAAAGCAAGCCCGGCGGCATCGATGTACGTCGCGAGGACGGCAGCTTCCTCGACACCGTGGCCGCGGCCCTCAAGCTGCCGGCCCTGCGGGTGGTCGAAACCGGCGGCAACAGCTTCGCCGCCGAGCGCGAGCAATGGGACGACGGCAACAACGTGGTGGCCGTGGAACCGGGCGTGGTGATCGGCTACGACCGCAACACCTACACCAACACCCTGCTGCGCAAGGCCGGTGTGGAAGTCATCACCATCAGCGCCAGTGAGCTGGGCCGAGGCCGGGGCGGTGGTCACTGCATGACCTGCCCGATCATCCGCGACCCGATCGATTACTAACCTTTGAGCCTGGGCCGGCACTGCTCTGCATCCCACGGCAGAGACCGGCCCCGGGGATAACCTACACCTGAGGAGATCCACATCATGGCGTTCAACATGCGCAACCGCAGCCTGCTGAGTTTGATGCACCACACCCCTCGCGAGCTGCACTATTTGCTGGACCTGTCCCGAGACCTCAAGCGTGCCAAATACACCGGCACCGAGCGTCCACACCTGCAAGGCAAAAACATCGCGCTGATCTTCGAGAAAACCTCGACCCGCACCCGCTGCGCCTTCGAAGTCGCGGCCCATGACCAGGGCGCCCACGTCACCTACATCGACCCGGTGTCGTCACAGATCGGTCACAAGGAAAGCATGAAAGACACCGCCCGAGTGCTGGGGCGGATGTTCGACGCCATCGAGTACCGTGGCTTCGAACAGGAGATCGTCGAGGAACTGGCCAAGTTCGCCGGGGTGCCGGTGTTCAACGGCCTGACCGCCGAATTCCACCCCACCCAAATGATCGCCGACACCCTGACCATGCGCGAACACAGCGACAAGCCGCTGCATGACATCAGCTACGCCTACCTGGGCGACGCGCGCTACAACATGGGCAATTCGCTGCTGATGATCGGCGCCAAACTGGGCATGGACGTGCGCATCGGCGCGCCGAAAGCCTTGTGGCCGCATCAGGACTTCATCGACCAGTGCCAGGCCTTCGCCGCCGAAAGTGGCGCGCGCCTCACCATCACCGAAGACCCGAAGGAAGCCGTCAAGGGCGTGGACTTCATCCACACCGACATCTGGGTGTCCATGGGCGAGCCAGTGGAGGCCTGGGATGAGCGCATCGAGCAATTGCTGCCCTACCAGGTCAACGCACAAATGATGAAGGCCTCGGGCAACCCGCGGGTGAAGTTCATGCACTGCCTGCCGGCGTTCCATAACAGCGAAACCAAGGTCGGCAAAGACATCGCCGCCCGTTATCCGAACCTGGCCAATGGTGTGGAAGTGACCGAAGAAGTGTTCGAATCGCCGGCCAACATCGCCTTTGAGCAAGCGGAAAACCGCATGCATACCATCAAGGCGATCCTGGTCTCGGCGTTGGCGGATATCTAGGCGCTTGAAGAGTGATCGTTCCCACGCTCTGCGTGGGAATGCATCCGGTGACGCTCTGCGTCACAGGGACGCGGAGCGTCCCGGGCGGCGTTCCCACGCAGAGCGTGGGAACGATCATCACTGCGTTCTCGTTCCATTTTTGAAAGGACAGCACCATGCGTATCGTCGTTGCCCTGGGCGGTAACGCCCTACTGCGTCGGGGTGAACCCATGACCGCAGACAATCAACGCATCAACATCCGCACCGCGACCGAACAGATCGCGAAAATCCACCCGGGCAATCAACTGGTCATCGCCCACGGCAACGGCCCGCAGGTCGGCCTGCTGTCGTTGCAGGCGGCGGCCTACACCTCGGTCACGCCGTATCCGCTGGACGTGCTCGGCGCCGAAACCGAAGGCATGATCGGCTACATCATCGAACAGGAACTGGGCAATCTGCTGGACTTCGAAGTCCCCTTCGCCACGCTCCTGACCCAGGTGGAAGTGGATGGCAACGACCCGGCCTTCCAGAAGCCCAGCAAGCCCATCGGCCCGGTCTACAGCAAAAGCGAGGCGGAAAAGCTCGCGGCGGAGAAGGGCTGGTCCATCGCCCCCGACGGCGACAAATTCCGTCGCGTGGTCGCAAGCCCCAGGCCCAAGCGCATCTTTGAAATCCGCCCGATCAAATGGCTGCTGGAAAAAGGCAGCATCGTGATCTGTGCCGGCGGCGGCGGCATTCCGACGATGTACGACGCCGACGGCAAGCTGCAAGGCGTGGAAGCGGTGATCGACAAGGACCTGTGCTCGGCGCTGCTGGCCGAACAGCTGGAAAGCGATCTGCTGGTGATCGCCACCGACGTCAACGCCGCGTTCATCGATTTCGGCAAGCCGACCCAGAAAGCCATTGCCCAGGCCCACCCCGACGACATGGAAAAGCTCGGCTTCGCCGCCGGTTCCATGGGGCCGAAGGTCCAGGCGGCCTGCGAATTCGCGCGCAACACTGGCAAGGTCGCCGTGATCGGTTCACTCTCGGACATCGACGCGATCGTCCAGGGCAAGGCCGGCACCCGCATCAGCACGGCGACACCCGGCATCACTTATCGATAACAGGAAACTTGCGGGGCGGATCCAGGGTCTGCCCTACTCCCCATGCCTTCGAAGGAGAGTTGCTTATGGCCATGTTCGAACCCGGACACCTGCACATGGAGCGCCATGCGCTGAACAAGGACGATTTCAGCTACAACCTGTGCATCGACTACAAGGTCGATCAGGACGGCAAGGAGGGCACGGGCATGTCGTTCCGGGTGCATGGCACCATCGAGGACAAGACCCTGGACGAGACGTTCTTCCTGGCCAAGGACCAGGCCTTCGACTTCGCCCGCCATGCCACGCGCATCGCCCAGAAATACGGCTTGCCCAAGACCGCCAGCATCGGCTCGATGCACAAGTACTACGACGAAATGTTCGAAGACGTGCGCAAGCAACTGGACGTCAAGCCAGGCGACCCGATGAAGCCAGAACACCTGGAATAACCCGGTTAAAAGACCACCCCAATCCCCTGTGGAACTGATCTGTGGGAGCAAGCCTTGCTCCCACAGGTCTGCTCCCCCAACAGGGGGTTATCAGTGTTCTGAATATCGGGTTACACACAAAGCCTGCCTGGCTGGCAACTCGCCATAGCTGACCTATGCTGAAAGTAGTACCCCCGGGTATTCGTTCAGAGGTCACCGCCATGAACATTAAAACAAGAAGACGCCTCGCCATTTTTGTCACCTGCGCCGCCACGCTAGCGCTGTATGGCACTGCGGCCTATCGGGTCGAGCAGGCCCGGCAACTGCCCCGTGAATACGCCAGTTGCAACTTCGAACGGTGCATCCCCCACAGCGCGACCCTGAACGCCCTGCGCTGAGGCGTGGTCAGTCGTCCTGTTGATCGGTCTTGAGCCGGTCGCGGAACGCCTTGGGCGAGATCCCGACGCGCCGGCGGAACAGCCGGGTGAAGTTGGTCGGGTCGGAAAACCCGAGCATTTCGGAAATCTCGTAGATGGTCATGCCGGTGTAGGTCAGCAGGCGCTTGGCTTCCAGCAACTGACGCTCATGCATGATCTGCAACGCCGGTTGCCCCGCCAGTTCCCGGCAGGTGCCGTTGAGGTGCGACACGGAAATACCCAGGCGATGGGCCAGGTCTTCGACCTTGACGTGCTCGCGATAGGTTTCTTCCACCAACTGAATGAACCCGTTGAGGTATTCCCGGGCCCGCTGCGGGCGCTGGGCCTGGGTGTGGCGCTGCATCACCTGACGGCTGACCCAGACCATGATCACGCTGACCAGCGCATGCATCAGCATTTCCCGCGCCGGTTGATGCCCCACGTACTCATTCTGCAAGGCGCTGAACAGGCTATTGAGGTACTCGGCATTCTCAAGGGCGGGGTAGCTTTCAGCCTGGGCCAGGACGTTGACCGAATGCCCCTGTTGCGCTTGCAGGTGCGTGACCAGCGGCGCGGCCAGGGTCACCACGTAACCTTCCACGTCCTCGGAAAAACGAAAGCCATGGACCGACAGCGGCGGCAGGATCTGTACGGCCGGTTCGGTGAGGTGCGTGCGCCGGCCCTCGATTTCCAGTTCCGCCTGGCCCTTGAAGACAAACAACAACTGGCACAGATCGGCATGCCGATGGGGTTTGATTTCCCATTGATGCTCGCGGCTGCGCTTGGAGATGGTCTCGCAGTGCAACAGGTCCGGCGTCGGCCATTCCTGGCTCTCACCGTAGAGCTTGAACACCGGGATCGAAGGCAGGTCAGGTTTTTTCATAACGTGGATCCGGGCCTGGGGTTGCGGGCGATAATCGCACCAATTGGCGAAAAGAACAGGTATCGGCTCAGTTTTCCCCTTCAATTGACAGGTCCGCAAGCGAAAAATGTAGGCACTCGATTTCTAATAATCAACACCGACCCTGGTCGCGTGCTTCGTGCGAGTCATAAGAACAATGAAAACCCTCAAGACCCAAGTCGCTATTATCGGTGCCGGCCCCTCTGGCCTGTTGCTCGGCCAGTTGCTGCACAACGCCGGGATCGACACTGTCATCCTCGAACGCCAGACCCCGGAATACGTCCTGAGCCGCATCCGCGCCGGTGTGCTGGAGCAGGGCATGGTCGAACTGCTGCGCCAGGCTGGCGTCGGCCAGCGCATGGACGCCGAAGGCCTGCCCCATGACGGTTTTGAACTGGTGCTCAACGATCGGCGGGTGCACATCGACCTCAAGGGCCTGACCGGCGGTAAAAACGTCATGGTCTACGGCCAGACCGAGGTGACCCGTGACTTGATGGCCGCCCGCGAAGCCGCCGGCGCCCGGACCCTGTACCTGGCCAGCAATGCTCAACCCCACGACATGCAAACTGAAAACCCTTTCGTGACCTTCGAGCATGAAGGGGAAACCTGGCGCCTGGACTGCGACTACATTGCCGGTTGCGACGGTTTCCACGGCGTGGCGCGACAGTCCATTCCTGCGGAAAAACTCAAGGTCTTCGAACGCGTCTACCCGTTTGGCTGGCTCGGCGTGCTGGCCGACACCCCGCCGGTCCACGAAGAACTGGTCTACGCTCGCCACGCACGCGGTTTTGCCTTGTGCAGCATGCGCTCCAAGACCCGCACCCGTTATTACCTGCAAGTGCCCGCCGAGGAACAAGTGGCCGACTGGCCGGACGAGCGTTTCTGGAATGAACTGAAAAACCGCCTGCCCGCCGACCTGGCCGAAGCCCTGGTGACCGGCCCGTCCATCGAGAAAAGCATCGCCCCGCTGCGCAGCTTCGTGGTCGAGCCGATGCAGTATGGGCGGATGTTCCTGGTGGGCGACGCGGCCCACATCGTTCCGCCCACCGGCGCCAAGGGGCTGAACCTGGCGGCCAGCGATGTCAGCACGCTGTTCAACATCCTGCTCAAGGTCTATCGCGACGGCCGTGTGGATCTGCTGGAGAAGTATTCGGCCATCTGCCTGCGGCGCGTCTGGAAAGCCGAACGGTTCTCCTGGTGGATGACCTCGATGCTGCACCGCTTCGACGACGATGCCTTCAACCAGCGCATCAGCGAAGCCGAGCTGGAATATTTCGTCGACTCCGAGGCCGGTCGCAAGACCATCGCGGAAAATTACGTCGGACTTCCTTACGAGGCTATCGAATAGTCGCCTATCGACTTAAACTGCGGACTTCGTCCCATTTTGCCTCTCCGGCGCGATGTCCGCAGGTTCTGCCTTGACTCAGTTCAATACGCTCCAAGCCCCAAAACCGGCCATCCGCAGCGTGCTGGCAGCCCTGATGCTGGCGATTTTCCTGGGTGCGCTGGACCAGACCATCGTCGCCGTCTCGATGCCGGCCATCTCCGCACAGTTTGCCGACGTCAGCCTGCTGGCCTGGGTGATTTCCGGCTACATGGTCGCCATGACCGTGGCAGTGCCGATCTACGGCAAGCTCGGTGACCTCTACGGTCGCCGGCCGCTGATGCTGTTCGGCATGGGCCTGTTCACCCTGGCCTCGCTGTTCTGCGGCCTGGCACAAAACATGGAGCAACTGGTGCTGGCGCGGATTTTCCAGGGCATCGGCGCCGGCGGCATGATTTCGGTGAGCCAGGCGATCATCGGCGACATCATCGCGCCTCGCGAACGCGGTCGCTACCAGGGTTATTTCAGCAGTATGTACGCGGTGGCCAGCGTGGCCGGGCCGGTGCTCGGCGGCTACATGACCGAGTACCTGTCGTGGCGCTGGGTGTTCTGGATCAACCTGCCGCTGGGCCTGGTGGCCTGGTGGGTGGCCCGACGCAGCCTGGTCGGGCTGCCAGTGCCGCAACGCACGCCGATCATCGATTACCTGGGCACCGTGTTGCTGATCATTGGCCTGACGGCGCTGCTGCTGGGGATTACCCAGGTCGGCCAGGGTCATGCCTGGCACAGCCGTGAAGTGCTGGGACTGCTGGGTTGCGCAGGAGCGGCGCTGGGGGTGTTCGCCTGGCACGAGCGCCGGGCGCGGGAGCCGTTGTTGCCGATGCACCTGTTCGCCAACCGCGATGCGGTGCTGTGTTGGTGCACGGTGTTCTTCACCAGCTTCCAGGCGATTTCCCTGACGGTGCTGGTGCCGTTGCGCTTCCAGAGCGTGACCGGCGCGGGCGCCGACAGTGCGGCGTTGCACTTGTTGCCGCTGGCGATAGGGCTGCCGATCGGCGCGTATTTCGCCGGCCGCCGGACCTCGGTCACGGGGCGCTACAAGCCGATGATCCTGAGCGGCGCCCTGCTCTTCCCGTTCACCATCCTCGGCATGGCCTTCACCCCGCCCGCCGCGCTCTGGCTGAGCAGCCTGTTCATGCTGCTCAGCGGCATCGCCTCCGGCATGCAGTTTCCCACTTCGCTGGTGGGTGCGCAGAACGCCGTACACCAACAGGACATCGGCGTCGCCACCAGCACCACCAACCTGTTCCGCTCCCTTGGCGGCGCGGTGGGCGTGGCACTGATGTCGGCGTTGCTGCTGGCCTTGCTGCAGGACTCAAGCTTCGCCCAGCTCGCCAGCACGTCGCTGATCGGCGAAGGGCATTCCGGCAACGTCTTGCTGGACGGCCTGAACGCCGCCCCAGGCGAGGCGCAGAACGCCTTGCGCAAGGAATTGCAGGCGACGTTCCGGCATTTGCTGGTGATCAGCGCGGCAGTGTCGCTGTTGGGGTTGGCCGCGGCGCTGGCGATGCCCAATCGCTTGCTGCGTGGGCGGGACGAAAAGGCTGGATAACCTGTAACACACGGCCTTTGTGGCGAGGGAGCTTGCTCCCGCTCGGTTGCGCAGCGACCGCAACATTTTTGGGGCCGCTTCGCGCTGGAGCGCCAGCCCGGCCCAGCGGGAGCAAGCTCCCTCGCCACAAAAGCATCATTGCCACAAAATCTCTTTAGGCCGTCGCCACGACACCTTCCGGCACCACCACCGTGCTCATCCCGTCCTTCATCCGCTTGGCATCGCGCACAAAACAACGTGATGCCAAAAACAGGAACACCATGGTCAGGAACAGCGCGACCGGAATCAGGTACATCGCATCATGCAGGCCGATGGCCTTGAACGCTTCGGTCATCTGGTCGACCCCGGCCGCGGCCATGGCCGTGCGGGCGAAGTAGTCGGACAAAGCGCCCACCACCACCGGCCCCAGGCCGCCTCCGAGCAAGTACAGCCCGGCAAAGTACAACGCCATCGCCGTGGCGCGCAGGCGCGGCTCCACCACATCCTGGATCGCGGTGTAGACGCAGGTGTAAAAGTTATAGGCAAACAGCCAGCCGACGCTGAACACCGCCACGAACACGCCGATCTCAATGCGCCCGGCATGCAGGGCCCAGGCCGTGGTGACCGTCGAGATCGCCAGGCTGAACGCTGCGAACAGCAGGCGGCCGTTGGGCACGCGCTGGTGGATCTTGTCCGCGACCCAGCCGCCAAGGGTGAGTCCGAACAACCCCGTCACACCCACCATGATCCCGGTGGCCACGGCCGCCTCGTGCAGCGGCATCAGGAAATAACGCTGCAGCATCGGCACCAGGAAGGAGTTGCAGGCATAAGTGGCGAAGTTGAAGCACAACCCGGCCAGCACCAGCCACAGGAAAGTGGGAATCGCCAACACTCGACGGATCGGCCGGTCGATCTTTTCCTGGGACACCTGCACGGCTTCCGCCGCGCCGCGCTTGGGCTCCTTGATGAAGAACATGAACACCGCCAGTACCAGGCCTGGCACTGCCGCGATAAAGAACGGCGCGCGCCAGCTGTCGAAGGCCTTGACCATCGCCCCTATGGTGAAGAACGCCAGCAGCAAGCCAATCGGCAGGCCCAACATGAAGATGCCCATGGCCCGCGCCCGGCGATGGGCCGGGAACAGATCGCCGATCAGTGAGTTGGCCGCCGGCGCATAACTCGCCTCGCCGATCCCCACGCCCATGCGCACCACCAGGAACGCCCAGAAACTGCCCACCAGGCCGTTGACGGCCGTCAGCGCGCTCCAGGTCGCCAAGCCCCAGCCCATCAACTTGCTGCGCGAACCGGTATCGGCCATGCGTCCCAATGGCAACCCGGCAATGGCGTAGACGATGGTGAAGGCGGTGCCGATGATGCCGATCTGGAAGTCGCTGAGGCTCCACTCCATGCGGATCGGCTCGATGATGATCGCCGGGATGGTGCGGTCGAAGAAGTTGAACAGGTTGGCCAGGAACAACAGGAACAGAATGCGCCAGGCATTCGCCGCTTGGGTCGAGTTCTGCATGGGTCCGTCTCTTTTATTGTTATGGAGCATTAGCGGAATCTGCAATCTAGACAGCGGCGCGCAGGCTGTCTCCAATCATTCGCAAGGCTGATACCCACCCATGGCGAGCGGCGCGTTTCTTGATAACGGTCAATTTCCTGTAACAATTGCCATCATTTCGCCCATTCCTGATTAAAGATCATCTTCCGGTGGCCGATTCAACCTATCAGGAAAGAATCTCTCGAGCGGCGCTCAGGCTATAGCCCTGGACGCTCGGGCCGACCTTCGCGCCATCCACGGACGCGAGCTCCCATCCGCGATGGTTCGATGACAGCGCTCGTCGAACCAACCAGTTCAGGCATATGGCGCACAATGACTTCCAAAAAAACAGCCACTGCGGTATCCGATCTGACCCTGAGCCCGGCCGCCAACGGCCCTGAAGTCTCGAAACCATCGAGCAGCTCGCGTCCCCTATCGACTCAACAGTATCTGTATTTCACCGAAACCAACACCGACCGGATCCTCGACAACCTTGATGGCCTGCGCGACGCGGTGTTCCCGCGACCACCCCATCTGGTAGAGGACGAGAGCGACCGCGCCCAGCAGGAGTTCCCGTCGGTGTGCCTGATCGGCCTGGGTCGCTGCGGCTCCAACATCGCCCTGGACGTGGCGGAGCTGGTGTACAACGCCCGCAAGTTCTACCTCAACGAATTCAACGCCGAAGACAAGGCCTACAGCGACAAGGGCTACAGCCCCGCGCAGTGGATCCGCAACAACCTGCGCCTGGGCACCAGCAAGGCCAGCAAACCGGTGTTCCTGGTGGAACCGCTGGTGATGCTCGGCGACCTGGACAAGGACATCGCCGGGCGTATCCGTTTTTCGCGCAAGGGCGAGAAAAGCGGCTTTTTGCGCGACTACAGCAAAATGAAGATCATGGACCTCTCGGAAGTCCACGCCGGTGGCGCCGGTAACGCGCCGATCCTGGGCCAGTACCTGGCCAAGATCATCCTGAACAAGGACACCCAGCGCTTCTCCAGCCCCGACTGGAAAATGATCCACTCGTACCTGATCGACAGCTGCGGCATCAAGGCCAACCAGTCGCGCCTGTACTTCTCGATCTTCAGCGCCGGCGGCGGTACCGGTTCAGGCATGGCCTCGGAGTTCGGCCTGGCCCAGCAATACTCGTACATGAACAAGACGTTCGACACCAAGCCGATGGACGAACACGACAGCAAGAGCGGTCATTCCTTCGTCTTCGAACCGATTTTCACCAGCGGCATCTGTGTGCTGCCGAACATTTCCGACCACCGCAGCGAAATGTCCGAGGCGTTGCACATCAACGCCGGACGCCTGCTGTGCAAGTACCTGTCGGAAGAATGGGATTTCTCGTACAACTTCGCCAACGAAGACAGCAGCGAAGCCAGCGTCATGGGGCGTATCCGCCCCTGGAACGCGATGATGCTGATCTCCAACGACATCATGCGCTACGCCGAAGAAAGCGATGACGGCAACATCCAGAACATTGATGTCAATGCCATGGAGAAACACGCCAACCAGTACATCTCCCAGCAGATCTTCAACATCCTGACGGCCCAGGCGGTCACCACCGACTACGACCAGAACTACTTCCGCCGTGCAGGCATCGACATTGGCGAAACCATTCGCCTGGACGCCAACGACCTGTTCATGAGCCTGGCCGGCCCGGTGGCAATTGCCTACGCCGAGTCCGTCGTCCCGGAAACCCCGGCGCCGAGCGGCGACAAGTTCAAGGTGTTCGAGAAAGAGCCGCCACGCCTGAACATCGACGACCTGTTCTTCCGCTCCATCGACCTGCCGCACTTCAACAAGGTCACCCAGGCCATCGAAGGCATCAGCCTGTTGCCGATCGAATCCAAGCGCTACCGGGCATCGCTTGAGCAGTACAAGAATTCCGGCTACGACGCAGCCGCCCTGCATGACCTGCACTTCTTCAAGAACTGCTCGTCGGTGGTGTCCATCGTTTCCTTGCCCAAGGACTACAAGCTGTCCTACATGGATCTGAACCGGCTCAAGACCCACCTCAACAGCCTGTTCCCCAACACCACCCTCAAGCGCTACGCGTTGGTGATCGGCGCGTCGGCCAACTTGTCGCTGACCACCCTGATCGCCAAGAGCCCGTGCCTGTCGGATGATTTCCTGACCCTGATCGTGGCCTTCATCAAACGCTGCTTCGCCCGCACCCCGTACCGCTTCGACGACACCCTGGACAACTCGATCCTGGACTTCATCATCAATGAAGACTTCGACGAAGCACGCATCGACGACCTGCTCAACGAATTCGAAAACCCGGCGAAGATCCTCGACACCAACTGGTATGCGATCAAGCCGATGTACGAGAAAAAGTATCGCGAGCTGATCAACGACAAGGACAAGTTCGTCTCGATCAACGACATCCGCCTGTCCCGCGACTGCGTGAAGAAATCCATCAAGTACCTGCGTGAGATCTACCGTCACCGCATTGGCAAGACCAAGGTTATTTCGCTGAATAACCATACTGGCAAGAGTTACTGAGGCTGACGCAGCACCACGTTGCCTCCAATCGCGAGCAAGCTCGCTCCCACAGGGTTTGGTATACACAGACCCACTGTGGGAGCGAGCTTGCTCGCGATAGCGGTCCTGAATCCTGCACCTGAACAACATCCAGAAACAATTGAGCAGCCCAAAGGCTGCTCCATGAACTGTTCCCGTTACGTATACGTCACCCTCCCTTGTGGCGTTTCGCCACGGCAGGACGCCATCACGCTACTCACCTACACACTTTCAGCGGACAAAAAACACGAACCAACTTGGTGCGCCGATCAGCTCGACGCCCTTTCCTGGATCATAATCCAGGGCGAAACCACCACCGCCCAAAGCGGCGGATCGCGCTCCAGAAAATCCAGCGCCCGCGTTTCAGACAGCTTGGCGAGCTGCTCGGCGGCCAGCCAGGCGGCGACTTTGGTACCTTCGTCCTGGGCAACGGCCTCGGCGGCGGCGATCAAATCCAGTGCCGGATCGACCCACAATAGGGCACCCTTGGCAAAGAACGGCTCCAGCTCTTTCCAGGTAATGGATGCGGTTTCACCAAGCAGCTTGGCATAGAGGGTGCTAGGTTCTTGATTCATGGGACCTGTCCGGAAAAGAAATCGGCGCGAATGATAACGTCGGTGGTCTGGCAGAAAAACCCGGTAGCAATTGCAGTACCGAATGAAAAGCGCAGGAAAGCCAAGGATTGCCGATATGACCGGACAAACCCCGCCGCTATTCTGTCTTTTTCTTTCAATTAAGCGACACCCCCAGGTTTTGCCCCCAAGCGCCAGCTTCCCTTGCCAACAATCGGCGCTCTACACTGTACCGGTACAGTTGCCGGGGGCATTTTCCGCGAGGGTATCCAAGATATCTGACCCGGTTCTGCTGCTACGGCGCCAGGACTATAAAAACTACAACAGCATGAGTGGAGCACTATGACTAAGGCTACTAAGCAGATTTCCAAACTGTTTGCCGCTATGGTTCTGGCCGGGGTTGCCAGCCATTCGTTTGCCGCCGACACCATCAAGATCGGCATCGCCGGCCCGAAGACCGGCCCTGTAGCCCAATACGGCGACATGCAGTTCAGCGGCGCGAAAATGGCCATCGAACAGATCAACGCCAAGGGCGGCGTCGACGGCAAGCAACTCGTCGCCGTTGAATACGATGACGCCTGTGATCCAAAACAAGCGGTCGCGGTCGCGAACAAAGTCGTCAACGACGGCATCAAGTTCGTGGTCGGCCACCTGTGCTCCAGCTCCACCCAGCCCGCTTCGGACATCTACGAAGACGAAGGCGTGATCATGATCACCCCGGCCGCTACCAGCCCGGACATCACCGCTCGCGGCTACAAGATGATCTTCCGCACCATCGGCCTGGACAGCGCCCAAGGCCCTGCGGCCGGCAACTACATCGCCGACCACGTCAAGCCGAAGATCGTTGCGGTCCTGCACGACAAGCAGCAGTACGGTGAAGGCATCGCCAGCGCCGTGAAGAAAACCCTCGAAGACAAAGGCGTCAAGGTTGCCGTCTTCGAAGGCGTGAACGCCGGCGACAAAGACTTCTCCTCGATGATCGCCAAGCTCAAGCAAGCCAACGTCGACTTCGTCTACTACGGCGGCTACCACCCAGAGCTGGGCCTGATCCTGCGTCAATCCCAGGAAAAAGGCCTGAAGGCCAAGTTCATGGGTCCGGAAGGCGTGGGTAACGACTCCATCTCGCAGATCGCCAAGGAATCTTCCGAAGGCTTGCTGGTAACCCTGCCGAAATCTTTCGACCAGGACCCTGCCAACATCGCCCTGGCTGACGCCTTCAAGGCCAAGAAAGAAGACCCGAGCGGTCCGTTCGTGTTCCCGTCCTACTCCGCAGTGACCGTGATCGCCGACGCTATCAAGGCTGCCAAGAGCGAAGACGCAGGCAAAGTGGCTGAAGCCATCCACGCCGGCACCTTCAAGACCCCAACCGGTGACCTGAGCTTCGACGCGAAGGGCGACCTGAAGGACTTCAAGTTCGTGGTCTACGAGTGGCACTTCGGCAAACCTAAAACCGAAGCTTCGCCTCAGTAAGGCCTGGCCTGACTGACTGCCAATAAAGCCCACGGCGTGCCGTGGGCTTTGTTTTAAATGTATTGGGCCGCGCTGGCGTGATCCGCCAGTCTCCCCACCTGAAAATCTCAAAACCGTCATCAGCGGTTCGCTGGCAAACCTCGTGTTCGAAGTGGATGCAGATCCACGGGACCCGGGCGGGAAAATGACTCCACCAGTGAAATGCGTATCAGGTTTTTAGGAGCGCTGTAATGCCTGACATCTATCACTTCTTCCAGCAGCTGGTTAACGGCCTGACCGTTGGCAGCACGTATGCCCTGATCGCCATCGGCTATACGATGGTTTACGGCATCATTGGAATGATCAACTTCGCCCACGGCGAGGTGTACATGATCGGCTCCTACGTGGCGTTCATCGCCATCGCCGGGCTGGCCATGATGGGACTCGACAGTGTCCCGCTGTTGATGACCGCGGCTTTCATCGCGAGCATCGTCGTCACCAGTTCCTATGGCTACAGCATCGAACGGATCGCCTACCGCCCCCTGCGCGGCAGCAACCGTCTGATCCCGCTGATTTCCGCCATCGGCATGTCGATTTTCCTGCAGAACACGGTACTGCTTTCGCAAGACTCCAAGGACAAATCCATACCCAACCTGATTCCGGGCAACTTTGCCATCGGACCAGGCGGGGCACATGAAGTGCTGATTTCCTACATGCAAATCGTGGTGTTCGTGGTGACCCTGGTCGCCATGCTCGGCCTGACGCTGTTCATCTCCCGTTCCCGCCTGGGCCGCGCCTGCCGCGCCTGTGCCGAGGACATCAAGATGGCCAACCTGCTGGGCATCAACACCAACAACATCATCGCCCTGACCTTCGTCATCGGTGCGGCCCTGGCGGCCATCGCCGCGGTGCTGTTGAGCATGCAATACGGCGTGATCAACCCCAACGCCGGCTTCCTCGTCGGCCTGAAAGCCTTCACCGCCGCGGTACTGGGCGGTATCGGCAGCATTCCCGGCGCGATGCTCGGCGGGCTGGTGCTGGGCGTGGCGGAAGCCTTTGGCGCCGACATCTTCGGCGACCAGTACAAGGACGTCGTGGCATTCGGCTTGTTGGTTCTGGTTCTGTTGTTCCGGCCGACCGGCATCCTGGGCCGCCCGGAGGTTGAAAAAGTATGACTAGGCATCTCAAATCGGCGCTCTTCAGCGCCCTGCTGGTCTGGGCCGTGGCCTACCCGGTACTGGGTCTTAAACTGACCATCGTCGGCATCAACCTGGAAGTGCACGGCACCAGCCCGGCCATCCTGGCGACCATCGCCGTGTGCTCGCTGCTGATGTTCGTGCGTGTGCTGTTCAGCACGCAGATCAGCGCCATGTGGAAGTCCTCGCCCGGCCTGCCGGTGATCCCGGCCAAGGCCAGCAACTTCCTGACCCTGCCATCGACCCAGCGCTGGATCGTGCTAGGCCTGATCGTCGTGGCCCTGGTGTGGCCGTTCTTCGGCTCCCGCGGCGCGGTGGACATCGCCACGCTGATCCTGATCTACGTGATGCTCGGCCTGGGCCTGAACATCGTCGTAGGCCTGGCCGGCCTGCTGGACCTGGGTTACGTCGGCTTCTACGCCGTCGGCGCCTACAGCTATGCGCTGCTGTCCCACTACTTCGGCCTGAGCTTCTGGATCTGCCTGCCGATCGCCGGGATGATGGCCGCCACCTTCGGTTTCCTGCTGGGCTTCCCGGTCCTGCGCTTGCGCGGTGACTACCTGGCCATCGTGACCCTGGGTTTTGGCGAGATCATCCGTCTGTTCCTGCGCAACCTGACCGACATCACCGGTGGCCCGAACGGCATCAGCAACATCGAGAAACCGACGTTCTTCGGCCTGACCTTCGAACGTAAAGCCGCCGAAGGCCTGCAGACCTTCCACGAGTACTTCGGCCTGGAATACAACTCGATCAACAAGGTGATCTTCCTCTACCTGGTTGCGCTGTTGCTGGCCCTGGCCGCGCTGTTCGTCATCAACCGCCTGCTGCGCATGCCGATCGGCCGCGCCTGGGAGGCATTGCGTGAAGACGAGATCGCCTGCCGTGCGCTGGGTCTCAACCCAACCGTGATCAAACTGTCGGCCTTCACCCTCGGCGCTGCGTTCGCCGGTTTTGCCGGCAGTTTCTTTGCCGCTCGCCAGGGCCTGGTGACACCGGAATCCTTCACCTTCATCGAGTCGGCGATCATCCTCGCCATCGTGGTGCTGGGCGGGATGGGCTCGCAGTTGGGCGTGATCCTGGCGGCCATCGTGATGATCCTGCTGCCCGAAATGATGCGTGAATTCAGCGAATACCGCATGTTGATGTTCGGCGCCTTGATGGTGCTGATGATGATCTGGCGTCCTCAAGGTCTGCTGCCGATGCAACGCCCTCACATGGAGCTGCGCAAATGAGCCGCGAGATCCTGAAAGTCGAAAACTTGAGCATGCGCTTCGGCGGTCTGCTGGCGGTCAATGGTGTGGCCCTGACCGTGAAAGAAAAACAGGTCGTTGCGCTGATCGGACCTAACGGCGCGGGCAAGACCACCGTGTTCAACTGCCTGACCGGCTTCTATCAGCCCACTGGCGGCACCATCGTGCTGGACGGCGAGCCGATCCAGGGCCTGCCCGGTCACCAGATCGCCCGCAAGGGTGTGGTGCGCACCTTCCAGAACGTGCGGCTGTTCAAGGACATGACGGCGGTCGAAAACCTGCTGATCGCCCAGCATCGTCACCTGAACACCAACTTCTTTGCCGGCCTGTTCAAGACCCCGGCGTTCCGCAAAAGCGAACGCGAGGCCATGGAGTACGCCGAGTACTGGCTGGAGAAGGTCAACCTCAAGGAGTTCGCCAACCGTACCGCCGGGACCCTGGCCTACGGTCAGCAACGGCGCCTGGAAATCGCCCGCTGCATGATGACCCGTCCGCGGATCCTCATGCTCGACGAGCCGGCTGCCGGCCTGAACCCCAAGGAAACCGAAGACCTGAAAGCCCTGATCGGCGTGCTGCGCGAGGAGCACAACGTCACCGTGCTGCTGATCGAGCACGACATGAAGCTGGTCATGAGCATTTCCGACCACATCGTCGTGATCAACCAGGGCACCCCCCTGGCCGACGGCTCGCCGGAACAGATCCGCGACAATCCTGAAGTGATCAAAGCCTACCTGGGGGAAGCGTAAATGCTGCAATTCGAAAACGTTTCCACCTTCTACGGCAAGATCCAGGCCCTGCACAGCGTCAACGTCGAGGTCCGCCAGGGCGAAATCGTCACGCTGATCGGTGCCAACGGCGCCGGCAAATCCACCCTGCTGATGACGCTCTGCGGTTCGCCCCAGGCCCACAGCGGCAGCATCCGCTACATGGGTGAGGAGTTGGTGGGCCAGGACTCGTCGCACATCATGCGCAAGAGCATTGCGGTGGTGCCGGAAGGCCGTCGGGTATTTGCCCGACTGACCGTGGAAGAGAACCTCGCCATGGGCGGATTCTTCACCGACAAGGGCGACTTTCAGGAACAAATGGACAAGGTCCTGCACCTTTTCCCACGCCTGAAAGAACGCTTTACCCAGCGCGGCGGCACCATGTCCGGCGGCGAACAGCAAATGCTCGCCATCGGCCGTGCGCTGATGAGCAAGCCCAAGCTGCTGCTGCTCGACGAGCCTTCCCTGGGCCTGGCACCGATCATCATCCAGCAGATCTTCGACATCATCGAACAACTGCGCAAGGACGGCGTGACGGTATTCCTGGTGGAGCAGAACGCCAACCAGGCGCTGAAAATCGCCGACCGGGCGTACGTGCTGGAGAACGGTCGCGTGGTGATGCAAGGCACCGGTGAAGCCCTGCTGACCGACCCGAAAGTGCGCGAGGCGTACCTGGGCGGTTGAGTCTGCAGCATTAAAAAAACGGCCTTCGGGCCGTTTTTTTTGAGGTAAGCAAAAAAATCGAGGACCCGCTGTAACACTTCCCTATCCCCCTTCTCTAGTTCAGCAGACCGGCGCTAACGCCGGTTCATTTCCCTGAATGACTGGAGAATCATCATGACTGCTTCGACCCGCACCCTGTCCGCCACAGCCCTGATCCTGGCCCTGGGTTCTGCCCTGAGCATGACAGCCGTCTCGACCGTCCACGCAGCCGACGACACCATGGAAAAATGCTTCGGCATTGCCCTCAAAGGCAAGAACGACTGCGCCGCCGGTGCCGGCACCACCTGCGCCGGTACGGCAAAAATGGACTATCAGGGCAACGCCTGGAAATCGGTACCCAAAGGCACTTGCACCACCATGGAAAGCAAAACCTCCCCGACTGGTTTCGGCCAGCTCGAAGCGTTCAAAGCCAAGTCCTGATCGCATCTGCCTGAGGCCCGCCACCATGTTGAATCCCCCCTCCCTCGCCACTGATAACCGGCTGCCGCCAAGGGCAGGGTTGGGGCTCAAGAGCGAGCATTTTCGTGAGGTGCTCCAGACCCGACCGGATCTGGGCTTTTTCGAAGTGCACGCGGAAAACTACATGGTCGCCGGCGGGCCGCTTCATCACTTCTTGGGGCGGATACGCGAACAGTATCCGCTGTCGCTACACGGCGTCGGCCTGTCGATCGGTGGGGAGGGGCCGCTGGATGTCGCGCATTTGCAGCGCCTGGCCGCATTGGTCGAACGCTATCAGCCCCAATCCTTTTCCGAACACCTGGCCTGGTCCAGCCACGGCCCGGTGTTCCTCAATGACCTGCTCCCCCTGGCCTACGACGAAGCGACCCTCGACCGGGTCTGCGAACACGTCGACCAGGTGCAGTCCAGCCTCAAACGTACGCTGTTGCTGGAAAACCCGGCCACCTACCTGGCGTTCGAGGCCTCGACCCTCGACGAGCCCCTCTTCATCAGCGAAGTGATCCGGCGCACCGGCTGCGGCCTGCTGCTGGATGTGAACAACGTCTACGTTTCGTGCGTCAACCACTGCCGCGATCCACTGGCCTACCTCGACGCCCTGCCCCTGCAAGCGACCGGTGAAATTCACCTGGCCGGCTTTGCCGAGGACACCGACAGCCTCGGCGCACGCCTGCTGATAGACAACCACGGCGCGCCCATCGACAACGACGTCTGGCAACTGTATCTCCAGGTACTGGAGCGGACCGGGCCGGTAGCCACGCTGATCGAGCGCGACAACCACATCCCTCCCTGGGGGGTGCTGCTGGCCGAGGCGCGCCAGGCCGATCAACTTTTAGCCACCGCCGGAGCCCGGCCATGAGCGGCCAGCACGCATTCGCCGCCGCCCTGCTCGACCCGCGCAAGGCATGTCCACCCGGCGTGGTCAGCGCCAATGGCGCCGACCCGCAGAGCCGCTTCGCGGTGTACCGCAACAACGTGCTCAGCTCATTGATCAACGCCTTGGCCGACAACTACCCGGTGGTGGTGCAACTGGTGGGCGAGGAGTTTTTCCGAGGCATGGCCGGGGTCTACGTCCAGTCGGCACCGCCGCGAAGCCCGGTGATGAGCGACTACGGGGATGATTTTGCCGAGTTCGTCGAGCAATTCGAACCCGCCGCCTGTGTGCCGTACCTGGCGGACGTCGCCCGCCTGGAGCGACTGCACGTGCAAGCCTGGCATGCCGCCGACGCCGAGCCCATGGCGCAAGAACCCATCGTCGAGGCGCTGTCATCTCCCACGCTGACAAGGCACCTGAAGATCGGTCTTCACCCGTCACTGCGGCTGCTGCAATCGCCCTTCGCCGTGGTGACGATCTGGGCCGCCCATCAGCACCAGACGCCCGTGCCGTTCGAAGCGTTCGCTGCGCAAAACGCCTTGGTGCTGCGCCACGGTCTCGACGTGGAAGTGTTTGCGATCAGTCACGCGGCCCATGGGTTCATCACGGCCCTGCAACAGGGGGTGTCCCTGAGCGCTGCCATTGAAGCCTCGATCGATCTCGACCTTGAACACACCCTGGCCGGGCTCATCCGCCACCAGGCCATCACCCACCTCCTGGCTGAAGAGATATCCCCATGAACGCCCTGATTGCCGGTTCCATCCAATGGCTGGAAAAAATCCCCCACAGCCTGATCGCCTTCATCGCGCGCTTCTCGATTGCCGCAGTGTTCTGGAAATCCGGCCAGACCAAAATCGAAGGCCTGGCCATCGACCTGTTCGACGGCACTTTCCAGATCGGCCTGCCGCGGCTGGCGGACTCGACCATTCCCCTGTTCAAAAGCGAATACGCCCTGCCGCTGCTGTCGCCGGAACTGGCCGCGTACCTGGCGGCCGCTGCTGAGCACGTGTTCCCGGTGCTGATCCTGCTTGGCCTGGCGACACGTTTTTCAGCGCTGGCCTTGCTGGGCATGACAATGACCATCCAGCTGTTCGTCTACCCGGACGCCTACCCGACCCATGGCACCTGGGCGGCGGTCTTGCTCTACCTGATGGCCCGTGGGCCGGGGGTGTTGTCCATCGACCACCTGATTGCCAAGCGTTACGCCCACGACTGAACACAGATCCCCTGTGGGAGCGAGCTTGCTCGCGATAGCGGCGGGTCAGCTTGTACAAATGCCGGATGTGCCACCGCCTTCGCGAGCAAGCTCGCTCCCACAGGGACTGGCCGATGACCGGGCTATCGCTGCAGCCGATCCAACGCCTCGCCGCTGCGCTTGAACCAGTCGATCAGATAGTCAGCCAGCACCTGGGTGCGCTTGGGCAATCCACCCTGATACGGGTGCACCAGGTACATCGGCATGCGCCGGGTCTGGTAGTCGCGCAGCAGCCAGTGCAGGCGTCCATCGGCCAACTCTTCATGCAGCAAATACGACGGCAGCCGGGCGATTCCGGCGCCGGCCAGGGCGGCTTTCTTCAACAGGCTGTAGTGGTTGCTGGCGAACGGCCCCGAGACTCGGACCCGCAGCAGCTCGTGTTGCTGGTGGTAAAGCCATTCTTCCCGGCCGCTGTAGTGGCTGTTGAGCAGGCAGCGATGTTCGACCAGGGCCTGGGGCGTCTCGGGTTCGCCATAGTGTTCAAGGTAGGCCGGGCTGGCGCAGGTCATTTCGTGCCACGCCAGCAATGGCCGGGCCACCAGCCGCTCATCGATAGCGGCGTCGGAGCGGATCGCCAGGTCGAAACCATCGCGGGTCAGGTCGCGGTAACCGTTGTTGAGCTCCAGTTCGATCTGTACGTGGGGATACGTACGAGCGAACTCCATCAGCAAGCCCTCGAAGAACGTTTCACCCAACGAAACCGGAACCGTCATACGCACCGGCCCAGAAATATCGTCCTTCAAACGCGCCAATGCCTGACGTGCCCGTTCCACCTGCACCAACAGCGCCTGGGCCTGGGGCAACAACGCCGCCCCTGCCGCCGTGAGGCTCAAGCGCCGCGTGGTGCGTTGCAGCAACACCACCGAAAACCGGCTCTCCAACAGGCTGATGCGCTTGGACAACTGGCCCTTGCTGCACCCCAACTGCTGGGCCGCCAGGGTGAAGCTGCCGGCCTCCATCAACACGGCAAACGCCGCCAGGTCATCCATTTCGCTCATTGGATTGTTTCCAATTGAAAACCAAAGGTTGCCTATTAGCATGATTATCAATGGAAAGAACCTCTCTAGACTGAAAACTCATTCAACCCATTGAGGAACAGCTCATGAAAATCCTGTTGATCGGCGCCAACGGCACCATCGGTTCGGCCATTGATAACGAACTGTCGCCCCGCCACGAAATCGTGCGGATCGGCCGCCACAGCGGTGAATTGCAGGTGGATATCAGCGACAGCGCCTCGATTCGCGCCCTGTTCGCAAAGACCGGCCGTTTTGATGCCCTGGTTTGCGCCGCCGGCAATGTCACCTTTGCGCCCCTGGCCGACATGAGCGAAGACAGCTTTGCCCTGGGTTTGAAAGACAAGCTGATGGGCCAGGTCAACCTGCTGCTGATCGGTCGTGAATTCGCCAACGACGGCGCGTCCTTCACCTTCACCACCGGCGTACTCAGCCACGATCCGATCAAGAGCGGTGCGTCGGCGGCCCTGGTCAACGGTGCCCTGGACAGTTTCGTGCGCGCTGCGGCAATCGAGTTGCCACGGGGCTTGCGGGTCAACTCGGTGAGCCCGAACGTGTTGCTGGAAGCCATGGACAAGTACGCCCCGTACTTTCGCGGCTACAAACCAGTCCCGGCCATCGATGTCGCATTGGCCTACGCCAAGAGTGTCGAAGGCCTGCAAACCGGTCAGACCTTTCACGTGGGCTAACACCCCTTGTGATGCAGGATCAGTCTGAGTAACGTGGCGGCACTTGTCTGGAGACCCAATGATGCGTGCCGCCCGCTCCCTGCTGTTTGTCGCCCTCCTGCCGCTCTTCAGCGGCTGCCAATTGCTCGACGCCCCTCGTCAGAGTGCCTCCCACGCCGGCCAGACGCGCATGCAGGGCGAGCTCACGGCGGCCGATGGCAAGCTGGTGTTCCAGCCGTGCCAGGAACAGCGCCGCTACATCGTCAACGACAGCGGTGGCACCAGCGTGCTGCAACAGGCCGCCAGCCTGGCCGATGACCAAGGCAAGCTATTTGCCGATGTGCGCGGTCGTATCGTCTCCAGCGCAGCGGCCGGCACCGACAGCCAGTTGGACCTGGAGCAGTTGTACCGCCTGGAACGCTCGGGCAGCGCTTGCGATGACGGCAACTTCAAACTGCTGGTCTTGCGTGCCGCCGGTCATGGCCCGGAGTGGAACCTCAAGGCCAGCGGCAAGGGCATGGTGCTTGAGCGTGAAGGCCAGCCGACGCTGGCGGTGCCCTTCCTTGAAGAACAACTGGGCGACGGCCGCTTCAACCTCAGCACCGAAGCCAACGGCCAGAAGGTCGAACTGTGGGTGGCCGCCCAGCGCTGCGTCGACAGCGTCACCGGCAGCGTGCAACACATGAGCGCCGAACTGCGGGTCAACGGTCAGGTCCAGCGCGGCTGCGCCTACTTCGGTGGTGCGCGCAACGACTGATTCACAGCTTTTGGCTTATAATCGCCGGTTCACGCCCTGGTGCAGTTGTGCATCCCGCGAACCGGATCCCACCATGTTACGAATCACCGAACTCAAGCTGCCGATCGACCACCCCGAAGAAGACCTGCGCCCTGCCATCGTGCAGCGCCTGGGCATCGCCAGCGATGACCTGCTCGACTTCACCTTGTTCAAGCGCAGCTACGATGCGCGCAAGAAATCCTCCGAACTGTGCTTCATCTACACCATCGACCTGACGGTGCGCGACGAAGCCAGCCTGCTGCGCAAGTTCGCCGATGACCGTAACGTCAACGAGGCGCCGGATGTCAGCTACAAAGTGGTGGGCCAGGCACCGGCTGACCTGAGCGAGCGGCCGATCGTGGTCGGCTTCGGCCCGTGCGGGATCTTCGCCGCCCTGCTGCTGGCACAGATGGGCTTCAAGCCGATCATCCTCGAGCGTGGCCCGGAAGTGCGCCAGCGCACCAAGGACACCTGGGGCCTGTGGCGTAAAAGCGTGCTCAACCCCGAATCCAACGTGCAATTTGGTGAAGGCGGCGCCGGGACGTTTTCCGACGGCAAGCTCTACAGCCAGATCAAGGATCCGAAATTCCTTGGCCGCAAGGTTTTGCACGAATTCGTCAAGGCCGGGGCGCCGGAAGAAATCCTCTACGTCAGCAAGCCGCACATTGGCACGTTCCGTCTGACCGGTGTGGTGGAAACCATGCGTGAGCAGATTCGCGCCCTGGGTGGCGAAGTGCGCTTCCAGCAGCGGGTCACCGATGTGCTGATCGAGGACGGCCAACTGGTCGGCGTCGAACTGGCCAGCGGCGAACGGATTCATTCGAAACATGTGATCCTGGCCCTGGGCCACAGCGCCCGGGACACCTTCCGCATGCTCCACAGCCGCGGCGTGTACATGGAAGCCAAGCCGTTCTCGGTGGGCTTCCGTATCGAACACCCGCAATCGCTGATCGACAGCGCACGCCTGGGCAAGTACGCCGGCCACCCGAAACTCGGCGCTGCCGACTACAAACTGGTGCACCACGCCAAGAATGGTCGTTCGGTGTACAGCTTCTGCATGTGCCCGGGCGGCACCGTGGTGGCCGCGACGTCCGAGCCGAACCGTGTCGTGACCAACGGCATGAGCCAGTATTCGCGCAACGAGCGCAACGCCAACTCCGGCATTGTCGTCGGCATTACCCCGGAAGTGGATTATCCGGGTGGCCCGCTGGCCGGGATCGAGCTGCAAGAGCGCCTGGAATCCCACGCGTACATACTCGGTGGCAGTAACTACGAGGCCCCGGCGCAACTGGTGGGTGATTTCATCGCCGGCAAGCCGTCTACGGCACTGGGCAGCGTCGAACCTTCCTACAAGCCAGGGGTGTCGCTGGGCGACCTGGCCTTGGCCCTGCCGGACTTCGCCATCGAAGCCATCCGCGAAGCCCTGCCGGCGTTCGAGAAACAGATTCGCGGTTACTCGCTGCACGACGCCGTGCTGACCGGCATCGAAACCCGCACCTCATCGCCCCTGCGCATTACCCGCAACGAATCGCTGCAGAGCCTGAACGTCAAGGGCCTGTTCCCGGCCGGTGAAGGTGCCGGTTATGCCGGCGGAATCCTGTCGGCGGGCGTGGACGGAATCCGGATTGCCGAGGCGGTGGCTCGGGATATCCTCGGCCTCGAGGCCTGAAGGGCCAATGACTCAGCCTAAGTAGACAGCATGACCCTGTGGGAGCGAGCTTGCTCGCGATGGCGGCCTGGCATTGAACACCGATGTCGACTGATCCACCGCTATCGCGAGCAAGCTCGCTCCCACAAGGGAACTCAGTGATTCAGATATTGGCCCGCAACACACTCTCCGGCAGCGCCTCGCCCCGCTCCACACTGGCCGCCACGACGTCCATCAATCCGCTCAACTCATACCCCTGGGCCTTGAGCCACGCCGGGTCGTAATAGGTCGTGGCGTAGCGCTCGCCACCGTCGCACAAAATCGCCACGATCGACCCCGACTCACCCGCATCCACCATCTGCCGGGCCGCCATGAGGGCGCCGATCAGGTTGGTGCCGCTGGACCCGCCAACCCGTCGTCCCAAGCGCTGGGCCAGGTAATGCATGGCCGCCAGCGACAAGGCGTCCGGGACCTTGACCATCGCATCGATGACTTTCGGCAAGAACGACGCTTCGACCCGGGGCCGGCCGATCCCCTCGATGCGAGAACCGCAATCCAGGCGCAGGCTGGCATCGCCGCTGCGGTAGTAGTCGAAGAACACTGAACGCTCGGCGTCGGCACACAGCACGCGGGTGCCGTGCTGGCGATAACGCACATAGCGCCCCAGGGTGGCGGTGGTGCCGCCGGTGCCGGGACTGGAAATCAGCCAAGTGGGCTCTGGATGCTGCTCGAAACGCATCTGCTGGAAGATCGATTCGGCAATGTTGTTATTAGCCCGCCAGTCCGTGGCGCGCTCGGCGTAGGTGAATTGGTCGATGAAATGCCCGTCATGCTCGCGGGCCAGGCGCTCGGATTCGGCGTAGATCTGCGTAGGATCGTCCACCAGGTGGCTCTGGCCGCCATAGAAAGCGATCTGTGCGATTTTCTCCCGGGAGGTGGTCGCCGGCATCACCGCAATGAACGGCAGGCCCAGCAACCTGGCGAAGTAGGCCTCGGAAATCGCTGTCGAGCCGCTGGAGGCCTCGATCACCGGCGCACCGGGCTTGAGCCAGCCATTACACAACGCATAGAGAAACAGCGAACGCGCCAGCCGATGCTTGAGGCTGCCGGTGGGATGGCTGGATTCATCCTTGAAATACAGTTCGATGCCCGGCAGGCCAGGCAACGGCAGCGGAATCAGGTGGGTATCGGCGCTGCGCTGGAAGTCAGCCTCGATGATGCGGATCGCTTCGCGCGCCCACTGACGGTGGTCGTTCATGGTGTTTTCTCACTGGCTCGATTCGACGCTGGGAAACCTGGTGGTCATGCAGGCGCAACTTGGTCTCGGAAAAACCAGTCGCAAGCTTAGGAAAAAACCTACATCACGCACAGGTACAGCTAAGGTCCAATATGGCCCATAACTGCCCGACTGCGTGGCGCTGGCGTTGTAACGACATATAACAAAAAAGAATATAACTTTTGTTTTAACAACTAACAGTACGGGTTAGGGTGTGCCATCTTTTTGATTCAATGAATGGAGAGCGATCGTGGCTCTACGCAATTCTCTGACACGTTTTTTCCAACTGGAGGCTGCCAGCGGCCTGCTGCTGATCGCCGCCGCCGTGTTGGCCCTGGCCATCAATAACTCGCCTCTTTCCTGGCTGTACAACGGCCTGCTGGACACGCCGGTGGTCGCCCAGGTCGGCGCGTTGAAGATCGCCAAACCCTTGTTGCTGTGGATCAACGACGGCCTGATGGCGATGTTCTTCCTGCTCATCGGCCTCGAGGTCAAGCGTGAGGTCCTCGATGGGCAACTGTCGAAACCCTCGCAAATCGTCTTGCCGGGCGCAGCAGCGATCGGCGGCATGGTGGTGCCGGCCCTGATCTACTGGTTCCTCAACCGCGACAATCCGGCCGCCCTCGCTGGCTGGGCGATTCCGACGGCCACCGACATTGCATTCGCCCTCGGCGTGCTGGCCTTGCTCGGCAAACGGGTGCCGGTGTCGCTCAAGCTGTTCCTGATGACCCTGGCGATCATCGACGACCTGGGCGCCATTATCATCATCGCGATCTTTTACTCCGGCGCCCTGTCGACCCTGTCGCTTATGCTGGCAGCCGCCTGCATCGCTGCGCTGGTGGCGATGAACCGGATGGGCGTGGTCAAGCTCGGGCCCTATATGGTCATTGGCCTGATCCTCTGGGTCTGCGTACTCAAGAGCGGTGTCCATGCCACGCTGGCCGGCGTGACCCTGGCGTTCTGCATCCCGCTGCGCACGAAAAACGCCGAGACTTCGCCGCTGCTGACCCTGGAGCATGCCCTGCATCCCTGGGTGGCCTATGGCATCCTGCCGCTGTTCGCCTTCGCCAATGCCGGCCTGTCCCTGAGTGGCATCACTGTCGAGAGTTTCACCCATGACGTGCCGATGGGCATCGCCATTGGCCTGCTGCTGGGCAAGACCGTCGGCGTCTTCGGCCTGACCTGGCTGGCCGTGAAGATCGGCATCGCCAGCCTGCCCCTTGGCGCCAACTGGGGCCAGGTATTGGGTGTGGCGATCTTGTGCGGTATCGGGTTCACCATGAGCCTGTTCGTTGGGTCCCTCGCGTTTGAGCCGGGTGTGAGTGACTACGCCGGCATGGACCGGATGGGGATTCTCACGGGTTCGATCCTGGCGGCGTTGCTCGGTTATGCGGTGACGGCGGCGGCCAGTCGCAAGCAGCCTGCATTGCCAAGCTGATCCTTGCTTCTGCGTTAGCGTCTTGAGAGCCGTGGGAGGTTAAGGAATGGTGTGTATATCCGTTTCTGCGGTAACGGCTACTTAAGGTTCCGCCCTGACGGCGGGTCACTTTCGAAAAGCGCGAAAGTAACCAAAGCGCTTCTGCCCCACCACTCGGTGCCTCGCTTAGGCTCGGCATGCCCTCACTCCGGCATTGCTCCGTGGGCCCGCCGCGAAGGGCCATCCATGGCCCAGCGCGGCTATCCCTGCATCCATGCCGGGATGCCCACTCCACAATGCCTGCGTTCGGCCATCGTGGTTAACGGGGCGTCGAGATCAACGTCCACCGCGAGGCGGCCTAGTAGCCGACCTGGTTCCTAGTGGGACCGCGTTTCTCCTGTGGGAGCGAGCCTGCTCGCGAAGGGGCCGGCAAATCCAAAATCCATATAACTGAACCACCGCTATCGCGAGCAGGCTCGCTCCCACATTCAATCTTCAGCGGACACAAAATTCATATCCAACACAGCCCGCTCCCACAGGAGAAACGCGGTCCCACCCAGAACCAGGTCGGCTATTAGGCCGCCTCGGTTCTGTTTTTGATCTGGGGCGCCCCGTTAACCACGCTGGCTGAACGAAGGCATTGCGCAGTGGGCAACCCGGCATGGATGCCGGGTTAGCCGCGCTGGGCCATGGATGGCCCTTCGCGGCGGCCCACGGAGCAATGCCTTCGTTCAGGCATGCCGAGCCTAGGCGAGGCACCGAGTGGTGGGGCATATAGCGTTTTGCTTACTTTTGCGCTTCTCAAAAGTGAGCCGCCGTAAGGGCGGAACCCTAAGTAGCCGTTACCAAAGAAACGGATATACACGCCGTCACCCGAAACGAAGCCATAAAAAAACGACGCCTTCCCGTTCAGGAACAAGCGCCGTTTTTTCTCTTACCTAACCAAGCTTAGTGCGATACGCGACTCGTACCATCCACAGTGGAAATACGAACCCGCTCACCCACACGGAACACCTCGTTCTCCTGAACCTGCTGCACATAGGCACGCATGCTACCGTCATCTTCACGCACGGTGATTTCCACACCCTGGGTACGGGTCAGACCTTCTTCAGTAGCAGAACCAATCAGGCCACCAGCTACCGCGCCAATCACTGCGGCGACAATGCTGCCACGGCCACCGCCAATGGCGCTGCCGCCAACACCACCGACCACGGCACCGGCCGCACCGCCGATCGGGGTCTTGGTGCCTTCGATCTTGACCGGACGCAAGGATTCGATGGTCCCCATGCGAATCGTCTGCACGCGACGCGCTTCGTCACGGGAGTAGGAGTCACCGGTCAGGCTCGACTGACAGCCAGTGAGCAACATCGCCATCGTGGAAAAGGAAGCAACCAGCAAAACAGACTTACGCATAGCATCAACTCCAAAAGACAGGGATTCATTAAACTCCGCAGCTTGACGCCTGTCACGGCCTCGCCGGGATAAAATTGTTTTCATTCAGGTGGGATACAGGCGCACCCGAAAAATTCACCAAACAGTAGCGCCAATTTCCGAAACCTGCGTCATCAACCCGGGGATTTTTCATGGATTATTTCATCATCGTCGCGGTCACCGTGGCCGGTTTGTACTTCCACTGGTGGCTGTACGTACGAATCAAACGCTGGATGGACCGCGACCTGGCGCTGTCCCTGGCGGGGCAGGATGAGCAGAAAAAGACCTACATGCTGCAACAATTGGCCCGCGCCCGGGAGCAAGGGGTCAAGCGCCGGGACTTGCCGCAATGGCTTAAAACCGCTGCGGCAGGTTACCCCGAAGTTAAGGCGCCAGACGCTCGCGCGTCCAGTTCGCCCCTTGCAGGCGGTAGTTGAGGCGATCGTGCAGGCGGCTCGGACGGCCCTGCCAGAACTCGATGCGCTCGGGCAGCAAACGATAACCGCCCCAATGCTCCGGGCAGTGCGGTTGGCTGTCGCTGAAGCGTTGTTCGGTGGCCTTGAGCAAGTCGTCCAGCTCAGCGCGCCCCGAAATCACTCGGCTCTGGGGTGAGGCCCAGGCGCCGAGACGGCTACCCAGCGGGCGAACCTGGTAATAGGCGTCCGACTCCTGCGCCGTGACCTTCACCACTTTGCCCTCGATCCGCACCTGGCGCTCGAGGGCTGGCCAGAAAAACGTCATGGCCGCGAATGGGTTCGCGGCCAGTTGCTGGCCCTTGGCGCTGTCGTAGTTGGTGAAGAACGTGAAGCCCAGGGCATCCAGCCCCTTGAGCAGCAGGATCCGGCAGTGCGGGCGCCCTTCTGCATCCACCGTCGCCAGGGTCATGGCGTTGGCCTCCACCGGCGCCTGCTCGGTTTTCACCGCGTCGGCGAACCATTGGTGGAACAGTGCAAACGGCTCGGCCGGGGCTTGTGCCTCGGTCAAGCCATCACGGGTGTAGTCGCGGCGCATATCAGCCAGCGGTTGGGTCATGGCGCATTCCTTGTGGTTAGCCCATCACTGCTTGGGGGTATCGGCGGCCGCGACTTTCTTGGTATCCGTGGCGGCTTTGGCCGGTTGGGTTTTCTTCGCCGCAGTAGTGGCCTTGGCGGGGGCTTTCTTGGCAGGCGCCTTGGCCACGGCTTTTTTGGCCGGTGCTTTTTTGCTGGTCGGGGTCACGGCTTTTTTAGCCGCAGGCGCTGGAGCCGGGGCTGCGGGTTTCACGTCCTGGGCCGCCACCAGCGTCACTGGCGCAGGTGCCGGCATGTTGTATTTGCTCAGCAGCGCAACCATGGTGTTGGCCGGCGTGACCAGCAGTTCCACACGACGGTTCAAAGCACGACCTTCCACACTGTCGTTGGCCGCACGTGGTGCCACTGCGCCCATGCCGCGCAGCATCAGGCGATCACGTTGCAGGCCGCTGAGACGGAAAATCGCCGCCACGGACTGGGCACGCTCCTGGCTGAGTTTCAGGTTCGCGGGTGCGGCGCCCGAGGTGTCGGCGTGGCCGAGGATCAGCACGGCGGTCTTCGGGTCGGCTTCAAGGATCTTCGCCACACGGGTGAACGGGCCGAGGGTCACCGGCAGCAGCATGGCCGGGCGGTCCGGGTTGAAGGAGCCGTCCACCGGCGCGGTGACCACCAACACGTTGTCGCGGCGCTCGAGTTGGAGCTTGCTGTCCTGGATGGCGGTGCGCAGCTTCGGCTCGTAGTCGTCGAGCCAGGCCTGGGTGACTTTAGGATCGGGCATCGGCACCGCCTTGGCGGTTTCCTGATCCTTGCCGCCAAACGGCCACCACCACTTGCCGTTGCTTTCGGCTTCGGCCTTGGCAACGGCCGGAGCCTTGGCTTCAGGCTTGTCCTGGGGTTTGACGTCATCTTTCTTCGCAACGTCGGCAGCATCATCGGAAGAAAACGGCCACCACCAGTGGGTGGCGCTCTCAGCCTTGGCTTGCGGTGCGACGGCGGCCGGTTTCAGAGGTGCCGCTGGCGCCGTTTCCTTGGTCACGACCTTGTCGGAAGAGCCGAACGACCACCAGCTACCGCCGCCCTCGGCATCATTTTGTGGGGTTTGTGCGCAACCGGTGATAGCGAAGCACAGCGCCAGAGCGAGGGTTTTATTCGATGACATTGGATATCCACAAAATGATGTAAATGGAAAAACAAAGGCCATGTTTTGGCCGCATAAACAGACGCTTGGAAACTGAAAAGGCAACGAGGTTCCGGTGCCCGCCGCCTTCAATGGCGTTTTATAGACAAGTGGCAAGTACCCTCGCAAGGTTCTGCGCGCGCGGGTCCATCAATACGTAAGGCCCGAGCGTGTTGGTCACGAAGCCAAAAGCCACATCATGTTCCGGGTCGGCAAACCCCATGGAGCCCCCGGCCCCCGGATGACCGAACGCCCGTGGGCCGAGGCCGTAGGTCGCATTCGGCACATCCGGCTGGTCGAGCATGCAACCCAGGCCGAAACGGGTCTGGGTCAACAACGTCTTGTCCTCGCCGAAGCTGTGCTGGCGAGTCAGTTCGTCGAGCATTTCACCTTCCAGCAGGCTGCCGTCCAGCAGCCCCGCATAGAACCCGGCCAGGCTGCGGGCGTTACCGTGGCCGTTGGCCGCCGGTTGCTGCATGCGCCGCCATTCCGGCTTGTTGGTACTGGTCATGATCGACGGCGGATTGGTAAAGGCCCGGGTGGTCATGGCCGTGGGTTCGCGCATCGTCACCTGCAGCAGGCGTTGGGCCGCGGCATCGCCGACGTTGCCTTTGCCACGGGCGATATGGGCCACGCGATGAAACTCCTCGTCGGCCAGGCCAACGTGAAAATCCAGGTCCAACGGCTTGGCCACACGGGCCACGATGGACTCCCCCGGGCCACGCCCATCGGCCCTGCGCAGCAGCTCGCCGATCAGCCAGCCATAGGTGATCGCGGCATAACCGTGGCCCTCGCCCGGCGTCCACCAAGGGGCTTCGGCGGCCAGGGCATCGACCATGGCTTGCCAGTCATAAAGCGCTTCGGGCGGCAATAAATCATGCAATGCCGGGAGCCCGGCCTGATGGCAGAGCAATTGGCGCAAGGTGATGGATTGCTTGCCGGCGGCGGCAAACTCGGGCCAATAGCGGGCTACCGGGGCATCCAGCTGCAACTTGCCTTCGGCCACCAGTTGCAGGGCGGTGACGGCGGTGAAGGTCTTGGTGCAGGAAAACAGGTTGGCGATGGTGTCGCTGTGCCAGGCTTCATGGCCATCCTTGTCGGCGGTACCGGCCCACAGATCGATCACCGTGCGACCACCCACCTGGATGCACAACGCCGCGCCGCGCTCCTGGGGATTATCGAACAGTGCCGCGAACGCTTCACGCACCGCCTCGAACTGAAGTTCATAATGGCCTTGAATCTGCACCCGTAACTCCCTTGAAACAAACACTTTTAAGGTGGCTGGCATTGTTTCAGCCATTCAGGTTTTTGGGAACCGCCGCAAGACGGCTGGCTAAGCATGCCCCCGTGGCAAGAAGAATCTGTGGGAGCAAGGCTTGCCCGCGATGAGGTCTGTGAGGTCTTTCTGAGACCGAGGTACCTTCATCGCGGGCAAGCCTTGCTCCCACAAATACATTTGCCTCACCGTGAAGTTGCAGCAGCCTCAGGAAATCTCGCGCCGAAACGGCGGCAGCGCGTTGAGGATCGCCTTGCCATAGCGCTGGGTTACCAGCCTGCGGTCGAGCAAGGTGATGGTGCCGCGGTCTTCTTCGGTGCGCAGCAAGCGGCCACACGCCTGGACCAGCTTCAGCGAAGCGTCCGGTACGGAGATTTCCATGAACGGGTTGCCGCCTCGGGCTTCGATCCACTCGGCCAGCGCGGCTTCCACCGGGTCATCGGGGACCGAGAACGGGATCTTGGCGATCACCACGTGCTCGCAATAGGCACCCGGCAAGTCCACGCCTTCGGCAAAACTCGCCAGGCCGAACAGCACGCTGGAATCGCCGCCATCGACCCGTGCCTTGTGCTTGTTCAGGGTTTCCTGCTTCGACAGGTTGCCCTGGATGAACACCTGCTTGCGCCAGTCACGGTCGAGACCGTCGAACACGTCCTGCATCTGCTTACGCGAGGAAAACAGCACCAGGGTGCCCCGTGAGCCTTCCACCAGTTCTGGCAGGTCGCGGATGATCGCCGCCGTGTGGGCGGCGGCATCCCGCGGGTCGGCCTTGAGGTCCGGCACCCGCAGCACGCCAGCATCGGCGTGATGGAAGGGGCTCGGGACCACGGCGGTCACGGCTTTCTTCGGGAGGCCGGCGCGCATGCGGAAACGGTCGAACGTGCCCAGGGCGGTCAGCGTGGCGGAGGTTACCAGCGCGCCGTAGGCCACGTTCCACAGGTTGCGACGCAGCATTTCCGCCGCCAGGATCGGGCTGGCATTGACCTCGATATCGAACAGCGAACCGCTTTCGGCCAGGGTCAGCCATCGCGCCATTGGCGGGTTGTCTTCCGGGTCTTCGGCGGTGAAGGCGGTCCACAGTTCCCAATTGCCTTGTGAGCGGGACAACAGGCTGCCAAACAGCGGATACCACTCCTCGGCCTGGTTGCTGGCGATTCCGATGTTGACCTCGCCATCCATGCCTTCCTTGAGCAGGTCGGTCAGGCGCGTGAACAGGTCGGTCAGGCGTGCGAAACCTTTCTTGAGCTCGATGCCCATTTCGCGCATGTGCTCGGGGATTACCCCGCCGACAAACCGGTGGCGCGGCCGCTCGCGGCCCTCGACGTCTTCGCCGGGCTTGAAGTCGGCCACTTGCTCGCAAGCGGTGAACATGAACTGCTGGTTCGTCTTGATTTCCCGCGCCAGCTCCGGCACTTGCTCGATGAACTTGCCCAGGTCACCCGGCAATGGATGCTGGGCCAACAGTTTGGTGAGGTTCTTGGCGGTGGTTTCCAGCCAGTCGGCGGTGGAACGCAGCCGGGTGTAATGGGCGAAATGGCCGATGGCCTTGTCCGGCAGGTGATGGCCTTCGTCGAATACGTAGATTGTGTCGCGCGGGTCCGGCAGCACCGCACCGCCGCCCAGGGCAAGGTCAGCCAGGACCATGTCGTGGTTGGTGACGATGACGTCGACCTTGCCCATGCCTTCGCGGGCCTTGTAGAAGGCGCACTGGCCGAAGTTCGGGCAATGGCGGTTGGTGCACTGGCTATGGTCGGTCGTCAGGCGGGACCAGTCGGCGTCTTCCAGGGCCGTGGACCAGCTGTCGCGGTCGCCGTCCCATTTATTGCCGGCCAGCTTCTCGATCATGCTGGTAAACAGCTTCTGGCTGGCCTCATCGACTTCGATCTTGAAGCCTTCTTCTTCGAACAACTGGGCCGTGGCGGTCTGCGCATGGCCTTCCTGGAGCAACATGTCGAGCTTGGACAGGCACATGTAGCGCCCACGGCCCTTGGCCAGCGCGAACGTGAAGTTCAGGCCGCTGTTGCGCATCAGGTCGGGCAGGTCCTTGTAGACGATCTGCTCCTGCAGGGCGACGGTGGCCGTGGCGATCACCAGGCGTTTGCCAGCGGCCTTGGCAGTGGGAATCGCCGCCAGGCTGTAGGCCACGGTCTTGCCGGTACCGGTGCCGGCCTCCACCGCCACGATGGCGGGCTCGCCACTGCGCCGGCCTTCGTCGTCGGTGTCGATGTCACCCAGGACTTTTGCCACTTCGGCAATCATCAGGCGCTGGCCATATCGCGGCTTGAGGCTCTTGGCTTCGAGAAAACGCGAATAGGCGCCCTGGATCGTGGTTTTGAGTTCGGTGCTGATCATGAATGGTCGGGCGCAAAAAACGCTGGATAAATTTTCAGTGGTTCGGATCGGCGGCTATCATACCCCGCTAATGAATCCTGCGCAGAACGGAGTAACCCAATGACACCCTTTGCCCTCGTCTACACCCTGCATTTACTGGCGGCCCTGGTCTGGGTCGGCGGCATGTTCTTCGCCTGGATGATCCTGCGCCCCGCCGCAATGACGGCGCTTGAGGGCCCTGCCCGGCTCAAGTTGTGGGTAGAAGTGTTTCAGCGTTTTTTTGTCTGGGTCTGGGTCGCGGTGGTGCTTTTACCGATCAGCGGTGTAGGCCTGATCCATATGCGCTTCGCCGGTTTCGAAACCGCGCCGCGGTATGTGCAAGTGATGATGGGGTTGTATGTGGTGATGACGGCGCTGTTTATCCGCATCCAGGCCCTGCAACTGCCAACATTGCGTAACGCCGTGACGGCGCAGGACTGGCCGGCGGGTGCGGCGGTGCTGGGGAAGATTCGCAGGCTGGTAGGGATCAACCTGTTGATCGGGTTGCTGGTGGTGGCGATTGGCGCGGCGCGACCGATGTTCTGAACATCACATAGAACCCTGTGGGAGCGAGCTTGCTCGCGATAGCGGTGGAGTCAGTCAGCCTTATGTGACTGACATACCGCTATCGCGAGCAAGCTCGCTCCCACAGGTTCAGATCAGGTTTTTCTTCAGAACCGCTGCACCGTCACCGTCCCCGCCGCTCCAGCAGGCCCTGGCTGGCCATCGGCGCCAGGACGGCCGCTTTTGCCGCCGCCGGCGGTATAGACCAGGCAGCCCTTGGCCTTGCCCCCCGCCCCAGGCTTGCCGCCAGGACCCGCCGCGCCACCGGCTCCGCCATCCACCATCACTTTGATCTGCTCGGCAGGATAGGCGTTGGGCAGTTCAAGGCGTACCAGCGCACCGGCCGCGCCCGGCTGGCCATCGCTACCATTGCTGCCGTCGGCCCCGCGACCGGCCGAACCCCAGGTGCAGCCCGGCGCCTGGCCATTGGCACCGTCAAGGCCGACGAAACCCGGCGCACCGGCACCACCGCGGGCATCCACCGACAACAGCGGCGCATTCAACGCCTTGAACTGCAGGTTGAGATCACGCCCCGGCCGCGCCGCCTTGGTGTAGGTACCCGGTGCGCCGCGTGACGTGATCTGACTGCCCTCGGCCAGCTCAGCCTGGGCCACTTTCATGGCCAATACCTGCTGCGCCGGCACGATGGCGATCCGCGCCTCGCGCCCCAGGTGCAATTGGTCGATGGTCAGTTCCGTGACATTGGAAGGCACCAGCAGCGTGCCGTAATCGGCCACGTCCAGGCGCTCCAGGGTCAGGGTGCTGGTGGTGTTGGGCAGGCGCATCAACGAATGGCCTTCGACCTGAAGCACCTGGGCTGAAGCCCACGGGCATACGAGTGCGGCAAGCAGACACAATTTACGCATGGGAAGCCTCTGGCGCGGTCGGGAGGGTTTTCAGGTGGAAGATGCCGAACAGCAGCACTCTGAGGCGATCACGGCCAGGCGCGGGGCGGCCACGGAAACTGGCCCTGAACAACAGCAGTTCCAGCACATGCAGGACCAACAAAAACGCGCCGGCGACATTGACCAGCAGATGCAGCGGATGGACGAACGGCACGACCAGATTGACCAGCACCACCAGCCAGAACAGCAGGGTCAGCAAGCGCCCCAGCCCCCAAAACACCTTCATACGCCCCCCTGATCGGGAATTATTCTTTGCGCGCACAGTAACGGCTTGCGCGCAGGATAAGCCAGAGGGCCAGGCAAATTTAATCTAACCTGAGCCCCGGCCCCCGGATCGTCTTACTGACGACCCGGCAGCCCTGGCCCGAGCCTCAACGCTGGATATGCAGTTCAACCCGACGGTTCTGTGCCCGCCCTTCGTCGGTCTCATTGTCGGCCACCGGCTCGCTTTCGCCTTTGCCTTCGCTGGTGAGCTTGTCGGGGGCCAGCCCCTGGGTCAGCAAATACTCCACGACGCTGCTGGCCCGACGTTCAGACAGCCCCTGGTTATAGGCATCACTGCCGACACTGTCGGTGTGGCCCACGACCCGGATGCTGGCGACATTGGCATGGCTGAGCTTGCCCATCAGCCCATCGAGCTGGCTTCGAGCTTCTGCGGTGAGGTCGGATTTGTCGAAATCGAACAGTACCTTGCCGGCGTCGTTGAGGGTGATGACCTCGCTAGCCGGTGCTTCAGGCTCCACGGGTGGGGCGCTGGCCGGGTATTGCGGCACAGGGCAACCGTGATGTTCGACAGGGGTATTGGCCGGCGTATCGGGACAACGGTCGCGGCGGTCGAACACCCCGTCGTCGTCTTCATCACCATCCTGGGCATAGCAGATCAAGCCACCGCCCAGCAGCCCCAGTGCAGCGCCGCCAGCGGCCCAGCCACTGCTTTCAATGGCCCCCAACCCGCCGCCAACCAAGCCGCCGATCAGGCTACAGATTGGCCAGGTGCGTTGATTGAGAGGTGCGCTACCGTCGCTGTGAGTGGCGCAACCGGACAACAGACTGCTCGCCAGCAGTACCGGTAAGGCGGCCCTGATTAGAACGTTCATGGTGAAGGCTCCTGTGTCACCGGCCCATACCGGTCACACAGGAGTAAAGACCCGCATCCGCAACTCTACAAGCCGCGGATGGCAAGGGTTTCAGCGGTTTATCTTGATTTCCGTGCGACGGTTCATCGCGCGGCCGTCGGCGGTCTTGTTATCGGCCACCGGCTGGCTCTCTCCGGCGCCGGACACCGAGACAAAACTGGCACGCGGTACGCCGTTTTCGACCAGGTATTGCACCACCGAGTTGGCCCGTTTCTCCGACAACCGTTGGTTATAGGCATCGCTGCCGACACTGTCGGTATGGCCGGTGACACGCAGTTGCGCGGTGGACGTTTCCTGTTTCAGCCGGGTGGCGACCGTGCTCAGTACATCCTTGTCGGCCGGGGTCAGCGTGGCTTTGTTGAACTCGAAGTGCACGTCGCGGATCACGATGGTTTCTTCCTGGACCACCACAGCCTCTTCAACCACTGGCGCTGGGACAGGTGGCGGGCAGCCGTCAGCATCGACCTGCACGCCCTTCGGTGTGCCCGGGCACTTGTCGCGGCTGTCCGGCACGCCATCGCCATCTTCGTCGCCATCGCCGTGCACCCAGCAATAAGCTGCCGCCATGCCGCCAACGTACAGCGCGCCGCCGCCAGCCCAGGAAGTACTTTCTATGGCGCCTAATCCCGCACCGATCGCACCGCCGACTGCCGCACAGGTCGGCCAGTCGGTTTTCTGCAAACCTGCACAACCAGTCAACACACTGGTTAGCAGAACCAGGGGTAACGCTGTCCGAACTATGCTCATCGGGTTTCTCCTTGAGGGATCGGCTTTGCGCCGATTCAGGGGAGTAAAGACCCGTCTTCGAATCTGCGCCAGCCTGAGCAATCGCGGGTTTTCGCCCCGTGTTTGCGACGTTTGCGCACATTCTGGGACAAACCGCTCTAGGCCACGATGTCCGGGCAGGCTATCGTGGTGGTTCTGACTGAGGAACTTCGATGACCGTTGCCATTTCTTCGCGTACGCCCCAGCAAGCCCTGGCGGCCGTGCTTGACCGTTATGCCCCACAAACACTGCTGCTGATCGGTGCCAGCGACTTTCCCGCACTCGAAGCATTCCAGCAGGCCCACCCCGACACCGAAGTGATCCACGCCGGCCCCGGCGCGCTGCCGGCGGACGTGGCGGCGCGGCGTTTTGACCTGGCCCTGGCGCTCGATTGCCTGGAGCATTTGCCCAAGCGCGAGGGTCTGAACCTGTTGGGTGGTATTCGCAATCTCAACGCCAGCCGCATCGCCGTGCTGGCAGACCTCAACGCCTGTGGCTGGCAAGAGACGGACTTTTTTTCCCTGGCCCTGCAAGCCAGCGAACGATTCCAGCGTGAAGATCAGGTGTTGACCCTGTTCACCTACGATCTGCTTGAATACAAACAAGTCCCCGACTGGCTCAACTCGCGCTTTTGGGCCAACCCGGAAAACTTTGGAAAATATTGGTGGTAACCGTGAACACAAGCCCGCACACATCCATTTGCCCCTGCGGCAGTGGCAACTCACTGGACGCCTGCTGCGGCCACTACCACGACGGTCACCCGGCGCCCTGCGCCGAAGCCTTGATGCGCTCGCGCTATAGCGCCTATGTGCTGGGCCTGGTGGATTATCTGGTCGCCACCACCCTGCCCGCCCAGCAGCAAGGCCTTGATCGCCAGTCGATCAGCGAGTGGAGCGCCAACAGCACCTGGTTGGGGCTGGACGTGGAAAGCAGCGAAGTGTTCGGCGGTCAACCGGAACACGCCTTTGTCACGTTCACGGCACGCTGGCACGACGGCCAGGGCGAGCATAGCCACCGTGAACAGTCCTCGTTCGTGCAGAACACTGGGCGCTGGTACTTCATCGACCCGACCGTGCCGGTCAAGACAGGCCGCAATGACGGCTGTCCGTGCGGCAGCGGGCACAAATTCAAGAAGTGCTGCGCCGGCTACTTCAATCGTTGATTTCGCAAATGTCCGACGCTCATCCATCGGCCCAGAGGGCTAGACTGGGGGTAAACCAGAGGCACGGACATGACCCCTCCATCATTCTTGCTACGCATCACCTGCCTGCTGCTGCTCGTCGGGCTCGGCGGCTGTGCGTCCTGGCAAGGTGAAGAAGCCCCTGAACCACAGGTGCATCTGGTCAAGGTCGAGGTGGTGCGGGCCCGACTGCTGGAGCAGAAGTTCATGCTGCACTTTCGCGTCGACAACCCCGGCGACAGCGACCTGACCGTTCGCGGCCTGACCTACCGCATCCACCTGGGCGACCTGTTGCTGACAGAAGGTGAGCATGAACACTGGTTCACCGTGCGCCCCCGGCACAGCGCCTATTTCAAAGTGCCGATCCGCACCAACCTGTGGCCGCAGGTGCGGGACGTGGTGAAGTTGCTGGAAAAACCCCGGGAACAGATCCCCTATCGTCTGGAAGGTGAGCTGGAAACCGGATTATTCATCGCCGACTACGTGCACCTGGAACGCAATGGCGTGATAATCGCCGCCGATTTTATTGCGGAGTAACCTCGATGACCCAACAACCCCACGTCCATGGCCCTGATTGCAACCACGATCACGACCATCATCACGATCATGACCACGGCCATGTCCACGGTCCGAACTGCGGCCACGCCCACCAGGAACCGGTGCGCAACGCCCTGAAGGATGTCGGCCGCAACGATCCTTGCCCATGCGGCAATGGCAAGAAATTCAAGAAGTGCCACGGGGCTTGAGGGTCCTGGCGAAAAACTTTTTCGCCTGCTAGACCGTCATCGCGAGCAGGCTCGCTCCCACAGGGGATTTGCGGTGAGGCGATATTTAATGATCGCCGAAGAATCAATGTGGGAGCGAGCTCGCTCGCGATGAGGCCGGTACATTCACTGCTTATGTATCAGCCCGCCTGCAGAATCCGCTTCACATCGACCACCGTCGCATACTCGCCATGCAAGTTGCCCAGGGACATGGCATGCACCTCGGCAGCCGAACGGGCGTTACCGAAGTAATCGCTCTTGTCGAAGGTAAAGCAGGCATCCTCGACCACCCACGTGTCGAATCCCAGGTTGCCGGCCGTACGCGCCGTGGACTCCACCGAGTTGTGCGTCGCCACGCCGACGATTACCAGTTGCCCGACGCCCGCCCTGCGCAGGTCTTCCTCCAGGCGCGTGCCACTGAACGCATCCGGCACCTGTTTTTGCACCAGCCATTCCCCCGCCAGCGGCTCGAACCGTGGCTGGACCTCCACGCCCGACTGCCCCGGCCAGAACACCGAGTCCGGCGAGCGGGACAAATGGTGGACATGAATCACCGGTCGCGCCGTGTGTCGCCATAAAGCCAGTAGCTCCAGCATGCGCAGCTCTGCCTCGGGATTGTTGCGAGGGCCGAGCCTGGGATGAAGGATGCCTTTTTGTTGATCGATGAGGATCAGCGCTGCGTTGTGATGTAGCTCCATGCCAGTTTTCTCTTGTTCAGTCATTGGGTCCCCCTCCACTTTGAGCATCAGGGCTTCTTTCAGGCAAGTCTTTGGGCAGGCTACTCCCGTAAACCGGGGTTTCATCGCCAAATCAACAAATAACCCTCGCCCCCGCTTGCGCGGCCCCCGCCTGCTCACTAACGTAGCGCCTTTATTGGTGCCACCCCCCTCCCGCAGGAGCTTTGCCATGGCCTCGCCAGCCTCTATTTCCCTTATCCCCCGGCTCGGCGTTGCCGCCGCAGTGGCCAGTGTGCTCGGTTTGAGCGGATGCCAGACCTGGAATGCCCAGGACACTGTCCCACCGACTTCCGGTGTGCAACCGCTCAAGGGGCTGGCGCAGAACGTCTCGGTCCGGCGCAATGCCACGGGCATGCCGCTGATCGAAAGCAACAGCTTCCATGACGCCCTGTTCACCCTCGGCTACGTCCACGCCAGCGATCGCATCACCCAGATGGTCACCCTGCGCCTGCTGGCCCAGGGGCGGCTGGCAGAGATGTCCGGCGCAGAACGGCTGGACGTCGACCGCTACATGCGCGCCGTCAACCTGAAGAAAAACGCCGACGAGCTGTACAAGGCGTCTTCGCCACGGCTCAAGCGTTTCTTCGAAGTCTATGCCCGCGGCGTCAACGCCTACCTGTTCCGCTATCGCGACAAGTTGCCGTCGGACCTGGCCGCCACCGGTTACAAACCCGAATACTGGAAACCGGAAGACTCGGCGCTGATGTTCTGCCTGCTGAATTTCAGCCAGTCGGCCAACCTGCCGGAAGAAATCGCCAGCCTGGTGCTGACCCAGACCGTCACCAACGACAAGCTCGCCTGGCTGAACCCGTCCTATCCGGACGAACCACTGCCCGTGGCCGAGGCCGACAAACTCCAGGGCTTGCGGCTCAACGGCCAGATTCCGGGCCTGAACGAGATCAGCAAGGCCACCAGCCAGTTGGCCGGGCTGAACCTCTTGAGCGCTGCGTCTTCGAGTAACTGGGCCATCGCGCCGCAACGCAGCCGCAGTGGCAAAAGCCTGCTGGCCAGCGACAGCCATGGGCCGCTGGGCATGCCGGGGCTGTGGAGCCCCGTACAGATCCGCGCGCCCAAGTACCAGGCGGCCGGGGTTTCCGTGGCGGGCATCCCGATGATCCTGGCCGGGTTCAACGGCAAAGTGGCCTGGAGCATGACCAGCGTGCTGGGGGACAACCAGGACCTGTTCCTGGAAAAAATCCGTCGCCAGGGCAACAGTCTGTCCTATGAGGTCAACGGCAAATGGCAGCCGGCAATCGTGCGCAACGAAACCTATTTCATCAAAGGCCAGCGGCCGATTCGTGAAGCGGTGTTCGAGACCCGCCACGGCCCGCTGCTCAACAGCGCCCAGGGCCCGGCGATGGCCAACGGCTTTGGCCTGGCCTTGCAGACGCCGAACTTGAGCGACGACAAGACCCTGGATGCGTTCTTCGACCTGTCCCGGGCACAGAACGTCGAGAAAGCCTCCGACGCCAGCCGGGAAATCCGCGCCATGGCCGTGAACCTGGTATTTGCCGACGCCAGCCATATCGGTTGGCAAGTCACCGGTCGCTATCCAAACCGCCGTGAAGGCGAAGGCCTGTTGCCGTCGCCGGGCTGGGACGGTCGCTACGATTGGGACGGTTACGCCGACCCCATGCTGCACCCCTACGATCAGGACCCGGCCCAGGGCTGGCTCGGCACCGCCAACCAACGGGTCATTCCCCACGGCTATGGCATGCAGCTGTCCAACTCCTGGGCCGCACCGGAGCGCGGCGAACGCATGGCCGAACTGGCCGGCGCGGGCAAGCACGACACCCGCAGCCTGACCGCCATGCAATACGACCAGGGCACGACCTTCGCGGCCAAGCTCAAGAAAGTTTTCGAGGCACCGGGCATGGCCCAGCCGCTCAAACAGGCGATCGAAGCCCTGCCGGTGGCTGACCGGGCCAAGGCCCACGAGGCCTATACCCGCTTGATGGCATTCGATGGCCGGCTCAGCCCGACCTCCACCGACGCGGCGATCTATGAGCTGTTCCTGCAGGAAAGCATGAAGCAGATTTTCCTCGACGAGCTGGGCCCGGACAGCAGCCCGGCGTGGCAGGCGCTGGTTGCCAACGGCCAATTGTCCTACTCGGCCCAGGCCGATCATCTGCTGGGGCGTGAAGACAGCCCGTTCTGGGACGATGTGCGCACACCCCAGAAAGAAGACAAGGCCGTCATTCTCGCCCGCAGCCTGGCCGCCACCATCGGCGCCGGTGAAAGCCAGTTGGGCGGTGACCACAAGGCTTGGCAGTGGGGCAAGTTGCATCGCTACGCATGGAAGAACAGCTCCGGCCAGATCGTACGCGGCCCGCTGCCGGCCGGTGGCGACGCCAGCACGCTCAACACCGCAGCGTTCGCTGGGGGGCAGGATTTCAACACCACCCTGGCGCCAGCCATGCGCTTTATCGTCGACTTCGGCCAGCCTGAACCGTTGATGATCCAGGACGGTGCCGGCCAATCCGGCAACCCGGTCAGCCCGAACTATGCCAATGGCATCGATCCGTGGATCAAGGGGCAGTACCAGAGCTTGCCGTTGCAATCGCAGAATTTCGATCGGGCCTATGGCAAGACGCGGTTGACGTTGGTGCCTGGCAAATAACTGCAGGCTGTTCTGCTTTCCTGTGGCGAGGGAGCTTGCTCCCGCTCGGGCGCGCCAGCGCCCGCAAATAAAGGGGCCGCTTCGCAGCCCAGCGGGAGCAAGCTCCCTCGCCACATGTGCTTTACCCAGTAGAGCGCGCGCCATCCTGGTGCATTTTTTGATGTACGCTCATCCCCGCGCACCATCGCATTCCGCTGCCTGCCGCCGAAGCTTTTAAAACACTTGTTCGGCACTCTGGTTCGGAAATTGCTACCTTTATGCCGTCATACCGTTCTCGCCTTCACCGGTAACAATACTTACGCGCCACAAGCGCTCATATTGGTTTTAGGGATTGAATAATGAAAAAAGCACTGCTGACCCTTTCTGCACTGGCGTTGTGCATGGCTGCTGGCGTCGCCACGGCCAAGGAATACAAGGAACTGCGTTTTGGTGTCGACCCTTCCTACGCCCCGTTTGAGTCCAAGGCCGCCGACGGCAGCCTGGTCGGTTTCGACATCGATCTGGGCAATGCGATCTGCGAAGAGCTGAAGGTCAAATGCAAATGGGTCGAAAGCGATTTCGACGGCATGATCCCGGGCCTCAAGGCCAATAAATTCGACGGTGTGATCTCCTCCATGACCGTTACCCCGGCCCGCGAAAAAGCCATCGACTTCTCCAGCGAGCTGTTCTCCGGCCCAACCGCCTATGTATTCAAGAAGGGCTCGGGCCTGAGCGAAGACGTTGCCTCGCTCAAAGGCAAGACCGTCGGCTACGAGCAAGGCACCATCCAGGAAGCCTATGCCAAGGCCGTGCTGGATAAGGCCGGCGTCAAGACCCAAGCCTACCAGAACCAGGACCAGGTTTATTCCGACCTGACCTCCGGCCGCCTCGACGCGGCGATCCAGGACATGCTGCAGGCAGAGCTGGGCTTCCTGAAGTCGCCAAAAGGTGAAGGCTACGAAGTCAGCAAGCCGGTGGACAGCGAACTGCTGCCATCCAAGACCGCCATCGGTATCAAGAAAGGTAACAGTGAGCTGAAGGCGCTTTTGGATAAAGGTATCAAAGCGTTACACGACGACGGCAAGTACGCCGAGATCCAGAAAAAACACTTTGGCGATCTGAATCTGTACAGCGGCAAATAATGCGCTGCGCCCATCCGGTCTCGGATGGGCGCTTTTCTCCTGCCAAAGGCTTTCTTCCATGTTCGAACAACTCCTACAAAATCTGGGGCTCTCTGCCTTCAGCCTGCAGGGCTTTGGCCCGCTGCTGATGCAAGGCACCTGGATGACCATCAAGCTGTCGGCCCTGTCCCTGTTGTTGAGCGTCTTGCTCGGCCTGTTGGGCGCCAGCGCCAAGCTGTCCAGCGTCAAACTGCTGCGAATCCCTGCCCAGCTCTACACCACGCTGATCCGCGGCGTGCCGGACCTGGTGCTGATGCTGCTGATCTTCTACAGCCTGCAAACCTGGCTGACCTCGTTTACCGACTTCATGGAATGGGAATACATCGAGATCAACCCATTCGGCGCCGGGGTGATCACCCTGGGCTTCATCTATGGCGCGTACTTCACCGAAACCTTTCGCGGCGCGATCCTCTCGGTCCCCCGGGGCCAGGTCGAAGCCGCCACGGCCTACGGCCTCAAGCGTGGCCAGCGCTTTCGCTTCGTGGTGTTTCCACAAATGATGCGCTTCGCCCTGCCGGGTATCGGCAACAACTGGATGGTAATGCTCAAGGCCACCGCGCTGGTGTCGATCATCGGCCTGGCCGACCTGGTCAAGGCGGCCCAGGATGCGGGCAAGAGCACCTACCAATTGTTTTACTTCCTGGTACTGGCGGCATTGATCTATTTGCTGATCACCAGCGCGTCCAACGTCATCCTGCGCTGGCTTGAACGCCGTTACGCCGCCGGCGCCCGGGAGGCGGTGCGATGATCGAACTTCTGCAAGAATACTGGCGGCCGTTCCTTTACAGCGATGGCGTCAACGTCACGGGCCTGGCGATGACCCTGTGGCTGCTCAGCGCCTCGCTGCTGATCGGTTTCGTGGTGTCGATCCCGCTGTCCATCGCCCGGGTTTCGCCCAAGTTCTACGTCCGCTGGCCGGTGCAGTTCTACACCTACCTGTTCCGGGGCACGCCGCTCTATATCCAGTTGCTGATCTGCTACACCGGCATCTACAGCATCGAGGCGGTGCGCGCCCAACCCATGCTCGACAGCTTCTTTCGCGATGCGATGAACTGCACGATCCTGGCCTTCGCCTTGAACACCTGCGCCTACACCACGGAGATTTTCGCCGGGGCGATTCGCAGCATGAACCATGGCGAAGTGGAAGCAGCCAAGGCCTACGGCCTGACCGGTTGGAAGCTGTACACCTACGTGATCATGCCGTCGGCGCTGCGCCGCTCGCTGCCGTATTACAGCAACGAAGTCATCTTGATGCTGCACTCGACGACCGTGGCATTCACCGCTACCGTTCCAGACGTGCTGAAAGTCGCCCGGGACGCCAACTCGGCGACGTTCCTGACGTTCCAGTCGTTCGGGATCGCCGCGTTGATCTACCTGACCGTCACCTTTGCACTGGTAGGCCTCTTCCGCCTCGCCGAACGCCGCTGGCTGGCCTTTCTCGGGCCGACCCACTAGGGCTTTTGTTCCAGGACACACACGCACATGCGCCACCAGATCCATGACCTGCTGGCCCCCGTACCGGGGACCGCACGCAAGATCCACAGCTTCCACTTCGGCCCGGAAAAAGCCGTCGGCAAAATCTATATCCAGGCGTCCCTGCACGCCGATGAACTGCCGGGCATGCTGGTCGCCTGGCACCTCAAGCAGCGCCTGGCCGAACTCGAAGCATCGGGCCACCTGCGGCACGAGATCGTGCTGGTACCCGTCGCCAACCCCATCGGCCTCGAACAAGTGTTGATGGACGTGCCCCTGGGCCGCTACGAAACCGAGAGCGGGCAGAACTTCAACCGCCGCTTCGTCGACCTGAGCGAAGAGATCGGCAACGAAATCCAGGACCTGCTCACCGACGATCCGCAGCACAACCTGATGCTGATCCGTACCAGCCTGCGCGATGCCCTCGCCCGACAGACCCCAGGCACGCAATTGCAATCCCTGCGCCTGGCCCTGCAACGGCTGGCCTGCGACGCCGACATGGTGCTGGACCTGCATTGCGACTTCGAAGCCGTGGCCCACCTCTACACCACACCCGAAGCCTGGCCACAGGTCGAGCCGCTGGCCCGCTACATCGGCGCCGAAGCCTGCCTGCTGGCGACCGATTCGGGCGGCCAGTCGTTCGACGAATGCTTCACCCTGCTCTGGTGGCAACTCAAGGAACGCTTCGGCGAACGCTTCGAGATTCCCCTGGGCAGCTTTTCGGTCACCGTGGAGCTGCGCGGCCAGGGTGACGTCAACCACGGTCTGGCGAGCCTCGACTGCCAGGCCTTGATCCAATACCTGATCCGCTTCGGCGCCATCGACGGCGAACCGATGCCAATGCCCAAGCTGCCCTACCCGGCCACGCCGCTGGCCGCTGTCGAGCCGGTGGCGACGCCCGTGGGTGGTTTGCTGGTCTACAGCGCCCTGCCCGGCGAATACCTGGAGGCGGGGCAACTGATCGCGCAAGTCATCGACCCGGTCAACGACACCGTCACCCCCGTTCATTGCCGTAACGCCGGGCTGCTGTACGCCCGTTCGCTGCGCCGCATGGCCACGGCCGGCATGGTGATCGCCCATGTCGCCGGCACCGAAGCCTACCGCAGCGGCTACCTACTTTCGCCTTGAGGATGCATGCTCCATGTACAAACTGACCATCGAAGGCCTGCACAAAAGCTATGGCGAACATAAAGTGCTCAAGGGCGTTTCGCTCAAGGCCAAGACCGGCGACGTCATCAGCCTCATCGGTGCCAGCGGCTCAGGCAAAAGTACCTTTTTGCGCTGCATCAACTTCCTGGAACAACCCAATGACGGCGCCATGAGCCTGGACGGCCAGCCGATCCGGATGATCAAGGACCGCCACGGCATGCACGTGGCCGACGCCGACGAACTGCAACGCCTGCGCACGCGCCTGGCCATGGTGTTCCAGCACTTCAACCTGTGGAGCCACATGAGCGTGCTGGAGAACATCACCATGGCGCCACGCCGGGTGTTGGGTGTGAGCAAGCAGGAAGCGGATGACCGCGCCCGGCGTTACCTCGACAAGGTCGGCTTGCCGGCACGCGTCGCCGAGCAGTACCCGGCGTTCCTCTCCGGCGGCCAGCAACAGCGGGTGGCCATTGCCCGCGCCCTGGCGATGGAGCCCGAGGTGATGCTGTTCGACGAACCCACCTCGGCCCTGGACCCGGAGCTGGTGGGCGAAGTGCTGAAGGTGATCCAGGGCCTGGCTGAGGAAGGCCGGACCATGATCATGGTGACCCACGAGATGAGCTTCGCACGCAAAGTCTCGAACCAGGTGCTGTTCCTGCACCAGGGCCTGGTGGAAGAAGAAGGCAGGCCGGAAGACGTGTTGGGCAATCCCACCAGCGAACGGCTCAAGCAGTTTCTCAGTGGCAACCTGAAATAAATTTCGGATTCCCCTGAAAAGGAGGCGCCAGGCGCCAATGCCTGTCAGTTAGGAACAAACGGCATAAATTCTGTGGGAGCAAAGCTTGCTCGCGATAGCAGCAGAGTCGCCAATATCTTAGTCGCCTGGCTTACCGCAATCGCGAGCAAGCTTTGCTCCCACGGGTTTGCTGCTTAACTGACTGGCATTCGGCGCCAAGCGCTGCTTTTGTGGCGAGGGAGCTTGCTCCCGCTGGAGGCGCAGCCTCCCCTTGCAGCGTGTCATCCAGATCCAGGGGGCCGCTTCGCAGCCCAGCGGGAGCAAGCTCCCTCGCCACAAAAGCACGCTTGCCACGATATCTTGCATAAAACCTTTCGCATCCCGCCGTGGTCACTGGAGAAGGACTGCCGGAGCGCACACGGCAGGCATGGCGACATCCAACAACTTCACAAATCAGTGATTCAGTACCTATAACGAAATATGGCCCGTGGCCTGAAAAAACAGGCCACGGGCCATGGTTCATCAGGCAACAGGCGCAGGAGGCGGCTCGTCCGGCAGGGTCGGCTCACCGGGTTCGGTGGGTTGTTCGTTGGGGGTATCGGGATCGGGTTGGCCGGGGATGCCGCCCGCCGCTTCGACAGGATGGGCCAGCAATGACCAGGCCATGACGCCGATCTGATTGGGCTCAAGCTTGGCCAGTTCGGCACTGATTCGCGGATCGATCTTCATAGAGCAACTCCTGGGCGAAGCCCGTTGCGCTGACGCAAAAACGGGCAGTACACGCAATAGAGTGTCTGCCCGCCCAGGAATTCCAACAGTTCGTCAGAATCAGGTACGCGGTAGCGTCACACCGCGCTGGCCCTGGTACTTGCCGCCGCGATCCTTGTAGGACACTTCGCATTCTTCATCGGATTCAAGGAACAGCATCTGCGCCACACCCTCGTTGGCGTAGATCTTCGCCGGCAGGGTCGTGGTGTTGGAAAATTCCAGGGTCACGTGACCTTCCCACTCGGGTTCCAGCGGCGTGACGTTGACGATGATGCCGCAACGGGCGTAGGTGCTCTTGCCCAGGCAGATGGTCAGTACGTTGCGCGGAATGCGGAAGTACTCGACGGTGCGGGCCAGGGCGAAGGAGTTCGGCGGGATGATGCAAACGTCGCTCTTGACGTCGACGAAGCTCTTCTCGTCGAAGTTCTTCGGGTCGACGGTAGCCGAATTGATATTGGTGAACACCTTGAATTCGTCGGCGCAGCGCACGTCGTAGCCGTAGCTGGAGACACCGAAGGAGATCAGCCGGTCGGCGCCTTCGCCACGCATCTGGCGTTCGACGAAGGGCTCGATCATGCCGTGCTCTTGCGCCATGCGGCGAATCCACTTGTCCGATTTGATGCTCATGGCGGTTTCCTGAAATAGCGAGGTGGAAAAAATACGTCCGGCATCTTACCGGGGCACGGGTCCGGGTTCAAAGCGCGGCGCGCAAATCTCGCCGATCCACCTTGATTTCCGGGTCCTGCCGGCCATCGCCCGCGCCGTCAGTCACCAAATAAGAGAAACCTTCGCAAAGACCATTGGCACATTCTGGAAAAAGGGTTAAGGTGGCGCCACTGTGTTGCTTGTGTCACTGAGAATCTCTACACGATATGTTGAATTTCGATCCAACCATCTACAAGAATTTTTCCTGCTCTTTGCACTCAGTCTCGGCCAGGGTTCTTCCTGAGTCGCAGTTATCTTTGTTCAAGGAGTTACACCATGTCTAATCGCCAAACCGGTACCGTTAAGTGGTTCAACGATGAAAAAGGCTTCGGCTTCATCACCCCACAATCCGGTGACGACCTGTTCGTTCACTTCAAAGCTATCCAATCCGACGGCTTCAAAAGCCTGAAAGAAGGCCAACAGGTTTCTTTCATCGCTACCCGCGGTCAGAAAGGCATGCAAGCTGAAGAAGTTCAAGTTATCTAACTTGTCCTTGCTTTAGTAAAAGGCCCCGCCCTCAAAAGCGGGGCTTTTTTGTGCCTGCTTGTTTTTGCCGGCACAAAAAAACTGTGGGAGCGAGCTTGCTCGCGATAGCGGTGGATCAGCAACATCAACGTTGTCTGACAGACTGCTATCGCGAGCAAGCTCGCTCCCACAGGGGGTTTGTTACTTTCCGGGAGGGGTTACCAGGTCACGCCAAACCCGGCCGTGTAGCGCGTCTTGCTCAAGTCACTGTCTTCGGTCCCCTCGATCACATCCTTCTCCGCCTTTAGGTTGAGCGATGCCCAGTCGGTGACCTTGTAGCGCAGCCCGATCTCGGCGTCGTAGGCATAATCGGCAACGTCCGACAGCGGCTTGCCCACTTCGCCGTTGGTGAAGAACTCGACGCGCTTGCCAATCAGATAGCGGTTGTAGTCCCACTTCATGGCAACGGAATAGAAGTTGTCCGTTCCACCGTCGCGGTATTCATAGTCGGTGCGATTGAGCAGAGAGCCCAACGAGAAAGCCCCCAACTCGTCATCCCAGAACTGATAGCCCGGACCGGTACCCACCACGCGCTGGCGCGCCAGGTCTTCGACTTTGTCACGCTTGTAGTTCAGGCGACCTTGCCAGAACCACTTGTCCGTCAGGAAGCGGTCGAGGGAATATTCCAGGCGCCAGTTATCAGCGGAAACCACATCGTCCTGGAACTCACGGTTGTATTCGCCTTCGGCGGTGTGCCGCCATCTGCCGTGGCGTGCCGAGGTCTTGAAGTCGATGTCGTAGTCGTCGGTATCGTTTTCCGCACGCTGATAATCCAGCGCGGCATCGATATTGCCCTTCCACACCAGGTCCTCGACCACCGGTTTGGGCTTGAGGATCTGCTGGATACTGGCCAGTTCGACGGTTTTAGGCCCGTCGCCGTTGGCCAGGGTGACCTTGCCATCCTCGGCCGCCTGCAGCGCCTTGGCTTTCTCGCCGGTATAGGCATCCTGCTTGACCAGGAGCTGCTGGTCACTCTCCAGGGTCTTGACCTGTTTCCAGTCGATGGGAATCGCACCGGCGTAATCGGTCTGGATCAGCAACTTGCCGCCATCGAAAACGGTAATCTTGCCACTGAGTTTGTCCCCATTCTTCAACCAGACAGTGTCGGCAAGCAAGGGCATGGAGGCGCTGGCCACAGCCAGGCATAGCAGGGTTCTAGACAACATAAGCGTATAAAGAGCTCAAGTTTGCGGTGAAAAGGCGGCATTATCCCCCGGGACGACACCTCAGCAAGGACTGACCAAAGTATTTGTAATGAGTTCATTTCTCAACCAGCTTTACAGGACTTAACCTACAAACGGCCATACACCCTTTTTCCGGACGCCTGAACGTGACTGATGCATCCCTGGACACCGAGAACGCCGCCCAAATCCGCCGCACCACCCTTTATCTGACCCTGGCACAGGTGCCGGCAGGCAAGGTGGTCACCTATGGCCAACTCGCCGAAATGGCCGGCCTGGGCCGTGCCGCACGCTGGGTGGGGCGAACCCTCAGCCAGTTGCCGAACGACACCAAGCTGCCCTGGCACCGGGTCTTGGCTGCCGGCGGTCGGATCAGCCTGCCGGCGGGCAGCGCCTCAGGGGATGAACAGCGCGCACGCCTGCGCCTGGAGGGGATCAGCGTCCTGAACAATCGTGTTGATATTCAGCGCCATGGCTGGCGCCCGGTAGAGCACAGCGGTTAGAGTGCGCGCTTTGTTTTCGCAATTTTTGAGGCAGACTCCAGCCCATGCCCCGTAAAACCTGGCGCGCCGCCCTCGCCGCCTATGCCAGTCCCTCGACGCTCGTGCTGTTGCTGCTTGGCTTCGCCGCCGGCTTGCCATACATGCTGGTGTTTTCCACGCTTTCGGTCTGGTTGCGCGAAGCCGGCGTCGCCCGCGAAACCATTGGCTACGCGAGCCTGATCGGCCTGGCGTATGCCTTTAAATGGGTCTGGTCGCCACTGCTCGACCAATGGCGCCTGCCCTTGCTGGGCAAACTGGGACGTCGCCGTTCATGGCTGGTGCTCTCACAGGCCCTGGTGATCCTTGGCCTGATCGGCATGGGTTTCTGCGACCCACAAAAGCACCTGTCATGGTTGATCGCCATCGCCGTCATCGTCGCCTTCGCCTCTGCAACGCAGGACATCGCCGTCGACGCCTATCGCCTGGAGATCGCCGACGACACCCGCCAGGCCGCCCTCGCCGCCAGCTACATGTCCGGCTACCGCATCGCCGCGCTGCTGGCCACCGCCGGCGCCCTGTTCTTCGCCGAAGGGTTTGGCTCCACCGGCTTCAACTACAAACACTCGGCCTGGGCCGGTACCTACCTGCTGTTCGGCGCATTGATGGTCCCGGCGTTGCTGACCTCGCTGTTCATGCGCGAACCGCCGGTGCCGCTGCGCACCCAACTGCAGGCCGGACGCTACAAGTTCGTGCATCAACTGGCGTCGGTATTCGTGCTGATCGTGCTGCTGGTATCCGTCCCGGCGATGTTCACCCAGCTCTACAACACCGACTTCGCCAGCGTGCTGTTCGAGGGTGTCAGCCTGCTCGATCTGTTGCTCGAAGACCGCGCGTTCCTGCGGGCCATCCTCTATATCATCCTGACGGCCCTGTGCCTGTCGGCCATGGGCCGCCGAGGGCTGGCGCCGGTGCTGACGCCGGTCAACGACTTCATCCTGCGCTACCGCTGGCAAGCCTTGCTGCTGCTCGGGCTGATCGCAACCTATCGGATGTCCGACACGGTCATGGGCGTCATGGCCAACGTGTTCTACATCGACCAGGGCTTCACCAAGGACCAGATCGCCAGCGTCAGCAAGATTTTCGGGCTGATCATGACCCTCGTCGGTGCCGGCATGGGCGGCCTGCTGATCGTGCGTTTCGGCATCCTGCCAATCCTGTTCATCGGCGGCGTGGCCTCGGCCGGCACCAATATCCTCTTCCTGATGCTCACCGACATGGGCGCCAACGTACAGATGCTGATTGTCACCATTTCCCTGGACAACTTCAGCTCCGGCCTGGCCACGTCAGCGTTCGTCGCCTACCTGTCGAGCCTGACCAATCTGAAATTCTCCGCCACCCAATACGCCCTGCTCAGCTCGATCATGCTGCTGCTGCCGCGCTTGATCGGTGGTTATTCAGGGGTGATGGTGGAGAAGTTCGGCTATCACAAATTCTTCCTGATCACCGCATTGCTTGGCGTTCCGACCCTGCTGCTGATCGCCCTGCACTGGTTCCAGGAGAACCGTCGCCAGGACTCGACGCCCACCGAGGAAGCGGCGCCCACCCGGCCTGCGGAAGAGTCGTAGGAAACTTCAGAAAACGCCGGACAAACCGGCGTTCGCAGCGGGCGACCGGCCACGCGCCTGTACGCCAGGGCATCTCGCCCGTACAATGCTCCGTCACTTCTCGTCATCAGCAACCGACAACGGCCAACCATGCGCACCAGTCAATATTTGCTCGCCACACAGAAAGAAACGCCTTCCGACGCCGTCGTGATCAGCCATCAGTTGATGCTGCGTGCCGGCATGATCCGCAAACTCGCCTCGGGCCTGTACACCTGGCTGCCGATGGGCCTGCGGGTCATGCGCAAGGTGGAAGCCATTGTTCGCGAAGAGATGGACGCCGCCGGTTCCCTGGAAGTGTTGATGCCGGGCACCCAACCGGCCGAGCTGTGGCAGGAATCAGGACGCTGGGAAGAATACGGCCCTGAGCTGCTGCGCATCAAAGACCGTCACGGTCGCGACTTCTGTGCAGGCCCGACCCACGAAGAAGTGATCACCGACCTGATGCGCAACGAGTTGAGCAGCTATAAGCAGCTGCCGATCAACCTGTACCAGATCCAGACCAAATTCCGTGACGAAATCCGTCCGCGCTTCGGCCTGATGCGCGGTCGCGAATTCATCATGAAGGACGCCTACTCGTTCCACACCGACCTGGCCTCGCTGCAAGTCACCTACGACCGCATGCACCAGGCATATTGCAACGTGTTCACCCGCCTGGGCCTGAAATTCCGCCCAGTTGAAGCCGACAACGGCTCCATCGGCGGTGCCGGCTCCCACGAGTTCCACGTGCTGGCCGAGTCCGGCGAAGACGACATCGTCTTCAGCAATGGCTCCGACTACGCCGCCAACATCGAGAAAGCCGAAGCCGTGCCACGGGAAACCTCCCGCGCTGCGCCGACCGAAGAGTTGCGCCTGGTAGACACACCGAACGCCAAGACCATTGCCCAGTTGGTGGAAGGCTACGACCTGCCGATCGAGCGCACCATCAAGACCCTGATCGTGCGGGCCGAAGAGGAAGGCAAGCTGATTGCCCTGATCGTCCGTGGTGACCACGAGCTCAATGAAATCAAGGCCGCCAACCAGCCCGGCGTCGCCAGCCCGTTGGTCATGGCCACCGAAGCCGACCTGCGCGACGCCATTGGCGCCGGTGCCGGCTCCCTCGGCCCATTGAACCTGCCACTGCCGATCATCATCGATCGCTCGGTGGAGTTGATGAGCGATTTCGCCATCGGCGCCAACGTCGACGACAAGCATTACTTCGGCGTGAACTGGGAACGCGACCTGCCGGTTCCAACCGTCGCGGACCTGCGCAATGTCGTGGCCGGCGACCCGAGCCCGGACGGCAAGGGCACCCTGGAAATCAAGCGGGGCATTGAAGTCGGGCACATCTTCCAGCTGGGCAACAAGTACAGCAAGGCGATGAAGTGCGAAGTGCTGGGCGAGAACGGCAAGCCGGTTACCCTGGAAATGGGTTGCTACGGCATTGGCGTTTCCCGCGTGGTGGCTGCCGCCATCGAGCAGAACAACGACGCGAAAGGCATCATCTGGAGCGACACGCTGGCGCCTTTCCAGATTGCCCTGGTGCCGCTGCGCTATGAAACCGACCTGGTGCGCGAAGCCACCGACAAACTCTACGCCGAACTGACGGCCGCCGGCTTTGAAGTGCTGCTGGACGACCGCGACAAGAAAACCAGCCCCGGCATCAAGTTCGCGGACATGGAACTGATCGGCATCCCGCATCGGATCGTCGTCAGTGACCGTGGCCTGGCCGAAGGCAACCTGGAATACAAGAGCCGCACCGAGGCCGAGCCGCAAGCGCTGCCGGTCGCCGACGTGCTGTCGTTCCTCCAGGCCCGTATCCGCCGCTGACACCAGATAGAGACGTCATGTTCAAGCGAAACACCTTAGGCCTCGGTGGCGCCGCCCTGTGCGGCGCCCTGCTGGTCAGCGGCTGTGCCAACCAAATGTCACAACGCAGCGAGCACGAAGAGCGGGTCGAGCGCAAATTGCTCGACCACAGCCTGCAGATCGACGTGGGCGACCCCAAGGTGCTCGACCTGCCGCAGCGTCGGGTGCGCATCAATGAGCAAAAGACCTTCGAAGTCACCGAGTTCGAGGTCACTCGCCATTACGATCGCTACACACCGTACCAACCCTGGCGGGAGATCTACGAGATCCCCTTGGGCGCCGTGGCGGTGGTGGCCGGTGTCGGCGCGAACGTGGTCAATGTGTTCGCCCTCGGCAACCTGCCGGACACCGTGACCCGTGACTGGATCAGCTACGGTTTCGCCGGGCTCAACCCGTTCATGAACGTCCCTTCCCATGGCCGTGCCCAGCAGAACCTGGCGGGCATCGACGAAGTCCAGCGCGACAAGCGCACGGAACACTCGAGCCTGCCTTGGAGCGAACGCCCGGTGGAGGTCAAGGCCGCCCGGCAGACCTTCGAGCTGAGCACCGACCGTAACGGCGTGCTGCGCTTGAACCTGCTGGAAAGCCCGTTCGCCGAGCAGGACCTGAGCCAGTTCGGCAAATTGCAGATCAGCGTGACGGATGCCCAGGACGAGGTGCACACCGACTCATCCCTGAGCATCAGCAGTACTTTGCGCAGCAAGCTGGTGGAAGCCCACGCGCTGATCTACGACGACCTGGAAGACGACGAGGTGAGCCAGTGGGTTCATCGGGTCAAGCGCCTGTCGGAGCTGGGACTTGAAGAAGAGGCCAGCGAACTGGAGCAGAGCCTGATCGAACTGACGCGTAATGATCCGGAGTTGCAGGCCGAATTCATTAAGGCACTGACCAAGGATGGCGGGCGGTTGGTGGCGGATCCTGGCGCTAACTGAAATACCCCTGTGGCAAGCTGTGGGAGCAAGGCTTGCCCGCGATGGCGGTCTCAAGGATGCCATCGCGAGCAAGCTTTGCTCCCACAAGACTCCCTAGCCACAAGAGTAAGGCAAGGCATTCAGCCAACCGACAGCCTCACCGCTCAAACAACTCCAACTGCTCAAACCCACCGCGCAAATCCTCCAGCCGCACCCCGATCCCCAATAACCGCACCGGTTTGCCGCCCCGCTTGAACGCCTGGGTCAACAACAACTGGTAGCTACCCAAATCCCGCCCTGCCCCGGCCTGCTCCAGCGTGGTCTGGGTGAAGTCGTGGAACTTCACTTTGACGAACGGCTTGCCCGGTCGATAACTGCTGTCGATCCGCGCCATGCGCCCTTTCAGGGTTTCCATCAGCTCCGGCAGTTTGTCGAGGCAGCTCACCAGGTCGGGCAGGTCGACATCGTAGGTGTTTTCCACACTGATGGACTGCCGTCGACTGTCGTTGTGCACCAGACGCTCATCGATCCCCCGGGCCAGGCTCCAGAGCCGCTCACCGAAACTGCCAAATTCGCGCACCAGCGCCAGCTTGTCCCATTGACGCAACTGCGAGCAGTCGACGATGCCGAGCCGGTTCAGCTTATCGGCGGTGACCTTCCCAACGCCGTGGAGCTTGCTGACCGGCAGGGCCGAGACAAAGTCCTCGACCTGGTCGGGGGTGATGACGAACAGCCCGTTGGGCTTTTTCCAGTCACTGGCAATCTTGGCCAGGAACTTGTTCGGCGCGACGCCAGCAGACACGGTGATGTGCAACTGGTTGGAAACACGCCGGCGAATGTCCTGGGCGATGCGCGTGGCGCTGCCACCAAAATGGGCGCTGGCGGAGACGTCCAGGTAGGCCTCGTCCAGCGACAGCGGCTCAATCAGGTCAGTGTAATCGCTGAAAATCGTATGAATTTCCTTCGACGCTTCCCGATAGGCGTCCATTCGTGGCTTGACGATGGTGAGGTCCGGGCAGAGCTTCAAGGCGTGGCCGGAGGACATGGCCGAGCGCACCCCGTAGGCCCGCGCTTCGTAGTTACAGGTGGCAATCACGCCCCGCCGATCCGCCGAGCCGCCTACCGCAAGGGGCTTGCCGGCCAGCCGCGGGTCATCGCGCATCTCGATAGCGGCATAGAAACAGTCACAGTCGACATGGATGATTTTACGTTGCGTCATAGCAGAGCGGAGTGTGCGACAGATCGGGCCACCAGTATCGCACCAGCACCTGTATATAGCACCAGTAGTTTGAAAGATCCTTCGTTGAGACCCGAAATGGCCTACACAAATTTACTTCTTCAATCGCAACGAGCTGGTCAATAGAGCCTCAGCCCTTGCCAGGCCTGCGTCACAGCGTTGTCACAATGCCTTTTCCCAAGGCTAAGCACTTGAAGCGGAACAGGTTTTTATGACACCAGGGTTGACAGCGGCGCGATCCTCTGTAGAATGCCGCCACACAGACGCGGGATGGAGCAGTCTGGTAGCTCGTCGGGCTCATAACCCGAAGGTCGTCGGTTCAAATCCGGCTCCCGCAACCAAACATCAAAAAAGGCTACTCGAAAGAGTGGCCTTTTTTGTGCGTGCTCGTTTTCTGACTAGCTGATCAGAGACTCGTCGCCTGCGACGCCCTACGCGCAACCAGTTGTAGGACAATTTCCTTTAAATTCCGAGCATTTAGGAAGACAAGGGGCGGATCGACGGTTTATTTGAGCCCATCGCCTTTTAACGGTTGACACTCGGGCATTCGCCTGTAGAATGCCGCCACACAGACGCGGGATGGAGCAGTCTGGTAGCTCGTCGGGCTCATAACCCGAAGGTCGTCGGTTCAAATCCGGCTCCCGCAACCAAACATCAAGAAAGGCTACTCGAAAGAGTGGCCTTTTTTGTGCCTGGTGAAAAAAGCCTCATTACAAATATTTTGTAATTATTTTTTACCGCGGGGATTGGTAACTTGACTGGATACCCCCATCCTGTCGCGCATAGCTCAAGAGGTGATTGATGCGCGCCCACTCGTCTGACCCGCAAGACTCCGTTACTGCGACACAACCGATCAAGGCCGAGCGACTGCGCTGGCTGGATCGGATCAGCCAGTACCGCCAGCCCATCGGCCTCGCCGTCACGCTGCTGCTGTTTGCGATTGCATTGATTGCCTGCCGCCATCTGCTGAGCGAGCTCGATCTGTACGCTCTGCACGACTCGATTCTGGAAGTACCCCGGCCAGCCCTGCTCGGCGCGATCGCCGCCACGGTAGCCGGCTTCATCATTCTTTTGGGCTACGAATGGTCCGCCAGCCGTTATGCCGGGGTGACGCTGCCGCCACAGACCATGGTCCTGGGCGGATTCACCGCGTTCGCCATCGGCAACGCCATTGGCCTGTCACTGCTGTCGGGCGGTTCGGTTCGCTACCGTCTGTATGCGCGTCATGGCCTGGGGGCCTCGGATGTCGCCCACATGACGTTGTTCGCCAGCCTGTCCCTGGGCTGCGCGTTGCCACCGTTGGCGGCCCTGGCAACGCTCAGCAACCTGCCCGCCGCGTCTGCCGCGCTGCACCTGCCTGCCACTTTACTGGGGGCCATTTCCGTGGCGGTGCTGCTGCTCACCAGCGTGTTGGCCATCGGCATCTACCGCCGGCGCCTGCCGGAGCAGCCTCATCGAGACAGCCTGCTGGTAAAGGCCGGGCGCCGTACGCTGCGCCTGCCGGGCCGACGCCTGACCTTCCTGCAGTTGGTGATCACCGCGCTGGATGTCGCCGCCGCCGCCACCGTGTTGTATCTTTTGCTGCCCGAAGCACCGCCGTTCGGCGCTTTCCTGCTGGTGTACCTGCTGGCGCTGGCCGCCGGGGTGCTCAGCCATGTACCCGGCGGTGTCGGGGTGTTCGAAGCGATCCTGCTGGCCGCGTTTGCCGACAAGCTCGGCGCCGCGCCCCTGGCCGCCGCGCTGCTGCTGTATCGCTTGATCTACGTGCTACTGCCGATGCTGGTCGCCTGTGTGCTGCTGCTGATCAATGAGGCGCAACGGCTGTTCCAGACGCGCCAGAGCCTGCGGGCGGCATCGGGTTTCGCAGCACCGATCCTGGCGGTGCTGGTGTTCCTCTCCGGCGTGGTGCTGCTGTTTTCCGGGGTGACACCGGAAATCGACACCCGCCTGGAGCACATCGGCTTCCTGATCCCTCATCGACTGGTCGACGCTTCGCACTTTGGCGCCAGCCTGGTGGGCGTGTTGTGCCTGTTGCTCGCCCAAGGCCTGCGCCGTCGCCTGTCGGCCGCCTGGATGCTGACCACGGTTCTGCTGCTGGTCGGCGCCCTGCTCTCGCTGCTCAAGGGTTTTGACTGGGAAGAAGCCACGCTGCTGACGCTGACGGCCACCTTGCTGGCGATATTCCGACGCTCCTTCTATCGTCCGAGCCGCCTGACTGAACTACCCTTTTCCCCGCTGTTCCTGATCGCCAGTATCTGCGTGCTGGGCGCGTCGACCTGGCTGCTGCTGTTTGCCTACCAGGACGTGCCCTACAGCCATCAACTGTGGTGGCAGTTCACCCTCGATGCCGACGCCCCTCGCGGCCTGCGCTCCCTGCTGGGCGCCGCGGTACTGCTGGTGGTGGTGTCCCTGACCTGGCTACTGCGCACCGCGCGGCCGGTGATCCATTTGCCGTCACCAGAAGAACTGGAGCGCGCCCGGGCGATCCTCATGACCTCGTCGCAACCCGACGGTGGCCTGGCCCTGACCGGTGACAAGGCGCTGCTGTTTCACCCCAATGACGAGGCGTTCCTGATGTACGCCCGCCGTGGCCGCAGCCTGGTGGCGTTGTACGACCCGATCGGGCCGACCCTGCAACGGGCTGAAATGATCTGGCAGTTCCGCGACCTGTGTGACATCCATCATGCCCGCCCGGTGTTCTATCAGGTACGTGCCGAGAACCTGCCGTACTACATGGACATCGGCCTGACAGCCATCAAGCTGGGCGAGGAAGCACGGGTCGACCTCAAGCGTTTCGATCTCGAAGCCAAGGGCAAAGAGATGAAGGACTTGCGCTACACCTGGAACCGCGGCACCCGTGACGGCCTGTCGCTGGAAATCCACGAACCGGGCCAGGCGCCGATGGATGAACTCAAGGTCATTTCCGATGCCTGGCTGACCGGCAAGAACGTGCGGGAGAAAGGTTTCTCCCTGGGCCGTTTCAGCAATGACTACCTCAAGCATTTTCGCATCGCGGTGATTCGTTTCGAGGGCCGGCCGGTGGCGTTCGCCAACCTGCTGGAAACCCACAGCCACGAACTGGCCAGCCTCGACCTGATGCGCGCCCACCCCGAGGCCCCGAAACTGACCATGGAGTTCATGATGGTCGGCCTCATCCAGCATTATAAAAACCATGACTACGCCCGCTTCAGCCTCGGCATGGTCCCGCTGTCGGGCTTGCAACCACGGCGCGGCGCACCGCTGACCCAACGCCTGGGTTCGATGGTGTTCCGCCGCGGCGAACAGCTCTATAACTTCCAGGGGCTGCGCCGCTTCAAAGACAAATTCCAGCCTGACTGGGAACCTCGCTACATGGCCGTGCCCGCCGGACTCGATCCGCTGGTGGCACTGGCCGATACCGCCGCCCTGATTGCAGGCGGCCTGACTGGATTGGTGAAACGCTGATGATGCAACGCTCCTGGCGATACGTAGTGGCCGCCCTGCTGGTGCTGGCGGTAATTCTCGGTGGCGGTTACTGGTACTGGAACCGCCCGGCCCCGCAACCGATCCTGGAACAACTGGCGCCCGCCGATGGCGCAGCAATGACCCGGGTCATCCCCGGCACCAAACCGCGCGCCCAGGTGCTGGTGGCAGTCAATGAGGACCAGAAGCTCAGCGACACGCAGTTGACGACCCTCAGCCGCAGTGGCTCGGCGCAGATCGTCCAGGTGATCCTGCCCAAGGACTGCATGCTGCAAGGTCGCGCCCTGCAAGCAGGCCTGAGAGAACTGCAAGGCCCGGCCACGCTGGTCAGCGGTATCGGCCCGGGCGCCGTGCTGGCCTGGCGCTGGCTGGCCGAGCAGAAGGATGACAAGGCAAAGGCCGTTTCGGTGGACCTGGCCCTGGAAAAACCCGGCTGCACGCACTTGCTGCCAAAAACCGCGGCCCACGGTCATTGGCTGGTGGCCTGGAACGATAACCCTGACGACACCAGCGCCGGTTTCGTAAGGGATCAGAAAAATGCCGAAACCAGCATCAGCGACTACGACATCAACCTGCCGCAAGTGCTGAACAACGAGCTGCGCAAAATCCTGGTGGGCACCGACAAGGCCAAGGGCGGCCTGAGCATCCCGGTGGTGGAAGTCCCAGCCAGCCAGGCGCGGGACACCGTCACCCTGTTTCTCTCCGGCGACGGCGGCTGGCGCGACCTGGACCGCGATGTGGCCGATGAAATGGCCAAGATCGGCTACCCAGTGGTCGGCATCGACACCCTGCGCTATTACTGGCAGCACAAGAGCCCGGAGCAAAGCGCGGCGGACCTGACCGAACTGATGCAGCACTACCGTCAGATCTGGGGCACCAAGCGCTTCATCCTGACCGGCTACTCCTTCGGCGCCGACGTGTTGCCGGCCATCTACAATCGCCTGCCGGCCACCGAACAACAGCGGGTCGATGCGATCATCCTGCTGGCTTTCGCCCGCACCGGCAGCTTCGAGATCGAAGTCGAAGGCTGGCTCGGCAACGCCGGCACCGAAGCCGCCACCGGCCCGGAGATGGCCAAGCTGCCAGCCGAGAAGGTGGTGTGCATCTACGGCGCTGAAGAGGCCGACGAAAGCGGCTGCACCGACAAGACAGCCGTAGGCGAAGCTATCAAGCTGCCTGGCGGCCACCACTTCGACGAAAACTACCCGGCCCTGGCCAAGCGCCTGATCGATGAGATCAACAAGCGCCAGAGCAAGACAGCCGAACAGTGATCTGACGCAGAACTGAGAAAAGCCCCGGCAACCTTACGGTTACCGGGGCTTTTCTATGGCCGCTCGATTGACACATAACCCTGTGGGAGCGAGCTTGCTCGCGATGGCGGTGGCACATTCAACATCTTTGCAAACTGACACTGCGCTATCGCGAGCAAGCTCGCTCCCACAAGATTCGCCTGACATCGATATTGTGTGGCTCACAAAAAAGCCCCCGCCGCCGCAAGGCAACGAGGGCTTTTTGTTTTCTGGTTGCTACATCTCCACCTGCGTCCCCAGTTCAATCACTCGGTTCAGCGGCAGATTGAAGAAGCGCAGATTGCCATTGGCGTTTTTCAACATGAAGGCGAACAGTATCTCGCGCCAGCGGGCCATGCCCTCGAGCTTGGAAGCGATGACGGTCTCGCGGCTGAGGAAGTAGGTGGTGCGCATCGGGCTGAAGTCCAGGTCATCGAGATGACAGAGCTTGAGCGCGAGCGGGACGTCCGGCTCGTCGGTGAAGCCGAAGTGCAGGATCACCCGGAAGAAGCCTTCGCCATAAGCATCGACCTCGAAGCGCCGCTGCGGCGGTACCCGGGGGATGTCTTCGTACACCACCGTCAGCAACACCACTTGCTCATGCAGCACCTGGTTGTGCAACAGGTTGTGCAACAGCGCATGGGGCACCGCATCCGAGCGTGCGGTCAGGAACACAGCCGTGCCCTGTACGCGATGGGGTGGCTGCACGCGAATACTGCTGATGAAGATCGGCAACGGCAACGCGCCTTCGTCCAGGCGCTCCACCAGCAGTTGCTTGCCGCGCTTCCAGGTGGTCATCAGTACAAACAAGGCGATACCGGCGATGACCGGGAAAGCGCCGCCCTGAACGATCTTCGGTACGTTAGCGGCAAAGTACAGGCCGTCCACCAACAGAAAACCGAACAACAGCGGTACCGCCAGCAGCGGTGGCCACTTCCACAACAGCAGTATCACGGCGGACACCAGGATCGTGGTCATCAGCATCGTACCGGTCACTGCCACGCCATAGGCCGAAGCCAGCGCGCCGGAAGATTCGAAACCCAGCACCAGCAGCACTACGCCGATCATCAGCGACCAGTTCACCGCACCGATATAGATCTGGCCCTGCTCGGCACTGGAGGTGTGCTGGATGTACATGCGCGGGATGTAACCGAGCTGGATCGCCTGGCGCGTCAGGGAGAACGCGCCGGAAATCACCGCTTGCGAAGCGATCACCGTGGCCAGCGTCGACAGGCCCACCAACGGCAGCAACGCCCAGCTCGGCGCCAGCAGATAGAACGGGTTGCGCGCCGCTTCCGGATCACCCAGCAACAACGCACCCTGGCCGAAATAGTTGAGCATCAGGCCTGGCAACACCAGGAGGAACCAGGCGCGGGCAATCGGTTTGCGACCGAAGTGGCCCATGTCGGCGTACAGCGCTTCAGCGCCGGTCAACGCCAGCACCACAGCGCCGAGGATCGCCACGCCCATGCCCGGGTGGACGACAAAGAAGCGCACGGCCCAGGCCGGGTTCACCGCCTGCAATACTTCCGGGTGTTGCAGGATGCCGTACACCCCCAGGGCGCCGAGCACCAGGAACCAGGTCACCATGATCGGGCCAAACAGGATGCCAATGCGGGCAGTGCCGTGGCGCTGGATCAGGAACAGCCCCACCAGCACCACCAGCGACAAGGGCACCACCCAGTGGTCGATACCTTCGAACGCCAGGCCAAGGCCTTCAATTGCCGAGAGCACGGAAATCGCCGGCGTGATCATGCTGTCGCCATAGAACAGCGCGGCGCCGATCAAGCCGCAGACCACCAGGAATGTCCGCAGCCGCGCCCTTCCCGCCGCCGCGCGCCGCGCCAGGGCGGTGAGCGCCATGATCCCGCCCTCGCCCTGGTTGTCGGCGCGCAGGACGAACATCATGTACTTGATCGACACGACCCAGATCAGCGACCAGAAAATCAGCGAGAGAATCCCCAGCACCCCATCGTGATTGACAGGTACGCCGTAGGCACCGGAAAACACTTCCTTGAGGGTGTACAACGGGCTCGTACCGATGTCGCCATAAACCACTCCGACCGCCGCAACCAGCATGCTCAGCGGCTTCGCTGCCGAATGCTCGGCACCCACCGCCTGACTACTTGCATGACCCATCCAACACTCCCGATTCCCAGACCTGTCTTCTTGAACGTGGCACTATTCTTTGTTGAGGCAGCATGCGCTGTTTTACGTATTGTTACAGACGTTTTGTTGACTGCAGTAATCGACAGAACACAAAGGCGCGAAGCATAGCGCAGCACTCGTCGCATTTCCCGGTATAAAGCTGGTCAAGTGCGTCGGCCATGGATAGAATTGCGCACTTTTTGATCAGAGGCGCGCCAGGCGCCCTGTCTCGGCAAGAGACGATCCCCCTACACCGAGGTTAGACATGTCCACCACTACCGCGCCCGCCAATCCGAAGGTTGGCTTCGTATCCCTGGGTTGCCCGAAAGCTCTGGTCGACTCCGAGCGCATCCTGACCCAGCTGCGCATGGAAGGCTATGACGTCGTGTCCACGTATCAGGACGCCGATGTGGTCGTGGTCAACACCTGCGGCTTCATCGATTCGGCCAAGGCCGAGTCCCTGGAAGTGATCGGCGAAGCCATCAAGGAAAACGGCAAGGTCATCGTCACCGGCTGCATGGGCGTGGAAGAAGGCAACATCCGCAACGTGCACCCAAGCGTGTTGTCCGTGACCGGTCCGCAGCAGTACGAGCAGGTGGTCAACGCCGTGCATGACGTGGTGCCGCCACGCCAGGACCACAACCCGCTGATCGACCTGGTGCCGCCACAAGGCATCAAGCTGACCCCGCGCCACTACGCCTACCTGAAGATTTCCGAAGGCTGCAACCACAGCTGCAGTTTCTGCATCATCCCGTCGATGCGCGGCAAGCTGGTGAGCCGCCCGGTGGGCGATGTGCTCGACGAGGCCCAGCGTCTGGTCAAGGCCGGCGTCAAGGAGCTGCTGGTGATCTCCCAGGACACCAGCGCCTACGGCGTCGACGTGAAATACCGCACCGGCTTCTGGAATGGCGCGCCGGTGAAAACCCGCATGACCGAGCTGTGCGAAGCCCTCAGCACCCTCGGCGTCTGGGTCCGCCTGCATTACGTCTACCCGTATCCACATGTCGACGAACTGATCCCGCTGATGGCCGCCGGCAAGATCCTGCCGTACCTCGACATCCCGTTCCAGCACGCCAGCCCGAAAGTCCTCAAGGCCATGAAGCGCCCGGCGTTCGAAGACAAGACCCTGGCCCGCATCAAGAACTGGCGCGAAATCTGCCCGGACCTGATCATCCGTTCGACCTTCATCGTCGGCTTCCCCGGTGAGACCGAAGAAGACTTCCAGTACCTGCTGGATTGGCTGACCGAAGCTCAGCTCGACCGCGTCGGCTGCTTCCAGTATTCCCCTGTCGAAGGCGCCCCAGCCAACGACCTGGACCTGGACGTGGTGCCGGACGACGTCAAGCAGGACCGTTGGGAGCGCTTCATGGCGCACCAGCAGGCCATCAGCTCGGCGCGCCTGCAAATGCGCATCGGCCGTGAAATCGAAGTGCTGGTGGACGAAGTGGACGAGCAAGGCGCCGTGGGCCGCTGCTTCTTCGACGCCCCGGAAATCGACGGCAACGTCTTCATCGACAACGGCAGCAACCTCAAGCCGGGTGACAAGGTCTGGTGCAAAGTGACCGACGCCGATGAGTACGATTTGTGGGCTGAGCAGATCGGTTGATTTGTGAGCTGAGCAGATCGGTTGGCCTGTGGGAGCACAGGCTCTTGCGAAACTCGGTAAAAAATTGAAAAGCCCCGCTCTTGCTACAAGATGCGGGGCTTTTTTACGACTATCGTATGGAGAAACCCAGCACATCCAGCACAAGGAACAGGCGGGCATGCGTCAGCATTCGGTCATCCACACACCGAAACCGAGCGACTATCAGGAACTGACCCAGGTTTGGGAGGCCTCGGTGCGTGCCACCCACGACTTCCTGCCGGACAGCTACATCGAGCTGCTGAAAAACCTGGTGCTCACCCGCTACCTGGATGCGGTGATGCTCATTTGCACCCGGGACGCGCGCCAGCGGATCACCGGTTTCGCCGGTGTCGCGGCCGGCAAGGTCGAGATGCTCTTCATCGACCCACAGCACCGTGGCCAAGGCCTGGGCAAGCAGTTGCTGCGCTACGCCATGGAACACCTGAACGCCGATCAACTGGACGTCAACGAACAGAACCCGCAAGCCCTGGGCTTTTACCTCAAGCAAGGTTTCGAAGTGGTCGGGCGTTCGGCAAAGGATGGCATGAACCAGCCCTACCCTCTGCTGCACATGCGCTACAAGCAGCCCGACCTGAAGGCTGGGCGCGGCTAAAAACGGCATGAGGCAAATGGACCCGCGATTAACCGGCGCCAGGCAGGTACAATGCCCACCCTCTTTTTGTTACGGCCCCCGTCATGACTGACCCGATTCGTCTCTCCAAACGCCTCATCGAACTCGTCGGCTGTTCCCGTCGGGAGGCTGAGCTGTTCATCGAGGGCGGCTGGGTCACCGTGGATGGCGAAGTGATTGATGAGCCGCAGTTCAAGGTCACCACCCAGAAAGTCGAACTCGACCCCGAGGCCAAGGCCACCGCGCCGGAGCCGGTGACCCTCCTGCTGAATGCGCCTGCTGGCATGGATGTAGACACCGCGATGGCCTCCCTTGGCCCGCAGACCCTGAGCGAAGAACACCGCTTCGGCAAACGCCCGCTCAAGGGCCATTTCCTGCGCCTGACCGCCAGCGCCGACCTGCAAGCCAACGCCAGCGGGCTGCTGGTGTTCACCCAGGACTGGAAGATCTTGCGCAAGCTCACCGCCGACGCCGCCAAGATCGAGCAGGAATACGTGGTGGAAGTCGAAGGCGAGATGGTCGCCCATGGCCTCAATCGCCTGAACCATGGCTTGACCTACAAGGGCAAGGAGCTGCCGGCGGTCAAAGCCAGCTGGCAGAACGAGAACCGCCTGCGCTTCGCCATGAAAAACCCGCAGCCCGGCGTGATCGCTCTGTTTTGCCAGGCGGTCGGGCTCAAGGTCGTCGCCATTCGCCGCATTCGCATCGGCGGCGTGTCCATCGGCAAGGTGCCGCTGGGCCAATGGCGCTACCTGTCTGCCAAAGAGAAATTCTAATTTTCCGGCGCCGCACCGAACCGGGGCGCCCACTGCCGATTGATCAGGACTGCACACATGATTCACAACGACGTACTGCGCAGCGTGCGCTACATGCTCGACATCAGCGACAAGAAAGTCATCGAGATCATCAAGCTGGGCGGCCTGGACGTCTCCCTGGCCGACCTGACGGGCTACCTCAAGAAAGACGAGGAAGAAGGCTTCGTGTTCTGCCCTGACGAGGTCATGGCGCATTTTCTCGATGGCCTGGTGATCTTCAAGCGTGGCAAGGACGAAAGCCGTCCGCCACAGCCGATCGAAGTGCCGGTGACCAACAACATCATCCTCAAGAAACTGCGAGTGGCCTTCGAACTGAAGGAAGACGACATGCACGCGATCCTCAAGGCCGCCGAGTTCCCGGTGTCCAAACCGGAACTGAGCGCACTGTTCCGCAAATTCGGCCACACCAACTACCGGCCGTGTGGCGACCAGTTGCTGCGCAACTTCCTCAAGGGCCTGACGCTGCGCGTTCGCGGCTGACTTCCCAGGCCTCCTGGGCCTTTGTGGCGAGGGAGCTTGCTCCCGCTGGACGCGCAGCGTCCTCTCGCGGTGTGCCAGACAGAACCAGGGGGGCCGCTTCGCAGCCCAGCGGGAGCAAGCTCCCTCGCCACAAAAGCGCCCTCGCCACAGAGAGCGGTGCCAACCTGGCCCCTCGCGCTATGATGCCCATTCAACCCTGTCTCGATCCCAACCCATGACCTACAGCGTCTCCCCCATCGGCTTCGTCCGCTCCTGCTTCAAGGAGAAGTTCGCCATCCCCCGCCAACCGCAGTTGGCGCCGGCTGCACGTGGTGTGCTGGAGCTGGTGGCGCCGTTCGATCAGGGCGAGGCGGTGCAGGGGTTGGAGCAGGTCAGCCATGTCTGGCTGCTGTTCCTGTTCCACCAGGCCCTGGAAGACAAGCCACGGTTGAAAGTGCGGCCGCCACGCCTGGGCGGCAACAAGTCCATGGGTGTATTCGCCACCCGCGCCACCCACCGCCCCAACGGCATCGGCCAATCGGTGGTGAAGCTGGAACGGGTTGAAGCCGGGCGCCTGTGGATCTCGGGTATCGATTTGCTGGACGGCACGCCGGTGCTCGACATCAAGCCCTACGTGCCCTACGCCGACATCATCGGCTCGGCTTCCAACAGCATCGCCAGCGCAGCGCCTGAATTGATTCCGGTGCAATGGGCGGACACTGCCCTGCTTCAAGCCCGCGAGCACGCCACGCGCCTGGCAGAGCCCTTGGTGGAACTGATTGAACAATGCCTGGCCCAAGACCCACGCCCGGCGTACCAGGTTCCTACCGCCGAGCGGGAATATGGCGCACAGTTCTGGGACCTGGACGTTCGTTGGCATTACCCGCAGGCGGGGTTGATTCGGGTGTTGGAAGTGATTCCGGCGAAACCGTAAACACCAGAAACGAAAAAGCCCGCGCGGCCTTCATCAGGCGGCGCGGGCTTTTTTGTGGGGCATCTGTTGGACCGAGTCGCTGCCATCGCGAGCAAGCTCGCTCCCACAATGGGACATGTGTGACCACAACACTTGTGGTCACTGCAAATCAAATGTGGGAGCGAGCTTGCTCCGGGCGGCGATCTGACGATGGCGATCTATCAATCGCCACAAATACAGCTTACTTCTCTACAAACGCCCGCTCGATCAGGTAATCACCCGGCTCGCGCATACGCGGCGAAACGGTCAGGCCGAAGCTGTTGAGCACTTCGCTGGTCTCGTCGAGCATGCTCGGGCTACCGCACAACATGGCGCGGTCGTCCTGTGGGTTGATCGGTGGCAGGCCGATGTCGCGGAACAGCTTGCCGCTGCGCATCAGGTCGGTCAGGCGGCCTTCGTTCTCGAACGGCTCGCGCGTCACGGTCGGGTAGTAGATCAGCTTGTCACGCAGGGCTTCGCCGAAGAACTCGTTCTGCGGCAAGTGCTCGGTGATGAACTCGCGGTAAGCGACTTCATTGACGTAACGCACGCCGTGGCACAGGATCACTTTTTCAAAACGCTCATAGGTTTCCGGGTCCTGGATGACGCTCATGAACGGCGCCAGGCCAGTGCCGGTGCTGAGCAGGTACAAATGCTTGCCAGGCTTGAGATCGTCCAGCACGAGGGTGCCGGTGGGTTTCTTGCTGATGATGATCTCGTCGCCTTCCTTCAGGTGCTGCAACTGGGAGGTCAGCGGACCATCCGGCACCTTGATGCTGAAGAATTCGAGATGCTCTTCCCAGTTCGGGCTGGCAATCGAGTAAGCGCGCATAAGCGGGCGGCCGTTGGGCTGTTGCAGGCCGATCATCACGAACTGACCGTTCTCGAAGCGCAGGCCCGGATCGCGGGTGCACTTGAAGCTGAACAGAGTGTCGTTCCAGTGATGAACACTGAGGACACGCTCGTGGTTCATGTTGCTCATGTACGGGGACTCCTGGGAATAATGCCTGCGCCGATAATCTGCGCAATTGCATCGCATTCTAATGGCGGCGACAATATCTGTTAAATGGATTATTAAGATAAGGGTTATCGGTTATATCGATATGCGATTTACTCTCCGTCAACTTCAAGTTTTCGTCGCCGTCGCCCAGCAGGAAAGCGTGTCTCGCGCTGCGGGCCAGCTCAATCTGTCGCAATCGGCGGCCAGCACCTCCATCACCGAACTGGAGCGCCAATCGAGCTGCCAGTTATTCGACCGTGCCGGCAAGCGCCTGAGCCTCAATGCCCTGGGCAAGCAGCTGCTGCCCCAGGCAGTGGCGCTGCTGGACCAGGCCAAGGAAATCGAAGACCTGCTCAATGGCAAGTCCGGCTTCGGTTCACTGGCGGTCGGTGCCACGCTGACCATCGGCAATTACCTGGCGACCTTGTTGATCGGCGGTTTCATGCAGCGCCATCCGGAAAGCCAGGTGAAGCTGCATGTGCAGAACACTGCCAATATCGTGCACCAGGTTGCCCACTATGAAATTGATCTGGGTCTAATCGAAGGCGACTGCAGCCATCCGGACATCGAAGTGCAAAGCTGGGTCGAGGACGAACTGGTGGTGTTCTGCGCCCCTCAACACCCGCTGGCCAAGCGCGGCCAGGCGACCATGGAGGAGTTGACCCATGAGGCCTGGATTCTGCGGGAGCAGGGTTCGGGCACGCGACTGACTTTCGACCAGGCCATGCGCCACCACCGCAGCGCATTGAATATCCGCCTGGAGCTGGAACACACCGAAGCGATCAAGCGCGCCGTGGAGTCCGGCCTGGGCATTGGCTGCATCTCTCGCCTGGCCCTGCGCGACGCCTTCCGCCGCGGTAGCCTCGTCGCGGTGGAAACCCCGGACATGGACCTGGCGCGGCAGTTTTATTTCATCTGGCACAAACAGAAGTACCAGACCTCGGCCATGCGTGAATTCCTCGAACTGTGCCGGGCCTTCACCGCCGGGGCCCAGCGCAGCGACGAAATCGTGCTGCCGGCCATCGCCTGAGCCGTTACAACAGCACCAAGCCCCACACCAAGGCGATCATCGTCAGGGCGACGAACTGGGCAGCGCTGCCCATGTCCTTGGCGTTTTTCGACAATGGGTGCAGCTCCAGGGAGATGCGGTCGATGGCCGCCTCCACCGCCGAGTTGAGCAATTCCACGATCAATGCCAGCAGACACACGGCAATCAGCAGTGCCTGCTCGACACGGCTGACGTTCAGGAAGAAGGACAATGGAATCAGCACAACGTTGACCAGCACCAACTGACGGAAAGCTGCTTCGCCGACAAAAGCCGCACGCAGCCCGTCCAAGGAATAGCCGGAGGCGTTGAGGATGCGTTTCAGGCCGGTCTGGCCTTTAAAAGGTGACATAAAGTGGGCAACTGATCGAAAAGGAGTGGAGAAGCTAATTCAAACCCGGTCAAAAAAGCGTGAACCGGAACACTAAGCCTGCGGTGAAATTGACTCAAGTTGTTGCAGCAGCAAGGCTGCCTGGGTCCGGGTGCGCACGTTCAGCTTACGAAAGATTGCCGTGACGTGAGCCTTGATGGTGGCCTCCGACACACTCAACTCATAGGCAATCTGCTTGTTCAGCAGGCCTTCGCAGACCATGGTCAATACCCGGAACTGCTGTGGCGTGAGGCTGGCCAGCCCTTCGCTGGCGGCCTTGGCTTCCTCGGACACGCTCACCGCTTCGAACGCCTGGGGCGGCCAGCACACATCGCCGTCCAGGACCGCCTTCACGGCCTTCTGAATCATCTCAAGGGAACTGGACTTGGGTATGAAGCCGCTGGCGCCGAACTCCCGGGCCTTGACCATCACCGAGGCTTCTTCCTGGGCCGAGACCATGACCACGGGGATCTGCGGGTATTGCCCCCGCAACAGCACCAGCCCTGAGAAACCATAGGCACCGGGCATGTTCAGGTCCAGCAGCACCAAGTCCCAATCGGCCTTTGCCGTCAACTGGACCTCCAGTTCCGCGATACTGGCCACCTCCGTCAACCGGACAGCCGGGCCGAGGCCCAGGGTCACTGCCTGATGCAACGCGCTGCGAAAGAGCGGATGGTCATCGGCAATCAGGATTTCGTATGTGGCCATTTTTCAAATGATCCTGTTTTTAATGGCAGGCCCGATGATTCGCGCCTCGCCAAGCAACTCAAGACACCGCCATGTCTGCGGCATCCACAGGGACACATTCAACGCCAAACACGGCGTTTCAAACATTGGTGGCGCCCTGGTCGGCGCCAAGCATGCCCAGCGAAGCCGGGGTGGTCAAGCAGCACGACCGCCGCAGTGTCCAGTATGGGCCACTATTGGGCCAATACTGCTCGCGGCGTACGAATAAAGGCTTGCAACTCGGCGTGGGCCGGGGTCGAGATGTTCACCTCCTGCTGGCCCTTGGCGCCCAGGTAATGCTGGCTGAACACATCGAAATAGGCGTCCAGGGCCGACGCGGCGTCGCTGTCCCCCGCCAACTCCAGACACAACGCCGCCACTTCGGCGGTGCACAGGTGCTCGCTGCGGGTCGAACGGCGCAGGCGGTAACGCGACAGCCTGTCGGGCAGCAGGCTCAGGATCGGCAGTCGGTCGAAATACGGGCTTTTACGGAAAATTTTCCGCGCCTCGGTCCAGGTCGCATCCAGCAGAATGAACAGCGGACGCCTGGACTGATCGAGGTCAACCGTGTGGGTGACCCGCGATGGCTCGACGTACTCGCCCGGAAACACCAGGTACGGCTGCCATTGCGGATCGTTCAGCAGCGCCAGCAGTTGTTCATCGACCTCGGTGCGCGACCAGATGAACGCGTGGTTGTCACGCACCACATCGGCAATCAGCCAACCGGTGTTGCTCGGCTTGAACACTTCCTTGCTGGTCATGATCAGGCAGACCCCGGAGCGGGTCTCGACGCTAGGACGCCAGGCGCACAGGCAATGGCTTTCGATCACGCGGCAGGCGCTGCAACGGGGCGCGCGCCAACCACGGGCCTGAATCGGTCTGATCCCCTCATCCATGCGCTGGTCACGCAGGCGGGCTACGGCGTTAGGGGCGTGATTCATCGTGGGCAACGCCGACAGACAGGAAAACTCGACACGAACAACACTCGGCAGGGCAATAAAGGCCGGCAGTCTACCAGAGCGCACGCGTCTGTACCGTCCACCCGGGCTCCCCTATAATTCCCGGCCACTGAACGCACAGTCATGTGATCGGTCGAACCACCAGTCACTGAACCAGGAGAGTTTCATGCTGCGCCTTATCGTCCCTACCGTTGCCGTTCTGCTGGCGACGTCCTTCAGCGCTCAGGCTGCTTCGCTGAAAGAACTCGAACTGAACAAGATGCTGCAGAACGTTGCCAAGGAAAGTAGCGTCGGTACGCCGCGGGCGATCAGCGAAGATATTCTCGACCAGGGCTATACCGTCGAAGGCACCGAGCTGATCAACCATCTCAGCGTGCAAAGCAGCCATGCCCAGAAAATGCGCGCAGACCCCAAGGCCGTGTATTTCCAGTTGGGCTCCACGGTGTGCACCAATCCGGGCTTCCGCAAGTTGATGGCCAAGGGTGCAACGATGCGCTATGAGTTCACCGAGGTTAAAACCAACCGCCCGGTCGCGACCGAGCGCTTCCAGGAATCGGATTGCCCGAAACCCGCCAAGACGAAGAAGTAATCAACCCGAGCTTGCGCGCCGCTGCTCATCGTCGGCGCGCAACTCTGCCACCAGCGCCTGCAAGTAACGCGAGCGCCACGCTCGCCCTCCCAGCCGACGACAGCATTCTTCCTCAAGGCTCACCCGATTGGCCTGTGCCGATTCCCGCAGCATCAGGTACAACTGCCTGTCGAGCTCCAGAGTCACCCTGGTCATTTCTCCCGCCTCCATGCCCGATCCGCTTCAATCCATCACGTGGCACCCAGCCCTGGGCGTCAAATTGCATTGGCACGCTTGTTATCAGTAAATCAGAGCGGCACGCACCCGGCCGGCAATCTGACGAGCGGCGCGATATTTCAGCGCCTGTATCAGCGGTTGCCAACGGTTACTTTTGAGCGCCATGATCAAGGCTGCGAAGATCAGCTAGATTCAGAAGTATCTCTTTTTCATTGGGCAGAAAGAGGCTGCCCTGCCAGCACCTTGCCGTGTGATTGTTTTTCATCCAAGGGAAAAACGGAACCTGTTGGATGGCTTGATCGCTTTGCTGCAGACCGCGTCGAGCCAGGTCGAACGTCCAGGCACGGGCCTGGGCCGACAACGACACACGGAGTGTCGTAGCCCTGACGAATCTCTCGTTCGGGCCAGGGTTCTGTTAATAAGGAGAAGTTGAATGCCTTACAAACCGAATGACCTGCTCAGTCGTCATTTTGAGAACCATGGCCACGACCTCACCCGCAAGGTCGAAGAGCAACTCAACCTGGTGTCCCCCAACAGCCCCAACCTCCCCATTTACCGCGACATGATCCTGACTGTGCTGCGCATGGCCCAGGAAGATCACAACCGCTGGAATGCCAAGATCACGCTACAAGCCCTGAGGGAACTGGAGCACGCCTTCCGTACACTCGAACAGTTCAAGGGCCGCCGCAAGGTCACAGTCTTCGGCTCGGCCCGAACGCCCATCGAACATCCGCTGTATGGCCTGGCCCGAGAGCTGGGGGCTGCCCTGGCCCGTTCGGACATGATGGTCATCACCGGTGCCGGCGGTGGCATCATGGCCGCTGCCCATGAAGGCGCAGGACGCGACCACAGCCTGGGATTCAATATCACCCTGCCTTTCGAGCAACACGCAAACCCGACCGTGGAAGGCACACCGAACCTGCTGCCATTCCACTTCTTCTTCACCCGCAAACTGTTTTTCGTCAAAGAGGCCGACGCATTGGTGCTCTGCCCCGGCGGTTTCGGCACGTTAGATGAGGCGTTGGAGGTCTTGACGCTGGTGCAGACAGGCAAGAGCCCGCTGGTACCGGTGGTCCTGCTGGATGTTCCAGGAGGCAAGTTCTGGCAAGGAGCCCTGCACTTTATTCGTGAGCAATTGGAGGAGAACCGCTACATCCTGCCCACTGACATGAAGCTCATGCGTTTGGTGTACAACGCCGAAGAAGCCGTGGAAGAGATCAATCAGTTCTACCGCAACTTCCACTCCAGTCGCTGGCTCAAGCATCAGTTCGTGATCCGCATGAATCACAAGCTAAGCGAACAGGCACTGCAGCAAATGCAGAAAGATTTTGCCGACCTGTGCCTGAACGACTGCTTTCATCAGCATGACTACAGCGGCGAGGAGCACGATGAGGCCCGTTTCAGTCATCTGACTCGACTGGCGTTTGCCTTCAACGCCCGCGACCACGGCCGCTTGAGGGAGCTGGTGGACTACATCAACTTGTCGGAAAACTGGGCCCAGCCCGCCCAAAAGCCCCATCCCCTCACATGGGACCCGATCAAAGTAACCTGAGCCCATAAAAAAACGGCCCGCTATCGAAATAGCGGGCCGTTTTTTGTTTAGTCATCCATACCGCGACCGCTGAACAAGCGGTTGATCATTTCCATGGAATAGCCTCGATACGCCAGGAAACGCCCTTGTTTGGCTCGTTCCCGTACATCGATGGGCAAATGTCCTGAGAACTTGCGACGCCAGGTGTCCGTCAGTTGCTCCTGCCAATCGATACCGCTTTCGCGCAAGGCGAGCTCGATATCCGGGCGTTGTAAACCGCGCTGGCCCAGCTCCTCACGAATGCGCAAAGGACCATAACCGGAGCGGGCGCGATAAGAGACAAAGCTTTCCAGGTAACGGGATTCCGACAGCAAGCCCTCTTCGGTCAAACGGTCGAGGGCCGTGTCGATCAACTCATCGGGAGCGCCGCGCTGACGCAGTTTACGCGTCAGCTCGACTCGACCGTGCTCGCGTCTGGCGAGCAGGTCCATCGCGGTTCGCCGCACCGCGACGAGGGTATCGAGTACGACGGTCATCGGATCGATCAGATGTCAGCGTCAGCCAGATCGTCAACGGGCTCGCGGTTGGCCACGGATTTGACGTCTGCAACCGGGCTCAGCAGCTTGTCACGCAGTTGCTTCTCGAGAGCGGCTGCAACTTCCGGGTTGTCCGCCAGGAACTTGGCCGAGTTGGCCTTGCCCTGACCGATCTTGGTGCCGTTGTAGGCATACCAGGCGCCCGACTTCTCGACGAAACCATGCAATACACCCAGATCGATCATCTCGCCATTGAGGTAGATGCCCTTGCCGTAAAGAATCTGGAACTCGGCCTGACGGAACGGCGAAGCCACCTTGTTCTTCACGACCTTGACGCGGGTTTCGCTGCCGACAACCTCATCACCTTCTTTCACCGCGCCAGTACGGCGGATGTCCAGGCGAACCGAGGCGTAGAACTTCAACGCGTTACCGCCGGTGGTGGTTTCCGGGCTGCCGAACATCACGCCGATCTTCATGCGGATCTGGTTGATGAAGATCACCAGGCAGTTGGCATTCTTGATGTTACCGGTGATCTTGCGCAGGGCCTGGGACATCAGGCGAGCCTGGAGGCCCACGTGCATGTCGCCCATTTCACCTTCGATTTCAGCCTTTGGCACCAGTGCTGCCACGGAGTCGACGATGATCACGTCAACCGCGTTGGAACGCACCAGCATGTCGGTGATTTCCAGGGCCTGCTCGCCGGTGTCCGGCTGGGAAACCAGCAGGTCGTCGACGTTGACACCCAGTTTGCCGGCGTATTCCGGGTCCAGGGCGTGTTCGGCGTCGACGAAGGCGCAGGTCGCGCCGGCTTTTTGGGCCTGGGCGATCACGGACAAGGTCAGTGTAGTTTTACCGGAGGATTCAGGACCGTAGATTTCAACGATTCGGCCTTTTGGCAGGCCGCCGATGCCAAGTGCAATGTCCAGGCCCAGGGAGCCGGTGGAGATGGAAGGAATAGCCTGACGGTCCTGATCGCCCATACGCATTACGGCACCCTTGCCGAATTGACGTTCGATCTGACCCAAGGCCGCAGCCAAGGCTTTCTTCTTGTTGTCGTCCATTAAAGTCCTCACGTAATCAATAAGGCCTGACGGCCAACACCTGTATAAGTAGCCAGTATTATTCCACAGCGATTGAGGATCGCCTACCCCTGATTTGAGATTTCTACAGCGGCATGTTGCAGCAGCCCGTCTAGCGCGGCCTTCACCGTTTGTCGGCGGACCTCGTCGCGGTTGCCTGCAAAGAATCGCTGCTCGCTGATCACCGCCTCGCCAACACCCCAGGCCAGCCACACGGTGCCCACCGGTTTATTCGGAGAACCCCCGTCCGGCCCCGCTACACCGCTGACCGCGACGGCAAAACGCGCCAGGCTTTTTTGCTGGGCTCCTCGCACCATGGCCTCGACCACCTCGCGGCTGACCGCCCCCACCTTCTCGAACAACTCGGCCGGCACATCCAGCTGCTGGGTCTTCTGGCGATTGGAATAGGTGACGAAACCGGCCTCGAACCAGGCCGAACTCCCGGGAATTCGGGTAATCGCCTCGGCAATCCCGCCGCCCGTGCAGGACTCGGCCGTGGTGACATGGGCATTGAGCAGCTGCAGGCGCCTGCCCAGCTCAGCGGCCAGTTCGGTGACGTCGTCCATGGTGCTCTCCTGATTCCACACAATTGAGGCCTACCGTACACGAGCATTCGAAGCTTGCAAGGCTCGAGGGATTACCGACCCAGCGCTCTGATATAGGCCTGACAGGCCTGCAAGGCAATCAGTCCGCGATCACCGGCGTCGGTGATGGCGATAATTCGTTGAGCATGCGCCGGGTCAAGTCGGGCTCTCGCGCCTCCATGATCCACGCCGCCGGCGCGGGGGGTGGCAGGCACTGCACAACCGGCGGCAACATCGTCGGCGTCGAGGAGGACTGACAGCCGGACATCGGCAGTAGCAAGGCGATCGCGCAAGCGATCCTGGTCACGTTGGGCATCGTTCAAGGCTCGGTAATGGGTTTGTTCGCTGGCAGAGAGTTGCTGCTCCAGGGCCAGGCGTTTGTCTGTTTCGTACTGCTGCGCAGTAGCGGCCGACAAGGTCAACTGACGCAGGGTTTCGGCCTGAAGCCTGACCTGCTCTGCCAATGCCTTGCCATAACGCCAATCCTGGATTTTCCACGTCACACCGGTCGCCAACAGCAGAAGCGCCAGCATAAACACCGGGACGAACCTCATGATGACGGGGTTCATCCCAGCACCTTCAACGCCTGCGTATAAAAGGCCCAACGCTCCGTCGCGCCGTTCTGGCCGCCGTTGATCCGCTGCGTGATCTTGTCGAAAAGTCCTGCGTCAGCCAGGGTATTGAGCCCATGGACCGCCCAGAACCAGGCCGCCGAATGAGCGGCCCACTGGGGCTGCTCCAGCAACCCCGGTTCATTGACCAGGTCCAGGCCCAAGGCTTCGCCGCACGCTTGATAGTTAGCCCGGCCGGTAATCTGAATCAAACCCCGGCCTCGGTATTTCTGGCCATCGCCGTCCACTTGCGGCGTGTTACCCAGGCGCAGGGCCAATGGACCGGTGTCGTATTTCGACAGATAGGCATTGTTGCCCAACTCGCGCACGTAGCGCAGTTGACCGGACTCATGACCCACCTGGGCAATGAACGCGGCAACACGCTTCGAGCCGATGACCTGATAATGACCCATGGCTACGTTCAGCACAGGTGCAAAAACGCCGGCATTGGCGCCGGCGTTCGGGAGGATCTGCAGCAGTTGTGCCTGCGTGATTGGCATGGCGTTCTCCTTGACGCAGTTGAAGGACATCTTGAAAAATGACAAATCGGCATAGACAACGCAGGAAGCACCGCTATATTCAGCCGCTCACCCCCATCGGAACGATTTGATGAAAACGAAGGATCTCAGCAAACTTGCGGTTGATGGAGTCCTTTGCATCAGCCTCAGGGAGCGACAGGACCGCAGGGATTTGCTGATCAAATCCATGAAGAACTCAGGATTGGACATAGAGTTCGTGCTGGTAGATGCAGACAGGGAGAACCCGGTCAGAGGCTGTTTCGAATCGCACGTGAAATGCGCAAATCTCGCACTGCAGCGCAACTACACAAGGGTTTTGATTCTTGAGGACGACGCGCTTCAGTACGCCTTCGCTCCGAGTGCAGTCAATCACATCAACAAATTCATCACATCGAAAGACTTCGCCATTCTCTATATGGGTTACACCATGGGGAAAATATGGCTCACCTGGCACCGCTTCATCGCTCGAGGGCGGGTTACCGCACTACATGCGTACATACTTAGCCGACGGGGTTGTGAAGAGGTTTCAAAACTCGAATTTAAATCGGAGCCTGTTGATAGAGCCGTAAGGCAACAGATCAAGCAACACTGCGTGTTCCCCATGATGTTCGGGCAACAACCTGCACATCTGACGTCCAGCGACATAGAAAACGTTGCTTGTAATGACGATGCGTTTTGGAGCAGAAATTGGAACAGGCACATTAGATCGGCCGCGAAAAATTTATATCTGACTGTTTTTCGCAGAAATTTTTAGACCGTCTGGCATCTGATCCACAAGACTCATCATTCGTGCGCCCTTGTGCAGGGCGCTTTTCGACGGATCAGTATTTTATTACGTACAGCAGCGCCACGTTTCGAGGGCGCGTCTCGTTGCCACCAGAAGCAGCTACGGTGATGACATGCGAGTGGTCCCCGGCGGACGCCGCTGTGCCGGATATGACGTGAGTGTGGTCTCCTGCCGACGCAGCCGTTCCTGAAACAGTGTGCGTATGGGCTCCAGCTGAGGCCGCCGTACCGCTAACAGTGTGAGTATGTGCTCCTCCTGGGTTAGTGGGAGCAGTCACGCCGCTTTGCAGGTTCGCGGTAGTAAAGTTGGGGCTGCCCCCACCCACGTCATTGTTCTGCGCACGCGGAGCAGTATGAGTATGTTCACCCGCACTTGCTGCAGCACCACTTACGGCATGCGTATGCGCCCCATCAGCCGCAGCGGTTGCACTCAGCGTGTGAGTATGAGCTCCGCCCGACGCGGCCGTAGCACTAAGTGTATGAGTATGCGCACCAGCATTAGCAGCCGTTGCCGTGTGGATATGTGTTGCGTTCTGCCCGACCTGGCCTGCCCCCAAAACCCTTCCTGAATCAATCCCCCGCCCGTCATCCCAACCCCGAACAAACTCGCCTCGTAGATCCGGCAAGGCGAAGGTCGTGCTGCCATCCCCCGCCCCGAAACGCGTACTTATCGCCGCAAACAATGCCGCGTACTGTGCACGAGACACCAAAGCACCGTTGCATTTGAGCCAGCCTTGGGGCGGTCCCGCTGTCGCTACAACTTTGATGTCACCTACATCACTGCCCGTATCCTTGGTCATCCCGGTACTGGCGATCATGACCCAGTCTCCGCTTCCGATGGAGCTATTCCATTGCACCCAAACATCGCCACCAACGGTAATTTCCCCGCTTTGAATGGCGTTATGGTCCAACCCTACGATTGGGTTGGCCGGTAGTCCATTTGGGGCGAAAGTGCTAGCACCGGTATTGGCGCGTGCTGCTTTGAAGCGCAATATCAAGCCATCAACCAGAGCCGAGGGCGCAGGTTTGTAAGTAGCGCTGTAAGCGTTGACGGTGCCAGTATCCAATGCGTAATCGACCAATCCTGCCTGGTTGATTTTGCGTACAGCCAACAGCAACTGTCCAAGATCAGCTTCGTCAGGAACCATCCCTGCCCCAGTAATGACCCCCAATAGCTCCTGCGTAACGGAATTGCCCCAAGCTGCCGGAATCAATGAACCTGGCGCACCGGTAACAGGATTCTCATCGACAAACTTGCCATTGACCAAGCCAACACTGGGCACGCTTTTTGGATAATCCATTTTCTACTCCTTAGTCATAATTGATGTGCACCTGCGCATGAGCGGGTGCGCTGCGGTGGATCAGGCATTCCAAGGCAGAGCCTGGGTTCATGCCGAAGCGTTCGCCCCAATAGCTGGCGCCAAAACGACGGCCAAGCGAGAGGCGTCCACCGGTGTTGAGGGTCCACATGAATTGCACTTTCCAGGTTCCGAAATGCGTCTGACCAAACCGCGAAAGCCCCATGCGTGGCGCGCGGTGCTCAGTCACAGTCGCGTTGGGGTAACCCTGACTACGTGCGATGCTGACGAAATACGCCGCAGTCTGGCTGCCCACCGCCAACAACCGCCGACGCACCGCCAGACGGCGATCGTCATACAACGGCGTAGCCCCTAGGCACGGATCAGGCAGGTTCATCACCCGCTCCCAATCCGGCACCAGTTCACTCACGCCAGCCGGGTCCATTTCGTTGAGCAAGTCGGCGGCACGGGCGTCGAGGCGGGCCAGCTCCTGGGCGATGCCTTGCAGCACTTCGTCCAGTTCCGGCACGCGCTCCGGATCCCATGCCGGGCCGCTGGGCAGCAGGCTGCGCAGTTGGGCCTGGTACTGCTCGGCGGTTCTTATTCCAGCCATGTGCAGCCTCCGAACGTCAGCAACTGGTTGCTGGCGGCGACGACATCGGCGATAGGCGCGCTGAGTTTGTGGTCGGTTTCGCCGGTGGCGCTGCTGATGGCTTCAGCGATATGACTCAGCAACAGCGTTTCGCCGAGGCCAGCTTCACGATTGTGCAAGTCGCGCAGTTGCGCCTCGATGGCGGCCCGCACGGCACTGGTGTCCGGGGTGATGCGCAGCCTGTAGTTCACCGGCAGCTGCGTCGGCGCCAGCACGTGCAACTCGGCGGTCACCGGACGCAAGGGCTCGATGTAGGCCCGCACCTCTTCCAATTGCTCGGCGTTGGGGATCGGTTGCGGGTCGTCGTCACGCATGACGAACAAGCCGACAGTGCCGGGTCCCAGGTAGCTGCCGCGACACCAGGCGCGGGTAATGCCGGGGCACTCCAGGGCCCAGGTTTCATAGTCCTGGGCCGAGCCACCGTGGGGGATGATGCGGTAAGAGCGGATCACCCGCGCCCGCAGGGATTCGAGGCTTTCCCGGGCGACACCGCCGGTCAGCCCTGGGGCCAGCACGGTGAAGCTACTGCCGATACCGAGGATCGGTTGAACGGGCGTCAGCACCAGGCCGGCGTCGGCATTGCCCAGGCTGCCAGCGTCCAGCGCGGCGATGGTGGCGGTGTTCAAGCCATTGCTGGTGGTGCGGGCGGTGGTCACTTTGTACGTACGGCCATCCGTCGATTGCAACAACGTGTCGACATCCAGTACCGCGCCAGCGGTGGCGGTGAAACTGACACTGCCGCTGGCCACTTGAGCCGCTTTGCGCGCCTGGTTCAGGCGCAGGGCAGCGATGCGCTCAAGGGTGGATTCATCGGCCTTGTCCGGCAGGATCTGCTCGGCGATCCAGTCCAGGTAGCCATACAGGCCATAGGCGGCGCCACCCAGGGTGCGGGCCAGCACTTGGGCATCGGACTGGCGCAGCGAATCGCTGGCCAGGTCGCTTTGGGCGCGTTTGATCAGCACCGGCAGCGAAGGGGTTTCAAACGGCATAGGTCACCTGCCAACTGTTATCGGGGTTGATGTCCAGGCGCTCGCCGTCAGCCAGGGTCAGGACCGTGCGCAGGTTCAAGCGTTGGGCGTCGAGGCGTTCGCTGATGATGTCGATGGCCTTGCAATGGCCGTCGTCGATCAGCCATTGCAAGGCTTCGCGGGCATAGAATTCGGCATCGAGCTGGGTTTGGCGGGTCAGCTTGACCCGTCGCAACAGCCACAGCCGCGAGCCGATGCGGTCGTCGGCCACGGTAGGAAAGGTGTCGCCCCACCAGCCGAAACGTTCCTCGTCGTCGACGGCATCGTCGGCGGCGGCGCGGCGCCAGGTGAACAGGCTGATCAGCACCGAGCGGGTCAGGGCGGCGTGCAGGTTCTGGCTGATGAACATCATTGGCCTCCCGCCGGCGCACCGGTCTGACCGTTGCCGGCCTGCACGCCGACATGCACATGCTTGATCTGGCTGATGCCGCCGGCGATCTGGTCGCCCTGGGAAACGAGCTTGCCGGTGTGGTTGATGACCGGGCTGTCGATGTTCACCGCGCTGCTGGCGCGGATGTTCAGGGTCGCGGTTTCGATGTCGATAACCCGGCCGCGCTTGAAGTGGAGCTTGTCGCCTTCATCGGTGTAGAGCGCCACTTCGCCAGGGGCCAGGGCCTTGAGGCGGAAACGGCGATCGGCGACCACCAGCACCACCGCATGGGAGCGGTCGCCCCCCAGGAACGTGGCAATGGCCTCGGCACCGGCCAACGGGTTGCTGGTGAAGCCGTAGGGTTCGAAGTGCTCCATGTCGTCATTCACTTCGCCGGCGGTGAGGCGCATTTGCAGCGATTGCAGCTTGGTGGCCGAATTGGCGAGCACGACAGTGCCGCGCGCCAGGAGGCGGGTCAGTAGGCTCATTGAGGGTTTCCTTGAGAATCGGGGACTTGAACGCGGTGTTCGAATCAACATCTCTATTGGCTGGGCTGCCGCCATCGCGAGCAGGCTCGCTCCCACAAGGGATTTGCGGTGGGCAGAAACGTGGAGGCGATCTCGAAATACTGTGGGAGCGGGCTTGCTCGCGAAGGGGCAGGCAAATTCAACATTGAGGCAAGCTGACCCACCGCTTTCGCGAGCAAGCCCGCTCCCACAAGGCGCTGTGCGTTGGCTCAGGTTTTGGGCGGCACCGGGTTGGCGTCGAAGATATGCGGCGGTGCAACTTGCAGGGTGGTGACGGAGCCTTGTGCCGATAGGGAATACGTCACTTTGGAAATCAACATGTCACCGTCGAACCCTAGCACCGGGTCGATCACCCGCACCAAGGTGTTATGCCGCCACAAATCGCCATTGACCTGGCGCCAGCCCTGCACGCGGTAGGTGGTGGTCAAGGCTTTGCCGGTGCGGATGGCGCTTTCCCAATCGGCCCGTTGCTGGGCCAGTTCGAAGGTCAACTGCGCGCTCTCGCTGATCACCGTCACCCTCTTGCGCTTGAAGCCCAGATCCGTGGCGGTGCCAGAGACTTCGCTCACCGCCGCCCCGTTCTGCTGATCACTGCCCTTGTGCTGACCGATGACCCGGTATTCGGAGAACACCTGGCTGTAGTCCATCAGTGCGTTGCCCGACAGAATGTTCTTGCCCAACTCCAACGCATCACTGGCCCGTCCGCCGCTGCCGGGTTTGGCCAGTAGCACGCGGCCTTGCGCGTCATCGGTGGAGAACACCCGGAACAACGTCAGCAAACGGTCGATGGATTGGAAGACCGTTTCCCCCGGCACGATGCTGTGTTCACTCAACCGCGCGGTTTCAGGGATTTCACTGATGACCCCCACGCCATATTGCGACGCCAGGGCCTGGACGATGCTCAACACCGTTTGCCCGCGCCATTGAGTCGGGCGGTTGATCGCCGCGCAGTCCACCAGGTCCTGGGTCTTGGAACCGCCTTCAATGCTCAGGCTGATCTGCCGACCGTCATAGCTGACCGGTGCCTTGAACACATAACCGCTGAGGACCAGGTCGGCACCAATGCGCACCTGGCATTCATCACCCGGACGGATCGGCACCGCTTGGGTCTGCCCCGGCCATTGCCAGGTGATATCGAGTTTGAAGGTGCGGAACTGACGCTCCAGGTCCGCACTGATTTCCACACTTTTCCAGCCGCCGTAATCCAGCCCGCCGACAGTAAGCGAGACAGCGTTGTCGAGCTCGTTCATGGCTTACTCCCCGGAGACTTTCAGGTCATTGGGCGGCAGGAAACCAGGATGGGCGACGCCGTTACGCTGGGTCACTTCAGTCACCCGAGTGGCATCGGCGAATTGCTGATACGCCACCACCAGCGCCGGCAGGCTTTGCTTGAAAGACAGGTTGATCAGCCTTACACCCGACGACGCCACCGCCGTCAAGTGCGCGGCCATTTGCTGGCGCAGGTTGTTCATCGCCTGGTAGTGCTCTGGATCAGCCTTGAGGGATGCCTGCCAGATCGCATCGTTAAGGGCGTCTCGCAGGGCCAGCACATCGTCGGCCACCGGCACGTCCCGGCGCTGGACCGGTTGCACGGCCTGTTGCGCCACCGACGGCGTGGCCCCCAACTTGACCGCAGGCACTGCCACCGGCATCGCCGCAATCCATTGCGCGGCCTGCACTAGCAGCGTGTCTTGCACCAGATCGGCCACGGCCTGGGCCGCCGCCGTGGTGTCCTTGCCGGTGGTGAGTTTTGGGGCGTCGGCCTTGCGAATGGCTTCCACCTGTTGCGACACGCTGGCAATCACGCCGCGATAGCCGTCACGGGCAAAGTCCTTCAGTTCCCGAATGTCCCCCAGCAATCCCTTGAACTCGGCCACCACTTCCTTGGGCAATTCTTTCACCGCCTTGACCAGATCGCTGAGTTGCCGATAGGTCTCGATCAACGGCTTGAGCTCCTGCTCGATCACGCCGTAGATATCCTTGAGGCTGTTGCGCAGGTCAGCAATGCCGATCCGGGCAGCCTTGATCAACGTCATGGCGTCTTCGAAGCGCCGCACCGCCGAACCGAGGAAGCTGTCGGCCGAGACCAGCAGCAGTTTCTGGCTGTTGATCGTGACCGAGGGAAACTGCAACGGCTGGTCGGGGTAGAACTTCAGGGCGAACGTCACCACCCCTCCGTCCTGACGGGTCTGAGTCATGTCGCATTCGCCGACCTTGACCTGCAGACGCCCCAGCCATGGATGCACCAGTTCACCGCTGCCCTGCTCCAACGCCTTGAGCAGCTTGTCGCGCTGCTCCAGGCAATCGGGGCCGACGATGAACGCGGTCAACTCATGAATCTTCGCCTGCTGGCCGAGCCCCTCGAAAAACGGCTGGTCACGCTGCGGATATTCATGCAACTGGCCTTTGTGGCCGACCGGGGTTTTCGCCTGATCGACCCAGAACCCGACGCCACGAAACGACGCCGGCAACAAACGATCACGCCAGCTCATTGGAACCTCCTGTGGAAAGTGAGCGATAGCCGATGCGCGAACTCACCGCCAGGGCCGGTTGATTGGTCTGAGGCGGATCGGCGCGCAACCCGGCCGGCGCGTTTTCGAAGCGCACGGTCAGGCCGCCTTCGAGTTGAGTGCGGTTGTTGGCGGCGCTTTGTTGCACCAGGGTGCTGGAGGTTTGTGGCAAGGTCCCAGGCGCCAATGACGCTCTCGCCGATGAACCGGTGGGCGCCGGCGCCAAGCTCGAAGACAGTCCCGGAGGCTGCTCGCCAGCCCCACCAAAAAACGCCGGTGCCAGCTCTCCCTTGCCTTCGGCATTGGTGGCGCGCTGCGCCTCGGTCAGTCCCTCGACCTTACCGGTGAACGAGGTGATCATCTCGCCAAAACCGCCGTTGAATAACGCCTTGATCGGCGCGATCACCGCCTGCAATTCGTTCCACCACTGGCTGAACCACTCGCCCACCGGCCCCCACTGCTGGGTGAGGCCTTCAATGGGTGACCAATCGAACAGGCCGCTGAACACCGCCAGCATGATCGACACCTGATTGCGGATGCCCTCCCAGATCCCGGCGAAGACTTCACCGATCGTGCCCCAGTTGGCCATGATCAGCCCCAACGGCGTCCAGTCGAACAGGCCTTTCAGGGCATCCATCACCGGTACGGTCAGCGCTTTGAGCAAGTCCCAGATCGCCGCGAACAACCCGGTCAGGGGCGCCCAATTGGCAACAATCAAACCCAAGGGTGACCAGGCGAACAACGTCTGCATGAAAATGATGACCGGCGTTGCCGCCGCCACGATCACATTCCAGAGCGCGCCAAAAAAACTGCTGATCGGGCCCCAATTACTGATCACCAACCCCATCGGGGTGAAGGCGAACATCGTCTTGAAGAACTCGACCATCGGCAGCACGATGGGCGCAAGCCGCTGCCAGAGCCCGGCGAAGAACGCCGAAATCGGCGTCCAGTGGGCGATGATCATCCCTGCCGCCAAGGCGATGCCCATGGCAATCAAGCCGATGGGATTCATCTTCAAGGCCAGGTTCACCACTTCGAACGCTTGGCTCGCACCGCTGACCGCCATCTGGATCGCGTTGAACGCCACGACGCCATTCGCCAGGCCCTGTACCAGTTGCGGGTTGTCCTGCAGCACCTGGGCCACGCCGCTGACCATGGGCTGCAAACTGACCGCCACCGCGTTGACCGCAGGCCCCAGGGCCGAGCCGAACTGCACCGACACGTTGCTGATGGAAGTCTTCAATCCATCCAGGTTCTGTGCCGCTACACGGGGCGCGTCAGGCGCCTGGACGGCACTGGCCGACGCGCTCGCTGCGCCCGCTTCGTCCTTGAAGGCCAGCGCCGACTTGAGCCCGTCCATAAACGGTTGGGCCAGGCCGCCGCTGGGCAGCAGACCGGAAATGTCCAGGCTGCCCAGGCCCGTGGCGTCGAGGTTCTGCTTGAAACTCGCGACCTTCGCACGAAGGCCGGCGAGCTTGGGTGACAGCTCATCGATGCCCGTGAGCAGCACCGCTTTTTTCTCTACCGTTTGTGTGTCTGCCATCACTGCACCTGCTGCATCGCATTGATCCGTTGCGCGTGCTCCAGGGATTCGCGGAGCACATCCAGTGGCCTGGCCATCATCTGTTCGGGGTCAACCTTCCAGAACCAGGCCAGGTCATAGGCGGCGGCGATCAGGTCGCCGATGGCTGCGACGCCGCACTCATGAAAAAACTCGCGACGGCCCAGCTCAGGGCGTTGAGGTCAGCCAGGTCCAACTGGTTGACCGACGACGGCGGAATACCGGCGCACACCGCGATGTATTTGGCCGCGACGTCCATGTCCAGGCTCACCTCCTCGCTCTTGTCGATCTTGTACGGCAGCGCCTTGATCGCCCGGACTTCCTGCACCGTCGGACGGCGCAGGGTCAGTTCGCTCACCGGCTCGCCGTGGGCCTCAATGGCCACGCGCAGCGTCACGACATCGCTCATTGCCAGGTCCCCTTGATGCCTTCGAATTTCAGTTCGATGGTGGCGTCGTCACCCTTGGACACAGGCTCTTCCACCAGGTAGGCGCCGGCCAGCACGTAGACCTTGCCGTTGTTGAATTCGCAGGTGACGGTCATGTCGGTGCCCGCAACCAGTTGCTTGAGCGGGAAGTCCGCGGTGTGCAGCGCCGTCACCTTGAAGGACGGGGCAATGTCGGTTTCCTTGTAGAAACCCGGTACGACGGTTTCGCGTTTGGTGAACATCAGTGGCGCTTCGCAGCCACCGTTGATGGTCAGTTGAGCGCCGTCCACTTTGACGTAGCAGGTGCCCGCAATCAGTTGACCCATGGTGTTTCTCCCTTCAAATAAAAAGCCCACGCAAGGTGGGCTGAATGCATATGACTGAGTGCTACTGTCAGGCGGCGGCGTCGTATTGCAGGCGGAATTGGTTGAGCAGCGCGAACACCCGCAGGCCGTTGATGTAATCCGGCGGGAAAAGCACGTTGACGCGGCTCGGGTCCTGGCTGTCGCGCTCGACCACCAGGTGTTCGGCGAACAGCTCGGCGTTTTCCACGTGGCCTTCCAGTTCGAGCTTGGCGTATTGCGCGATCAGCTCGCCGCGAATCGTGCTAGGGGTCACGATGGGCTGGCCGGCGCCGAAACGGGTGCCGTCGGCGGCCAGTTTGTGGCGACCGTACTTGCTGGTGATCACGCTCTGCAGACGCCGCACGATGAACGCCGACTGGTGCATGGTTTCGCTGTCCAGGTAGGAGTTGTCCGCCTGGCCGAAGGCATTCTTCTGATACGTGGTGATGGAACGCTGGATGCGTACGTAGCCACCTTCGTAGTACGCCGTGGCGATACCGTAGTTGAGCAGCGACTGCCGCTCGGTCAGGGTGAAACGTTCGCTGGCCGGTGCCGGGTCCAAGCCCGGCAGGCTGCCGCTCTGGGTCGGACGGCTGGCGTCGGCGGAGATGAACACCGCGGTGCGAGCCGCCAAGGCAGCAGCCTGGACCCAGAACGGTTGCGGTACGCCCAACTCCAGCGCCTGGAGGGTCATGTGCTGGTCGTTGCGCGCCTGACCGGCAGCAACCAGGGTGCCGATAGTGCCGCGCTTGGCGCTGTAGACATGGCCGAACAACTGCTTGGCCCAGGACCAGCGACCGGTGTTGTCGTCCATGACCGCTTGCCAGGTATTGAGGCTCGCCACATCGGACCAAGGCATGGCGATGAATTCGAACGGCTCGTCGCCCAGGGCCGCGACGGCCTCGGTCTGGTCCGGTACACCGGCGCCGCCGGTCATCGCGGTGATGGCGGTGGTCAGCCCCGCAGGGGTGTCTTCGCCGTTGCTCTTGCCCAGGCGATTGAATTGCAGACTGATGTCGTTGCCGCTGTCGCCGGTCCATTTGGCGCTGAGGGTCACGACACCTTCGGCGGCCGCAGCGGTCACCGGCAGGTCGGCGGTGGCGTTGATTTTCAAGGCCAGCGCAGTGGCAGCCTGCGCCACCGTGGCGCCGCTGACGATGGCGGCCTGGACGCGCACACCGCCGACGTACAGGTTGAGCACGCCACTTTCCGTCGCCGCACCGGTGAGGGTCAGCACGCCCTCGGCGATGGCGCCTTCGACGTTGCGCAGCGGCAGGCACCAGATCTCCCCGAGCGGGTCGGTCTTGCGCCAGGTCTCATACATGGAGGCGAGCATCGAGCCCTGCCCACCGATGTTCTTGGCCAATGCGACGCTGGACACCAGCACCAGTTTGCCGACCTCGGCCGGGGCGACGTTGTCGTTGACCTGGGCGACGATCAACCGGCGCATGGCCGATGACGCGCTATTGGCGGCCGAGTTGTCCATTTCGGCGTAGAACAGCGGCACACGAATGTCCGCGGGAATGTTGCTGAATCCGATCGCCATTATTTGGCTCCCTGTGGTTTTGCCGCTTTCACGGCTTTGGTAGTGATGTCGCCGTCGGCCAGACGTCGACGCCACCAGGCGTTGTCTGGCACTTCACGGCCTTCGAGGGGCAACAGATCGCCCGCTTCCGGGTCCGGTACCGCACGGCCCGGGGCCGGCAGCACGGTGATGCGTTTGCTCATGGGGTTACGTCTCCAGAGAAAGTCAGTTCCACGCGCCCGTCGGGGCCGGGACGTTTCAGGTTGGGGTCCGCCGGGTCGATGGCATCGACCCGCACAGTGGCCCCGGTAAAGGACGTCAAGCCGTCCAGTTCACGCTCGTGCCAGCTTTCGGCAGGCTGGCTCGCCAGATTGCGGCCCAGCTGGAACTCGGCGAAAAAGCGCAGCCGGTACAACACGCGGCTGCTATTGATGGAAACCAGTTCGCTGCCGTCGTATTCAATGCCGGTGTACTCGGCGCCCGGCTTGAACCCCACCAACGCGCGCCACAGTTCGGCCCGCAGGTCGTGCAGCAGGTCCAGCGCTTTTGTCGCATCAGTGGTGTCGAGCACCAGCACCGCATCGAAGCGATCACGCACCGCTTGCAGCGTGACGTTCTGAGCCGCGTTCTTGCTGGCAATGTCGGCGGTGGGCAGGACATAGGCGCAGGGTGTCTGCAGCGGGGTCTCGGCTTGCAGCGTGGCGAGGTCAAAGCCTGCGGCCACGCGATGGGCGAGCGTCGGACATTGCTCACGCAACTGCGTGAGGATCGGTGTGATCTTCATGGAAGAATTCCGGTTGTAGAGAAGATGCAATCAGGGAGACCTGTGGGAGCGAGCTTGCTCGCGATAGCGGCGTGTCAGTCAGTGCAAATGTTGAATGTCATACCGCAATCGCGAGCAGGCTCGCTCCCACAGGGGCGATGAGGTCAGGCCTTGGCATCCAGGCAGGTTGCATTAATCAAGCAGCGGTAGCTTTTTTCCCGGTCGCCACTGGCGGTGACCTTGTCGATCGACCAGCGACCGCGCATGAAGTCCGGCCAGGTGGGATCCAGCAATACGATGCCCTCGGCCGAGAGCCCCGGGTTGCCAGGGCACTCGATGTTCACCTTGAGTGCTTCGCGCTCCATCCGGCGTACCTCGCCTTCTCCAGCGGCACGGGCATCGTCTGCGCTCTGGAAGCGCTGGCGCAGAGTCTTGAACGGCGCGAGGCCGCTCTCCTCGACCTGCAGCTTGCCCGCCGCCGCATCCCACCACCGGGTCTTGCAGCCCTGGTACTTGGCCCGGGCGGTTTCATCAAACTTGGCCGAAATGAACGCGTGGTCACCCGGGCGATTGTTGGTCGTCACCGAGAGTTTCATCTCGGGCAGGACCTTGCCCGACAACGACTTCGCCTGGCCGCGCCGAGCCAGCACATACAACTCGTTGATCGGCTTGGCGACAGCGTCATAACGATGGGCCAGGCGCGTGAGGAAGCCCATGTCGGTTTCGTTGGTCTGGTCGATGTGCTCGATTTTTATCAGCGCCAGGTCCGGCGCCACACGGGGAGAAAAACCGTGTCTGGAAGTCAGTTGCCGAAACAAGGCCCCCAGGGTGGTCGGGCCATGGCTGACGGATCGGCGTTGCTTGAAGCCGGTCTGATCCGCAGCACTGAACGGTGCGGCCATGGCCACCAGCACGAGTTGCAGGGGGAACAGGAACGGCGTGCGTCGGGTGATGACGAACTCGCCTTTATCCACCAGCCCCGACTCCAGATAACCGACCCGCAGACCGATCTTCCCGCCCAGGCTGGGCAACCCTTGGAGCCCGTCCAGGCTAATGGTGAGCGTCAGTTGATCGGACTCGATCCCCGCCGCGTCGACGTGCTCCCACTTGAGCAGGCGTTCGTTGAGCAGTGCGGCGTTCGCACCATAAATTTCCACCGCAGGCGTGAAACCCAGTGACATGTTGCCTCCTTAATCCCAGGCCGAAACCGGTGTGGGTGCAACAGGTTTGAGATCCACTTCCGGCAGGACAACCCACACCCCGGCCGGCAATGCCGGGCCCCATTCAGCCAAGCCCGGATTGAGCAGCCAGAGCGCCTCCTCGACGATATCGTCACAACGCTCAAGCTCGCGGTACAGCAACAGATTCACCGAATCACCGGCGATACTTCGAACCCTACGCATTGGCGAACTCCGTCAATTCAACCACCCAGCCGACCACCATCGCCGTGCCGTCATCAATGATCTCGGTCTGGGTTTCCGTGACCTTGCTGATCTGCCACAGGCCCCAATTGCGACCGATGCCGTCAACCAACGGCACGGGCACGCGCTGCGCCTGCAAGGCGCGCAACTCATCCAGGCGATCCATGGCGGTCGCGTACATCGACTTGCCGGTGATCGTCAGCCCTTGCAGGCCTTGGCCGATCTGGCTGGACTTGGGTTTGCTGGTGAGGATGTCGATGCTCTTCCAGCCACCGTCCGAGGTGCGTACCAGGCTGTGGTACGCAAAGTTTCTCGACAGACCGAAAATGAAACTGCCGAGTACCATTTGCTGACGCATCACGTACCTCCGTCGGTCAGGGCCGCGTCACTGCGCATGGCAAGTGAGTTGGGCATGGTTGTCAGGCCGAACTGGCCCGAGAGCTGTTGCACAACCAGGTTGGCCAACTGACTCGCGCTGGCCTGGTCCTGGCCGTTGATGTAGATGTTGGCGGTCATGGTGTTTTGTTGTTGGCTGGTTTGGGCGTTGGTCAGGTCTTTGCTGACCTGGTCCGGAGCGGCGAGTCTGTCGGCGGGGGCGACGAGCTTCTCACCCAGGGACGCACCGGCATCGCTCCCCAACCAGCCGCCCAGCAGTCCGCCAATCACACCGCCAATGGCAGTGCCGAGCACCGGAACGACACTGCCCAAAGCGGCACCGGCCGCAGACCCCGCAGCAGCGCCTGCCCAGCCGCCACCTGCGGCGCCCAGGCCTGCGCCCATCATTCGTTTGTCGCCGGTAAGGACCCCCTCGGCCACATCAGCGACGGCGCCAACTACTTTCAATGGGCCGGGCGCCCTACGAGTCATCGAGCGTAATGAGGCCGTTGGCCCGAGTGAGCCTTGTGTACTGACGGGTATTTTCGGCCTGCTCGGGGATTCGGGACGCTGGTTGGCATTGCTTGTTTCCAGCTTGTTCACACGAGGGTTTCTGAAATCTTCGGAGATCACCTCACCCAATCGGCCGGGAAGGTGCGGAGCGGCCCTGCCCAACACCCGCTTGGCCACCTGACTGGAGATCTCATCCCCAACAGCCTTGAGCAGCGCACCCAGCAGCGGTTTGATCGCCGCGCCAATCAACACGATGGCCGCAGCGGCTTTAGGTGAGGACTCAGCCAACTCACTCATGCCATCGGCCAGCGAACCCAGCCACTGGAACGAGGTATCCGCCGAGGGCATCAGGGCATTTCCCGTGGCCACCGACAAACGCTCGCTGCGGGCGTTGAGGACGTTCAGTTGGCCCTGCCGGGTGTTCGACAGCGCCAACGCGTCCTGCCGCACCGAGCCGTTGTTGCCCAATTGTGAAGTGGCGTACTGGCCGGGGTCTTTCACCTGCAAGAAGGCCGCATTCACATCGGTCAGTTTCTGCGCCATGCGCAGCACGGCTTCATCGCCATTGCTGAAGAGCGTGGTGGCAAGGGCCGAGCGCTTCTCGGCCGGTTGCGCGTTCAAGGCCGCCAGCACCGTCATCACCGTGCCAGACGCCGTGTCCTTGTCACGCAAGCCGCTCGCCACCGCCGTGGGTTCCAGCCCCAACTGTTTCCAGGCCGATTGCTCGGTGGCGGAGGCCTGGTCACCCTTGCCCAGGGCCGTCGTGAAGCTATCCAGAGCCAAGCCGGCTTCAGCTTGCTTGGTACCGGTATTGAGCAACGCCGCCGTCACCGCTGCGGCCTGCGCCGGGGCCAGGCCTGCCGAGGTCGCGGCCGCACCGTCACGCTGCAACACCGTGCCTATCTCAGCCGCTTTCGCACCATTGGGTAATTTGCCCAGCTGGTTGGTTGCATCCGCCAAGTCAAAGGCTTGAACGCCGCTGAGCTTCATGGAGATGCGCCAGTCGGCGAGCATCTCGGCAACCTCCATGGCCGGCCTCCTGGACGCCGTCGCGATGACGGCAGCATCCGAGGCGAAACGCGACAGTTCCTGCGGTCGGTCCGAGGCATCGGGCAAATCGTTACCGATGCCTTTTCTGGCCGCCAGGCTTTGCATCCCCACCACTTCAACCGCCGTGGTGCCCCCGGCCGCCACCAGCTTAGCGGTGGCGACGTGCCGGGTTGACTCAGTCGTCTGTTCAAGCTGGCGAGGGGTAAATCCGGTGACCTGCTTCAGCTCGGCCATGGCCGAATCCATTGCTATCGCAGGCTTGAGCAGCGCCAGTGGTTCGATACCGCCACTGGACTTGCCCTTTGGCTCATTGGCCGACGCGCCCTTGGCGTCAGCGCCCATCGTTTGAGAAAACAATCGTTGCGCCGAAAGCTTCACCGTCAGTGACTCGATCGCCGTGGTCAGCAGCCCGAGCTTGAGCCCGAGTGTTTCCAGCGCCAGATCGAGGCTCGCCAGTTGGTCCCTGGCGAACGCGCCTTGTGCCGACACGCCACTGGTGAGGCTGGTACTACCGAACGCCAACCCACTCTCATTGAAGGTTGCGTATTTGAGCGAATATCTATCGTCCGCCATCCCGCTCTACTCCTGTTTCACGCCAAGGCGACTGATCGCGATGTCGTAGCGGCGCAAGGCCTTGCCGGCGTCCCACTCCAGGATTTCCGCCTCACTTACCGAGTAAATGAGCGGCACCACATCGAGGATCACTTCGATGTCGCGCTCCGAAAGAAGTCCGCCGGTTTGTTTAAAAAATCGTCAATGCGCACCTGAAGTTGTGTCCAGTCGGGCACGGTCAGCAGGTCCAGATCGGGAATCATCAGGCCAGTGCAATGGGCCGTGATGAACTCGGCGCGTTCCTTGGCCGTCTTCAGTTTTTTCATCGCCTTGGTGGCACGCAGCACCGGCATTTCCAGGGTCAGCGACGTCAGGCTGCGGCCCGCGACGTCGAGCGGTTGCAGCAGTTGCACCTGGTCGGGGTCGGCCTGTGGGTCATCCAGAAAGTACGACGCCGGGCGCGTGGACATTTCGTGCACGTACTGGGCAATGCTGACGTAGTCCGGGCGCTTGAGCTGGTCGAGTTCCTTGACCGACAGGCCGGTGGCCAGCTTGGCCAGCTCGAAGAACTGATCGTCTTCGTCATCGCCCGCACGGGCCAGGGCGTCTTTTTGCGCCGCGTAGTACAGCGGCTTGAGGGTGATCTGCTCGATCTGCGAGCCGTCGTCACTGGTGATTGGCGACAACAGCTCATGGGTAGGAGGCATCCAGGACATGAAATCAGTTCCTTGGTGAATCAGAGGACAACCTGTGGGAGCGAGCTTGCTCGCGATGACGGCGGTGCATTCAGCATCGAGGTGTCTGACACTCCGCTATCGCGAGCAAGCTCGCTCCCACAGGGACTGCATCTAGCCGGCTGGCAGTGACTTAGGGCAGCAACACCGCACGGCGCGCATCACCGAGGATGTCGACGCCGTTGAGCACGAACTTCTGGGTGCGCACGTCGATGTCGATCACCGGGACACCGTTTTCCAGGCGGTTGTAGGTGCGGCAGGACAGCTCAAGATTGGTCTTGGGCTTCTCGTTCATTTTCAGCGGGGTTTCCTCGAGGGATTTCAACTTGCCGCCCACCGTGTGGTAGGTGAACCAAGTGTTGCCGTCCTGATCCTGGCCGGCTTCACGTACGTTCAGCAGAATGTCGTCGCCCACGCTCACGCCCAGCGCCAGCATGATTTCCGGGCCGAGGCCTTGCAGCGTCAGCTTGGCCGTCAGCACCTTTCCGCCCTTGGCCATTTCCTCGCCAATGAAACGGCCGCCACGCATCTCTTCCATCTCGAATTCGATCTTCGGCGGGGTGAAATCTTCCACGGTTGCCGACAACGGCAGGCCTTGCAGGGTGGCCGCGATGGCCTGTCTTACGCGGTTGGTAAACATTAGAGAACGTCCTCCAGGAACTGCTCGATGATTTCATCGCGGGCATTGAGTTGATAAATCATGTGTTCGTTCGGCGCGTAGCGGCCGTAGTCGATGACCACGTACCAGGTGCCGTTCTTGTACTTCTCGACGCTGTTCAATTCCGGGTGCAGGTACACGCTGCCGCCAGGGATGGTTTCGTCGGCGACCAGGGTTTGCAGCCAGTCGTTGATGCGCTTGACCTCCTGGTCCATGAACGACTTGGTCAGGTTCTTGGCCATGGCTTTCTGGCCGGCCTTCACCAGTTTGCGGCTGATGGCATCTTCCAGGCCGACGTAGCTGATGAACTTGCCGGTGATGGAACGGTTGCCCAGCAGCGAGAAGCCGCCGAGGATGGTCCGGGCGTAGTAGCTGACGCCGTAGCGGTTGAGCAGATCGCCTTCGGTGGAGGTGTCGAGGATGTTGTATTCGACGGTGCGCGAGACGTCTTCGGCGTAGGTCACCTGGTTGCCCGGGCTCTCCCATTGCTTGACCTTGGCGAGGGCGGCGATAGCCAGGCTCGACGGGGCCAGGAAGACGTTTTTCTTCGCAGCCTTGGAGTACACCGCCGGCATGTTATGCACCACCAGGCAACGGTCGAAACCGAGGTCGGCACCGCCCAGTTCCTGGCTGTAGGTCACTTGGTCGGCGACAGCGGCATCCTTGCCGTCGAGCACCACACGGGCCTTGATGCGTTTGCCAAACGAAGCGAACTCGCTGGCCACCGCCTTGGTGCCGGTGAAGCCCGGCGCGCCGATGATGGTCAGGTCCTCGGCAACCCCACTCAACGCTGCCAGGCCCAGCTTACGGCCGGTCTGCGCTTCGATACCGCCGATCACATTGTTCTGCGTATCGGCCAGTGTCGCGCCCTCTTCGACGATGACCACGTAGACCGGCACCTTGACCACTTTGAGGATCTGGTAAACCGCCTGGAACAGCGTACCCGCCTCGGCACCGGTCGGGTCCAACTGGGCCTGGGTGGTGAAGCTGTTGATGCGGAATGGGGTGTTTTTCGGGATCAGCAGGTTGGCATTCGGCGCAGTGCCGACCAGCCCGATGACGTTATCACCCAGGCCACCCATGGCCTCGGGAGATTCGGTGGCATTGACGGTAATGCCGTTGTGCTCGAAGTTCAGAACCTCAGCCATGGTTATTCAGCCTTCTTGGTGGCGGCCTTCAAGGCCTTGTTGGATGCAGAAGCCGGTTCGACGACTTCGGTTTTTTTCAGCTCCAGGCGACCGGCGCTGCGCAAGGCGTTGGCCTCGACGTCGAGCAGATCGAGTTCCTGGCCGACGCTCGACCAGTGACCACCCCCAGTGGGGAATGGGAGGAGCACGGTGTAGGTTTGGCGTGGTGCCATTTGTGTTTCTCCAGATATGAAAAAGCCCCATGTTTGCGGGGCCGTTGTCAGTTTTTTTTGATGTGTTGCGGGAAAGAAAACGCCCCGTCGGTGCGGGGCGTTTATTGGGATTGCTCGGCGATCCATGGTGGTGCGATGGGCCGAAATTCAGCGCTGGGGAAAGTCGCTGCTTGCGGCCAATCCCGAAGTGCCTGACGGTAAGAAAGCAGTTCAGGGAATTGCTTCACCGTCAGCGTAGGAGCCACGCCTAAATCTTGTTCGTCACGGTGACGTGTTACCAACCATTCCGTGGCCCCCAACTCATAATTGCGCCATACCCGTTCGACCTCGGCTTGCTCGGTAGAGGTCTGCACTGGAGGTTGGGAAAACTCCCCGTCGATGATGGCCCAACCTGGTCGCACGTCGGATGGGCAGGCTTGCCACAATAGATCCGAATGGAAACGTTCAGAGGGGTCGAGGTCGGTCGTTTCGACCACCGACCCGTTTTCAATTCTTGCCCACAACATACAGTTCTCCTCAATAGGTAATGAACACACAACCATCGGCACCGGCCTGGGATCGAGTCCCGATTCGACCGCCTCCTCCCATACCAGGCTGCGTCAGCGCGGTAGTGTCAACCGCGGCAAAAATGCTCTCTCCGCCCCCTCCGGCACCGCCAATCGCGCCATTAGACGCCGCATTACGCACCGGTGGATTTCCGGCACCTAACGCACCGTTGAAGTCGCCGCCAGAGCCGTAACCAGCGCCAGCACCGCCAACCACCAGCCCGCCTGCGCCGCCTGTTGCCGAGCAATGCGGACCAAAGGAAGAAGAACCACCCGGATTGCCTATCGTATTGGCTGCTGTCACGTATGCGCCCCCCGCCCCGACGGTCACCGTGACTGCTGAGCCGGGTGTAACAGAGACGAGTCGATTACTGATCCCGCCTGCGCCACCGCCACCAGCACCGGTGTCCAATGTCCCGAAGGCGCCGCTTCCGCCGCCACCAACGACTTCGACATAAACCTTCGTCACACTTGCCGGTACGGTCCACTGGTAAACGCCAGGAGCCTTGAAATAAATCTTTGCGCGATAGGGTAGATGGGACGTCTGGCCCAGCTCACTCCAAAATGGCTGCGTGCCCGTGGCAGTCTTGTGTCCGAGATAAGCTCGCGTCGGACCGTTTGCCGTGTTGTTGATGATCGCGAGGAACGTCTTATATCCGGCAGCAATGTATCCACCGCCTACAAGCACAGTCATCGAGGTGCCGCCCTGGGAGCTAGCGTCTGGCGGCCCACCGATAGACGCATTGGAGTGTTCCAGCGTAAACGCTCGGTAGAGCCCGGGCTTAATGTCAGCAGAGAAATCTGTAATCAGTGGGATTTTCGCGGGATCCGCGCCGAGTCCGAAAGTATCCAGAATCGTCCGAACCCCTCCATTGAACGCAGCAGACAACGCATCCGGCACCGACCCGTTCTCCGCATACCAGGTGATGCCCGCACCAGTCGACAACGTGATGCTGTCCAGTGTCTTGAGCACCAACTGATTAGCAGCAATACCCGCCACATAATCCGTACCTTGCAGGACGATGGTTGCAGTACCGGTCGACACGTTCAGCAGGTTGATGGTGCCGCCATTGAACCCCGTGCTTGCCTTCGGCAACGTGATACTCACCGGATTCGCCGAATTGATGATGAACGACTTACCAAACGCATCCGCAGTCAGAACGGTACTCGCGTCCAGCCCACCAACGCTCGAATGGTTGCCGAGCGCACGCTGCACAAACGCAGTTGTCGCGAGTTGCTGATTGTTGGTGCTGACCGGTGCAGTCGGAGCCGTCGGGACGCCCAGCAACACCGGCGAATTGAGCGGCGCAAAACCTTGCGTGATGTTCTGAAACGCCAACGCCGTAGTGCCCAGCACAATCGCACCATCGGTAATCAACTGCCAGATCGTGTTGGCAAGCGTTACGCCCTCCTCCACCGAGACAATCAACCCCGAAGTCACTTCGACACTCGCATCGGCATCCTTTGCCCGAACCCAAGCGTCGTTCGCGGCCACGTAAATACCGTTGTCTTTCGCCAAGGTCTGGGACTTGACCAGGACCCGATTCCCGGCGATCACCGCAACACCGTCGATCGCCTGCGCGCCACTCAAGACAATGTTGGCCGTTGTCGCCACCCGCACCGACTGCTTCCTGTCGAGCTTGGCGAGTTCGTCGGCCACGTAGCCGGTCACCCAGGCCCGTGTCGCCTTGACCACCGTGTCGTCAATCAGCAGCGTCACCAGCTCAGCATTGCTGGTCTCGAAGATCGACCGAATGTAGAACTCTTTGCCCGAGCCGGACGTCGCCAATACCGGCTTGAACGATTCCGGATATTTGACAATCGCGTACAGGATCCCGGTATCGGTCCAGATCCCGGCCTCACGCACATACCAGCCGCCGACGTCGGACGGGATGGTGACCTCGGCCAGCAGCCAGCTCGGGTTGTTTTCATCCTGGAACAGCGCATTGAGCGGCCCGCGCCAGACTTCGCGCTTGAGTGCTGTAGCGGTTGCGGCCGGGTTGTATTCCGTGCCGCCGCCGTCACCGACGGAAATCTGCGACAGCTTGATCGGTGTGCCCGCCGCCTTGCAGGCGGTTTCGTAGGCGATCCCCGCATCGGTGAGCAGGGTGTAGTAGTCGGCCATTTAGGACCCCTGTGGATAAATAGTGGAGGTTTCGACGGTGTAGAGCCCGGCAGCCATGAAGACCTGAGCCGAGGCTTCCAGCCCTTGGATGACGATCGGATAAACCGTGGTCAATTCGCCGCACAGCGTGGCGGCGCCGATGACGTGACGGCCGAATGCACTCAAGCCGACAGACACCTTCAAGGTGTCGCGCTCGCTTTTGGCATCCGCCAGGCGACGGTCGAGACGGGCGTCGATTTCTTCGCTGTAGGGCTGCTCGGTAAATGCCCTGACGGAAAAACTGTAGGGCGGGCCAGGGGGTGTTTGCTCATACCAGGCGCGCACTTCAGGCATCAGTTGCAAACCCTTGGCCGCGTTTTCCAGCGCCTTTCGCGTCCCGGCCTGCCGGGCGGTTGGCCAGGCGAGTTCAACGGTCAGGCGCTTTTCAGCTTCGGGCGCCGCGGAGCTCCACTCGTTGACCCCACGATCCGCCGCGAGATACGGCAGGAACGCCAAGGGCGTGGTCGCCGGGTTCATCAGCTCGGGAAACGGCGGATCGATGCGTTCGAGCAACCGCGCGAACCCCAGATCCAGTGCCCTTTCCAGCGGTGAACTGTTGACCGGCAGCAGGCTCGGGCGAGGTGTGTCGTCACTCATAACGTATCCACCTCGACCTCGATGCCCGTGCAGTACGGGGCTTGAAAAGCCGTTGTCACAATCGGTGCAAGCGGTTCGAGAATCTGCAGCTGAACCGCGCCCGCGCTGTGCAGCGTGTAGTCGATCCAGCTTGGGTCAACCCGACCTTCCAGGCGATGACACGCCTCGGCATACGCCTGCAACTGCTGCTCGGCGGCAACCTGAGTCAAGCCCGAATCCGGGCCGGCATTGATCTTCGCCAAGACGCGGATTTTGTAAGGTTTGATCTGTGCGGCCTGCACGATGACCAGGTCCGTTTCCGGGCGTACATCAGGCCGGGCGAAATGCTGGCGAACACCGTCGAGCAGCGCCTCGGTGGGCGTGCCGTCGCCGTCACGGGACAGCACTGTGACCGTGACTTCGCCCGGTTCGGTGCGACGCCCATTACCATCCTTGACCTGCGCAGCATGACCATCCGGGTCGAAGGTGTAGGTGACCGTCACCACACCCGCCGAGGCGTTTTCCACCTTCACCGCTGGCCGTTCGCCAAGGGTGAAGATCTCCCGCCGATACTGCATGCGCGAGCCGGCCGCCGGGGCGTGGGGCGCCAGGTAATAACGCAACCGGGCGTCATCGTCGCTCTCGTAGACCGGGGCGATGGGCGGGAATGCTGCCGGGTCGCCCGGGTCGAGCAACTGGCGCTCAAGGCCCATGTCCGCGAGGCGAGCGTCGAGGTTGGTGCCCGTGGCCCACCACGCCAACATCTGCTTGATGCGGGCGTTGTATTTGCGTTCGTGAGTTTGCAGCCGGACGCAGAACGCCTCGAGGGCCAGGGTCAGCAGTTCGCTTTCGTTCTCGAGGCTGTCCACCAATTTGGCGGCGCTGGCGGGAGAGCGTGCGCCGACGTACTCGACCACGAAGGTCTTGAACTCTGCCAGCAGATCCTCGAACGCTTCGACAGTGACGATGGCCGGTTCGGCCAGTTGGTTCTGGCCGGGTATCAACATGCTCATGTCACCACCTCAAAAGTCTGTTTGCGGTTTTTCCAGGTGCCGGCGAAACGCAACAACAATCCGGCACCGTGCCGGCTGGCGACAATGACCTGCGGCTCGAAATCATCGATGCCGTTGTCCGGGTTGTAGAACGCTTGGGCCGCGTGGCTCTGGGCAAGGATCAGCAGGTCGTCACCGAGGTTCTGCCCCAGCAATTGCGTGAGTGCGCAGCCATACAACGGGCGCTTCTGGCGAGTGCCCAACGGCGTGGTCAATGCACGGGTGGCGCGCTGCACAAACTGCAGCCAGTCGTCGACCGTGGCGCCGGTATTTCGATCGATTCCAATCATGAGGAAATCTCTTAGGCGGTACTGATGACGCGTCCCTGGTGATCCACCACCGGGCCGCTCAGGTGCACGCCGGAGGCGTCGAGCCGAATGCCGACGGCGCCGACTTGCAATTCGATGGTTTCGGGTGTCATCGCCAGCCGCGACGGGCCAATGTTCAACAGCAGGGATTCACGAGAACCGCTGAACGCCGCCGGGCCGTTTTGCCAGTGCAGGACATGGCTGGCATGGTCGTAGCCGTTTTCCGTACCGTCCTGATAGAGGCGCCGCGTCAGCGAGGCCTGGGTCGAGACGGGCGGGAACTGACCACCGTTGAGGCCGAACAACGCCACCGCCTGCCCACCGCCCTCGCCGCCGCCATGGTTGAGCAATAGACATTGCTCGCCCACGGACGGGATCCGCGACTCGCTCTGGGCACCGGCGCTCGGATTGAAAAAGCGGATCGCCGGGGTCAGCAGACCGCCATGGCTGACTTTGCAGGTATTGCTGGCCGCGTCGACTTCCTGGCAAACGCCGATGCGGCAGAAACTCTCCGCCCGCCGATGCATGTCTTCCAGCTCGGTTTCCATCTGCGCCAGACGCTCGATGATCGGCCCCAGATGCATCCGTAACAGCGCATCAAACATGGCTCAACCCTCGAGTGCGGTGTATTGGTCCGGGTCGTCGATGTTCGACACTTCCCAGGTGCGGGCAAACTTCGGGATACCCAGCGGGTCCTCCAGCAGCGTCGGGCCGAGGTACAGGGTTTGGTTGAAGGAAAGGGTCCAGGCGGTGTACGCCCGTACCGGGTTAATGAAGGTGGATGGCAGGCCATCGAGCTCCGTGGGCAGGTCGCATTGATCGCCCGACAGACCCCAGCGGTTGTCCATGACCAGGTGTTTCAGCTCCCCGGCCAGATCGCAGGCATCCCATCCTGGAACGGCCATGACCACTTGCAAGGACACCGTCAGGACATGGGCGATACGCCCGTCATTGGCGCGGTTACCGGGCGCATCACGCTCAAGGGCAATCAGCACCCAGGGTTGATCGTCGGTGCCATCGAAATCCTGGGGGCTGCCGACTTTCAAGGCGGGATAAATGGCGCGCAGCGTCTGGGCAATGGCCGAGAGTAGCTGCGACGGTTTTTCGATAAGGGCAGGCATTGATCGCCTCCTTTGGTATGGATCAGCGCTGTCGATTCACGGCTGGTCGGGAGGAACGTCCCGCGGCGGCACTTCGCAGACGCCGAGCCGCTTGGCGACCCAGCGCTCGTAAAGACCGATCGCCACATCGGCACCGGCCATGGCGGTCAGGCAACCCAAGGCGCAGGCGCTCCAGATCGACATGCCGAGGGCGTACAAAAGCATGGTTGCCGATACGCCGCAGACCACGCAGGCACCGGAGCGCAAGGCCAGGCGCCGCAATAACGACCAGCCACGGGCGCCCTCCTTGTCTGCGCGCCACATCTCGCCGGACACCCCGCCCACCAGGGCGAGCACGATGACCAGCCAGATCGGCATGTCCAGCAACGCTTGTTGCTCGTTTGTCATGTCTCGTTTCCTGGGGTGATGGATGATTGCTTGGGGACGGCGGGGCTTCGCAGGACAAACGAGTTTTACAGTGGCTCAACGATGACGTTGTCGATGAAGGCGAAGTTGGCGTAAGGGTTCTGCTCATTGGAGAACGCCAAAGTCGTTTGAGCCGAAGTGGCCGTGAAGTCATACGTGATGGTGCTCCACTCCACCGCGGTACCTTCCGCCGACGGCGTGTTGAAGGAGACACTCTGCCCCGCCACCTTGACCTGGATGGTGCCGTCGCCGGAGCGGCCGGCGTAGCGCGAATTACCCGCGCTGAAGGTCAATCGGTACTTGGCGCCGACCGCGGTGGCGAAGTTCTGCTGAATACCACCGCCGTTGCCATAGACATAATTGGCCAGGTCGACAATCACAACGCCATCCGCAGCCACGGAACCCCCGATCGAGGCGGGCATATTGAAGTACTCGGCACCGGACAAAAACGTCGTCCAACCGGTGATGAAGTTGGCTTTCGCCGGAGTATCAAGGATGCAACTGCCGCTGCAGCCTGGCTGTTCGAAGCTACCGTTGACCAGAAGGTTGGCGGCGCTAGCGTTGCTCCCGACACCGAGCAGCGCAATGGACAGCAACAGTGGGGCGACGTATTTCTTGAAACGATTCATGATTTCACCTCTTGAGTTATTGATTGATCGCGCGGTTGATCAACAGCGCTCATCCCGCTCTCTGGCGATCACTCGAGGCTCAACGGCCTTCACATGATTCAACGTCCCGCATCGGGAACACTTGATCTGGAGTTCGGTGTTCTCGCCCATGCGGGCCAGAAGTCTTTTGCAGCTACCGCATCTGAAATCCTTCAGCATCGAAAGCCCTCCCATTGGCGGCGGTTTGAAGTGCCTCACGACACAGGCATTCCAAAAAGCCCGGTTGCCCAGGCTTTTCAGTAATGCGCTTGATCTTTCGGCGCGACTGGCGCGGTACGGATCCATTCAAATTGTTCTTCCGACCGCGGTCCCTGCCCGCCGGATAACTGCTTCTGGTGCTTTACGCTGCACACCCGGGTCAGTTGCCAACCCTCTGAACCGTTAAGGCCGGTTCATCGCTGCCTGTTGGTGGAACTAAAGAGCTTCGTTGCCAGCCGCTTTGTCGAGCGGCTTGGACACAGAATATGCATGGATGCATATCCAGTCAATGCGCAAATGCATTTATTTATGCATGATGGATGCGTAAATGCATTGAGGCCTCGTAAATACGGGGGTCGCGGGTTTTCAGGAGGCGAAAAAAAACCCGCACGACGGCGGGTTTTATCTGACAGTGGAGGGGTTAACGGGCGTACATGCCCCACCAGAAGACGTGACCGAGGATGACGATTTGCTCATCCTGCATTTCCTGGAAGGTGTAGTCCTCATCCGGATGTTCATCACGGTTGAAACTGCGCAGGCGAATGCCGGTGGGCAGGCGATAAAGCTGCTTCACTCGCAGTTGGCCGTTGTGATTGATGGCATAGAGATCACCGTCGACGATGTCGCCGATCCCACACTTGCCTGCGTTCACCCCAACCGTGGCCCCGTCGCGCAACACCGGCAACATACTGTTGCCGCGCACCGTCACGCACTTGGCCTGGTCGAACTGCACACCGTTATGGCGCAAGCTGCGCTTGCCAAAGCGCAGGCTTGAGCGCTCGCTTTCCTCGATGACGAATCTTCCTGATCCAGCAGCCAATTCAACCTCGCGCAGAAAAGGGACCGACACTTCGTCTTCTTCGACGGGTGTTTCGTCGTCCCACAGGCTTATGTCCTTGAGTTCGGAATGCGGCTCATCGCGGCGAGTATTGCCAGCGGGCACAACGTCCGCGCGCCCGCGCAACTGGTCGGTGCTCACGGCGAAATATTCGGCGATCTTCGAGATGTGTTTATCCGAAGGATCGACGATCTTGCCGCTGAGGATCCGCGAGAGGGTGGACTGAGGCACGCCGGTACGCCGGTGAAGCTCCGTGGGGGAGATCCCGTGCTGATCGAGCAATGCTCTTAATACGGAAGAAACGTTGCGTTTTTGCATAACGCGCATAGTGCTTGTTCTTTTCGCAGAAGACAAATGCTGTTTTGCATAAATATGCAATTCCTGCCTTTTGCATCCATTGTGGCGAGGGAGCTTGCTCCCGCTGGGCTGCGCAGCAGACCCTTTTTGTGAGCGCTTTGCGCTCAAGCGGGAGCAAGCTCCCTCGCCACTGAATCGCCCTACACGCCCTTAGGAAAACGCACCGCACCCGTCCTTCAAATGTGCGACGCAAGGCTACGTTTCCTTGCGCCTCTGCCTACAACTACGCCAGAATCCGCCGGCTTGTGCGCCTTGGAGCCCATCGGTACTTTTAATCCTGTCACTGCCCATCAGTGATCGGGTTTAGTAGCTCGGTATCTCCAAGATGTACATCGCTCCATCCAGTCAGGTGTTCCTACTCCTGCATTCGATGGTAGCTGTGCGCAGGGCGCCTTCGGGTGCGCCGGTTTCTTGGATCCCCGGTCTACTAACCTGCGTACAGCTGCCACCCATTTCGTTTAGTAGCGAATCGGTGATGGCTCCCACTTCGAGGATCCAAGCATCATGAGCAAGAACACTCCAAATCCCCCAGACGATCACGTCTCCCGCAGCCAATCGGCCAACGCCAAGAAACTCGACGACGCGGCCACTCGCGCCCTGGACTATTACCTCAAGCCGAAAACCGACAAGGAAGCCTCTGACACACCCGACACCCTTTTCATCATCGCCCCTAACATCGACGCCGAATGCCTGCTCGCCAACCTCAGCGAAACCCTGGCCTCGGCCAACGCCATGGTCAGCGACCTGGCATTCGACCTGAAGGGCTCGCGGCGGAATATCTTGCTGGGGGTTCAACAGATGATCGAACTGAGCCAGTTGCTGGCGAATCGGGCGTTGGATGTGGTCGAGGTGAGGTAGGCATCCATGATGCAAGCCGAGACCTAAGAGAAGCCCGAGTAATCACTGTGGGAGCGAGCTTGCTCGCGATAGCGGTAGTTCAGTGACAACTAAGTTGTATTGGTTGCCGTCATCGCGAGCAAGCTCGCTCCCACATTGGATCTGGGTACAGCCGGAGAGACAGGCCGGCTGTAAGGCCGCCTCGCGAGCAAGCTTTGCTCCCACAGATATGATAGGTGTACGACCGGGAGAGCCAAGTCGGCTATCAGGCCGCCTCGCGAGCAAGCTTTGCTCCCACAGATATGATGGGTGTACGACCGGGAGAGCCAGGTCGGCTATTAGGCCGCCTCGGTTTTGTTTTTGATCTGGGGCGCCCCGTTAACCACGCTGGCTGAACGAAGGTATTGCGCAGTGGGCAACCCGGCATGGATGCCGGGTTAGCCGCGCTGGGCCATGGATGGCCCTTCGCGGCGGCCCACGGAGCAATGCCTTCGTTCAGGCATGCCGAGCCTAGGCGAGGCACCGAGTGGTGGGGCATGAGCGTTTTGCTTACTTTTGCGCTTCTCAAAAGTGAGCCGCTGTAAGAGCGGAACCGTCAGCAGCCATTACCTAAATAACGGATATACACCCCACCCCAAAAACCACTCACGCCTGGGTCCCCCCCGACCACCCATGTTAACCTTGCGCCCATCGCGGAAAAGCCGGGCCAATGCCCCTCCTTTTGCCCTACACCTTTCAACGAGCTTGCCTGACACCCATGAATACAGCCGTGAACGACCTCTCCAGCCACACGCCAATGATGCAGCAATACTGGCGCCTGAAGAACCAGCACCCCGACCAGCTGATGTTCTACCGCATGGGCGACTTCTACGAGATCTTCTACGAGGACGCGAAGAAAGCCGCCAAGCTATTGGACATCACCCTGACGGCACGTGGGCAATCGGCGGGCATGGCCATTCCGATGTGTGGGATTCCTTACCACGCGGCGGAAGGTTATCTGGCGAAACTGGTCAAGCTCGGCGAATCCGTGGTGATCTGCGAGCAAGTCGGCGACCCGGCCACCAGCAAGGGCCCGGTGGAACGCCAAGTCGTGCGGATCATCACCCCGGGCACGGTCAGTGACGAAGCCTTGCTGGATGAACGCCGGGACAACCTGATCGCCGCAGTGCTGGGCGATGAACGCCTGTTCGGCCTGGCGGTGCTGGACATCACCAGCGGCAACTTCTCGGTGCTGGAAATCAAGGGCTGGGAAAACCTGCTGGCGGAGCTCGAGCGGGTCAACCCGGTGGAACTGTTGATCCCAGATGACTGGCCCAAAGACCTGCCGGCGGAAAAACGCCGTGGCGTGCGGCGTCGGGCGCCGTGGGATTTTGAGCGTGATTCGGCGCTGAAAAGTCTCTGCCAGCAGTTTTCCACCCAGGACCTCAAGGGCTTCGGTTGCGAGAACCTGACCCTGGCCATCGGTGCGGCCGGCTGCCTGCTGGCCTACGCCAAGGAAACCCAGCGCACCGCCCTGCCCCACTTGCGCAGCCTGCGGCACGAACGCCTGGATGACACCGTGGTGCTGGACGGCGCGAGCCGCCGCAACCTGGAACTGGACACCAACCTGGCCGGCGGGCGCGACAACACCCTGCAATCGGTGGTCGATCGCTGCCAGACCGCCATGGGCAGCCGATTGCTGACTCGCTGGTTGAATCGTCCGCTGCGGGACCTGACCGTGCTGCTGGCGCGTCAAACCTCCATTACCTGCCTGCTCGATCGTTATCGCTTCGAGCAGTTGCAACCGCAGCTCAAGGAAATCGGCGACATCGAGCGCATCCTCGCCCGCATCGGTTTGCGCAACGCCCGTCCCCGTGACCTGGCGCGCCTGCGCGATGCCCTGGGCGCGTTGCCCGAATTGCAGGTGGCGATGACCGATCTCGAAGCGCCGCACCTGCAGCAACTGGCGCGCACCACCAGCACCTACCCGGAGCTGGCCGCGCTGCTGGAAAAAGCCATTATCGATAACCCACCGGCGGTGATCCGTGACGGTGGCGTGCTGAAAACCGGCTACGACGCCGAACTCGACGAGCTACAAGCGCTGAGCGAGAACGCCGGCCAGTTCCTGATCGACCTTGAAGCCCGGGAAAAAGCCCGTACGGGCCTTGCCAACCTCAAGGTCGGCTACAACCGCATCCACGGTTATTTCATCGAATTGCCAAGCAAGCAGGCCGAACAGGCCCCGGCCGATTATGTTCGCCGCCAGACCCTCAAGGGCGCCGAGCGGTTCATCACCCCGGAACTCAAAGCGTTCGAAGACAAGGCGCTGTCGGCCAAGAGCCGCGCCCTGGCCCGGGAAAAGATGCTCTATGAAGCGTTGCTCGAGGACCTGATCAGCCAATTGCCGCCCTTGCAGGACACCGCCGGCGCCCTGGCGGAACTGGACGTGCTGAGCAACCTGGCCGAACGCGCACTGAACCTGGACCTGAACTGCCCGCGCTTCGTCAGTGAACCGTGCATGCGCATCAGCCAAGGCCGTCACCCGGTGGTCGAGCAAGTGCTGACCACGCCGTTCGTGGCCAACGACCTGAGCCTGGACGACAACACCCGCATGCTGGTGATCACCGGTCCGAACATGGGCGGTAAATCCACCTACATGCGCCAGACCGCACTGATCGTGCTGCTGGCCCACATTGGCAGCTTCGTCCCGGCGGCCAGTTGCGAATTGTCCCTGGTGGACCGGATCTTCACCCGGATCGGCTCCAGCGATGACCTGGCCGGTGGACGTTCGACGTTCATGGTGGAAATGAGCGAAACCGCGAACATCCTGCACAACGCCACCGAACGCAGCCTGGTGCTGATGGACGAAGTCGGACGCGGCACCAGCACCTTCGACGGCTTGTCCCTGGCCTGGGCAGCGGCCGAGCGCCTGGCGCACCTGCGGGCCTACACGCTGTTCGCCACCCATTACTTCGAACTCACCGTGTTGCCGGAAAGCCAGCCTTTAGTGGCCAACGTGCATCTCAATGCCACCGAGCACAACGAGCGCATCGTCTTCCTGCACCACGTGCTGCCCGGCCCGGCCAGCCAGAGCTACGGCCTGGCGGTGGCGCAACTGGCCGGTGTGCCAAGTGAAGTCATTACTCGTGCCCGCGAGCACCTGAGCCGCCTGGAAACCACCAGCCTGCCTCACGAAGCACCGCGCCCGACCAAAGGCAAACCGGCCGCGCCGCAGCAAAGCGACCTGTTCGCCAGCCTGCCGCATCCGGTTCTCGATGAACTGGCCAAGCTCGATCTGGACGACCTGACGCCACGTCGGGCACTGGATTTACTCTATACATTGAAGACACGGATCTAACACACAGGCTTTCAAGCTGTTAGAATCGCGCGCGGTTTGGGATGCTGCGGACTATTAGCCTGGTCCGCAGACTATCGCTCCCAAACCTGGCGACCCTACCGTGAAGGGGCTTCGCTGCCGCCGCCTGAGGAGAGAATTAGAAATGACCTTCGTCGTCACCGACAACTGCATCAAGTGCAAGTACACCGATTGCGTAGAAGTCTGTCCGGTGGACTGCTTCTACGAAGGCCCGAACTTCCTGGTCATTCACCCGGATGAGTGCATCGACTGCGCCCTGTGTGAACCGGAATGCCCGGCGAACGCCATTTTCTCGGAAGACGAAGTGCCGACCGGCATGGAGAACTTCATCGAACTGAACGCCGAACTGGCGGACATCTGGCCGAACATCACCGAGAAGAAAGATGCGCTGCCTGACGCTGAAGAGTGGGATGGCAAGGAAGGCAAGATCGCAGACCTCGAACGCTGATCACCCCTGCGTTCGTCGAAAAGGCCCCTTGCGGGCCTTTTTGCTTTTTCGGATCAAGAAATCGCAGGCAAAAAAAAGGGGCGGTTTGACCCGCCCACATTTTTTCCCTAATCCCTTTAATCCTTTTCATCATCCTGATGAATCGCGTCCTGCGATGTCCTTCCTTCCCATCGTCCTTGACGGGTGTGTCTGTCCGTCGACACAGGACTGATATTAGTATTTTCCCAGGCGAGTGCAACGCGGCTGATACAGGTGGCTTGCTCTGTAACGCTACGTTCATCAACAATTTTTCGTTATAAATCAGATGAATACAAAAAGATCACGGCATTTATAGCGGTCTGTCCGGCCGATGGGGAACTGATCGCTTACGTAAGACTAGGCAAAGGCTTACAAGCTGAAACTACAAATAGAACGGGACTGGAAAACGCCCCCTCAGAAACGCTTAGGTTCTGGACCAGTCGTAATGATGTTGATCTATAGTTTTGAGGAGGGGGGGTATATCCATTTCTTCGGTAACGGCCACTTAGGGTTCCGCTCTTACAGCGGCTCACTTTTGAGAAGCGCAAAAGTAAGCAAAACGCTCATGCCCCACCACTCGGCACCTCGCCTAGGCTCGGTGTGCCCGAACGAAGGCATTGCTCCGTGGGCCCGCCGCGAAGGGCCATCCATGGCCCAGCGCGGCTAACCCGGCATCCATGCCGGGATGCCCACTCCACAATGCCTGCGTTCGGCCAGCGTGGTTAACGGGGCGCCGAGATCAACGTCCACCACGAGGCGGCCTAGTAGCCGACCTGGCTCTCCCGGTCGTACACCCATCAGATCTGTGGGAGCAAAGCTTGCTCGCGATGAGGCCAGTAAGCCCAACATCCATGTAACTGAACCACCGCCATCGCGAGCAGGCTCGCTCCCACATTCGATCTTCAGCGGACACAAAATTCATATCCAACACAGACCTCCTGTGGGAGCGAGCTTGCTCGCGATGAGGCCGGCACATCCAACATCACCGCAAACTGCCCCACCGCCATCGCGAGCAAGCTCGCTCCCACAGGGGAATCGCGGTCTCACCCAGAACCAGGTCGGCTATAAGGCCGCCTCGCTTTTGCTTTTGATCTGGGGCGCCCCGTTAACCACGCTGGCTGAACGAAGGTATTGCGCAGTGGGCAACCCGGCATGGATGCCGGGTTAGCCGCGCTGGGCCATGGATGGCCCTTCGCGGCGGCCCACGGAGCAATGCCTTCGTTCAGGCATGCCGAGCCCAAGCGAGGCACCGAGTGGTGGGGCAAGAGCGTTTTGGTTACTTTTGACTGGGCCGGCTTCCGGGCTTTTCAAAAGTGACCCGCTGTAAGAGCGGAACCATAAGCCGTCGTTACGCAAAAAACGGATATACCCCCAAACCCAAGCCAAAAAAAATGGCACTTTCCATTTCTGAAAGAAGCGCCATTTTCTCTAACTAAACAGCATTACCCCTGATGCGGAGGCATTCGCTGCTGCACTGGTATTATTGAAACAACGACTCGCTCGACAAGCCGTTCTTCTCCAGGATCTCTCGCAGACGCTTGAGACCTTCAACCTGGATCTGCCTCACCCGCTCACGGGTCAAACCAATCTCCAGGCCCACATCTTCAAGCGTGCTGCTTTCGTGACCGCGCAAGCCGAAGCGGCGAATCACCACTTCCCGTTGCTTGTCCGTAAGTTCCGAAAGCCACTGGTCAATGCTCTGGGACAAATCATCGTCCTGGAGCAACTCGCACGGATCGGTCGGACGATCGTCGGTCAGGGTATCGAGCAGGGTCTTATCCGAATCCGGCCCCAGCGAGACGTCTACCGAGGAAACACGCTCGTTGAGCCCAAGCATGCGCTTGACCTCTCCCACCGGTTTTTCCAGCAGGTTGGCGATTTCTTCGGGTGAAGGTTCATGGTCGAGTTTCTGGGTCAACTCACGGGCAGCCCGCAGGTAGACGTTCAGCTCCTTGACCACATGAATCGGCAACCGGATGGTCCGGGTTTGATTCATGATTGCCCGTTCGATGGTCTGGCGGATCCACCAGGTGGCGTAGGTCGAGAAACGGAAGCCGCGCTCGGGGTCGAATTTCTCGACGGCGCGAATCAGGCCCAGGTTGCCCTCTTCGATCAGGTCCAGCAGCGAAAGCCCGCGATTGACGTAGCGTCGGGCGATTTTCACCACCAGGCGCAGGTTGCTTTCAATCATGCGTTTTCGGCCGGCCGGGTCGCCACTTTGCGACAGCCGCGCAAAATGAACTTCTTCCTCGGGGGAGAGCAGTGGCGAGAAACCGATTTCGTTGAGGTACAGCTGAGTGGCGTCCAGCGCCCGGGTGTAGTCGATGTACTTATGTTGTTTAAGTGAAGCGGAGTGTTTGGATTTGGCACGAACGGAAGGTGGAGTCGCCCCTTCATCATTCGACATCGAATCCATAGCGATGCCGGTCTCCATAAGGAGAACCTCATCGTCGATGTCAAACTCCGGCACTTCTTTACTGAGAGCCATTGTTATAGTCCTTTGGTGAGTTCGACCTCAAGCTCAAGCGACGCCTTTATCCTTGGCAACGCTGGAGCCTGTTCCCTCTACGTGACGGAACAGGCTGACAATCAAATCAACGCCGAGGCAGGAATTGCAGCGGATCGACTGGTTTACCTTGCCGGCGAATCTCAAAATGCAGTTTCACCCGGTCTGTTCCCGTTGATCCCATTTCGGCAATTGTCTGTCCGACTTTGACCTGCTGCCCCTCCCGAACCAACAGCCTGCGGTTGTGACCGTAGGCACTGACGTAGGTATCGCTGTGTTTGATGATGACGAGTTCGCCGTAGCCCCTTAAACCACTCCCGGCGTACACAACCGTCCCATCAGACGCGGCTAAAACAGGCTGTCCCAAATCCCCGGCGATATCAATTCCTTTATTCAAACTACCGTTTGAAGAGAATTTTCCAATGAGAACGCCATTAGAAGGCCATCCCCAGCCTGTCGGGGCGGGGCCTGCAGGAGGCATCGGAGCAGGGGTCGGTTTACTCGCGACGGACGGTATTACCACCGTCCCAGCCCCCGCCGGCCGGCGAATAACCGTGGTTTTGCTAGACGACGAAGCCGTCGAACCCGACTGCGTCACCACGGCGGTAGGCGTTGAGCCACTACGGCCATCGAAGCGAATCGTCTGACCGGGGTGAATCGTATAAGGCGCAGGAATGTTGTTGCGCGCCGCGAGGGCTTTGTAGTCCAAGCCGTAGCGAAAAGCGATGGAAAACAGGGTATCGCCGCGACGGACTACATATTGACCGGTCGTTACTGTAGGACGTTGAGGTGTTGCGCTGTTGTTGCGATCGACAACCCGGACATTACCCGACGGCGTACTGGAACACCCGACCAGCAAAGTACTCAAGACAAGGCCAGTCACCAGGCGCTGAAAGCTCGTGATACCCATACACTGCGCAATGACTGTGAGACTCACCCGCCGCTCCCTTTGTGGTGGCTGAAAAATTGGAAACTGCCTGTCCAGGCAGACCTCATACAAATATAGCTGGCAACGACTGCGCCTCTATTAATGAAGCGCAACGTGTCACCGCACACGTTTGCTCGACGCCGTTGGACTCTGTTCAGCAAATCGGTGCCGCTGTAAGACATAGGCCAGGCCACGGAATTCAGCGTCTGTTTATAAATGCTCAGGCCAACGGCCCATTGAGTAATGGCACGAACCGCACCGCACCCAGGACATGTCGCGAAAAACCGTGTTCTTCGCGTACGATCAGCATCAGTTGCTGGACTTCGCCGGCGCCCACCGGAATGACCAGTCGTCCACCGGGGGCAAGCTGATCCAGCAAGGCCTGGGGCACATCGGTGGCCACCGCGGTCACAATGATGCCGTTGTACGGCGCCAAGGCTGGCCAACCTTCCCAACCATCGCCCCAGCGAAACACCACGTTGCGCAGGTTCAGCTCAACCAGGCGTTCCTTGGCGCGATCCTGCAGTACCTTGATCCGCTCCACGGAAAACACCCGCTCGACCAGCTGCGACAACACCGCCGTCTGGTAACCCGAACCGGTACCGATCTCCATCACCTTGTCCAGCGGCCCCGCCTCCAGCAGCAGCTCGCTCATGCGGGCCACCATGTACGGCTGGGAAATGGTCTGGTTGTGGCCGATCGGCAACGCCGTGTCTTCATAGGCGCGATGGGCCAGGGCTTCATCGACGAACAAATGGCGTGGTGTGCGGCGAATCACCTCCAACACCTGGGCATTGGACAGGCCTTCTTCGTAGAGCCTTTGGATCAGTCGTTCACGGGTGCGCTGGGAGGTCATGCCGATTCCGCGGCGCAGCATATCGTCTTGCTCACGAGCCATCAGCGCAGCCCCTCCAGCCAGCCATCGAGATTTCGAAAGGCGTCGTTGAAGGTGCGGTCCAGTTGCAACGGCGTGATCGAGACATAACCTTGCATCACCGCATGGAAATCAGTGCCCGGCCCGCCGTCCTCGGCATCACCGGCGGCGGCGATCCAGTAACCGGCCTTGCCGCGCGGGTCGACGACGTGCATCGGCTTGGCGGCGCGGGCACGATGGCCCAGGCGAGTGAGCTGGATGCCACGGATGTGATCGAGCGGCAGGTTGGGGATATTCACGTTCAGCACCGTGCGTGGCGGCAGCTCCAGCTCGCCGTGGGCTTCGACCAGTTTACGGGCGAAGTAGGCGGCGGTCGGCAAGTTGTCGACCTGCCGTGAAACAAACGAAAAGGCAAACGATGGCTTGTCCAGGAAGCGACCTTCCAGGGCGGCGGCAACCGTGCCGGAATACAGCACGTCGTCCCCCAGGTTGGCGCCAAGGTTGATACCCGACACCACCATGTCCGGCTCACGCTCCAGCAAGCCATTGAGGCCCAGGTGCACGCAATCGGTCGGAGTGCCGTTGAGGCTGATGAAACCGTTATCCAGATAGCAGGGGTGCAACGGACGGTCGAGCGTCAGCGAGCTGCTGGCGCCGCTTTTGTCCTGGTCCGGGGCGATGACCACGCACTCGGCAAAATCCGCCAGCGCAGCATAAAGCGCGGCAAGACCGGGTGCTGTCACCCCGTCGTCGTTAGAAATCAGAATACGCATGGGCTGTCCGTCTGCCCCACCGGCACCAGATCGACGAGTTCGCGCACCAAGACAGTGGCGAAACATCCGGCCGGCAGGACGAATTCCAGTTGCAGAATGTCTAGCGAGGGATAATGCCACGACAGCCCGCCAATGGGCAGTCGCAGGATGCGACGTTCGTGACTCATTCCCGCGTTTATCAACCAGTCCCGCAAATCGGCCTCACCCGCGGCGATGGCTTGTTCCAGCTCGAACGTCGCACCGGCGGCAGGCGAAGGTCCCTCGCCCCACTGCGGCCCGGTCGGGTGCAAATCGAGAATGGCCAGGCGCGGGTCGCTGCACTCAGCCTCACCGGCCGGAAAAAAACTGCGGCTGTCGGTGAAGGCGAGCAAGTCGCCTACCTGGGCTTGCTGCCAGGTACCGTTGGCGACCCGTGCCGCCAGTACCTGGTTGAACAGAAAGCTGCGGGCGGTGGACAACAGACGCGAGCGCACATTGCGCTGTTCCGGCAACGCCTTGCGCGCCGCCCAGCCCCGGGCATCGACGACATTGCCGCCGTCATGGCCGAAGCGCTGGGCGCCAAAATAGTTGGGGATGCCCTGGCGGACAATCTGTTGCAGACGCGCATCGATCGCCGCCGTGTCGCCCTTGAATTGGGTCAGGCGCAGGGTGAAGCCATTGGCCGAGTGCGCGCCGCGTTGCAGCTTGCGCCTGTGGCGTGCGGTCTTGAGGATCTTCAGCGTGTCGTTCTCTGCCGCCGACAGGTCCGGATCGGCCTTGCCCGGCAATTGGACGCTGAACCACTGGCGGGTCAGCGCCTGACGATCCTTGAGCCCGGCGTAGCTGACGGTGCGCAACGGCACGCCAGCCGCCTTGGCAATTCGCCGGGCAGCCTCTTCGGTGTTCAAGCCACGTTTTTCAACCCAGATCCACAGGTGCTCGCCATCGCCGGTCAACGGGATATCGAGTACTTCATCGACCTGGAAATCTTCAGCGGTGGCCTTGAGTACCGCACAGCCCAGCGGTTCACCGTAGGCACGCGGCCCTAACAGTTCCAGTTCCGTCATGGGCGCAGCAACAAGGCGACGGAGTGGACGGCAATGCCTTCTTCGCGACCGACGAAGCCCAGCTTCTCGGTGGTGGTGGCTTTCACGTTCACTTGGTCCAACTCAACTTGAAGATCCTCGGCAATCAATTGGCGCATCGCTTCGATGTGCGGCGCCATCTTGGGGGCTTGGGCAACGATGGTGTTATCGACGTTGCCGACCTTCCAGCCCTTGGCATGGATCAGCGAGACAACATGGCGCAGCAGCACACGGCTGTCAGCACCCTTGAATTGCGGGTCGGTGTCGGGAAAGTGCTTGCCGATGTCACCCAGGGCAGCCGCGCCGAGCAATGCATCGCTCAAGGCGTGCAGCAGGACATCACCGTCAGAATGCGCGAGCAGCCCGAAGCCATGTGCGATTCGCACGCCGCCCAGAGTAATGAAGTCGCCTTCAGCGAAACGGTGAACATCGTAGCCGTGGCCAATACGCATAAAAAAACGCCCCGATTTTTGTCAGGGCGTGATTCTACCTGCATTAGGCGTTTAGAGCGCGCGCATGATGCTGCAAGTGGTCGTCAATGAAGCTGGCGATGAAGAAGTAGCTGTGGTCGTAGCCCGGTTGCAGGCGCAGCTCCAACGGATGGTCGGCAGCCTTGGCCGCCTGTTGCAAGGCTTCGGGCTTGAGCTGGTTGGCCAGGAAATCATCGCGATCGCCCTGGTCCACCAGCAGTGGCAGCTTCTCCTGTGCCTCGGCAATCAATGCACAGGCATCCCATTCCCGCCATTTCGAGCGGTCTTCCCCCAGGTAACGGGAGAAAGCCTTCTGGCCCCATGGGCAATCCATCGGATTGTTGATCGGCGAAAAAGCCGACACCGAACGGTAACGCCCCGGGTTGCGCAAGGCGCAGACCAGCGCACCGTGGCCGCCCATGGAGTGACCACTGATGCCGCGTTTGTCCGAGGCTGGGAAATGCGCTTCGACGAGTGCCGGCAATTCCTGCACCACGTAGTCATGCATCCGATAGTGCCGTGCCCACGGATCCTGCGTGGCGTTCAAATAAAAGCCCGCCCCCAGGCCAAAGTCCCAGGCATTGTCCGGATCGCCCGGCACGTCGGCGCCACGGGGGCTGGTATCCGGCGCGACGATGATCAGGCCCAACTCGGCCGCCATGCGCTGGGCACCGGCCTTTTGCATGAAGTTCTCGTCGGTGCAGGTCAACCCGGACAACCAATACAGCACAGGCAACTTGCCGCCCTGCTCCGCTTGCGGCGGCAGGTACACGGCAAACACCATGTCACAACCGAGCACGTCGGAACGATGCCGGTAACGTTTGTGCCAGCCGCCGAAGCTTTTCTGGCAGGAGATGTTTTCCAGACTCATGACCGACCTCAGAAATGGATAACGGTGCGGATGCTCTTGCCTTCATGCATCAGGTCGAATGCCTTGTTGATATCTTCCAGGCCCATGGTGTGGGTGATGAACGTATCCAGCGGGATCTCGCCCGTCGCGGCCATCTCCACGTAGCTTGGCAACTCGGTGCGACCGCGCACGCCACCAAAGGCCGAACCACGCCAGACGCGCCCGGTCACCAACTGGAAGGGACGAGTGGCGATTTCCTGGCCGGCGCCGGCCACGCCGATGATCACCGACTCGCCCCAGCCTTTGTGGCAGCACTCCAACGCGGCACGCATCAACTGGACATTGCCGATGCACTCGAAGGAAAAGTCCACGCCGCCGTCGGTCATATCGACGATGACTTCCTGGATCGGACGGTCGAAGTCTTTCGGGTTGACGCAATCGGTGGCACCCAGTTGCCTGGCGATTTCGAACTTGGCCGGGTTGATGTCGATGGCAATGATGCGCGCGGCCTTGGCCTTCACGGCACCAATCACCGCCGACAGGCCGATGCCGCCCAGGCCGAAGATCGCCACGGTGTCACCCGGCTTGACCTTGGCGGTGTTGAGGACCGCGCCGATGCCGGTGGTGACGCCACAACCCAGCAGGCAGACTTTTTCCAGCGGGGCTTCTTTTGGAATCTTCGCGACGGAGATTTCCGGCAGCACGGTGTACTCGGAGAACGTCGAGGTGCCCATGTAGTGGAAAATCGTCTCGCCCTTGTAGGAAAAGCGCGAAGTACCATCTGGCATCAGGCCTTTGCCCTGGGTGGCGCGAATCGCCTGGCAGAGGTTGGTCTTGCCCGACTTACAGAACTTGCACTGGCCGCATTCCGGCGTGTACAGCGGGATCACATGGTCGCCCACCGCGACCGAGGTCACGCCTTCGCCGATGGCTTCGACAATGGCGCCGCCTTCATGACCGAGGATCGATGGGAAGATCCCTTCCGGGTCGGCGCCCGACAAGGTGTAGGCATCGGTGTGGCAGACACCGGAAGCCACCACGCGCAAGAGCACTTCGCCCGCCTTGGGCATGGCGACGTCGACTTCAACGATTTCCAGGGGTTTCTTGGCCTCGAAGGCAACGGCAGCGCGCGACTTGATCATCCGGACTCTCCAGCAAATAAAAACAAGACCGGGAGTGTAATCCTCCGCCGGACGATGAATAATCCAACCAAAAGCAAAACATTATTGCTGTACAGGGATAATCCTTCATGTCCGATAACCGCTGGGAAGGCATCGACGAGTTCGTCGCCGTGGCTGAATGCAGTCAATTCACCGCCGCCGCCGAACGTCTTGGAGTTTCTTCCTCCCACATCAGCCGACAAATCGTACGGCTTGAAGAGCGCTTGCAGACACGATTGCTCTACCGCAGCACCCGGCGGGTCACCCTGACCGAGGCCGGCCAGACGTTTTTGCAGCATTGCCAACGCCTGCAGGATGGACGTGAGGAAGCACTGCGGGCGGTGGGCGATCTCACCAGCGAACCCAAGGGCATGCTGCGCATGACCTGCGCCGTGGCCTATGGCGAACGGTTTATCGTGCCGTTGGTGACTCGATTCATGGGGCTGTATCCGCAGTTGCGGGTCGATATTGAGCTAAGCAACCGTCCTCTGGACTTGGTGCATGAGGGTCTGGACCTGGCGATTCGCCTGGGTCGCTTGCAGGACTCCCGCCTGGTCGCCACACGCCTGGCACCGCGGCGCATGTACCTGTGCGCTTCACCCTCGTACCTGGAACGCTACGGGCGGCCCCACAGTTTGTCGGAACTGAGCCGCCACAACTGCCTGATCGGCAGCTCCGACGTCTGGCAACTGGAGCAGAACGGGCGGGAATTTTCCCAACGGGTACAGGGAAACTGGCGCTGCAACAGTGGGCAAGCGGTGTTGGATGCGGCGTTGCAAGGGGTGGGGTTGTGTCAACTGCCGGATTATTACGTGCTGGAGCATTTGCACAGTGGGGCGTTGATCTCGCTGCTGGAGGCTCATCAGCCCCCGAATACGGCGGTGTGGGCGTTGTACCCGCAGCAGCGACACCTGTCGCCGAAGGTGCGCAAGTTGGTGGATTACTTGAAGGAAGGCTTGGCTGGGCGGCCGGAATATCGGGGATGACAGTGGTTTTTTATGTTGCTTGAGCGATTGCTATCGCGAGCAGGCTCGCTCCCACATTGGATCTTCAGCGGATACAAATTTTGTGTACAGCCAAAATCCCTTGTGGGAGCGAGCCTGCTCGCGATGGCGACTCAGAAGACGCCTCCACTTCTCGCTTAATGCCGATTCGCCCACCGCTGGCGCAACCACTCCAGATCTTCCGGCCGGGTGACCTTGAGGTTATCGGCTCGCCCTTCGATCAGCCGAGGCGCCTGTCCCGCCCATTCCATGGCGGACGCTTCGTCGGTAATTACCGCATCTGCAACCAGGCTGTCGGCCAAGGCCCGATGCAAGGCGCCGAGGCGGAACATCTGTGGCGTGTAGGCTTGCCAGATCACGCTGCGATCAACGGTTTCCAGCACGCGGCCGTGTTTGTCGACGCGCTTGAGGGTGTCGCGCGCAGGGACAGCCAGCAGGCCGCCGACCGGATCGGTCGCCAACTCGCTGAGCAGTGTGTCCAGGTCGGCCCGGGCCAGGTTGGGCCGGGCAGCGTCGTGCACCAGCACCCAGTCGTGATCGTCGGCGCCCTGTTCGTGCAGGTGCAGCAAGGCATTGAGCACTGAATCGCAACGTTGTTCACCACCGTCGACGCGCTGGATGCGTGGGTCGTTGGCACAGGCCAGGGTCGGCCAGTAGGGATCATCGTGTGCCAGGCTGACCACCACACCCTTGACGGTGGGGTGATCGAGGAAACAGCCGAGGCTGTGTTCAAGAATTGTGCGTCCGCCCAACTGCAGGTATTGCTTGGGACGGTCCGCGGCCATACGAGCGCCAACGCCCGCGGCTGGAATCACGGCCCAGAAGGCCGGCAAACGAATACTCATTGGGCCAACTGGTAGAGGGTTTCGCCCTCCTTGACCATGCCCAGTTCATGTCGAGCCCGCTCTTCAACGGTCTCCATGCCTTTTTTCAGCTCGGTCACTTCGGCGTCCATCACCCGATTACGCTCCAGCAGCGCCTCGTTTTCGGCGTGTTGGTCGGCAATTTGCTGAGTCAGGTCGGCCACTTGCGCCAAGCTGCCATTGCCCACCCACAGGCGGTACTGCAGGCCGGCCAGCAACAGGAGCAAGACAAGAAACAACCAATTGGGACTGCGCATCGAATATCAGGTATCCAGTGAAAAAAGACCGCCATGCCAAACTTTGAAGCGTCTGATAGCACGAAGCCTGGAGAACCCAGGCTTGTGCTTGATAAGGCATCAGATTAGAGGCAAAACCGCCGCCATGGCGATTTTTGCGACCTAACCCGCTGTCTTTTTACCATTTACCGCTTAACCGCGAAACTCGGCGCGACCGTTGTACTTGGCCTTGCCATTCAATTGCTCTTCGATACGCAGCAGTTGGTTGTACTTGGAAACGCGGTCGGAACGGCACAGCGAACCGGTCTTGATCTGGCCTGCCGCAGTGCCCACGGCCAGGTCGGCAATGGTCGAGTCTTCGGTTTCACCGGAGCGGTGGGAGATCACGGCGGTGTAGCCGGCAGCCTTGGCCATCTGGATGGCTTCCAGGGTTTCGGTCAGGGTGCCGATCTGGTTGAACTTGATCAGGATCGAGTTGGCGATCTTCTTGTCGATGCCTTCTTTCAGGATCTTGGTGTTGGTCACGAACAGGTCGTCACCCACCAGCTGGGTTTTCTCGCCGATCTTGTCGGTGAGGATTTTCCAGCCAGCCCAGTCGGACTCGTCCAGGCCGTCTTCGATGGAGATGATCGGATAACGTTCGGTCAGGCCCTTGAGGTAGTCGGCGAAACCTTCGGCGGTGAACACCTGGCCTTCGCCGGACAGGTTGTACTTGCCGTCTTCGTAGAATTCACTGGCGGCGCAGTCCAGGGCCAGGGTCACGTCGGTGCCCAGCTTGTAGCCAGCGTTGGCCACGGCTTCGGAGATCACTTTCAGCGCGTCTTCGTTGGACGCCAGGTTCGGTGCGAAACCGCCTTCGTCGCCAACCGCGGTGCTCAGGCCACGGGCTTTGAGCACAGCCTTGAGGTGATGGAAAATCTCGGTGCCCATGCGCAGGCCTTCGGAGAAGGTCTTGGCGCCAACCGGCTGCACCATGAATTCCTGGATGTCGACGTTGTTATCGGCATGCTCGCCGCCGTTGATGATGTTCATCATCGGCACCGGCATCGAGTAGACACCCGGGGTACCGTTGAGGTTGGCGATGTGGGCGTACAGCGGCAGGTCCTGGTCCTGGGCAGCGGCCTTGGCAGCGGCCAGGGACACGGCGAGGATCGCGTTGGCGCCCAGGGTGGCTTTGTTTTCAGTACCGTCGAGCTTGATCATCGCGTGATCGAGGGCTTTCTGGTCGGCAGGATCCTTGCCCAGCAACAGCTCGCGGATCGGACCGTTGATATTGGCGACGGCTTTGAGCACGCCCTTGCCCAGGTAACGGCTCTTGTCGCCATCACGCAGCTCCAGCGCTTCGCGCGAGCCAGTGGAAGCACCGGACGGCGCGCAGGCGCTGCCGATGATACCGTTGTCGAGAAGCACGTCCGCTTCAACAGTGGGGTTGCCACGGGAGTCGAGAACTTCACGACCTTTGATGTCGACGATTTTTGCCATTGTTGTAAACACTCCAAAGTTGACTAGAACGTTGCAGAAAACTTGCTCACCCTCAGCGGCGATTCAGCCAAAACAGACCGAATGGGAGCGCTTCGCACTCCAGCGGGAGCAAGCTCCCTCGCCACAAGAGCACGGCTTGCCGGCGATGGGGACCTCAAGGACGCCATCGCTGGCAAGCCATGCTCCCACAAGAGCAGTGCGGCCAGCGGGCCAGAGCGATAATCGAGCGGTACTTTACCGGAGAAAACCGCGTTACGCGGTTTCTATCGTCGGAAAACTCTTGACCAGCTCGTCCAACGCCTTGAGCTGAGACAGGAAGGGTTCCAGCTTGTTCAAACGCAAGGCACAAGGACCATCGCACTTGGCGTTGTCTGGATCGGGGTGGGCCTCGAGGAACAGACCGGCCAGGGACTGGCTGATGCCGGCTTTGGCCAGATCAGTGACCTGGGCGCGACGACCGCCAGCGGAGTCGGAACGACCACCGGGCATCTGCAAGGCATGCGTCACGTCGAAGAACACCGGGTATTCGAACTGCTTCATGATGCCGAAGCCGAGCATGTCCACCACCAGGTTGTTGTAGCCGAAGCTCGAACCACGCTCGCAGAGGATCAACTGGTCATTGCCGGCCTCTTCGCACTTGCTCAGGATGTGTTTCATTTCCTGGGGCGCGAGGAACTGGGCTTTCTTGATATTGATCACCGCACCGGTCTTGGCCATCGCCACCACCAGGTCGGTCTGGCGCGACAGGAAGGCCGGTAACTGGATGATGTCGCAGACCTCGGCGACGACCGCGGCCTGGGCCGGCTCGTGGACGTCGGTGATGATCGGCACGCCAAAGGCTTGCTTGATGTCCTGGAAGATCCGCATGCCTTCTTCCAGGCCCGGGCCACGGTAGGACGTCACGGAGGAGCGGTTGGCCTTGTCGAAGCTGGCCTTGAACACATAAGGGATACCCAGTTTCTGGGTGACCTTCACGTACTCTTCGCAGACCTGCATCGCCATGTCGCGGCTTTCCAGCACGTTCATGCCGCCGAACAGCACCATGGGCTTGTCGTTGGCAATCTCGATGTCGCCGACGCGGATGATCTTCTGGGCCATCGTCTTATGCCTTTTTCTGGTGTTGAGCCAAAGCGGCCTTCACGAAACCGCTGAACAACGGATGACCGTCCCGTGGCGTCGAGGTGAACTCGGGGTGGAACTGGCAGGCGACGAACCATGGGTGATCCGGAGCCTCGACCACTTCGACCAGCGCGCCGTCACCGGAACGACCGGAAATTTTCAGGCCGGCTTCGATCAACTGCGGCAGCAGGTTGTTGTTCACTTCGTAGCGATGACGGTGACGCTCGACGATCACATCCTTGGCGTAGCAATCGTGCACCTTGGAGCCGGCTTCGAGCAGGCAATCCTGAGCGCCAAGACGCATGGTGCCGCCCAGGTCCGAGGCTTCGGTGCGTACTTCCACGGCACCGGTGGCATCTTCCCACTCGGTGATCAGGCCCACGACCGGATGGCCGCTGGCACGATCGAATTCGGTGGAGTTGGCGTCTTTCCAGCCCAGCACGTTACGGGCGAACTCGATGACCGCCACTTGCATGCCCAGGCAGATACCCAGGTAAGGCACCTTGTTTTCGCGAGCGTATTGCACGGCGGTGATCTTGCCTTCCACGCCCCGCAGGCCGAAGCCGCCCGGCACGAGGATCGCATCGGCGCCTTCAAGCAGGCCGGTGCCCTGGTTCTCGATGTCTTCGGAATCGATGTAGCGCAGGTTGACCTTGGTGCGGTTGCTGATACCGGCGTGACTCATCGCCTCGATCAACGACTTGTAGGCGTCCAGCAGCTCCATGTACTTGCCGACCATGGCGATGGTGACTTCGTGCTCCGGGTTGAGCTTGGCATCGACCACGGCTTCCCATTCGGACAGGTCGGCGCTGGCGCATTGCAGGCCGAAGCGCTCGACGACGAAGTCGTCCAGGCCCTGGGAGTGCAGGATGCCCGGGATCTTGTAGATGGTGTCGGCGTCTTCCAGGCCGATGACCGCGCGCTCTTCAACGTTGGTGAACTGGGCGATCTTGCGACGCGACGAGATGTCGATCGGGTGATCGGAGCGGCAGATCAGCACGTCCGGCTGCAGGCCGATGGAACGCAGTTCCTTGACCGAGTGCTGGGTGGGCTTGGTCTTGGTTTCGCCGGCGGTGGCGATGTACGGCACCAGTGTCAGGTGCATCAGCATCGCGCGCTTGGCGCCGATTTCGAAACGCAACTGGCGGATGGCTTCGAGGAACGGCTGGGACTCGATGTCGCCCACGGTGCCGCCGATTTCGACCATCGCCACGTCGGCATCGCCAGCACCCTTGATGATGCGGCGCTTGATTTCGTCGGTGATGTGCGGGATGACCTGGATGGTCGCGCCCAGGTAGTCACCACGACGCTCCTTGCGCAGCACGTGTTCGTAGACACGGCCGGTGGTGAAGTTGTTGTTCTGGGTCATGGTCGTGCGGATGAACCGCTCGTAGTGGCCCAGGTCCAGGTCGGTCTCGGCGCCGTCGTGGGTGACGAACACTTCACCGTGCTGGAACGGGCTCATGGTGCCCGGGTCAACGTTGATGTACGGGTCCAGCTTGAGCATGGTGACCTTAAGTCCCCGCGCCTCCAGGATGGCCGCCAATGAAGCCGAGGCAATGCCTTTCCCCAATGAAGAAACAACACCGCCCGTGACGAATATGTAGCGCGTCATGAAAAACCCTAGAAGTCTGCGTTAAAGCGGTCCGAGCCGCCGGGGAAAGCGAAGGAAGGCCGAAGCCCCCGATCACCTGCATTAATCACAGTGCACCTTTCAAAAAAACCGCCGCGTTGGGACAGACCGGAAGTGAAATCACCGGTACGTTGCTCGCTACACATTTTTTGGAATCGCCCAGCAAAGACTGCTTGGTAATCGGCAACTCCTGCAATTCAGGCGAATCCACAGAAGTTGTATCAAGAAGGGAGCGTAGTCTACCGGAAAGCCCCTTTCAGCTCAAACCCAGATCTTGGCTTCCTGGCGTCCAGATCAATTGCCAACTGCCATCAGCCTGTGCATCGAGCCCGGCCAGGTTGGCCACCGCCAGTAATTGTTGGCCCTGATAGAGCAGCGGCAATCGGCCGCGAACGAACGCCGGCACGCCCTTTTCATTGAGTAAACGCTTGAGGTCGCGATGACCACGCCCCGCTAACGCCAGCACCTCGCCGCCTTGACGATAGCGTACGCAAAGCGGTCCCGCAGGCGGCGTACCGCTAAGCATCACGCGACCGTTGTCCGGCAAGCTCAGCGCAACCGTCGGATCGGCCCAGTCGACGGCGCCTGGCAGCGAACATAGCCAGTGGTCGGATAACCACCAGACCCGCCCGGCGGCGCGGTGCAACTCACCACCGGCCAGTCGCCAGATCGGCCGGGCATCATCGGCGGCATCGCGCAGCGAGTCCCAGCCCGACCAGTGATCGCTGTCGGGCAGCAGGGTCATCGGCGCCAGCCAATGGCTCAAGGCGTTGCGCTGACGGGCCGGCGACAACACCCGCAAAGGCGCCAGCGCCAGGGATTGCAGCCCAAGCCAGTCGAACGCGCCCGCGGTCGCGGCCTGGGCCAGGTCGATCCGCGCCAAGTCATCCAGCAAGCCTTGGGCTTCGCCCATGTGCGCAGCGCTGCGCGCCAGGGTCGCCGAGGCTTGCGGCCATTGCTCGGCCAGCACTGGAAAAACCCGCTGGCGCAGGTAATTGCGCGCGTACCGGTGGTCGTCGTTGGAGGGATCTTCGATCCAGCTCAAGCCGTGCTGCCTCGCATAAGCTTCCAGCTCCACACGGGACACATCGAGCAACGGTCGCAGCAGATGCCCTCGGCCCAAAGGACGCTGCCGCGGCATTGCTGCCAAGCCCTTCACCCCCGCTCCCCTTAGCAGGCGAAACAGCAGGGTTTCGGCCTGGTCATCGCGATGCTGGGCGGTAAGCAGCACTTCATTGCTGTGGATCGCCGCGACAAAGGCCGCGTAACGCGCTTCCCGGGCAGCGCGCTCGACACTGGCACCAGGGCGCACTTGCACACTCACCACGTCCAGCCGCACGCCCAGGGCCGCGCAGACCGAACGACAATGGTCCGGCCACGCCTCAGCCACCGCCTGGAGGCCGTGATGCACATGGATAGCGCTCAATGCGGGCAAGGAGTGGTGTTGCGAAAGGGTCGCGAGCAGGTGCAGCAGGACGGTGGAGTCGAGGCCGCCGGAGAAGGCGATGCGCCAGGTGGCGGCGTTGCGCCAGGGGAGCATGTGCTTGAGGAGCCGGGTTGGCAGATCAATCGTGGGCTGATTCATCGCAACTGCCTTCACACAAATCAAATGTGGGAGCGAGCTTGCTCGCGATAGCGGTGTATCAGTCAACTTATCTGTTGAATGTTAACCCGTCATCGCGAGCAAGCTCGCTCCCACACAGGGGTACAGCGCTTGAATCAGAGGCCGTAGCTCATCAACCGCTCGTAGCGACGAGCCAGCAGCGCTTCGTTGTCGAACTTCTTGAGCATCGACAGTTGCGTGCTCAGCTCGGCGCGGATCAGTGCCGCTGCCGCAGCCGGGTCGCGGTGAGCGCCGCCGACTGGCTCGTTGATCACTTTGTCGACGATGCCCAGGCCTTTGAGACGCTCGGCGGTAATGCCCATGGCCTCAGCGGCATCCGGCGCCTTCTCGGCGGTTTTCCACAGGATCGAGGCGCAGCCTTCCGGCGAGATCACTGCATAGGTGGAATACTGCAGCATGTTCAACTGGTCGCAGACGCCAATAGCCAATGCACCGCCGGAACCACCTTCGCCAATTACAGTGGCGATGATCGGGGTTTTCAGGCGTGCCATGACGCGCAGGTTCCAGGCAATCGCTTCGCTCTGGTTGCGCTCTTCGGCGTCGATGCCCGGGTAGGCGCCCGGCGTGTCGATGAAGGTCAGGATCGGCATCTTGAAGCGCTCGGCCATTTCCATCAGGCGGCACGCCTTGCGGTAGCCTTCCGGACGCGGCATGCCGAAGTTGCGGCGCACCTTCTCGCGCACTTCACGGCCTTTCTGATGGCCGATAACCATCACCGGCTGGTCGTCCAGGCGGGCGACACCGCCGACGATCGCGGCGTCGTCGGAGAAGTGACGGTCACCATGCAGTTCATCGAACTCGGTGAAGATGTGGTCGATGTAGTCCAGGGTGTAGGGACGACGTGGATGACGCGCCAGGCGGGCGATCTGCCAGCTTGTCAGCTTGCCGAAGATGTCTTCGGTCAGCGTGCGGCTTTTGTCCTGCAGACGAGAGATTTCATCGCCGATATTCAGCGAATTGTCATTACCGACCAAGCGCAACTCTTCGATCTTGGCTTGCAGGTCGGCGATCGGCTGTTCGAAATCTAGAAAATTCGGGTTCATAGGCGTCCGTCTTGGGTCGACGTCCAAGAGAGCTTGGGCCGGCCGGTTGTCTATTCGCGCCTACCTTAAGGGAGAGGCGCGTTCAGGTCGAGATTAAAAATTCGGGTCGAGATCAGGGGTATTCCGGTTTCAAGAATGACCCCTGGCCGTCAACGGTATTGGAGGAAGACGTTGTCTTTGCCGAACTGGTCACGCAAGGCTTGAATCAACGCATCCGCCGGATCGATTCGCCAGCCTTCGCCGAACTGCAACACAGCCTTGGCATCGGGGCGAACATACTCCATGGTGATCGGGCAGGCACCGCGATGGCGCTTGAACAACTCACCCAACCAACGTAGCTGATCGCCCTTGAGATCCTGGGTCTGCAGCTTCAGGCGCAGGCTTTCGGCCAGGTTGGTACGGGCATCTTCCATGCTCATCACCCGCTTGACCCGCAGCCGCAGGCCACCGGAAAAGTCATCGTTGCTGACCTCGCCTTCCACCACCACCATCGCGTCGGTCTGCAACAGCGACTGCGCCGAGTGGAACGCATCGGCGAACAATGAGGCCTCGATGCGCCCGGAGCGGTCGTCGAGGGTGATGAAGCCCATCTTGTCGCCTTTTTTGTTCTTCATCACCCGCAGGGCGATGATCATGCCAGCGACGGTTTGCGTGTCGCGCGCCGGCTTGAGGTCGATGATGCGCTGACGGGCGAAGCGGCGGATCTCACCTTCGTATTCGTCGATCGGGTGACCGGTGAGGTACAGGCCCAAGGTGTCTTTCTCACCCTTGAGGCGCTCCTTGAGGGTCAGCTCCTTGGCCTTGCGATGGTTGCCATAGACATCGGCGTCTTCTTCGACGAACAGCCCGCCAAACAGGTCGGCGTGGCCGCTGTCATGGGTACGGGCAGTCTGTTCGGCGGCCTTGATCGCCTCCTCCATCGCCGCCAGCAACACCGCGCGGTTGCGGTCGATGTTGGCCTGGTAGGCCTTGGGCTCATCCTGGAAGTAAGGCCCCAGCCGGTCCAGGGCACCACTGCGGATCAAACCGTCGAGGGTGCGCTTGTTGATGCGCTTGAGGTCAACCCGGGCGCAGAAATCGAACAGGTCCTTGAACGGCCCGTCCTGGCGCGCTTCGGTGATGGCTTCCACCGGCCCCTCGCCCACGCCCTTGATCGCGCCCAGGCCATAGATGATGCGGCCTTCGTCGTTCACCGTGAACTTGAACTCCGAAGCGTTCACATCCGGTGCGTCGAGGCGCAGCTTCATGGTCCGCACTTCTTCGATCAAGGTCACGACCTTGTCGGTGTTGTGCATATCCGCCGACAGTACCGCGGCCATGAACGGCGCCGGGTAATGGGCCTTCAGCCACGCAGTCTGGTACGACACCAGGCCATAGGCGGCGGAGTGGGATTTGTTGAAGCCGTAGCCGGCGAACTTTTCCACCAGGTCGAAAATGTTACCGGCCAGGTCAGGGTCGATGCCGTTGGTCGCGCAACCCTCAATGAAACCGCCGCGTTGCTTGGCCATTTCCTCGGGCTTTTTCTTACCCATGGCCCGGCGCAGCATGTCCGCACCGCCGAGGGTATAACCGGCCATGACCTGGGCAATCTGCATCACCTGTTCCTGATACAGGATGATGCCGTAGGTCGGTGCCAGCACCGGTTTCAAGCCTTCGTACTGATAATCCGAGTGCGGGTAGGCCAGCTCAGCGCGGCCGTGCTTACGGTTGATGAAGTCATCCACCATGCCCGATTGCAAAGGGCCCGGACGGAACAGGGCCACCAGTGCGATCAGGTCTTCCAGGCAGTCGGGCTTGAGCTTTTTGATCAGCTCCTTCATGCCCCGGGACTCAAGCTGGAACACCGCTGTGGTTTCGGCTTTTTGCAGCAGGCTGTAGGTCGGCTTGTCATCCAGCGGGATGAAGGCAATGTCCAGCGGTTCTTCGCCGACCTTGGCCCGGTCACGGTTGATGGTTTTCAGCGCCCAGTCGATGATGGTCAGGGTCCGCAGGCCGAGGAAGTCGAACTTCACCAGCCCCGCCGCCTCGACGTCATCCTTGTCGAACTGGGTCACCAGGCCGTCGCCTTCTTCGTCGCAATAGATCGGCGAGAAGTCAGTCAGCTTGGTCGGCGCGATCACCACGCCCCCGGCGTGCTTGCCGACGTTACGCACCACGCCTTCAAGCTTGCGGGCCATCTCCCAGATTTCCGCAGCTTCTTCGTCGACCTTGATGAAGTCCCGCAGGATTTCTTCCTGCTCGTAGGCCTTCTCCAGGGTCATGCCGACTTCGAACGGAATCATCTTCGACAGACGATCCGCCAAGCCGTAGGACTTGCCCTGCACCCGCGCCACGTCGCGCACCACCGCCTTGGCGGCCATGGAACCGAAGGTGATGATCTGGCTCACGGCGTTGCGGCCATATTTCTCGGCCACGTAGTCGATCACCCGGTCGCGACCGTCCATGCAGAAGTCGACGTCGAAGTCGGGCATGGATACCCGTTCCGGGTTGAGGAAACGTTCGAACAGCAGGTCATATTCCAGCGGGTCGAGGTCGGTGATCTTCTGCACATAGGCCACCAGCGAGCCGGCACCCGACCCACGGCCTGGGCCCACCGGCACGCCGTTGTTCTTGGCCCACTGGATAAAGTCCATCACGATCAGGAAGTAACCGGGGAAGCCCATCTGGATGATGATATCCAGCTCGAAATTCAACCGGTCGACATAGACCTGGCGCTTGGCTTCGTAATCTTCAGTCGTGTCCTTGGGCAACAGGACGCTGAGGCGATCCTCCAGGCCGTCAAAAGACACCTTGCGAAAATATTCGTCGATGGTCATGCCATCGGGGATCGGGAAGTTGGGCAGGAAGTGCTTGCCCAGTTTCACTTCGATGTTGCAGCGCTTGGCGATCTCGACGGTGTTTTCCAGCGCCTCGGGCAGGTCGCTGAACAACTCGGCCATTTCCTCGGCGCTCTTGAGGTATTGCTGGTTGCTGTAGTTCTTCGACCGCCGCGGATCGTCAAGGGCCCGGCCCTCACCGATGCAGACGCGGGTTTCGTGGGCTTCGAAGTCTTCCTGCTTGATAAAGCGCACGTCGTTGGTCGCCACCAGCGGCGCGCCGATCTTGTCGGCCAGGGCCACGGCGGCGTGCAGGTGCTCTTCATCATTGGGACGATTGGTGCGCTGCACTTCGATGTAGAAGCGATCCGGGAACACCGACATCCAGTCACGGGCCAGGGTCTCGGCTTCCTCGGGGTTGCCACTGAGCAGGGCCAGGCCGATTTCACCTTCCTTGGCCGCCGACAGCATGATCAGCCCTTCGCTGGCCTCGGCCACCCACTCGCGTTCGATGATGATCGAGCCGTTGCGCTGGCCGTCGATAAAACCACGGGAGATCAGCTCGGTGAGGTTGCGATAACCCAGGGCGTTCATCACCAACAGGCTGATACGGCTCAGCGGAGCGTCCGGGTCCTTGTTCGACAGCCACAGGTCGGCGCCACAGATCGGCTTGATCCCGGCGCCCATGGCGGCCTTGTAGAACTTGACCAGCGAACACATGTTGTTCTGGTCGGTGACCGCCACGGCAGGCATGTTCATGCCCACCAGGGTCTTGACCAGGGGCTTGATCCGCACCAGACCGTCGACCAGGGAGTATTCAGTGTGCAGGCGTAGATGAACGAATGAAGCCGGCATAGTGATCCTGCGTTAAGTCATGAAAACAACAAGGCCCGGATTGTACCGGGCCTTGGGTAAAACATCAGCCAGCAACCCATGCTCTTGAGGATTGAACCCGTGGCGAGGGAGCTTGCTCCCGCAGGGCTGCGCAGCAGCCCCCTTCTTATGGGCGCTTCGCACCCAAGCGGGAGCAAGCTCCCTCGCCACGATGAATCAGGTGAACCCTTCGCTTTCGATCAAGCTATCACGGGCCTCATAAGCCAGCCGCACCGGGGCGAACGACCGCCGGTGGATCCGCGTTGGCCCAAGGCGCGCCAGGGCTTCGAGATGAACGGGGGTCGGGTAACCCTTGTGGCCGCCGATGCCATAGCCCGGGTAAATCAATTCGAAGGCGGCCATTTCCCGGTCACGACTGACCTTCGCCAGGATCGAGGCCGCCGCAATGGCCGGCACCTTGGCGTCGCCCTGGATCACCGCTTCGGCGCGCATCGACAGTTTCGGGCAGCGATTGCCATCGATCATCGCCAGTTTCGGCGTGATGTGCAGGCCCTGCACCGCACGCTGCATGGCAAGCATGGTGGCGTGCAGGATATTGAGTTCATCGATTTCTTCGACTTCGGCCCGGGCGATGCACCAGCTCAGGGCTTTCTCGCAGATCTCGTCGTAGAGCTTTTCGCGACGGGCTTGCGTGAGCTTCTTCGAATCATTGAGGCCCAGGATCGGCCGCTTCGGGTCGAGAATCACCGCGGCCGTCACCACCGCGCCGCACAACGGGCCGCGACCCACCTCATCGACACCAGCAACCAGATCTTCCACTTCGGCGACCAGGTTGAAATCCAGGCCCATCTGTAGCTTTGAGTTGCTCATGGTTTTGCGCCAATCAGGGTCAGTACCGCGTCAGCCGCCTGGTTGGAAGCATCACGACGCAAGGTACGGTGGATTTCGTCAAAGCCCCGAGTCTGTTCCTCGCCGCCGTCAATCAAGGGCAACAGCGTGGTGGCCAGCGCCTCGACGGTCGCATCATCCTGCAGCAGCTCCGGCACCAACAAGCGCTGGGCCAACAGGTTCGGCAAGGACACGTAGGGGCTCTTGACCATGCGCTTGAGGATCCAGAACGTCAGTGGCGCCAGGCGATAGGCGACCACCATCGGGCGCTTATACAACAGCGCCTCAAGGGTAGCAGTGCCGGAGGCAATCAACACGGCATCGCAGGCCGCCAACGCTTCGTGGGAACGACCGTCGAGCAGCGTCACCGGCAAATCGCGGCCCACCAGCAGCGCTTCCAACTGGGTGCGACGCTGCGCACTGGCACACGGCAGGACAAAACGTACACCGGGGCGCAGCGCCCGAAGGCGTTCGGCAGCGTCGAAAAACAGACCGCCCAGGCGACTCACTTCGCCGCCCCGACTGCCGGGCATCAAGGCCACCAGCGGCCCATCGGGCAGGCCCAACGCCTGGCGAGCCGCATCGCGGTCGGCTTCCAGGGGAATGGTATCGGCCAGGGTGTGCCCGACAAACCGCACCGGCACGCCCTTCTCTTCGTAGAACTTGGCCTCGAACGGCAGCAGCGTCAGCATCAGGTCGCAGCCTTCGCGAATCTTGAGCACCCGCTTCTGCCGCCAGGCCCAGACCGACGGGCTGACGTAATGCACGGTCTTGATCCCGGCCTGACGCAACTTGAGTTCGATATTAAGGGTGAAATCCGGCGCATCGATGCCGATGAACACATCCGGTTTTTCGTTGATCAGGGTCTGGATCAGCTTCTTGCGCCGGGCCAGCAGCTCGCGCAGGCGACCGAGCACTTCCACCAGCCCCATCACCGACAGGCGTTCCATCGGAAAATAGGACGTCAGGCCCTCGGCCTCCATCAACGGCCCGCCAACCCCAATGAATTCGACGGCGGGATGCTGCGCCTTGAGCGCGCGCATCAGACCGGCGCCCAGAATGTCACCGGAAGCCTCTCCCGCCACCAGTGCAACACGCAAATTAGCCATGGTCAGCGAGTGATGCCGCGGGTCGAAGACTGGATGGAATCGCGGAAGATCGCGACTTCCGGGTATTGCGCTGAAGCCTCGGCCAGTTCGGCGAGTGCCTGCTCGACCGTCAAGCCCTGGCGATACACGACCTTGTAGGCGCGACGCAGCGCCGTAATCGCCTCTTCGCTGAACCCACGACGGCGCATGCCTTCGAAGTTCATGCTGCGGGCTTCGGCCGGGTTACCGAACACCGTGACATAGGCCGGGACGTCCTTGCCGATGGCGGTGCCCATGCCAGAGAAGCTGTGGGCGCCGATATGGCAATACTGGTGCACCAGGGTGAACCCGGACAGGATCGCCCAATCATCCACATGCACATGGCCGGCCAGCGCGGTGTTGTTGACCAGGATGCAATGGTTGCCAATCACGCTGTCATGGCCGATGTGCGCGTAGGCCATGATCAGGTTGTGGTCGCCCAGGGTTGTTTCGCAGCGATCCTGAACGGTGCCACGGTGAATCGTCACGCCTTCGCGGATCACGTTGTGATCGCCGATGACCAGACGGGTTTCTTCACCTTTGTACTTGAGATCGGGCGTGTCCTCGCCTACCGAAGAAAACTGGTAGATGCGATTGTGTCGACCAATCCGGGTCGGTCCCTTGAGAATTACGTGAGGACCGATCACCGTACCCTCGCCGATTTCCACACCTGCGCCGACGATCGACCACGGGCCGACCTCGACATCGGCGGCCAAAACGGCCGTCGGATCGATGATTGCGCGAGGGTCAATCAAACTCATAGCTTGCGTTCCGCACAGATGATTTCAGCGGAGCAGACTGGCTTGCCATCGACCGAAGCCTGGCATTCGAATTTCCAGATCTGGCGCTTGCAACTGATGAACTTGGCTTCGAGGATCAACTGATCACCCGGGGTGACTGGCTGGCGGAAACGCAGCTTGTCGGAACCGACGAAGTAATAGAGCGTGCCGTCGGCAGGTTTTACGTCGAGCATTTTGAAACCAAGGATCCCGGCAGCCTGAGCCATTGCCTCGATGATCAGCACGCCCGGCATGATTGGATGCGCGGGGAAGTGACCATTGAAGAACGGCTCGTTGATGCTGACATTCTTGTAGGCGCGAATGCGCTTGCCTTCAACGTCCAGGTCCACCACCCGATCCACCAGCAGGAACGGGTAACGGTGAGGCAGGTATTCGCGAATCTCGTTGATGTCCATCATTTCGGGGGGAAGCCTATGTAAAGATTGGGAGCGCACGAGTGACGCGCACTCCGCTAGCAAATCAAGATGCCCTAACGGCTGTGCACACTTGATATGGAAATGGTATCAGCCATCTGATGAAGCATTACCGCCAGGGGTCACGTCCCCTACACGCTTTTCCACCTGTTTCAGGCGACGCGCGATGTCGTCGAGCTGGCGTATACGCGCCGCGCTCTTGCGCCATTCGGCTGCCGGCTGCATGGCCGTACCGGAAGAGTAGGCACCTGGCTCGGTAATCGAGTGGGTCACCATGGTCATCCCGGTCAGGAACACGTTGTCACAGATATCGATATGGCCCACCAGCCCCACGCCACCGGCGAGCATGCAATGCTTGCCGATTTTGGTGCTGCCGGAGATGCCCACGCAGGCGGCCATGGCGGTGTGGTCACCGACCTGGACGTTGTGGGCGATCTGGATCTGGTTGTCGAGCTTGACGCCATTGCCGATGACCGTGTCGGCCAGGGCGCCGCGGTCGATCGCGGTGTTGACGCCGATCTCGACGTCGTCGCCAACGGTGACGCCGCCGATCTGGGCGATCTTTTGCCAGATGCCTTTCTCGTTGGCGAAACCGAACCCTTCGCCGCCCAGCACTGCGCCGGACTGAATCACTACCCGCTTGCCGATGCGCACATCGTGGTACAGGGTGACCCGTGGCGCCAGCCAACCGCCTTCGCCGATTTCGCTGCGCGCGCCAATGACGCAATGGGCACCCAGCGTGACACCGGCACCGATTCGGGCCGCGCTTTCGATGACCACGAATGGGCCGACGCTGGCTGTGGGATCAACCACGGCATCTGCCGCGATCACTGCGCTGGGATGAATACCTGCAGCCGATTTCGGCTTGGGATCGAACAGATGGGAAATGCGGGCATACGCCAGGTACGGATCGGGCACGATCAGGGCATCGCCGACAAACCCATCGGCATCAGCTGCCTTGAGCAACAGCGCGGCCGCCCGGCTGTCAGCCAGGTACTTGCGGTATTGAGGATTTGCCAGAAAGCTCAACTGAGCTGGGCCAGCCTCTTGCAAAGTGGCTAGCCCAGTAATTGCCTTCTCCGGGTCGCCACGCAGGGTGGCGCCGAGGAACTCGGCCAACTGGCCGAGCTTGATAGTCGCTGTCATGGATTACTTCAGCTGATTCATGCGCTCGATCACCTGGCGCGTGATGTCGTATTGAGGCTTGACATCAATTACTGCGCCACGCTCGAACACCAGGTCAAAACCACCTTTCTTGATGACTTCTTCCACAGCGCTGTCGAGTTTCGGCTTGAGTTGCTTGAGCATTTCGCGGTCGGCAACAGCTTTGGCTTCGTTCAGCTCCTTGGACTGGAACTGAAAGTCACGGGCCTTTTGCTTGAACTCAAGCTCCAGACGCTCGCGTTCACCCTGGGCCATCTTGTCGCCACCGGCCACCAGACGATCCTGAATGCCCTTGGCGCTGCTTTCCAGGCCCTTGAGCTTGGTCAGTTGCGGACCGAATTTCTTCTCTGCATCCACTGCGTATTTCTTCGCCGCATCGGATTCCAGCAGGGCCATCTGATAATTCAGTACGGCGATCTTCATGTCGGCAAAAGCCGGACCTGCGACCAGTACGGTCGCCAGGAGAACCAATTGAGTCAACTTACGCACGATGCACTCCTACAAAATCCATTGTCGTTGTCATGGGTCAGACGCTTAGAACGTCTGGCCGAGAGAGAATTGGAACACTTGGGTTTCAGCGTCATCCGGTTTCTTGATCGGCATCGCCAATGCGAAGCTCAAGGGGCCCAGTGCGGTAACCCAGGTCACGCCCACACCCACGGAACTGGCCAGGTTGCTCAGGCTGATGTCGTTGCACTGTGTGTTGGACTTGGTGCCGTTGGCGTTGGTGGTATCACTGCAACTGGAGTCGAAAACGTTACCCACGTCCCAGAATACCGAGGTACGCAGGGAGCGTTGATCCTTGACGAACGGCATCGGGAACAGAACCTCGAGACCACCCTGGATAAGGACGTTGCCGCCGAACGGCAGTGGATCCTGGTCCGGGTCGCGAACGGTGCCTGGATTGTTGCCCTGACTCGGAGTACTGCGCGGACCAAGGGTACTGTCCTTGAAACCACGTACCGAGTTGAAACCACCCGCGTAGTAGTTCTCGTAGAACGGCAGGCCGTCGGTCGAACCGTAGCCGTCACCATAGCCCAGTTCAGTATGCAGGCGCATGGTGTAGTTGTCGGTCAACGGCTGGAACAGCTGGCCGCGGTAGTCGAGTTTGAAGAACGACAGGTCACTGCCAGGCGTAGTTGTTTCCAGCACCAGACTCTGGGAATGACCACGGGTCGCCAGCACACCTTTGTTCAGGGTCGACTCGGACCAGCCGGCAGAGGCCTTGAAGTTAAGGTAGCTGTCGCCTTCTTTCTCAACGAAGTCAAATATCTCATCAACGGTGTATATACCAGTGTTGATCTTGTCCTGCTGGGCAGTCAGACCGAACGTCAGGCGCGAAGTCTCGCTGATCGGGTAGCCCACGTTGGCGCCGACACCGTAGCTGTCCACCGCATAGCTGGAGATATCAGAGTCCAGCTCGTCATAGTCAGTGGTGCGATAGAAGGCGTTGTAGCCCAGGCTCACACCGTCTGCAGTCCAGTAGGGGTCCACGAAGCCGAAGTTGTAGCGGGTCTGGTATTCACTGCGGGTCAAGCCGATGCTGACCTTGTTACCGGTACCCAGGAAGTTGTTCTGGGTGATCGAACCACCGAGGATCAGGCCGGCGCTCTGGGCGAAACCGACGCTGGCGGTGATCGAGCCGGAAGCCTGTTCTTCGACGCTGTAGTTCACATCGACCTGGTCATCGACGCCCGGCACGGCCGGGGTCTCGACGTTGACTTCCTTGAAGAAGCCCAGGCGCTCCAGGCGAGTCTTGGACTGGTCGATCAGGTAGGTCGACGCCCAGCCACCTTCCATCTGGCGCATTTCACGGCGCAGCACTTCGTCTTCGGACTTGGTGTTGCCACGGAAGTTGATGCGGTTGACGTAGGCACGCTTGCCCGGATCCACGGCGAAGGTGATGTCGACGGTGTGGTCTTCATCGTGCGGCTGTGGCACGCCGTTGACGTTGGCGAAGGTGTAGCCCTCGTTACCCAGGCGACGGGTGATCAGTTCGGACGTGGTGGTCATCAGCTTGCGCGAGAACACCTGGCCCTTCTGCACCAGCAGCAACGACGTGACCTGGTCTTCAGGGACCTTCAGGTCACCGCTGAGTTTGACGTCACGAACGGTGTACTTGTCGCCTTCGTTGACGTTGACGGTGATGTAGACGTGCTTCTTGTCCGGGGTGATGGACACCTGGGTCGAAGCGATGTCCATGTTGATGTAGCCACGGTCCAGATAGTAGGAACGCAGGCGCTCCAGGTCACCGGAGAGTTTTTCACGGGCGTACTTGTCGTCGTTCTTGAAGAACGACAGCCAGTTGGTGGTCTTGAGTTCGAACAGGTCGATCAGGTCTTCATCAGGGAAAACCGTGTTGCCCACCACGTTGATGTGCTGGATGGCCGCCACGGTGCCTTCGTTGATGTTGACCTTCAGGCCGACGCGGTTGCGCGGCTGCGGCACCACTTCGGTGTCGACAGTGGCCGAGTAGCGGCCCTGGGCAACGTACTGGCGTTGCAGCTCGTTACGTACACCTTCGAGGGTGGCGCGCTGGAAGATCTCGCCTTCGGCCAGCCCGGATTGCTTGAGGCCCTTCATCAGGTCTTCAGTGGAGATCGCCTTGTTGCCTTCGATCTCGATACTGGCGACAGAAGGACGCTCGACAACCGTGATCACCAGGACATTGCCGTCACGGCCCAGTTGGATATCTTGAAAGAAGCCGGTCTTGAACAGCGCACGCGTGGATTCCACCAGGCGCCGATCATCCGCCTGCTCGCCGACGTTCAACGGCAAGGCACCAAAGACGCTACCCGCGGAGACCCGCTGGAGGCCATTGACGCGAATATCAGAGATAGTGAAGGACTCGGCGTGAACTTCGGCGATCATCAATACGGTGAGAACCGCAGTTAGCAGCAGACGTTTCATGAAGTCCTTTCTTATTCCAACTGGCAATAAACAAACTGCCGCAAAATGCGGCAGATTCGCAATTCAGCGAAGCGTTACAGACGACCCAGATCGTTGACGAGGGCAAGCAACATGACCCCGACCACCAAGCTGATACCGATCTGTATCCCCCAACCTTGCACCCGATCCGACAAGGGACGACCACGCGCCCACTCGATCAGATAAAACAGCAGATGCCCCCCATCCAGTACCGGGATGGGCAGCAAATTCAGAACCCCCAGGCTAATGCTCAGATAAGCAAGGAAATTCAGGAAATCAGCAACGCCCGACTGGGCAGAAGCGCCCGCCACTTTAGCAATGGTTATCGGTCCACTCAAGTTTTTTACCGAGAGCTCGCCGAACAACATTTTCTTGAGCGAGTCCAGCGTCAGGATGCTCATGGTCCAGGTACGCCGCGCACCCTCGCCAATCGCCGCCACAGGGCCGAAACTGACCTCGCGGATCATTTCCGGCGGCCAGTCGACCGCCTTGACACCTGCACCCAGGTAACCGGTCGGCGCCTTGCTCTCGCCACGGGCGGCCAGGGTCACCGGGACGTCGATTGGAGCCCCCTCGCGCTCGACGCGAAGCACAATTTTGCTATCAGGACGTACGCGAACCGAATCGACCACCTGCTGCCAGTCAGTGACCGGCTGGCCGTCGAGCGCCAGCAACCGATCGCCGGTCTTCAGGCCTGCGGCGTGGGCCGGGCCTTTCGGATCGAGCTCGGCGAGGATCGGCGGCAACGCCGGACGCCATGGCTTGATCCCCAGGGAACGGATCGGATCCGGCTCATCGGCACCCTTGAGCCAGTTGTCCAAGATCAGTTCGCGAGGCGAATCCACCGTGGAACCCTGCTCGCGCACCATCAATTGCAACGAACCGCTCTCACCCAGGCGACGTACCAATTGCAGATTGACCGCCGCCCAGCCGGACGTCGGCTCCCCATCGATGGCAACGATTTCCTGCCCGGCACCCAGCCCGGCACGGGCGGCAACGCTGCCGGCCTCTACCCCACCAATGACCGGACGCACCTGCTCGCTGCCCAGCATGGCCAGGCCCCAGAAAAACACCATGGCCAGCAGGAAGTTGGCAATCGGTCCCGCCGCGACGATGGCGATACGCTGACGGACGCTCTTGCGATTGAAGGATTGATCGAGCTGGTCGGCCGGGACTTCGCCTTCGCGCTCGTCGAGCATCTTGACGTAGCCGCCCAGCGGGATGGCCGCCACGACGAACTCGGTGCCTTTCTTGTCGTGCCAGCGCAGCAAGGGCATGCCAAAGCCCACGGAAAAACGCAGGACCTTGACGCCACAGCGCCGCGCGACCCAGAAATGACCGAATTCGTGAAATGTGACCAACACCCCCAAGGCAATCAGGGTGCCGACAATCATATAGAGCGCGCTCATCTGTTTTCTCCGCAATCCTGTCCAGGGCAACCCTGGCTAACGTATCGCAGCTTCAACGCCCGTGGCGCTGCAGCCATTGGCCCGCCAACTCACGAGCCCTGGCATCCGCCGTAAATACCGTATCGAGGTCATTGACCGAAACCACGGCCTCGAGATTCAAGACTTCCTCGATGATACTCGCGATCTCGAGGTAACGGACACGTCCATCGAGAAACGCTGCAACCGCCACTTCATTGGCGGCGTTAAGCATCGCCGGGGCACTGTTGCCCGCCTCGGCCGCCTGACGCGCCAGGCGCAGGCAGGGGAAACGCTGCTCATCGGGCGCCTGGAAATCCAGGCGAGCGATGGCGAACAGGTCCAGCGGGGCAACACCCGAGTCGATGCGCTCCGGCCAGGCCAGGGCATTGGCGATCGGGGTCCGCATGTCTGGATTACCCAACTGGGCCAGCACCGAACCGTCGACGTAGTCCACCAGGGAGTGGATCACGCTCTGGGGATGAATCACCACCTCGACCTGGGCTGGCTTGGCATCGAACAGCCAGCAGGCCTCGATCAGCTCCAGCCCCTTGTTCATCATGCTGGCCGAATCCACGGAAATCTTGCGCCCCATGGACCAGTTCGGGTGTGCACAGGCCTGCTCGGGTGAAACATGCACCAATTCTTCCAGCGGTGTCTGCCGGAACGGACCGCCGGAGGCTGTCAGCAAAATCCGCCGAACCCCTACCGCGCCCAGTCCACGGGAAAAATCCTGCGGCATGCATTGAAAAATCGCATTGTGCTCGCTGTCGATGGGCAGTAACACCGAACCGCTTTTGCGCACAGCTTGCATGAACAGCGCGCCGGACATCACCAGCGCCTCTTTGTTGGCCAGCAGAATCTTCTTGCCGGCTTCCACCGCCGCCAGCGTCGGGCGCAAGCCCGCCGCACCGACGATGGCCGCCATCACGGCGTCGACTTCGGGGTCGGAAGCCACTTGGCAGAGGCCCTCCTCCCCCACCAGCACGCGGGTTTGCAAACCGGCTGCGCGCAGATCGTCCTGCAACCCCCGCGCCAGGCCAGCCTCAGGCACCACGGCAAACCGTGGCGTGTGGCGTATGCACAGCGCCAGCAATTCACTCAAGCGCGTGAAACCGCTGAGGGCGAACACCTGGTAACGCTCCGGGTGCCGACCAATGACGTCCAGCGTACTCAGGCCGATCGAACCGGTCGCACCAAGGACCGTGATCTGCTGGGGGCGACTCACGATGCCGCCATCCACAACAGCACGGCAAAGACCGGGATCGCAGCAGTAAGACTGTCGATGCGATCCAGCACGCCACCGTGACCGGGCAGCAGGTTACTGCTGTCCTTGATCCCGGATTGACGCTTGAACATGCTTTCGGTCAGGTCGCCGACCACCGATACAAAGACGATCAGGGCGGCGCCAATCAGGCCCATCAGCAATTGCGCGACCGTCCAGTCCCGCACGAAACCGACCACAGTGGTGATCACCAGGCTCAAGACCAGCCCACCATAGACGCCTTCCCAGCTCTTGCCGGGACTGACTTTCGGTGCAAGCTTGCGCTTGCCGAAGGCCTTGCCGGAAAAATAGGCGCCGATGTCGGCACCCCAGACCAGCACCATCACGGCCATGATCTGCCAGTTGCCCAGCGGGCCTTGCTTGATCCAGATCAGCCCCTGCCAGGCCGGCAGCAGGATCAACAGGCCGATCACCAGCTTGGTCGCCGCGTTGGCCCAATGATGGGTAGTCCGCGGATAGGTCAGGACCAGGAAGGTCGCGGTCGCCCACCACAGCACCGCCGCACCCAGCACCCAAGGCCCGAGGCCAGGCACCACGTACATGATGAACAGCATGGCCGCCACGGCCGCTGCGTAGGCCACGCGCGCCGACTGCGCAGGAAAACCCGCCAGCCGTGCCCACTCCCACGCCCCCAAGGTCACGACCAGCCCGATGAACAGCGCAAAACCGGCACCTTTGAGCAGGAAGAAACCACCCAGGGCGATGGGCAACAGGATCAAGGCAGTGATGATTCGTTGTTTAAGCATTAAACCCGGGCTCCAGCTTCGATCTGCTCGCTCGTTTTACCGAAGCGACGCTGACGGGAAGCGAAATCGGCCAGCGCAGTGCGCATGGCTTCGTGTTTGAAGTCCGGCCAGAACAGGTCGGAGAAGTACAACTCGGCATACGCCAGCTGCCAGAGCAGGAAGTTGCTGATGCGATGTTCGCCACCGGTACGGATGCACAGGTCCGGCAACGGCAGGTCGCCGGTCGCCAGGCAGGTCTGCAGCAGCTCCGGCGTGATGTCTTCCGGGCGCAAATGCCCGGCCTGGACTTCTCGTGCCAGCCGCTGGGCGGCCTGGGCAATATCCCACTGACCGCCATAATTGGCGGCGATCTGCAGGACAAACCGGTCACTGCCCGCCGTCGCGGCCTCAGCTTCGCGCATCGCAGCCTGCAACTCAGGATGGAAGCGCGAGCGATCACCGATGATCCGCAAGCTGATCTGATTCTCGTTGAGGCGCTTGGCCTCGCGACGCAGGGCCTTGAGGAACAGGTCCATCAAGGCGCTGACTTCATCGGCCGGACGCTGCCAGTTCTCGCTGGAGAAGGCGAACAGGGTCAGCACCTCGACCCCTGCCTCGGCGCACACTTCGATGACCGCACGAACCGCATCGACCCCCGCCTTGTGCCCGGCGACGCCAGGCATAAAGCGCTTCTTGGCCCAGCGGTTATTGCCGTCCATGATGATCGCCACGTGGCGCGGCACCGCGAACGGCACGGCCTGCTTGGTCTTTTCCATGAAAACGAGACCCTTATACGGCCATCAGGTCTTTTTCTTTCTGCGCCAAATCCGCGTCGATCTTAGCCACGTACTTCTTGGTCAGGTCGTCGATCTCGCCAGTGGCACGACGCTCCTCGTCTTCGCTGATTTCCTTTTCCTTGACCAGATCCTTGAGCTGGCTGTTGGCGTCACGACGAATGTTGCGCACGGCAACACGGGCGTCTTCAGCCACATCACGAGCCTGCTTGGTGAAGCCCTTGCGGGTCTCCTCGGTCAGGGCCGGCATGGAGATCAGCAGCAGCTCACCCAGGTTGGTCGGGTTCAGGTTCAGGCCGGCACTGCCGATGGCCTTGTCGACTGCGCCCAGCATGTTGCGCTCGAAGGCCACGACCTGCAGGGTACGCGCGTCCTTGACGGTGATGTTGGCCACTTGCTTGATCGGGGTATCGGAGCCGTAGTACGGCACCATCACGCCTTCGAGGATGCTCGGGTGCGCCTGGCCGGTGCGGATGCGACCGAAGTTGTGCGCCAGGGATTCCAGGGATTTCTGCATGCGCTGTTCAGCGTCTTTCTTGATTTCGTTGATCATTGTTGAGCTTCCTCGATCAGTGTTCCTTCGGCGCCGCCATGGACGATATTCAGCAGGGCACCGGGCTTGTTCATGTTAAAGACGCGCAGCGGCATCTTGTGGTCGCGGCACAGGCAGATAGCCGTCAGATCCATTACACCCAGCTTGCGATCCAGCACTTCATCGTAGGTCAGATGATCGAACTTCTCGGCATGCGGGTCCTTGAACGGGTCAGCGGTATAGACGCCATCGACCTTGGTTGCCTTGAGCACGACATCGGCATCGATCTCGATCGCTCGCAGGCAGGCGGCCGAATCCGTGGTGAAGAACGGATTACCGGTACCGGCGGCAAAAATCACCACTTCCTTGGCATTGAGGTGGCGCATGGCTTTGCGGCGGTCGTAGTGGTCGGTCACGCCTACCATGGAAATGGCCGACATCACGATGGCCGAGATATTGGCACGCTCCAGCGCGTCACGCATAGCCAGGGCGTTCATCACAGTGGCCAGCATGCCCATGTGGTCGCCCGTGACCCGATCCATGCCGGCCGCGCTCAGCGCCGCGCCGCGGAACAGGTTGCCGCCGCCGATGACCAGGCCGACCTGAACGCCGATCCCGACCAGCTGGCCAACTTCCAGGGCCATGCGATCCAGCACTTTCGGATCGATCCCGAACTCTTCCGAGCCCATCAGGGCCTCGCCGCTAAGCTTGAGTAGAATGCGTTTATAGCGAGCCTGATAACCACTGCCCTGCTGAGCCATTGCGAATCTCTCCTGCGGCGTATTTTCGAAAATTCTTTGCAAGCTGTTTTCAGCCTGCGTTCACTCTAGCTTGACGCTGACACAGCGCCATCGGAACACGGCTTTGTAAGCCAGTTCCGATAGGAAACCAATAAAAATCGGCATCCCCATCCAAAAAGAGGCTGCGCGCGTTAAGCGGGCAGCCTCTTCAGGGCGACAGTTATAAAAACTGTCTTATTGCTTGCTGGCAGCCAGCTGAGCAGCAACTTCTTCAGCGAAGTTGTCTACTGGCTTCTCGATGCCTTCGCCCACTTTGAAGTAGGTGAAGGAAACGATTTCAGCGCCGCCTTTCTTGGCCAGTTCACCGACCTTGATTTCAGGGTTCTTGACGAACGCCTGCTCAACCAGGCTGGCTTCAGCCAGGAACTTGGTGATACGACCAGCAACCATTTTTTCAACGATTTCGGCTGGTTTGCCTTTGATCTTGTCTTCGTTGAGCTGCATGAACACGGCTTTTTCGCGCTCGATGGCATCAGCGGAAACTTCCGACGGCAGCAGGAACTCAGGGTTGCTGGCAGCGACGTGCATCGCGATGTCTTTGGCCAGCTCGACGCTGCCGCCTTTGAGGGCTACGACGACACCGATCTTGTTGCCGTGCAGGTAGGAACCGACAACATCACCTTCGACGCGAACCAGACGACGGATGTTGACGTTTTCGCCTACTTTGGCAACCAGGGCTTCACGAGCCGATTCCTGAGCGGCGATCAGCGGAGCTGCGTCGGTCAGTTTGTCGGCGAATGCTTTTTCTACACTGGCAGCAACGAATGCCTTGAAGTCGTCTTGCAGGGCCAGGAAGTCAGTCTGCGAGTTGACTTCGATGATAACGGCAGCTTTACCGTCATCCTTGATGCCGATCGCGCCTTCAGCGGCAATGTTGCCAGCTTTCTTGGCAGCCTTGATGGCGCCCGAAGCACGCATGTCATCAATGGCTTTCTCGATGTCGCCGCCAGCCTTGGTCAAGGCTTTCTTGCAATCCATCATGCCTTCGCCGGTACGCTCGCGCAGTTCTTTGACCAACGCTGCAGTAATCTCTGCCATTTCAAAATCCTCTTGGATAGGTTTTCAACCATTCCACCCGATCGAACGGGCGATCAATTCTTCCTGGAAAACCACTGCTTATAGGCCGCGGCAGGTTACAAACAGGTCACTGCGCTGGCGGCAAATGGTTTTCGAGGTGGCAAAAAGGGGGCCAAGCCCCCTTTTTGCTTACTGAGTCAACGCCAGGGCGTCAATTACTCAGCGGCTGCTGCCGGAGCTTCTTCAGCGAAGACTTCGGTGCCGCCATTCACGTTGTTGCGACCACGGATAACAGCGTCAGCCATCGAACCCATGTACAGCTGGATGGCGCGGATGGCGTCATCGTTGCCTGGGATGATGTAGTCAACGCCTTCCGGGCTGCTGTTGGTGTCGACAACGCCGATGACCGGGATACCCAGCTTGTTGGCTTCGGTGATCGCGATGCGCTCGTGATCAACGTCGATCACGAACAGTGCGTCAGGCAGACCGCCCATGTCCTTGATACCACCCAGGGAGCGGTCCAGCTTCTCAAGATCGCGAGTGCGCATCAGCGCTTCTTTCTTGGTCAGCTTGGCGAAAGTACCGTCTTCGGACTGGACTTCAAGGTCACGCAGACGCTTGATGGAAGCGCGAATGGTCTTGAAGTTGGTCAGCATGCCGCCCAACCAGCGGTGATCGACGTACGGCGAACCGCAACGTGCTGCTTCTTCAGCAACGATCTTGCCAGCGGAACGCTTGGTGCCGACGAACAGAATCTTGTTTTTGCCCTGGGCCAGGCGCTCTACGAAGGTCAGTGCCTCGTTGAACATTGGCAGGGTTTTTTCAAGGTTGATGATGTGGATCTTGTTACGCGCGCCGAAAATGTACTTGCCCATTTTCGGGTTCCAGTAACGGGTCTGGTGACCGAAGTGCACACCGGCCTTCAGCATATCGCGCATGTTGACTTGGGACATGATAGTTCCTTGATAAGTCGGGTTTGGCCTCCACGTATCCCAATGACCAACCAGCGGCTATATAAGCCGAAGGCACCCAGGTCATCGTGTCGACACGTGTGTGGATTTAAGCTTGCGGGGTCATCCCCGGAAAGCGGCGCATTTTATACCACAGCAAGGGCGAAAACGGAACACGGATTCTGAAATCCTGGTGAGGAGCCCCTCCCACAGCCCTTTCATGGGCAGTGGATGCACACCCTTATAGAGAGAAGCGATGCATGTGGACGCGGATTTGCGCTGATCGTCTGTTAGAATCGCCTCTTTCAGGGCCACGTGAAGCATCATCCGCCGCCCATTTCGTTTTGAACAGCGCCGTCGGGCGCAGAGAGAGCCTGTATGACCGTTACCCTCAAGACTGCCGAGGACATCGCCAAAATGCGTGTCGCCGGCAAACTCGCCGCCGATGTGCTGGAGATGATCGCCGACTACGTCAAGCCTGGCGTGACCACCGAAGAACTGGACCGCATCTGCCATGACTACATCGTCAACGAGCAGAAAGCCATCCCGGCCCCGCTCAACTACAAGGGCTTCCCGAAGTCGATCTGCACCTCGATCAACCACGTGGTCTGCCACGGCATCCCCAACGAAAAACCGTTGAAGGATGGCGACACCCTGAACATCGACGTCACCGTCATCAAGGATGGTTTTCACGGCGACACCAGCCGCATGTTCCATGTCGGCAACGTGCCGGAGTGGGCCGAGCGCCTGTCCAAGGTCACCCAGGAATGCATGTACATGGCCATCGAACTGGTGAAACCGGGCTGCCGCCTGGGTGACATCGGCGAAGTGATCCAGAAGCACGCGCAGAAGAACGGCTTCTCGGTGGTGCGCGAGTTCTGCGGCCACGGCATCGGCAAGGTGTTCCACGAAGAACCGCAGATCCTGCACTACGGCCGTGCCGGCACTGGCATGGAACTGCAGGCCGGCATGACCTTCACCATCGAGCCGATGATCAACCAGGGCCGCGCCGACACCAAGGTGCTGGGCGACGGCTGGACCGCCATCACCAAGGATCGCAAGCTGTCGGCCCAGTGGGAACACACCTTGCTGGTCACCGAGACCGGCTACGAGATCTTCACCCTGCGCAGCGATGACACCATCCCTCGCGTTTCCGCCTGATCCGAACCCAGCCTATAGATATAGATAGAAAGGAAAGCCATTCAATGCCGCAGGTGGATCCCGAACTCTTCGACCGCGGCCAGTTCCAGGCTGAACTGGCCCTGAAGGCAAGCCCCATCTCGGCGTTCAAGAAGGCGATCCGCCAGGCCCACGAAGTGCTCGACCAGCGCTTTCGCAATGGTCGGGACATTCGTCGGCTGATCGAGGACCGCGCCTGGTTCGTCGATAACATCCTGCAAAAGGCCTGGGAGCAGTTCGACTGGAGCGAAGACGCCGACATCGCCCTGGTGGCGGTGGGCGGCTATGGACGTGGCGAGCTGCACCCCTACTCCGACATCGACTTGCTGATCCTGCTGGACAGCGCCGATCATGAAGTTTTCCGCGACTCCATCGAGCGGTTCCTGACGCTGCTGTGGGACATTGGCCTGGAAGTCGGCCAGAGCGTGCGCTCGGTGCAGGAATGCGCCGACGAGGCCCGCGCCGACCTGACGGTGATCACCAACCTGATGGAAAGCCGCACCATCGCCGGCCCCGAGCACCTGCGCCAGCGCATGCTCGACGTCACCAGCACGACGCACATGTGGCCCAGCAAGGATTTTTTCCTGGCCAAGCACGCCGAGCAGAAGGCCCGCCACCACAAGTACAACGACACCGAATACAACCTGGAGCCCAACGTCAAGGGCTCGCCCGGCGGGCTGCGGGACATCCAGACCATCCTCTGGGTCGCCCGCCGCCAGTACGGGACGCTGAACCTGCGCGCCCTGGCCGGCGAAGGCTTTTTGGTGGAAAGCGAAAACGCCTTGCTGGCCTCCTCCCAGGAATTTTTGTGGAAGGTCCGCTACGCCCTGCACATGCTCGCCGGGCGCTCCGAGGACCGCCTGCTGTTCGACCACCAGCGCTCCATCGCCAGCCTGCTGGGTTTCGAAGGGCAGGATGCCAAGCAATCCATCGAAAACTTCATGCAGCAGTACTACCGGGTGGTGATGAGCATTGCCCAGCTCAGCGAACTGATCATCCAGCACTTCGAGGAAGTCATCCTCGCCCCCGAGGATGAAGAACCGCCGCAGCCGATCAACTCACGTTTCCAACTGCACGACGGCTACATCGAAGCGCGTCACGACTATGTGTTCCGCCGCACGCCCTTCGCCATGCTCGAAATCTTCGTGCTCATGGCCCAGCAGCCGGAAATCAAGGGCGTACGCGCCGACACCATTCGCCAGCTGCGGGAAAATCGTCATCTGATCGATGAAGATTTCCGTAACGACATCCGCAACACCAGCCTGTTCATCGAGTTGTTCAAGTGCAGGATCGGCGTGCACCGCAACCTGCGCCGGATGAACCGCTACGGGATCCTCGGACGTTATCTGCCGGAGTTCGGTTTCATCGTCGGGCAAATGCAACACGACCTGTTCCACATCTATACGGTCGATGCCCACACCCTGAACCTGATCAAGCACCTGCGTAAGCTCCAGTACACCCAGGTGTCGGAGAAATTCCCGCTGGCCAGCAAGCTCATGGGCAAGCTGCCCAAGCCTGAGCTTATCTATATGGCCGGGCTGTACCACGACATCGGCAAGGGCCGCCAGGGCGACCACTCCGAGATTGGTGCGGTGGATGCCGAAGCGTTCTGCCAGCGCCATCAACTGCCCCTGTGGGACAGCCGGTTGATCGTCTGGCTGGTGCAGAACCACCTGGTGATGTCGACCACCGCCCAACGCAAGGATTTGTCCGACCCGCAGGTGATCCACGACTTCGCCCAGATCGTCGGCGATGAAACACGCCTGGATTACCTCTACGTGCTGACCGTGGCCGACATCAACGCCACCAACCCGAGCCTGTGGAATTCCTGGCGCGCCAGCCTGTTGCGCCAGCTCTACACCGAGACCAAGCGCGCCTTGCGCCGCGGCCTGGAAAACCCGGTGGACCGCGAAGAGCAGATTCGTCGCACCCAAAGTGCGGCCCTGGACATCCTGGTGCGCGGTGGCACCGACCCGGACGACGTCGAGCAGCTCTGGTCGCAATTGGGCGACGACTATTTCCTGCGCCACACCGCCGGCGACGTGGCCTGGCACAGCGACGCGATCCTGCAGCAACCGGCCGATGGCGGGCCGCTGGTGCTGATCAAGGAAACCACCCAGCGCGAGTTCGAGGGTGGCACGCAGATCTTCATCTACGCCCCGGACCAGCACGACTTCTTCGCCGTGACCGTGGCGGCGATGGACCAGCTCAACCTCAACATCCATGACGCCCGGGTCATTACCTCCAGCAGCCAGTTCACCCTCGACACCTACATCGTGCTCGACACCGACGGCGACTCGATTGGCGACAACCCGGCGCGGGTCAAGCAGATTCGCGACGGCCTGACCGAAGCCCTGCGCAACCCGGCAGACTACCCGACCATCATCCAGCGCCGGGTGCCACGCCAGCTCAAGCATTTCGCCTTCGCACCCCAGGTGACGATCCACAACGACGCCCAGCGCCAGGTCACCGTGCTGGAACTCAGCGCCCCGGACCGCCCGGGCCTGCTGGCGCGGATCGGCCATATCTTCCTGGAGTTCGACCTGTCGCTGCAAAACGCCAAGATCGCCACCCTCGGCGAACGGGTGGAAGACGTCTTCTTCATCACCGACGCTCACAACCAGCCGCTGTCCGATCCGCAGCTGTGCAGCCGCCTGCAGGAAGCGATTGTGCGGCATTTGAGCGTCAACCAGGAACCCGATGCTCACATGACACGCATCAGCATCTAAACGAACAATCTCCCTCTGTGGGAGCACGCTTGCTCGCGATAGCGACGGAGCATCCAGCATTGATGCTGCCTGACTCACCGCTATCGCGAGCAAGCTCGCTCCCACAAGGACCGCGCCCACATTGACGAGGCCCTCGATGAACAACGCTCTGAACCAGCTCCAGCCCTACCCGTTCGAAAAGCTCCGCGCCTTGCTTGGCAGCGTCACGCCCAATCCGGACAAACGCCCGATCGCCCTGTCCATCGGCGAACCCAAGCATCGCTCGCCAAGCTTCGTGGCTGAAGCCCTGGCCAGCAATCTGGAAAAGATGGCCGTGTACCCGACCACCCTCGGCATCCCGGAACTGCGTGAAGCCATCACCGGCTGGTGCGAGCGCCGCTTCAACGTGCCGAACGGCTGGCTGGACCCGGCGCGCCATGTGCTGCCGGTCAATGGCACCCGTGAAGCCCTGTTCGCTTTCACCCAGACCGTGGTCAACCGTGGCGACGACGCCCTGGTGGTCAGCCCTAACCCGTTCTACCAGATCTACGAAGGTGCGGCGTTCCTGGCCGGGGCTAAGCCGCACTACCTGCCGTGCCTGGACGCGAACGGCTTCAACCCGGATTTCGATGCGGTCTCGCCGGACATCTGGAAACGCTGCCAGATCCTGTTCCTGTGCTCCCCGGGCAACCCGACCGGTGCGCTGATCCCGGTGAATGTACTGAAGAAGCTCATCGCCCTGGCTGACGAATATGACTTCGTCATCGCCGCGGACGAGTGCTACAGCGAACTGTACTTCGACGAACAAACCCCGCCGCCGGGGCTGCTCAGCGCCTGCGTCGAACTCGGTCGCAAGGATTTCAAGCGCTGCGTGGTGTTCCACAGCCTGTCCAAGCGCTCCAACCTGCCAGGCCTACGTTCCGGCTTCGTGGCTGGCGACGCCGACATCCTCAAGGGCTTCCTGCTGTACCGCACCTACCACGGCTGCGCGATGCCGGTGCAGACGCAACTGGCGAGCATTGCGGCGTGGAACGACGAAGTGCACGTCCGGGCCAACCGCGCGCTGTACCGCGAGAAATTCGACGCCGTGCTGGAGATCCTCAGCCCGGTGCTGGACGTACAGCGTCCCGATGGCAGCTTCTACCTGTGGCCGAACGTAGCGGGCGATGATGCGGCGTTCTGCCGGGACCTGTTCGAACAGGAACACGTGACGGTCGTGCCGGGCTCCTACCTGTCCCGCGACGTGGACGGCGTCAACCCAGGCGCCGGGCGCGTGCGCATGGCCTTGGTTGCGCCATTGGCTGAATGCGTGGAAGCGGCCGAGCGGATTCGCGCGTTCATCCAACGTCGGGGTTGATGACTGTATCGCGCTGAAGCGGACCGCTGTTGTGGCGAGGGAGCTTGCTCCCGCTGGGCTGCGCAGCGGCCCCTGAAGCAGCCAACTCAATCTGCCTGACGTACCGCGTTGCCCGGTTTCAGGGCCGCTTCGCGCCCCAGCGGGAGCAAGCTCCCTCGCCACAAGGGCTTGGTGTCGCCCCCATATCTGTGAACACCACAAATCCCCTGTGGGAGCAAAGCTTGCTCGCGATGAGGCCGGCACTTATTGCATCAAGTCCGAAGCTCTATCCGGTCCAGGCACTTGTTCGCCAACAACATCCCCAACTCAATCATCTGGGCCACCCCCAATGCTACATGTCGTCGCGAGCCGTCCTGATCGAAGGCAAGGTCGTTGAGCATTGCATTGGCCGAAGCCAGGGTTTCACTGAGGTTGGCCAGCAACACTTCGGTGTCGATACCGTCAGCCACAGTGAATAACTGCACTGGGGGCTTGGATTCTGGCTCGCTGTCGTCAGGTTTGAGGTAATGGTCCAGCGCACGATCAGCGGCTTCTTGCAGCTTTTCGGGGGCGTAGTCGCCGTAGGGGAAAGTGGAGGCCGGTTTTGGAGGATTAGGCGTTTCTTTAGTCATGCTATTGCTCCTAGGGAAATTGGGAGCCGCCACCGAGTCTTCTCACGGACCGGAGGGTGGCAGCCGTACGCGGGGTGAGAATCCAAGCCCCTAGGAAGCCCGGCCATGCCGAAGCATGCCCGCGCACAGCCGCCATAACATAGTGCCCAGACGAAAAGCGCCTGCACTTTATATGGTCGGCGCCTACGCGCCTACTAGGGAGGATCGGATTCTCACGTCCGGTCGCTGAATTGGCAGCGACACCCAGAGGCTAGAGCCCTCGCTTCCGACGGACAACCTTAAAAACTTGTCGGAAACTTCGGCGCGTCTGACAGACCACAATCACTTGCTCAGACAAGAAAAGAAATAAAACGCACCTCCATAAAGCAAGCCATTGATTTCACTGGCTAAGCACCTCAACAAATCTCACGCAGTCCTGTTTCAAGAATCAAGCTGGCTTGAATTCGCTATTACCTGTGGCCATGATCACCCTCGTCACCAGCGAAAGCTGGCAGGAGTCTCGGTCCCTCTCGGGGTTGACCCAGCCACGCAGACGGGGCCAAGCAAGCTCAGTTGCGTGTCGATTGAAGCCGCCTTCGGGCGGCTTTGCTTTCTATGAGGACTAGGCACGCCGGGCTTTGTTGCGCCTGAAATGCTTAAGATCCGCAAAGTGGTTGGATCTCCCCTGTGGCGAGGGGATTTATCCCCGCTGGGCTGCGTAGCAGCCCTAAAACCGAACAACGCGCAGTATCAGGCAGCTTGAATTGACTGTTTTGGGACTGCTGCGCAGTCCAACGGGGATAAATCCCCTCGCCACAATTAGCTTTGCGCCATGGCTGCTATTTACCCAACCCCAAATTCGCCTCCGCCAAATCCAACTCCCCCAGCACCTCACGCAGCACATCATCCCCAATCTGATGATGACGACTGAGCCGGTACAGCTCCAGCCGCTGCGCCCGATAAGCCTTCAAGCGCAGCCGGCGTTCCAACAGGTCCATCTCGAACGCCAGCGCCTGCGCTTCGGCGGAGTCGTTGAACACCTCCAACTGATGGCGATACTCAGACATCAACCGCGCCTTGACCTCGGTCGCCAGCGCCGCCTGGGCCGCATCCGGCGTACTGGTCGCTTCGGTCGGCTCTTCCACTTCCAGTGCATGAATCGCCGCTTCAGCGGTTTTGCGCCAGGCCTCGCGGACTTCATTACGGCGCTTGTCGTCGGGGCTTTTCTCGATGCCACGCAGCAGCAGTGGCAAGGCGATGCAGGCAGCAATGAGCGACAGCAGGATCACCCCGGCGGCAATGAAGATCAGCAGATCTCGCTCGGGAAACGGCTCGCCCGCCCCCAGCAGCAACGGCACCGACAGCACGCCAGCCAGTGTCACCGCCCCACGCACGCCGCCAAAAGTCAGCAGCCAGCAGGAGCGCGCGTCCGGCACCAAGGTCAACTCGCCTTTGCCGCGCCAGCGCCGCAGCAGCCCGGACAAGCGCCAGATGCTTTGCACCCAGACAAACCGCAGCACCAGCAACACCAGGAAAATCGCCACCAAGTCCAGGCAGCGGTAGAGCAACGTCGGCCACAACGTGGTTTCGTGGCTGGTCACTGCCTTGATGATGTCCGGCAATTGCAGGCCCAGCAGCAGGAAGATCAAGCCATTGAAGGCAAATTCCAACAGTGACCAGACGCTGCGATTGAGCAACCGCGTGCCGGTCTGGCGCGGCAGCAGGTCGAGCCAGCTCTGCATCATCCCCGCCGCCACCGCCGAGAGAATCCCCGAGGCCCCTAAGCGTTCAGCCAGCACATAGGCCGCGAACGGCAGCAACAACATGAATACTACGTGGGTGGCCGGATCGTCCCAGCCCCGGGCAATCATCCAGGCCCGCAAGCGGCCTACTAGCCAACTCAAGGCCACGCCCACCAACAATCCACCGATCGCCACCAGGACAAAGGTCAGGCTCGCGCCCGCCAGGGAAAACACGCCGGTGATCGCCGCCGCCAAGGCGAACTTGAAGGTCACCAGGCCCGACGCATCGTTCATCAGCGCCTCGCCCTGGAGCATGTGCATCAACGGCGCAGGCAGGCGGTCACGGGCAATCGCCGACACCGCCACCGCGTCGGTCGGCGACAGCACGGCAGCCAGGGCGAAGGCCACCGGCAACGGGATACCGGGCAGCAGCCAATGAATGAAATACCCCGCCCCAACTACCGTAAACAGCACCAATCCCACCGCCAGCGTCAGGATCGGCCCGCGCAGGCGCCAGAGTTCACGCTTGGGCATGCGCCAACCATCGGAGAACAGCAGCGGCGGCAGGAACAGAAACAGGAACAACTCGGGATCAAGCGCCACATGCAGCCCCAGCGAGGGCCAGGCCAGCACCGCGCCAGCACCAATCTGCACCAGGGGCAACGGCAGCGGGATCAACCGCCCGATCAGGCGCGACACGCCCACCAGCATTAACAGGATCAGGACGGTATAGGCGCTTTGCATGACGGTTTTCCAATGACAGCAACACACATCCGGCAACAGCTTGCCGTTGAAGTGCCATATTAGCCCCTTAGCATGGGTCTGGCCGTTGTACCTATGTCGCAGCCCTGCCCTGTGGCAATGAGCCTGTGGGAGCAAAGCTTGCTCGCGATGAACGGTGGCCCGGTCTTGCAGTTGAACCGTGTCGTCTGTATCGCGAGCAAGCTTTGCTCCCACAGGCTCGCCCAGAGGTTTGGGGGCATACCGATCTAGGCCGTCGCGAAACCGTCCGGTCATGGCATAATCCTTCACCTTTTATTTTCAGCACCTGCAAAGGGGGCAGTTCCTTGACCGATTCAAGCAAAACGTTGCACCTTTTCGGCATCAAAGCCTGTGACACGATGAAAAAGGCGCGCACCTGGCTCGATGATCACGCTGTGCACTACGACTTTCACGACTACAAAACTGCCGGCATCGACCGTGAGCACCTGACCCAATGGTGCAACGAGCATGGCTGGCAAGTGGTGTTGAACCGTGCCGGTACGACCTTTCGCAAACTCGACGACGAACGCAAAGCCGATCTCGACCAGCCGAAAGCCATCGAACTGATGCTCGCCCAACCCTCGATGATCAAGCGCCCGGTGCTTGACCTCGGTGACCGAACCCTGATTGGCTTCAAGCCAGATATTTATGCGGCAGAGATCAAGTAAGCCTGCCCAGTCCATTTTGTAGAGGTAATTTCATGTCCACTACCCTGTTCAGCCTGGCCTTCGGTGTCGGCACTCAAAACCGTCAAGGCGCCTGGCTGGAAGTGTTCTACGCACAGCCGCTGCTCAACCCGTCGGCTGACATCGTCGCAGCCATCGCGCCAATCCTTGGCTACAGCGAAGGCAACCAGGCCATCACCTTCACCACCGCCCAGGCCTCGCAACTGGCAGAAGCCCTCAAGGGCGTCGATGCCGCACAAGCCGCGCTGCTGACTCGCCTGGCCGAAAGCCACAAGCCGCTGGTCGCCACGCTGCTGGCCGAAGATGCCCAACTGTCTTCCACGCCTGAGGCTTACCTCAAGCTGCACCTGCTGTCCCATCGTCTGGTCAAGCCTCATGGCCTGAACCTGGCCGGCATCTTCCCTCTGCTGCCGAACGTGGCCTGGACCAGCCAGGGCGCGATCGACTTGAGCGAACTGGCCGAGCACCAGCTCGAAGCCCGCCTGCGTGGCGAGCTGCTGGAAGTGTTCTCGGTGGACAAGTTCCCGAAAATGACCGACTACGTGGTTCCGGCCGGCGTGCGTATCGCCGATGCCGCGCGGGTCCGCCTGGGCGCCTATGTCGGCGAAGGCACCACCGTGATGCACGAAGGTTTCGTCAATTTCAACGCCGGCACCGAAGGCCCGGGCATGATCGAAGGCCGTGTTTCGGCGGGCGTATTCGTCGGCAAGGGTTCGGACCTGGGCGGCGGTTGCTCGACCATGGGCACCCTGTCGGGCGGCGGCAACATCGTGATCAAGGTTGGCGAAGGCTGCCTGATCGGCGCCAATGCCGGTATCGGTATCCCGCTGGGCGACCGCAACACCGTGGAGTCGGGCCTGTACGTGACCGCCGGCACCAAAGTGAAGCTGCTGGACGAAAACAACCAACTGGTCAAAGTGGTCAAGGCCCGCGACCTGGCCGGCCAGCCTGACCTGTTGTTCCGCCGCAACTCCGAAACCGGTGCGGTGGAATGCAAGACGCACAAATCGGCCATCGAGCTGAACGAAGCACTGCACGCCCACAACTAAGCCGCTTCACACCCCACCTGTGGGAGCAGCTTTGCTCCCACAGGGGCCGGCGTACCTCCAGCAGGGCCCGAAAGCATGTTGATCCAATCCCCCTGGCGTGCCGATTTCCCGGCCATCGCCGCCCTGCAACGGCAAGGCCAGACCTACCTGGACAGCGCCGCCACCACGCAAAAACCCCAAGCCCTGTTGGACGCCCTGACGCATTACTACGCTAATGGCGCGGCCAACGTGCACCGTGCTCAACATTTGCCGGGCGCCCATGCCACCCAGGCGTTCGAGGACAGCCGCCTCAAGGTCTCGCAATGGCTCAATGCCGGAAACTGCGGGCAAGTCGTCTTCACCCACGGCGCCACTTCGGCGCTGAACCTGCTGGCCTACGGGCTGGAACACTTATTCAACCCGGGCGATGAGATCGTCATCAGCGCCCTGGAACACCACGCCAACCTGCTGCCGTGGCAGCAACTGGCCGAGCGCCGTTCGTTGACCCTGGTGGTACTGCCACTGGATGCCAACGGGGTGATCGACCCTGGCGCCGCCGCCGAACTGATCGGCCCGCGTACGCGCTTGCTGGCGGTGAGCCAGTTATCCAATGTGCTCGGGGCCTGGCAGCCGGTGCCGGCGCTGCTGGCGCTGGCCAAGGCCCAGGGCGCGCTGACGGTGATCGACGGCGCCCAGGGCGTGGTCCATGGTCGCCACGACGTCGAGGCGCTGGGCTGCGACTTCTATGTGTTTTCCAGCCACAAACTCTACGGCCCCGACGGGCTGGGCGTGCTGTTTGGCCGTACCGAAGCCCTTGGCAACCTGCGTCATTGGCAGTTCGGCGGCGAAATGGTGCAACAGGCCGATTACCACAGCGCCAGCTTCCGCCCTGCGCCGCTGGGTTTCGAAGCGGGCACGCCGCCGATCGCCAGCGTGATCGGCCTGGGGGCGACCCTGGATTACCTGTCCGACCTCGACCCGCAGGCGGTCATCGAGCATGAGGCAGCGCTGCATGACTACCTGCTCCATGGCCTGTTGGCCCGCAACGGCGTTCGCCTGGTGGGCAACCCGCGCCTGGCCCTGGTCAGCTTCGTGGTCGAAGGCATCCACAACGCCGACCTGGCGCACCTGCTGACCGAGCAAGGTATCGCCGTGCGCGCCGGGCATCACTGCGCGATGCCGTTGTTCAAGCATTTGAAGCTGTCCGGGGCGATCCGGGTGTCGCTGGCGCTGTACAACGACTCCGCCGATCTCGAACGTTTCTTCGAGGCCCTGGACCAGGCCCTGGAGATGCTCCGATGAACCTGCCCGCCGAGGCTGCCACAGCGCTGCAGATTTTCCAGGACGCGTCAGGTTGGGAACAACGCGCCCGACTGCTGATGCAATGGGGCGAACGTTTGCCGCCGTTGAGCGATGCGGACAAATGCGACGCTAACCTGGTCCACGGTTGTGAAAGTCAGGTGTGGTTGGTGGGTCGGCTGCAGGACGGGTACTGGCAGTTCTCTGCCAGCAGCGATGCGCGGTTGATCCGTGGGCTGGTGGCGTTGCTGTTGGCGCGGGTCAACGGTTTGTCCGCTGAAGAGTTGCAGCAGGTGGATTTGCCGGACTGGTTCAATCAGCTGGGGTTGTCGCGGCAGTTGTCGCCGTCGCGTAGCAATGGCTTGAATGCGGTGTTAAAGCGGATGTTTGAGTTGACTCAGTAACCGCCATCGCGAGCAAGCTCGCTCCCACAGGGGATTTGGGTGTACGCAAATACTGCATTCAGCCAGATCCCATGTGGGAGCGAGCTTGCTCGCGAAGGGGCCATCAGCCCCACCCTCAATCCTGAGGCTTGACCCTATCCGCCGGCCGCCGCACGCCCGCCACGATCTTATCCACAGCCTTGGTCGCCGCGACCATGCCGAACGTCGCCGTGACCATCATCACCGCGCCAAACCCGCCGGCGCAGTCGAGCTTGACGCCGTCGCCGACGAAACTCTTCTGCAAGCAAATGCTGCCGTCCGGTTTCGGGTAGCGCAGTTGTTCGGTGGAGAACACGCAAGGCACGCTGTAGTGGCGGGTCACGGTGCGGGAGAAACCGTAGTCGCGGCGCAAGGTGGAGCGCACCTTGGAGGCCAGCGGATCGTTGAACGTACGGTTCAAGTCGCAGACCTGGATCAGCGTCGGGTCGATCTGCCCGCCCGCGCCGCCGGTGGTGATGATCTGGATCTTGCGGCGCTTGCACCAGGCGATCAGCGCAGCCTTGGCGTTGACGCTGTCGATGCAGTCGATCACGCAGTCGATGTTCGGCGTGATGTACTCGGCCATGGTGTCGCGGGTGACGAAGTCGGCCACCGCATGCACGGTGCAGTCGGGGTTGATCCCACGCAGCCGCTCGGCCATGACCTCGACCTTGGGCTTGCCGACGGTGCTGTCCAGGGCGTGCAACTGACGGTTGGCGTTGCTCACGCAGACATCGTCCAGGTCGAACAGCGAGATCTCGCCCACGCCGCAACGGGCAATGGCTTCCGCCGCCCAGGAGCCGACACCGCCAACCCCGACAATCGCCACATGGGCCGCCCGCAGGCGCTCCAGGCCTTCGATGCCATACAAGCGGGCGATACCGGCAAACCGTGGATCTTCTGTACTCATGACCATTACCCCAAAAACCGGCGCGCATTATAGGGCTTTGCCGTGGCAATTCGAGCTGTTCGCGAATTGAATCCCACCAATTTCCCTTGTGGGAGCGAGCTTGCTCGCGATGGCGGCGTGTCAGTCAACACCAGCGCTACTGATCCACCGCCATCGCGAGCAAGCTCGCTCCCACAGGTTTTGTGTTCCACCTGTCCCGCACCAGGGGCCCATGGTGGTCGTTTTGCTATAAGATAACCGCCATTTTGCGCGAGCCAGCCCGCGCCTGCACAAGCCTTGCGTTCACACTATATTCCCGGAGCTTTCATGACGGCCCACGCCGACCTCTCGCCGACCCTGCAACTCGCCTGCGACCTGATCCGCCGTCCGTCCGTGACGCCGGTGGATGCCGATTGCCAGAAACTGATGATGCAGCGCCTGGGCAATGCGGGCTTTACGCTCGAGCCGATGCGCATCGAGGATGTGGATAACTTCTGGGCCAGCCATGGCAAGCATGACGGTCCGGTGCTGTGCTTCGCCGGGCACACCGACGTGGTGCCGACCGGTCCGGTGCAGGCCTGGCAACTCGACCCGTTCGATGCGGTCATCGACGAACAGGGCATGCTCTGCGGCCGTGGCGCGGCGGACATGAAAGGCAGCCTGGCGGCGATGGTCGTGGCGGCCGAACGGTTCGTCGCCGACTACCCGGACCACAAGGGCTCGCTGACCTTCCTGATCACCAGCGATGAAGAAGGCCCGGCCCACCACGGCACCAAAGCCGTGATCGAGCGCCTCAAGGCCCGCCAGGAGCGACTGGACTGGTGCATCGTCGGCGAGCCGTCGAGCACCACGCTGGTGGGCGATGTGGTCAAGAATGGCCGGCGCGGTTCCCTCGGCGCGAAGTTGACCGTGCGCGGCAAGCAAGGCCACGTGGCTTATCCACACCTGGCGAAGAACCCGATCCACCTGGCCGCGCCCGCCTTGGCCGAACTGGCCGCCGAGCATTGGGACCACGGCAACGACTTCTTCCCGCCGACCAGTTTCCAGATATCCAACCTCAATTCCGGCACCGGCGCGACCAACGTGATCCCCGGTGACCTGGTGGCGGTGTTCAACTTCCGCTTTTCCACCGAGTCCACCGTCGAAGGCCTGCAACAGCGCGTTGCCGATATCCTCGACAAGCATCAGCTGGATTGGCACATCGACTGGGCACTGTCCGGCCTGCCGTTCCTCACCGAACCCGGTGCACTGCTCGACGCCGTATCGTCGAGCATCAAGGACGTCACCGGGCGCGAGACCCAAGCGTCCACCAGCGGCGGCACGTCCGACGGTCGCTTCATCGCCACCATGGGCACGCAAGTGGTGGAACTGGGGCCGGTCAACGCGACCATCCACCAGGTCAACGAGCGTGTGCTGGCCGCCGATCTCGACGTGCTGACCGAGATCTACTACAAGACGCTGATCAAGTTGCTCGCCTGATGCTCGCCTGTCCGATCTGCAGTGAACCGCTGAACGCGGTGGACAACGGCGTGGTGTGCCCGGCCGGCCACCGCTTCGACCGCGCACGGCAGGGTTACTTGAACCTGCTGCCGGTGCAGCACAAGAACAGCCGCGACCCCGGCGACAACCAGGCGATGGTCGAAGCCCGCCGCGACTTCCTCAACGCCGGGCACTATGCCCCGGTCGCCCGGCGCCTGGCCGAACTGGCCGCCGAACGCGCGCCTGGGCGTTGGCTGGACATTGGCTGTGGCGAGGGCTACTACACCGCGCAGATCGCCGAGGCGTTGGCCCAGGCCGATGGCTATGCCTTGGACATTTCCCGCGAGGCGGTCAAGCGCGCCTGCAAACGCAACCCGCAGCTGACCTGGTTGATCGCCAGCATGGCCCGGGTGCCGCTGACGGACGGCTGCTGCCAGTTCCTGGCCAGCGTGTTCAGTCCGCTGGACTGGCAGGAGGCCAAGCGCTTGCTCAGCCCCGGCGGCGGCCTGATGAAAGTCGGCCCCACCGCCGGCCACCTGATGGAACTGCGCGAGCGCCTGTACGACGAAGTGCGCGAATACACCGACGACAAGCACCTGGCCCTGGTGCCGCCGGGCATGGTGCTGGATCACAGCGAAACCCTCGAATTCAAGCTGACCCTCGACAGTGGCCAGGACCGCGCCAACCTGCTGGCCATGACGCCCCACGGCTGGCGCGCCAGTGCCGAACGCCGTGCCAGCGTGATCGAGCAGGCCGAGCCGTTCGAGGTCACGGTGTCGATGCGCTACGATTATTTCGTTCTTCAATAACCTTTTGATTCCGGTCCCGGGCAACCGCTCGGGCCCCGTTAAATCCGCGAATGGATTTTTCAAGACCGCAGCGAGGACATCCATGCGCCAACCCGATATCGAGATTTACCTCAAAGACGCCGACGTCGACCACAAGGCCATCGCCGCCTGGCTCGGCCAGGCCCTGGGCCCGTGCAGCGACTGGGTGCAGAAAGGCCAGACCTACAAGTGCAAGGCCGGCAATATCCCGGTGACCTGGCTGCCCAAGGCCGTGGGCAAATGGAACAGCCTGTACCTGGAAAGTGACCAGACCCCGTGGGAAGACGACATCGCCTGCGCCCGCGCCGCCTTCGCCGCACTGAACGTCGAAGTACGCTGCGCGCCTGGGTCATGGGTCGAGGAAGAAGGCGAGGAATCGGCGGACCGCTGGATTCGCATCAGCGCCGATGGGGAAGAAGAAATTACCTGGAAGACGGCGTAACGCTGACTTCCAGCCCACCGAGGAGCCAATGTGGGAGCGAGCTTGCTCGCGATAGCGGTAGATCAGCCAGATTAGAAGTGACTGACACACCGCTATCGCGAGCAAGCTCGCTCCCACAATGGTTTTTGTGTAGGCAGTGAATGCGGGTTACAACCCCACCACATCCTCAGCCTGCAAGCCCTTCTGCCCTTCCACGACCGCGTACTCGACCTGCTGGCCTTCGGTCAGTGAACGGTGGCCTTCACCGCGGATGGCGCGGTAATGCACGAACACATCCGCCCCGCCTTCACGCTGGATGAAGCCGTAGCCCTTCGCGTCGTTGAACCACTTCACACTGCCGGTTTCCCGTGCTGCCATGATGCTCACTCCCACTTCTTATTTTTAAGTCGGCTTTTCGAGGGAAAGCCGTACGAACGTTAGCTGCCGTCCAGCCGTCCATAAGGGAGGCCATGGCAGTCACTGGCCGAGTATATGACAGACACAAAAACTCTCAACTGACTTTACTTCGGCGCTTTTTTGCCGATTTTCGGCGAATCCGGCACACTGGCGCCCGCCCCATTCCATTCACTCATGCAGAAGCCGTATGACCCGCTCCCCGTTCCGCCGTCTTGTGTTTGGCACCCTGCGCCGACTGTTGTATCTCTGGGTTCGCTCCGAGACGATCAACCAGTCGTCCTTCACCCTCAACCTCGACCGCAGTCGTCCGGTGTTCTACGTCCTGCAAGATCCTTCGCTCACTGACCTGGCGGTGCTCGACACCGAATGCACCAAGGCCGGCCTGCCCCGTCCGGTGCTGCCGGTCTCGGTGGGCAACCTGCTGGAGCCGGCGGCGTTTTTCTACCTGACGCCAGCGCCGGACTGGATCGGCCGCCAGGACAAGCGCGGTGCGCCGCCCACCCTGACGCGACTGGTCGACGCCCTGACCCACAATGCCGCCGAAGACGCCCAGATCATCCCGGTCAGCGTGTTCTGGGGGCAGTCGCCCGACAGCGAATCCAGCCCCTGGAAACTGTTGTTCGCCGACAGTTGGGCCGTCACCGGGCGCCTGCGCCGCCTGTTGAGCATCATGATTCTGGGGCGCAAGACCCGCGTGCAATTCTCCGCGCCGATCCACCTGCGCGAGCTGATCGAACACGACAAGGGCCACGAGCGCACTGTACGCATGGCCCAGCGGATCCTGCGGGTGCACTTCCGCAATCTGAAAGCAGCGGTCATCGGCCCCGACATTTCCCACCGGCGCAACCTGGTCAAGGGCCTGCTGAACCAGCCGCTGGTCAAGCAGGCGATTGCCGAGCAAGCCGAGCGGGAAAAGATCTCCGCCGAAAAAGCCAAGGCCCAGGCCCTGCGCTACGGCAACGAGATTGCCTCGGACTACACCTACACCGCGATCCGTTTCCTGGAAGTGGTGCTGAGCTGGTTCTGGAACAAGATCTACGACGGCATCAAGGTCAACCACATCGAAGGCGTGCAGAACGTCGCCCAAGGCCATGAAGTCATCTACGTGCCGTGCCACCGCAGCCACATCGACTACCTGCTGCTGTCGTACCTGTTGTTTCGCAACGGCCTGACGCCGCCGCACATCGCCGCCGGCATCAACCTCAACATGCCGGTGATCGGCAGCCTGCTGCGCCGTGGCGGGGCGTTCTTCATGCGTCGCACCTTCAAGGGCAACCCGCTCTACACCGCCGTGTTCAACGAATACCTGCACACGCTGTTCACCAAAGGCTTTCCGGTGGAGTACTTCGTCGAGGGCGGGCGTTCGCGCACCGGGCGCATGCTGCAACCCAAGACCGGCATGCTCGCCATCACCCTGCGCAGCTTCCTGCGCTCCTCGCGCATGCCCATCGTGTTCGTGCCGGTCTACATCGGTTATGAGCGGGTGCTGGAAGGCCGTACCTACCTGGGCGAACTGCGTGGGGCCAGCAAGAAAAAAGAATCGATCTTCGACATCTTCAAGGTCATCGGCGCCCTCAAGCAACGTTTCGGCCAGGTGGCGGTGAACTTCGGCGAACCGATCAAGCTGGCGGAATTCCTCGACAGCGAACAGCCGGATTGGCGCCAACAGGAACTGGGTCCGCAATTCAAACCGGCCTGGCTCAATGCGACCACCAATCGCCTTGGCGAGCGCGTGGCCCGGCACCTGAACGAAGCCGCAGCGATCAACCCGGTCAACCTCGTCGCCCTGGCGCTGCTGTCCACCAGCCGCCTGGCCCTGGACGACCGCGCCATGGCCCGGGTGCTCGACCTGTACCTGGCGTTGTTGCGCAAAGTCCCGTACTCGCCCCACACCACCCTGCCCGAAGGCGATGGCCGGGCGCTGATCGAACATGTAAAAGGCATGGACCTGCTGTCGGAACAGAGCGATGCCCTGGGCAAGATTCTGTACCTGGATGAGCAGAACGCGGTACTGATGACCTACTACCGCAACAACGTCCTGCACATCTTCGCCCTGCCGGCGTTGCTGGCGAGCTTCTTCCAGAGCAGCTCGCGCATGAGCCGCGAGCAGATCCTGCGCTACACCCACGCGCTGTACCCGTACCTGCAATCGGAGCTGTTCATTCGCTGGTCGCTGGAAGAATTGGACGGCGTGGTCGACCAGTGGCTCGAAGCATTCGTCGAACAGGGCCTGCTGCGTTTCGAAAATGACCTGTACCTGCGCCCGGCGCCGAGTTCGCGGCACTTCGTGCTGCTGACCCTGCTGTCAAAAAGCATCGCCCAGACCTTGCAGCGCTTCTACATGACCGTCTCGCTGCTGCTCAACAGCGGCCAGAACACCATCAGCGCCGAAGAACTGGAAGACCTCTGCACCGTCATGGCCCAGCGCCTGTCGATCCTGCATGGCCTGAATGCGCCGGAGTTCTTCGACAAGAGCCTGTTCCGCCACTTCATCCAGACCATGCTTGACCTCGACGTGCTGCGCCGCGACGAGGCCGGCAAACTCAGCTACCACGAGCTGCTGGGCGAACTGGCCGAAGGCGCGGCCAAGCGGGTGCTGCCAGCGGAAATTCGCCTGTCGATCCGCCAGGTGGCGCTGCATCGCAGTGAGGATGCGGCGGAGATCGCCGTCAGCCCCGACAGTTGAACGTTGCCGATCACTCACCGAGAAGCATGGAACGCTTGCGGTGAGTTGATGGGCCAGTCATCGGGCTTACTCCGACACTGCGCAGCGGCTAAGGCGACGTCAAACCAAGAAAAGACCTACAGAGAACTTTGGAGCAGGCCCCTAGGATGGGCTCACGTCAACGTCGACGTACTGAAAAGGAATTCAGCATGAACATCATCACGTTAACCCTGCAACTGCCTGAAGGTTTCCAACTCCCGGAAGCCGCTCGCACCGAAGTCAGTGTGCGAAATGCAGCCGGCGCGCAGATCAGCGCCAGCGGCGGCCAGGGCTCCAACATGGCGCCAAAGGAAGCAGTGGCCCAGCAGCCTTGGCAATATCGCTTTCTTGTCGACCCCAAGACGACGCCCGTAGGCGAAAAACTCTCGGTCAAGGCCCAAGCGTACCAAGGCGACACCGCGCTTTTTCTTGATACCGAACAGGCCTTCACCTGGGATGGCAGCAATCAACACGTTGACATCCCGCTGAGCCTGGCGCCAGCATCGCTGGCTGAAACTGTTCAAGCGCCTGCGTTCGGTTCCTGAGCCGCGACGTTACGAATGGATGCTTGGACGCAAATCCGCTAAATGCTCATTGACGCCCGGTGTGGCTGGCGTCAATGAGCCAGGTGCTTCCAATGAAAAAACTCGCTCTGCTTGCATCCATGGCGTTACTGGCCGCCTGCCAATCGACAACGCCCCCCTCCGCATCCCTCGATGGCGAAGTGTTCTACCTGCAACGCATCGCCCTGCCGCCCAACGCTACCTTGAGCGTGAGCCTGCAGGACGTTTCCCTGGCCGACGCCCCTGCGGTGGTGCTCGATGAGCAGAGCGGCCCGGTCAAAGGCCAGGTCCCGCTGCCGTTCCACCTCAGTTATGATCCGGCCCAGGTCAAGCCCGGCCATCGTTATGCCGTGAGCGCCCGCATCGAAGTGGACGGCCAGTTGATGTTCATCACCACCGAACAACACGCCGTGCAACTCGATGGCAAGGATCCGCAGCCGTTGAAGATCCGCGTCAACGCCGCACGCTGATTCCTTTTTCCAACTTTTTCAAGGACGCCATCATGCTTCGCTCAACCCTTCGTTTCACCGGCCTGTGCGCAGGCCTGCTGATCTGCGCCAATGCCATGGCCCTGTCCCTGGGCGACCTGTCGCAAAAGGACGCCACGGGCGGCCTCAAGGACGCCTTGACCCAAGGCGCGCAGGTGGCGGTCAAGCAACTGGGCACCCCCGGCGGCTTCAGCAACAACCCGGATGTGAAGATCGAACTGCCAGGCAAGCTGGGCAAAGTCGCCAGCAAGATGAAAGCCTTCGGCATGGGTGATCAGGTCGATCAACTGGAAACCAGCATGAACCAGGCCGCCGAGGCTGCCGTGGTCCAGGCCCAGCCAATTCTGGTCAATGCCGTGAAGAACATGAGCGTGGACGATGCCAAGGGCATTCTCAGCGGCGGCCAGGACTCCGCCACGCAATACTTGAACAAGAGCAGCCGCGAGCAGATCCGCGCCAAGTTCCTGCCCATCGTCAAGCAAGCCACCGACAAGGTCGGCCTGGCGCAGAAATACAATGCTTTCGCCGGCCAGGCCGCGACCTTCGGCGTGCTGGACGCCAAGAGCGCCAACATCGAAAACTACGTGACCGAGCAGGCGCTGGACGGGTTGTTCGAGATGATCGGCAAGCAGGAAGCCACCATTCGCCAGAACCCGGCGGCTGCGGCGACCAGTTTGGCGAAGAAGGTTTTCGGTACTCTCTAAGCCTCAATCCAAAACAACTGTGGGAGCGAGCTTGCTCGCGATGAATACACTGTCTATCTGACAAACCACAATCCTGTGGCGAGGGAGCTTGCTCCCGCTGGGCTGCGCAGCGGCCCCCAAGCTTTTGCGGTTGCTGCGCAACCGAGCGGGAGCAAGCTCCCTCGCCACAGGTTAGGTGTACACCTGTTGATCAGGTTTTCTTGACCCTGAACCACGCCGCATACAACGCCGGCAGGAACAACAGCGTCAACGCCGTCGCCACGATCAAGCCGCCCATGATCGCCACGGCCATCGGGCCGAAGAACAGGCTGCGTGACAGCGGGATCATCGCCAGCACCGCCGCCAGTGCGGTGAGCACAATCGGACGGAAGCGGCGTACCGTCGCTTCGATGATCGCCTGCCACGGCGCCAACCCCGCCTTGATGTCCTGTTCGATCTGGTCCACCAGGATCACCGAGTTGCGCATGATCATCCCCGACAGCGCGATCGTGCCGAGCATGGCGACGAAACCGAACGGCTGGCGGAACACCAGCAGGAACAGCGTCACACCGATCAACCCCAGCGGCGCGGTGAGAAACACCATGGCGGTGCGTGAGAAGCTGCGCAGTTGCAGCATCAGCAAGGTCAACACCACTACGATGAACAGCGGCACACCGGCATTCACCGATTTCTGGCCGCGGGCCGAATCCTCGACCGTACCGCCCACCTCCAACAAGTAACCGGACGGCAGTTCTGCACGAATCGGCTCCAGGGTCGGAAATATCTGCTGCACCAGGGTCGCCGGTTGTTCCTTGCCGTAGATATCGGCCCGTACGGTCACGCTCGGCAGGCGGTTGCGGTGCCAGATCACGCCCTCTTCAAAACCGTATTCCAGGGTCGCGATCTGCGACAGGGCCACGCTCTTGCCGTTGTCGGTCGGCACCGCCAGGCTCGGCAGCAACGACAACTCGGTGCGCTCATGCACCGTGCCGCGCAGCAGGATTTCGATCAATTCGTTGTCTTCCCGATACTGGCTGACGCTGGAGCCGGTGAGGGAACTGCGCAGGAAACTCGCCAGGTTGGCGGTGCTGACGCCCAACGCCCGGGCACGGTCCTGGTCGATATTCAGGTACACCACCTTGCTCGGTTCTTCCCAGTCCAGGTGCACATTGGCCACGTAAGGGTTTTCTCGCACTTTCGTCGCCACTTTGCGCGCCAGGGCCCGGACCACTTCGATGTGCTCACCCGTGACGCGGAACTGCACCGGGTAACCGACCGGCGGGCCGTTTTCCAGGCGCGTGACCCGCGAGCGCAGGGTCGGGAATTGCTCGTTCAGGGTACTGATCAACCAACTGCGCAGGGGTTCGCGGTCTTCGATGGTCTTGGCCAGCACCACGAACTGGGCGAAGCTGGACGCCGGCAATTGTTGATCCAGCGGCAAGTAGAAACGCGGCGAACCGGTGCCCACGTACGCCACGTAGTTATCGATGCCGGCATGGTCCTTGAGCAGCGCTTCAAGGCGCTTGACCTGCTCGGCGGTGTTGCTCAGGGAGGCGCCTTCCTGCAGTTTCAGGTCGACCATCAGCTCCAGCCGCCCCGATGCCGGGAAGAACTGCTGCGGCACGAAACGGAACAACACCACCGAGCCGACAAACAACAGCACGGTCAAGGTGATGACGGTTTTGCGGCGACGCACACACCACTCCACCATCCGCCGGACACGCTGATAAAACGGCGTGCCGTAAGGGTCGGTCTGGCCGTCGGCCGTACCATGTTTGGCCGCATGAATTTTCGCCAGGTCCGGCAGGAGCTTTTCCCCCAGATACGGCACGAACACCACCGCAGCCACCCAGGACGCCAGCAACGCCAGGGTTACCACCTGGAAGATCGAACGTGTGTATTCGCCGGTGCCCGATTGCGCGGTGGCGATTGGCAGGAAGCCGGCCGCGGTGATCAACGTACCGGTGAGCATCGGGAACGCCGTGCTGGTCCACGCAAAGCTGGCGGCCTTGATCCGGTCGAAACCCTGCTCCATCTTGATCGCCATCATCTCCACGGCGATGATCGCATCGTCCACCAGCAGCCCCAGCGCCAATACCAGCGCGCCAAGGGAAATCTTGTGCAGGCCGATCCCCAGGTAATACATCGCGGCGAAGGTCATCGCCAACACCAGCGGGATCGCCAGGGCCACCACCATCCCGGTGCGCAGCCCCAGGGAGAAGAAGCTCACCAGCAACACAATCGTCAGCGCTTCCACCAGCACCTGGACGAACTCACCGACCCCGGTCTTCACCGCTGCCGGCTGGTCCGACACCTTGCGCAATTGCATGCCGGCCGGGAGCGTGTCCTGGATCCGGGCAAAATCGACCTCGAGGGCCTTGCCCAGCACCAGGATGTCACCGCCGTCCTTCATCGCCACCGCCAGGCCGATGGCGTCTTCGCCCATGAAACGCATGCGTGGCGCCGGTGGATCGTTGAAGCCACGGCGCACATCGGCCACATCACTGATACGGAACGTACGATCGGCGACCCGGATCGGGAAGTTGCGGATCTCTTCCACGGTCTGGAAATTCCCGGAAACCCGGAGCTGCAATCGCTCGCTGCCGGTTTCGAAGAAGCCGGCGGTCGATACCGCGTTCTGCTCTTCAAGGGCCTGCTGGACCGCCGCCAAGGGCAGGCCGAGGGTCGCCAGCTTCACGTTCGACAGCTCGATCCAGATCTTCTCGTCCTGCAAACCGAGCAGTTCGACCTTGCCCACGTCCTTGACCCGCTGCAGCTGGATCTGGATGCGATCGGCGTAGTCCTTGAGCACGGCGTAGTCGAAACCATCGCCGGTCAGCGCGTAGATATTGCCGAAGGTGGTCCCGAATTCATCGTTGAAAAATGGCCCTTGGATACCCGGCGGCAAAGTGTGGCGGATGTCGCTGATCTTCTTGCGGATCTGGTACCACAGCTCGGGAATCTGCGCCGAATGCAGGGAGTCGCGTGCCATGAAGGTCACCTGGGACTCGCCCGGCCGGGAGAACGAGACGATCCGTTCGTAATCGCCGGTTTCCATGAGCTTCTTTTCGATGCGCTCAGTAACCTGCCGCGAGACTTCCTCGGCCGTGGCGCCCGGCCAGTTGGTGCGGATGACCATGGCCTTGAAGGTGAACGGCGGGTCTTCACTCTGGCCAAGCTTGGTGTAGGAAAGCGCGCCAACGATGGCCAGCAACAGCATCAGGAACAGTACGATCTGGCGGTTACGCAGCGCCCATTCGGAAAGATTGAAACCCATCGGGGATTACTCCTTGGCCGTCAGGTTGACCACGCGGTTGGAGCGATCCACCGGCCGCACCTGCTGGCCGTCGAGAAGCACATGCACACCGGCCGCCACCACCCAGTCATCGGGGTCGAGGCCTTCCAGCACCGGCACGGTCTTTTCGCCGAAGGCGCCGACCCGCACCGGGACTTTCTTCAGGGTGTTGTTGGCGTTGACCACCCAGACATAGGTCGCGCCATTTTCCGCCGTCAGGGCCGACAACGGCACCGACAGCGGCACCTTGTCGGCGGTCTGGATAAACACCCGTGCGCTCTGACCCAGCTCGGCTGGAACACTGCCGGCGGTGAAGGCCACGCGGGCGGCGAAGGTGCGAGACTTGGGGTCGGCGGCAGGCGACAGCTCGCGAATGCGTCCGCTGAACCGCTGGTCGGGTTGGCTCCACAGTTCGACCGAAACCGGCTGGCCGATCTTGAACCGGCCAAAACCCTGCTCCGGCAGGCTGATCAGCACTTCACGCTCGCCGTCGGTGGCCAGGGTAAAGACGGTTTGCCCGGCCGACACCACCTGCCCGACTTCCACAGAACGCCGGGCGACGACGCCATCCTGGGGCGCACGCAATATCGAATAACTGGCCTGGTTGTTGGCGACATCGAACTCGGCCTTGATCTGCTTGAGCCGCGCGGTGCCGGAGCGGTAAAGGTTTTCGGCGTTGTCGTACTGGGAGCGGCTGACCATCTGCCGTTCCATCAAGGTCTTGTAGCGGTCACGCTCGGCGCGGACCAGGTTCAGGTTGGCCTCGGCGGCTGCAACCTGGGCACGGGTTGCTTCCAATTGCAGGCGCACATCTTCGGGATCAAGTTCAGCCAGCGGTTGATTGGCCTTGACCCGCTGGCCCTCTTCGACCAGCCGTCGGCTCACCTTGCCGCCAATGCGAAAGGCCAGGTCGGGCTCGAACCGGGCTCGTACTTCGCCGGGATAACTGTCCATCGCCTGGGCCGAAGGCTCCGGATTGACCACCATGACCGGGCGCACGGCGACCGGGACCGGCTCGTCATGACCGCACGCAGACAATAAAAAAGCCAGGGCGACTGGCACGGCGAGGGGCAGGGCATAGCGGAACATGGCGAGTGACCTTTCGCTAATGGTGCTTGGAATAATTATACTGACGAGTATGTTATTAATAGCAAACTCACCAGTCCAGTATTAAAGCGAAGAAATGTCGAACAATCCTCCAGTCCCCTCCGGCCCCGGCCGTCCCAAGGACTTGGCCAAGCGCCAGGCCATTCTCGACGCGGCGAAACGTCTGTTCCTGAGCATGGGGTATGCCAATACCAGCATGGACGCCGTCGCCACCGAGGCGGGGGTTTCGAAGCTGACGGTCTACAGCCATTTCAACGACAAGGAGACGCTGTTTTCCGCTGCCGTGATGGCCAAATGTGAAGAGCAGGTACCGTCGCTGTTTTACGAATGGCCTGACGGCGTTCCGATCGAAAACGTGCTGCTGAACATTGCCCGTGGGTTCAACCAACTGATCAACAGCGATGAATCGTTGAACCTGCATCGGCTGATCATGGCCTTGGGCAGCCAGGATCCGAAGCTGTCGACGATTTTCTACGAAGCAGGCCCACAGCGGATGCTCTCAGGCATGGAGCGGCTGCTGAGCAAGGTCAACCAGAGCGGCGCCCTGAGCATCGATAAACCACGCAATGCCGCCGAGCATTTTTTCTGCCTGATCAAGGGCGCGGCGAATTTCCGCTTGTTGTCTGGCTGCGGCCCGGCGCCGGAACCGGAAGCCGCCGAGGCTCATGTGCAGGAAGTGGTGGGGTTGTTTGTGCGGGCTTATCGGCCTTAGGCCTGCCACAGTTTTTTCTGACTGAGGTGGGCCTGTGGGAGCATAGCTTTCCCTGACAGAGGTGGACCTGTGGGAGCAAAGCTTGCTCGCGATGGCGGCGCTGCGATCTCTCAGAACACCGCGTCATCGTTCATCGCGAGCAAGCTTTGCTCCCACAGATCATTTTTCTCCGACAGAACACCTTTTCCCACAGATCAGGCCTTGAGCGCTTTCTTGGGGTAGATGTCGTAGCGACTGGATTTGCCATCGAGCCCATGGCTCGGCTTCGGCCCTTCGATGCAGGGGGCCTTGCGCGGGCGCTTGACCACCACCCGGTGGGTCGCCAGGGCCAGGGCCGCAGCGAGCAATGCCGGGGCGTCCGGGTCATCGCCCACCAGAGGGCGGAACAGGCGCATTTCCTTCTTCACCAGGGCGGTTTTCTCCCGATGGGGAAACATCGGGTCCAGGTAGATCACCTGGGGCGGTTCGCCTTCCCAGTCGCGCATCACTTCGATGGAATTGCCCTTGAGCAAACGCATGCGCGCCACGATCGGCGCCACCTCGAAGTCCTCTGCCCCACGGGCCAGGCCATCCTCCAGCAAGGCGCCAATCAGCGGCTGGCGCTCGATCAGGCTCATGTCGCAGCCCAGGCTGGCCAGCACAAACGCATCCTTGCCCAACCCGGCCGTGGCGTCCAGCACCCGCGGGCGCACACCCTGGGCAATACCGACCGCCTTGGCGATCATCTGGCCGCTGCCACCGCCGTACAAGCGCCGATGGGCCGCACCACCCTCGACGAAGTCCACACGCACCGGCCCTGGCGCGTCCGGGCCCAGTTGCTGCAACTGCAACCCCTGCTCGCCGACCTGCAAGGCAAACTCGCCATCGTCCACTTGCAAAGGCAGACCAAGCCGCTCGGCCCAGTGCTCGGCCTGCGATTGGAAGGCCGGGGCCAGGGCCTCGACATGGATGCGGCAGGCCGCGGGTTGCTCACTCATGGAAACATGCTCAAAAAATTAAGGATCGGCAAAAACGGCCGATAACAACGGTGAACGGCATTTTGCCAGAGCTGAGCGTCGACCGAGAAAAATGTCAGACATTCAATCCACATCGATAGGCGTTATCTCCCCTTACGGTGATTACAGCCTGCGTAACACCCAAGCGCTGAGCGGCGTCAGTCACCTGTGGCAGGATTTTTTTGCCCGGGCCCTGGCCGATCAACTGGGTGACAACGCACCGGCACCTGGCAGCTACCAGCCAGTGGCCCTCGATGAAGCGGTTGAACCGACCCTCGGCGCCGAGTTGCTGGAGCACATCGTCAGCCAGCGCACCTGCGAAGTGACCGAAACGCCGGTCAAGCCGCCTGAGCCGCTGTTCCTGCCCATCGCCGAATTCGAACTCGACCTGCTGGACAAGCCCTTCCCGCCCTTCCCAGCGGAAGAAATCGCCGCCCAGCAAAAGCAGCAGACCTTCGAGAGCAACTGGGTTCGCCCACTCGTCCTCACCGCCGGCCAACCGCTGCCGGAGCCCAGCCCGGCACCGCAACCGCGCCCACTGCACCTGCCGATCGCCGAGTTCGAACTCGACCTGCTGGACAAGCCGTTCCCGCCCTTCCCGGAAGAGGAATTGGTGGCGCAGCAGAAACAACTGGATTTCGACATCCGCTGGGCACGTCCGATCGTGCTACAGAACCTGCGTATCGCCGCTTAAATCAACGACAGATCCACCATGGCCCCACGTCCAGATGAAAATGGTTGCGGTGCGCCGCGTTGTAATCCGGGCTCAAGACCACACTGAACATATCGCAGGCGCCGTCGCGGGCCTGACGCAAAAACCGCGCATCGGCATCGTCCTTGGGCCAGTCCTTGAGCACGCTGACCGTGCGGCCATCGGCCAGGCGAAACCCGGCGATGTCCAGCGCACTGGCGGTGGCGTGCTGGCTGCGCGACCCGCTCTCACGGCCATACATGTTGCGACAGGCGAAACTGCCGAGGTGATCGACCCGTGTCACTTTCTGCCCGTAGACCGCCATTGCCGCCGGCTGCAACCCATGGCGCTCGAACAGCGCAAACGCCACGGCCAGCGGGCAACTGGCGAGGAAGCTGCTGCTCAGTGCCACCTCGCCACCCTGCACCCTCAGCACGTTGGTCAGCGGGCACGTCGAATTGGCGCCGCTGTCCGCCTGGCGGGCGGTGCGCAGCCCCGAGGTGGCGAGGGCCTGGTCGCACAGCTGCGGGTCGTTACGCAGGGCCATGAGCTTGAAGCGGGTCAGCAGGTTCGGCGCAAGGCTGACGTCCAAAGGCGCCCAGGGATTCCATTGGGGCGGCAGCGCCACCCAGCCGCGCCATACTCCCAGCACTGCAACGCCAACGAGCAGTGCCACTACCGCAAGAACTTTCAAAAACCGCACGACGTTGCCTCGGGCCTCAACCCTTGAATAATTGGTTGGCCTGCTTGAACGGCATCGAGCGGCGCGTGAAGGTGAACGTGCCCTGCTGCTGGATTTCTTCGGCGGCGCGGAAGAACTCGCCAAGCGCGGCCAGGGCCAACGCCGATCCGACGCTGATGCGCTTGACGCCCAACTCGCTCAACTGCGTCACCGTCAGGTCCAGCGCCCCGGACATCAGCACGTTCACCGGTTTCGGCGCCACGGCCTGTACCACCGCGAGCACTTGCTCGGCGCTGCTCAGCCCCGGGGCGTACAACACGTCGGCCCCCGCGTCTGCGAAGGCCTTCAAGCGGCGAATGGTGTCGTCCAGGTCCGGATTGCCATGCAGGAAGTTCTCCGCCCGGGCCGTCAGCAGGAAGGGATACGGCAAGGTGCGCACGGCCTCGGCGGCGGCCTTGACCCGCGCCACGGCATGGTCGAAGCAATAGATCGGGCTGCCTTCACGCCCCGTGGCATCCTCGATCGAACCGCCCACCGCGCCGGCCGCTGCCGCACGGAGCAGGTTGCGTGCGCAATCGTCGGGGGCATCGGCAAAACCGTTTTCCAGGTCGACGGCCACCGGCAGGTCGGTGGCCGCCACAATCGCCCGCACATTGGCCAGCGTGTCCTCCAGGCCCAGGGCGCCATCGGGCCGGCCCAAGGAAAAGGCGTGACCGGCACTGGTGGTCGCCAGGGCTTCAAAACCGAGGCTGGCCAGCATCTTGGCCGAACCGGCATCCCACGGGTTGGGAATGACAAAAGCCCCTTCACGTGCGTGCAAGGCCTTGAACGCCTGGGCTCGACGAGTTTGCGCATCCATCTGGTTCGCTCCTGAGCAGGGAGGGTTGGCCTCAGAGCAAACCCAGTTGCTCGGCGGCGGGCTCTCTATATAGCTCAGGCAAGGCCGGCAAGCCAGGCAAACGACTCATCAGGCGAGTGTGGAAGCGTTGCGCGAGTTTGGCTGCCAGCAGGTTGTCGGCGGTGTGGAGGAAGATATAGGGCGTGCGCCCTTCTTCGATCCACCCGGCGATTTTCTCCACCCAGGGCGTCAGGAACGGTTCATTGGCTTCCAGCACCGGATGACCGATGAAGCGCACTTGCGGACATTGGGTGAACGCCGCGGGCCGGGGTGGTACGCGGGGCTTTTTCGATTGCGCGTGGAGCACCGCAGGATCAGTCGAGGTGCAACTGAACAAGGCCCGGGGATCGAGGCAGATGCGTTCGACACCACGATCGAGCAACAGGCGATTGAGGCGCCGTTCGGCGTCGCCCTTGGCAAAGAACTCATCGTGACGGACTTCCACAGCCAAGGGGCGCTGCAAGGCGTCGATGAACCCCGCCAATTCCGGCAACCGATTCGGGGTGAAGGCCTTGGACAGTTGCAGCCAGTACGGCGAGACACGCTCACCCAAGGGGCTGAGCAATTGCAGGAAGGTTTCGGTGGCCGTCAGGCGCTCGCGCAAGTCGCCGTTGTGGCTGATGTCACCGGGAAACTTGGCGGTGAAGCGAAAGTGCTCGGGCATGATTTCGGCCCAGCGCTGGACCGTGGCCGCAGAAGGGCTGGCGTAGAAGGTCGTATTGCCTTCCACGGCATTGAACACTTGGGAATAGAGATTCAGAAAGTCGGTGCTTTTCGCGTCCTGGGGATAGAGATAATCACGCCAGGCGTTTTCGCTCCAGGACGGACAGCCCAGGTAGTAAGGCAAGACCATCAGATGTAGAGATCGAGTCCCAGCACTTCCATATCCCAATCGACAAAACCGGCGGTGCTCAGGTAGCTCGCCAGGGCCGTGGCGACACTGCGGCTCATTGCACGGTGATAAAGCATGTCTTGCTGACGGGCGGGGAGATTGCTCAGGCGTTGCGCGGAGGCCTTGGCGGCGCGGGCGGCCAGTTGCTCTTCAGACGGGAACTCCAGTTCGCCATCGATATCATCATCGAAGGACTCTTGCTCAGCGATTTTGCCTGCACGAGGCTTGCGCTTGATGGGATAGGACTGGGATGAAACGCCGTCTATACGCATAACAGAATGCTCGGTATCAATGATGGCAATTTAGCGGCACTTTCACAGCCGCGCAAATGCGCAAGTGATAACTAGAACACATAAAGCCTAAAAGGTTTAAAAACGGGCTGAAAAAGTGACGACTGGCAATACTGGGTGTGACTTTTAGAGGCGAAAATGACTTTTTGCGAGAACACCGCTTTTGGGAGGACCCCATGCCTTTGTGGCGAGGGAGCTTGCTCCCGCTGGGCTGCGAAGCAGCCCCAAAACCTGGACCAGAACGATGCGAGCGAGGTTCTAGGGCCGCTTCGCGCCCCAGCGGGAGCAAGCTCCCTCGCCACAACGCTGCCCGCTTGAAAGCGGAGTGATGCTTTTTATCGCTCGGACTTTGGCGTGGCGACTTTGTCCCGCAAGTAAACGGGTTGCGCATCATCGGCCACAATGGCTTCACCACGGGCCCAGGCGAAGCGGGCCAGGGCCAGCAGGTCTTCGGCGTGAGGCAGCAGGGTGGCGTCCTGGCCGGCCAGGTTGACGGCGATGCGCTCGCCGTAGCCCCAACCGGTACCGGCGCCGAACCAATCGCCGCTGGCTTCGTTCGGCAACGCCGCCGCTTCGGGCGGCAATACCGCTTCAGCACCGACCAGGCGCATCTCGCCGTCGGTTTCGCGATAGCAGCCCCAGTACACCTCGTCCATGCGCGCATCGATGGCCGCTGCGACTTGACGGGCGCCCTGTTCGCGCAAGGCGCGCTGGGCCAGCACCGCCAGGTTCGACACCGGCAACACCGGCCGCTCCAGGGCAAACGCCAGCCCCTGCACCACACCGATGGCGATGCGCACGCCGGTAAAAGCCCCCGGTCCGCGACCGAAGGCTATCGCGTCCACTGCCTGCAAGGTCGTCCCGGCATCGCTCAGCAGTTTCTGGATCATCGGCAACAGTTTCTGCGCGTGCAGGCGCGGGATCACCTCGTAATGGCTCGTGACCTTGCCGTCGTGCAGCAAGGCAACGGAGCAAGCTTCAGTCGCGGTGTCCAGGGCCAGCAAGGTGCTCATCGATGTGTCCGTAAATCAGGTGGAAAAAAAGTGCGCCAGTATAAACAACTACGGCCCGCAAGCGGGCCGTAGTTGATGCAACTGATCAGACTTTTCAGCTCAAGGCTGCAAGCACCTTGGCAGTGATCGCTTCAACCGAACCGACGCCTTCGATATGGCTGTATTTCGGCTTGCCATTGGCAGCCGACAGTTTCTGGTAGAAATCCACCAGCGGCTTGGTCTGGGAATGGTAGACCGACAGGCGATGACGCACGGTTTCTTCGGTGTCGTCCTTGCGCTGCACCAGGTCTTCACCCGTCACGTCATCCTTGCCTTCGGCTTTCGGCGGATTGTAGACGGTGTGGTAAACGCGCCCGGAAGGCTCATGAACGCGTCGACCGGCAATGCGCTGGACGATTTCCTCGTCTTCGACGGCAATTTCAACGACCGCATCCAGCTCGACACCAGCCGTCACCAGGGCTTCGGCCTGGGGAATGGTGCGTGGGAAGCCATCGAACAGGAACCCATTGGCGCAGTCGGGTTGAGCGATGCGATCCTTGACCAGGGCGATGATCAGGTCATCCGACACCAGGCCGCCGGCATCCATGATGCTCTTGGCTTGAACGCCCAGTGGAGTGCCTGCCTTGACCGCGGCACGCAGCATGTCGCCAGTGGAAATTTGCGGGATACCGAATTTTTCGGTGATGAACTTTGCCTGAGTACCTTTACCGGCCCCGGGAGCTCCCAGCAGAATGACGCGCATCGATGTGCTCCTCAATTTTTTTATGTAAAACGCTCGGATTCGCCTCGTGGGGCCAATCTTCGAAAAACAGGATCGTGACCGCCCAAACGGCCAAAGGCTGATCAAGATACACAGCAGGCCCGACCCACACAAGCCGCCGAAAGTCGGAGGAACCCGCGCCGGATACGACCTTCGCAGGGGGTGGCGAGAGTCGCAACCGGGCAACAAACTGTCGCCTGACCGACCTGTCCCCTCCCCCGACGGACAACGCCCGGGAACGCCGGGCGAGCCGTTTCGGTGCGCTGCCTGATCTTAGCCGGTATTGCGCAAACCGGCGGCAATCCCCGCCACAGACACCAGCAACGCCTGTTCCACGGGGCTGCCCTGGGCCACATCCTGTTGCCGCGAGCGCGCCAACAGTTCGGCCTGCAACAGGTGCAGCGGGTCGAGGTACGTGTTGCGCAGGCGAATGAATTCCAGCGTGGCTGGGCTATGTGCCAGTAGCTGCGACTGACCGGTCAACCCAAGTACCACCCCACAGGCCTGCGACAATAGGTCGCGTAACTGCGCACCCAAAGGCAGCAGCCCAGGTTCAACCAAACGCTCGTCGTAGGAGCGGGCAATATCGGCGTCGGCCTTGGCCAGCACCATCTCCAGCATGTCGATGCGGGTCCGGAAGAACGGCCACTGCTCGCGCATCTGCCCCAGCAACTCACCTTCGCCGCGCTCCAGGGCCTTGCTCAGTGCGGTTTCCCAGCCGAGCCAGGCCGGCAGCATCAGGCGGGTCTGGGTCCAGCCGAAGATCCACGGGATCGCCCGCAGGCTTTCGATACCACCGGCCCGACGCTTGGCCGGACGGCTGCCCAGGGGCAGGCGCCCCAGTTCCTGCTCGGGGGTGGACTGGCGGAAATACTCGACAAATTGCGGGTTTTCCCGCACCACGGCGCGGTAGGCACGGACGCCATCGGCCGCCAGCTCGTCCATCAGGTCCCGCCACTGCGGCGTGGGCGGCGGCGGTGGCAGCAGCGTCGCTTCGAGCACGGCGGCGAGATAAAGGTTGAGGTTCTGTTCGGCGATGTCCGGCAGGCCGAATTTGAAACGAATCATTTCGCCTTGCTCAGTGGTGCGGAAACGCCCGGCCACCGAACCCGGTGGCTGGGACAGGATCGCCGCGTGCGCCGGACCGCCACCACGGCCCACGGTGCCGCCACGACCATGGAACAACAGCAGTTCGACTTGCTGCTCGCGGCAGATGTCCACCAACCGCTCCTGGGCCCGATACTGTGCCCAGGCCGCCGCGGTGGTCCCGGCGTCCTTGGCCGAATCGGAATAGCCAATCATCACTTCCTGAGGGCCTTGCAGCCGCGAGCGATAGCCGGGCAGCAGCAACAGCCGCTCGATCACCGGCCCGGCGTTGTCCAGGTCGGCCAGGGTCTCGAACAGCGGCACCACGCGCATTGGCCGCAACACGCCGGCGTCCTTCAATAACAGCTGCACGGCGAGGACATCGGAAGCCGCACCGGCCATGGAGATCACGTAGGAACCCAGGGACGCCGCTGGCGCCGCAGCCACTTCCCGGCACGTCGCCAACACTTCCGCCGTATCGGCCGACGGCTTGAAATGGGCCGGCAGCAGCGGACGCCGGTTGTTCAGTTCCCCTAGCAAGAAGCTGATGCGCTGCTCCTCGTTCCAATCCTCATAGCGCCCCAGGCCCAGGTAGTCGGTTATTTCCGTCATGGCGGCGGTATGGCGCGTCGAGTCCTGGCGCACATCGAGGCGCACCAGGAACAGGCCGAAGGTCACCGCCCGGCGCAGGCAATCGAGCAGCGGCCCGTCGGCAATCACGCCCATGCCGCATTCGTGCAACGAGTGGTAGCACAACTCCAGGGGGTCCAGCAGCTCGCGGTTGTGCTGCAGCACGTCGGCGCTTGGCGGCGTGGCGGCGCTCAGGGAAGCGTGGGCCCAGTTGCGGGTGGCGCGCAGGCGTTCACGCAGTTGCTTGAGCACGGCGCGATAAGGTTCGGCGCTGTCGCCGGCCTGGGCACGCAAGTCCTCGCTGGCGTGTTGCATCGACAGCTCGGCCGCCAGTTGATCGACATCACGCAGGTACAGGTCCGCCGCCATCCACCGCGCCAGCAACAGCACCTCGCGGGTCACGGCGGCGGTGACATTCGGGTTGCCGTCACGGTCGCCGCCCATCCACGAGGCAAAACGGATTGGCGCAGCCTCCAGCGGCAGGCGCAGCCCGGTGGCGGCATGCAGGGCCTGGTCGGCCTTGCGCAGGTAATTGGGGATGGCCTGCCACAACGAGTGCTCGATCACCGCGAAACCCCATTTGGCCTCGTCCACCGGGGTCGGCCGGGTGCGGCGGATTTCTTCGGTGTGCCAGGCTTCGGCGATCAACCGCTGCAGGCGTTCGTGAATCTGCGCGCGCTCGGCGCTGGTCAGGTCGCGGTGATCCTGGGCCGCCAGTTGCGCGGCGATGGCGTCGTATTTCTGGATCAGCGTACGGCGAGCCACTTCCGTGGGGTGGGCGGTGAGGACCAGTTCGATCTCCAGCCGCCCCAATTGTCGCGCCAGGGCTTCGGCGCCATGGCCCTCGGCGCGCAACCGGGCGAGCAACTCGGGCAGCACCCGTGCCTCGAATGGCGCCGGTTGCGACTCTTCGCGGCGATGAATCAGTTGGTACTGCTCGGCGATGTTGGCGAGGTTGAGGAACTGGTTGAACGCCCGCGCCACCGGCAGCAGTTCGTCCTCGCTCAGCTGGTTGAGGCTGGCGCTGAGCTCGGCGTCCACAGAGCCGCGTCGGTCAGCCTTGGCGCCCTTGCGGATCTGCTCGATTTTGTCGAGAAACGTGTCCCCGTACTGTTCGCGGATGGTATTGCCCAGCAGTTCGCCGAGCAGGTGGACATCCTCGCGCAAGCGGGCATCGATATCGGTCATCAGCATTTCTCCAGCAAAAAAGTCCGGACAGCTCTTGGATCAGAGAGTGCCGATGCCCGTCGCTTATGACAAGCGACGAAGGGACTTTAAACCTTGCACAACAAAGCTAGTCTCATGAGTAAGCCACACAACGGCTTGTCACTCACCGCGCCTGCCACGAGCAGACTGATTGAGGTCATCATGAAAATTCGTGAGCTTGCCCAGCATTGGGAAGAAAACGCCAAGGGCCGCCTGACCCAGACCGGCTACACGATCCATCTGGACGTGGAAGCCGCCGCGCGCCTGGCAGCGATCTGCGACATGTACCCCAAGCGCCAGCCCGAGGAGCTGCTCGGCGAGCTGATCGGGGCGGCGCTGGAAGAACTGGAAGCAAGCTTTCCCTACATCAAGGGCTCACAAGTCGTCGCCACCGATGAAGAAGGCGACCCGCTGTACGAAGACGTCGGCCCGACCCCGCGATTCCTCGCCTTGTCCCGCCGGCATCTGCACGAACTTTCCTCGCAGAACGACAAATCCAAACACTGACTTCTTTCATTCCTGGTTGCGACTTTCCGGCGCGGTGGCTTTTCCACCTGCGCCGCAATACCGCTGCGCGCCTTGAAAGTTCAGCTTTTCTGCCACTGACCGATCAGTCAGTAATTCTTTTGGCGAATGGCCATCTTCGCTGAACTTTTGAAAAACGCCTCGGGTCACACCGAGTAACCATACTGGAACGGTCGTTTAAATAAACGCGCCTTGGCGCCAGCGCCAAACCAGACGTCACGGCTTCGGTCCCAGCATGGATTTGTCGTTTTTTCAGGAGTTTTCCAATGGAGTTGAAGCCTATGAATACCTGCACTGCCAAACCCTCATCCACTGGCCTGCGCGGCTTGAAGTTGGCTGCCCTGGCGATCGGTAGCAGCTTCATTCTCGCCGGTTGCGCCGGTAATCCACCTTCGGAGCAGTACGCGGTGACCCAATCGGCGGTCAACAGCGCCGTCAGCGCCGGCGGTACCGAATTCGCCGCTGTGGAAATGAAATCGGCCCAGGACAAGCTCAAGCAGGCCGAAATCGCCATGCATGACAAGAACTACGAAGAAGCCAAGCGATTGGCCGAACAGGCCGAGTGGGATGCCCGCGTCGCCGAGCGCAAGGCTCAGGCCGCCAAGGCCGAACAAGCACTCAAGGATTCTCAGAAAGGGGTTCAGGAACTGCGTCAGGAAGGCATGAACAAGGTTCAGTAAACCGTTCACGCCACGACGTACTTCTCATTGATAAAAGGACGACAGACTATGATGCACAAACACTTGATGATGCCCGCCCTGCTCGCTGCCTGCGTAGCCCTGGCCGCTTGCTCCCACGACCCGAACGCGAACCTGGAACAGGCGCGCACCAACTATAACGGCCTGCAGGCTGACCCGGCGGCGACCAAAGTGGCGGCCCTGGAAACCAAGGACGCGGCGGATTTCCTGGCCAAGGCCGACAAGGCCTACCTGGACAAGGAAGACGAAGCCAAGGTCGACCAGTTGGCCTACCTGACCAACCAGCGCGTTGAAGTGGCCAAGCAGACCATCGCTTTGCGCAACGCCGAAGCCGAACTGAAAAACGCCGGTGACGAACGTGCGCGTGCCTTGCTCGATGCGCGTAACGCGCAGATCAAGCAACTGCAGGACAGCCTCAACGCCAAGCAGACCGAACGCGGTACGCTGGTGACCTTCGGCGACGTGCTGTTCGCCACCAACAAGTCCGACCTGCGCGCCAGCGGCATGACGAATGTGAGCAAACTGGCGCAGTTCCTCCAGGAAAACCCGGACCGCAAGGTGATCATCGAAGGCTATACCGACAGCACCGGTTCGGATTCCTATAACCAGTCGCTGTCCGAGCGCCGCGCCAGCTCCGTGCGCACTGCCCTGGTGAAAATGGGCGTGGACCCGGCCCGCATCGTGACCCAGGGTTACGGCAAGGAATTCCCGGTGGCCGATAACACCAGCGTCTCGGGCCGTGCCATGAACCGTCGCGTGGAAGTGACCATCTCCAACGACAACCAGCCAGTGGCCCCGCGCTCGACCATGAGCGCCAACTGATCGGCTGAGAGCAACAAAAAAGCCCCGCCTGACTTTCATCAGGCGGGGCTTTTTCATGGCCGAAGAGGTTTGGCTATACACAATCCCTGTGGGAGCGAGCTTGCTCGCGATGGCGGAGTGTCAGGCACTATTTATGCTGCTGAACCACCGCTATCGCGAGCAAGCTCGCTCCCACAGGGGGCTCGCTTATGGCTGCAATTTTTGCGGCGTTTCCTGGCCCATGCAGCGCACCGCGCGTTTCTTCTCGTTGATCAGCACGCCGGTCAGGCCTTTCTGCTCGGTGTCGAACAATACCAGCACGCCATCGATGCATTGGGCGACCTGGGGGGCCGGTTCCAGGGAAACCTTGTAGTCCTCGCCGGGTACGGTCTTGAGCATGGTGAACTGGTTGAGCAGCAACGCGTCCTCGGGCTTGGCGAAGTGCAGGTAACCGTAGTACCAGAGCACCCCCACGGTGCCGAGGATGCTGCAGATACCGGTGATGATCAGGGGGATGGCGTTACGTTCTTCGCTCATTGCGGACTCTCTGGTGATTCAACGGGTGATTTCGGGTAGTTCGGGACCTCGCCCAGGCGGCGCAGGCCGTCGAAGTGCTGGGGATCCTCGAGGTAGCGCAGCATCACGGTGCGCCAGGTTCGGTCGGCGAATGTCTGCACATGGCCGCCGCGTGTCAACTGCAAGACCCGCGGCGGCGGCGCAGCTTGATACAGACGGATGCCGTTGGAAAGGGGCACGATGGGGTCGTCCAGGCTGTGGTAGATCAATTTCGGCACGCCATTCAATTGCGCCACGGAACTGATCGCGCTGTCCCCATCCGGCACCAGCCAGGACAACGGCACCTGCAACGGCCAGGTCAACCACGAGGTACTCAGGGCAAAACGGCCGACGTCGCGGTAACTGGCGGGCACGCCATCGAGCACCAGGGCCTTGAGCTGCCGTTGGCGCTGCGGGTGCTCAACCAGGTAATGCACCGCCAGCGCGCCGCCCAGGCTCTGGCCGAGCAACACCAGCGGCTTGCCCTGCACCTCCGGCGCCTGGTCGAGCCATTGGAACGCCGCGTCGATGTCCTGGTAGATCGCCGGCAGGCTTGGCTCGCCTTCGGACACGCCGTAACCACGGTAGTCGACCATCAACACCTGGTAGCCCTGCTCCGGCAACCACCAGCTCCCGCCCAGGTGCCAGGCCAGGTTGCCGCCGTTGCCGTGCAAATGCAGCACCGTGCCCTTGACCTCCACGCCTGGTTTGACGGGCAGCCACCAGCCGCGGAGCTTGAGCCCGTCAGCGGTGGTCAGGGTGACGTCGCGGTATTCGAGCTTGGCCCGCTCCGGGGTGAACGGCAGGCCGCGTTCGGGGTAGAACAGCAGTGAGCTGCAACCGTTCAGGGCCAGCAACAGGCAAATGATGCCGAGGGTTCGCATCCGGTGAAGCCTCGCAAGTCAGAAGTAAACGCAGTCCCCCTGTGGGATGGGTGGTGCGATTAGAGGATATTGGAATAATCCGCTTCGATCCGGTCCAGGCTCAGGTGGTTCAGGAAGTTGGAGAAACACATCCAGGCCGACAGGGCGTTCATGTCACGGAACTGCTCGGGCAGGTACTTGGGCGGTACCACCAGGCCTTCGTCCACCAGTTGCCGCAACGTACGCATGTCCTCGAGGGTGGTCTTGCCGCAGAACAGCAGCGGCACCTGTTCCAGCTTGCCCTTGCGCACGGCCAACTGAATGTAGTTGTAAACCATGATGAAGCCCTTGAGGTAGGACAAGTCTTTGGTGAATGGCAGACCCGTCGGCACCGATCCTCGGAAAACCCGACTGGCGTTGCCGTAACTTTCGGCCATTTCAAAGCCCTGCTCGCGGAAGAACTCGAAGACCTGCAGGAAATCGGCGCCCTCCTCCACCATGTGAATGGCCCGGGTGCGGTTGGTCAGTTTGCGCAGGCGACTCGGGTAGGAGGCGAAGGTGATGATTTCCATCAGGATCGCCAGGCCTTCCTGGGTCACGGTGGACGAGGGCGGGCCCTTGGACAGGAAGGTGCAGATTGGCTGGTTGAGGCCGTTGAGGGTGGTGCCGACGTGCACCAGCCCTTCGTGGACTTCCAGCGCTCGTACGTCGCGCTCGTTGAACATCGCATCGGTGCGGATCTTGATGTAGTCCGCACCCGCCGCTGCGTCGGCCACAATGCCATCGGACTCGAACACCCGGATGGTTTCCTCGGCTTCGCCAAACACCCGGTTGAGGCGGTGCTGCAGCAGGCTGACGGCTTCCTTGGCGCTGAGGACTTTGGGCTCGTCCTTGAGGTCGCCACGGCCATCGATGTTGTTCAGGTAATCGGAGAGCATCAGGCCCAGGTCGGCCAGGGTCGGGTCGCCGGCGTGGAAGGCATCGGAGGCGGCGCCATAGAGCTCCTGGGAGATCAGCCCGAAATCCTCGGTGCCACGCGCCTCGAGCATGCGCACCACCATGCGGTATTCCTTGCACATGCGGCGCATGATCTGGCCGACCGGGTTGAACTGCCCCAGTTGGCGGGTGATGTCCCGCTCGATGTTCTGGAACTCCAGCTTCACCTTGCTGGAATCGAAGGACAGTGGCCGGTTGAGGTAATAGTCGCGATCCACCGCAGGCATTTCCTTGCCCTTGGCCTTGAGAAACCCCTTGCGGATGCTCTCGTCCCACTTCACCGCGTCGAGGATGCGAATCGGCGTTTGCGCCAGCACAATGCGATCGGACAAGGTGCGTATCGTCTGCTGGTAATCGTCCACCCGGAACTCCTGTGAAAAAACGTCCGCTTGTTGCCGTTATTGGGATTTGACCAGCCGCTGGTAGCGCACGGCCTCCGAGAACACGTCGGAATTGGCCGGGTCGTCGAGGTAACCGAAAACCTTGTTCATGTCGCTGTCCACCAGCACGCCGTCACCTTCCTCGCTCTGGTTAGGTTGGCCGCTGAGGATCTTCTGGCCAATGGCCTGGTTGATCTGCTCCAGATCCAGGTTGTAGACCACCAGCTCTTGCTGGTCGGTTAACTCGAAACCGGCGATCAAATAGTGGCCGCCAAACCGGGCTGGCACCTTGGCCGACACGTACCAGCGGCTGCCATGACGGGACACAGTCAGGGGAATGGCTTCGCGCTCATGGGGCCTGGCCCTGAAGTAGCTGATGGCCTGGTAGCGGTGCTTGCCGACCTGCGTCAGCTCCAGGTTCAACGGTTCGCCCCAGGCATTGGTGCTGGTCCAGTGACCGAGCAGGCCCGCGGGCGCGGCTTCGCTGTCAGGCAACGGTGCCTTGAACGACACCAGACAACCACTGAGCAGCAGCAACGACACGGCCAGTACAACGGCACGCCAGGCTTTCATTTGAACTCCCTATGGCACAGGTCGCCTTGCCTTTGTGGCGAGGGAGCTTGCTCCCGCTGGGCTGCGCAGCGGCCCCCTTTTTTGGTGAGCGCTGCGCGCTCAAGCGGGAGCAAGCTCCCTCGCCACAAGGGCTGTGGTGAACCCATCTGGGTTACACCGACGCCAGTACCAGGTGCATGTAGCGGGTCAGGATGCCGAGCATATCTTCATCGGCTACCGGCTCGGCGCCATTGAGCAAGCCCTGATATTCCATCCGACCGATAATCGCCGTCAACACTTTGGCATCCTGTTGCGGCTCACGGGAGCCCAATACCTGGAAAAACTGACAGGTGCCGTGCAGCAAAATCTGCTGGTGGGAACGCACCAATACCGCCAGGCGCGGGTTGAGCAGCGCTTCCTGGCGAAAGGCCTGTTCGGCCATCAGGTACTCACGGCGACTGTCCAATTGGTGTTGCACATAGTCGGCGGTCATCCGGGCAATGTCGTCCGCCAGTTGCGAACGCGATTGGGCGCTGCCGTCCCCATAGGCGACCATTTCCCGCAGCAGGCCTTCGTTGTTGGTCCACAGCTTGGCCATGAACGCCGCGCTGCGTTCCACATACTGGGCGAAGGTATCGGTGAGCAAGTCATCGATGTCCTTGAAATAATACGTGGTGGCCGACAGCGGCACGCCGGCTTCGGCGGCCACGGCGCGGTGACGCACGGCTCGCACGCCATCACGCACCACAATGCGCATGGCCGCGTCGAGAATCTCCTGGCGACGCTGCTCACTGCCCTGTCGGCTGGCCTTGCGGCCCTGGTACTGAACACTTTCAGCGACAGCCGTGGCGACGCCCGCTGCACCTTCTGAAGCCATTGCACGATTCACGACAGGTCTTCCTCGCTCTTTGAAAAAGTAACCAATTGATACGTTTGTACCAGACAGGCAATAAAAAGCCGCCCTTCCAGGCGGCTTTTTAGTTGAAGCACTTACGCTTGAGGCCGCATGTGCGGGAAGAGAATCACGTCCCGGATCGACGGTGAGTTGGTCAACAACATCACCAGGCGATCGATGCCGATACCTTCGCCAGCGGTCGGCGGCATGCCGTATTCCAGGGCACGCACGAAGTCGGCATCGTAGTGCATGGCTTCGTCGTCGCCGGCGTCCTTGTCAGCCACCTGGGCCATGAAACGCTCGGCCTGGTCTTCTGCATCGTTGAGCTCGGAATAGGCGTTGGCGATTTCACGGCCACCGATGAACAGCTCGAAACGGTCGGTCACGCTTGGGTTCTCGTCGTTGCGACGGGCCAGCGGCGACACTTCGAACGGGTACTGGGTGATGAAGTGCGGCTGTTCCAGCTTGTGCTCGACCAGCTCTTCGAAAATCATCACTTGCAGCTTGCCCAGCCCTTCGAAGCCGAGCACCTTGGCACCGGCCTTCTTGGCGATGGCGCGGGCCTTTTCGATGTCGTTCAGGTCATCGGCAGTCAGTTCAGGGTTGTACTTGAGGATCGAGTCGAACACCGACAGGCGCACGAACGGCTCACCGAAGTGGAACACCTTGTCGCCGTACGGCACGTCGGTCGTCCCGAGAACAAGCTGGGCCAGCTCGCGGAACAGTTCCTCGGTCAGGTCCATGTTGTCTTCGTAGTCGGCGTAGGCCTGGTAGAACTCGAGCATGGTGAACTCGGGGTTGTGCCGGGTCGAAACGCCTTCGTTACGGAAGTTGCGGTTGATCTCGAAGACTTTTTCGAAGCCACCCACAACCAGACGCTTGAGGTACAGCTCCGGCGCGATACGCAGGAACATTTCCATGTCCAGGGCGTTGTGGTGGGTTTCGAACGGCTTGGCCGCCGCACCGCCGGGGATGGTCTGCAGCATTGGCGTCTCGACTTCCAGGAAGTCACGCTTCATCAGGAAGCTGCGGATGTGGGCGATGACTTGCGAGCGCACGCGGAACGTCTGGCGCACGTCTTCGTTGACGATCAGGTCGACGTAGCGCTGGCGATAGCGCTGCTCGGTGTCGGTCAGGCCGTGGTGCTTGTCCGGCAGCGGGCGCAGGGACTTGGTCAGCAGGCGCACGCTGGTCATCTCGACGTACAGGTCGCCCTTGCCGGAACGGGCCAGGGTGCCTTCGGCGGCAATGATGTCGCCCAGGTCCCAGGTCTTGACGGCGGCCAGGGTTTCTTCCGGCAGGGTCTTGCGGTTGACGTAGACCTGGAGGCGCCCGGTCATGTCCTGGATCACCATGAACGAACCACGATCGAGCACGATACGACCGGCCACCTTGACTGGAATCGCCGCCTCGGCCAGCTCTTCCTTGGTCTTGTCCGCATACTGCTTCTGCAAGACGTCGCAGTAGGCGTCGCGGCGGAAGTCGTTGGGGAAGGCCTGGCCCTTGGCGCGCTCGGCAGCAAGCTTTTCCTTGCGCAGGGCGATCAGGGAATTTTCTTCCTGTTGCAGGGCTTGCGGGTCGAGTTCTAGGTCGCTCATGTCTTTAAGGATTCCATCACAGGTTCGTTGCCCCCGGCCCCGGGCCGGAGTTTGCGGGCGAGTCATGCTCCTTGATGGAAGCGTGCCTGCCCGCCGCATGGGTGTCGCGTTACAGCCCTTGTTTGAGGCTGGCGATCAGGTATTCATCGATATCGCCATCGAGCACCTTGTCGCAATCGCTGCGTTCGATGCTGGTCCGCAGATCCTTGATCCGCGAGGCATCGAGCACGTACGAACGGATCTGGTGACCCCAGCCGATGTCCGACTTGGTGTCTTCCAGCGCCTGGGACGCCGCGTTGCGCTTCTGCACTTCCTGCTCGTACAGGCGAGCCCGGAGCATCTTCATCGCGGTGTCTTTGTTGGCGTGCTGGGAACGCTCGTTCTGGCAACTGACCACGGTGTTGGTCGGTACGTGGGTAATCCGTACGGCCGAGTCGGTGGTGTTAACGTGCTGACCACCGGCCCCGGAGGAACGGTAGGTGTCGATGCGCAAGTCCGCCGGGTTGATCTCGATCTCGATGTTGTCATCGATTTCCGGCGAGACGAACACAGCCGAGAACGAGGTGTGGCGGCGATTGCCGGAGTCGAACGGGCTCTTGCGCACCAGGCGGTGCACGCCGATCTCGGTCCGCAGCCAGCCAAAGGCGTATTCACCCTTGATGTGCACGGTGGCGCCCTTGATCCCGGCGACTTCACCGGCCGACAGTTCCATGATGGTGGCGTCGAAACCGCGTTTGTCAGCCCAGCGCAGGTACATGCGCAGCAGGATGTTGGCCCAGTCCTGGGCCTCGGTGCCGCCGGAACCGGCCTGGATGTCCAGGTAGGCGTTGTTCATGTCCATCTCGCCGCTGAACATGCGACGGAATTCCAGCTTGGCGAGGTTCTCGTCCAGGCGTGTCAGCTCGGCGACGACATCGCCGACCGCGCCTTCATCATTCTCTTCGACAGCCATGTCCAGCAGGTCGCGGCAATCGGCCAGGCCGCTGGACAACTCGTCCAGGGTCTCGACGATCTGCGCCAGCGCAGAACGCTCGCGGCCCAGCTCCTGGGCGTACGAAGGGTTGTTCCAGACATTCGGATCTTCAAGCTCGCGATTGACTTCGGTCAGACGCTCATGCTTTTGATCGTAGTCAAAGATACCCCCGAATAGTTTCGGAGCGCTCGGAGAGGTCCTTGATGGTGTTCAGGATCGGGTTGATTTCCATGGCGGGCAGCACTCGTTGGCGAACTTTTGAAAGCCGGCGAGTATAACGTAATCAAGCGCCAGCGGCAGCCCGCCTGGCGGCTTTAGGAACACCAATTCCTTGTACGCCACAGGTCCTGTGGCGAGGGAGCTTGCTCCCGCTGGGTTGCGCAGCAGCCCCAAAAGGAGCGACTCAACTCATCTGATACACCGAGCCGTCTGGTTTCAGGTCTGCTGCGCAGCCCAGCGGGAGCAAGCTCCCTCGCCACAAAAGCAATCTCACCAGGCAAGGAGCCTATTCAACCCCCACCCGATTACGCCCATTGTGCTTGGCCAGGTACAACCCCTTGTCCGCCGCCGAGATCAGTTGCCGGCAATCGCTACCCTGCTGGGGAATGAAGGTCGATACGCCGACGCTGATGGTCAGGTTCTCGCCGCCGTCGGGCGTGGTGTGGGGGATCTTCAGGGCGACGACGCTCTGGCGCAGTTTCTCGGCCATCAGCCGGGCGCCGCCAGGCGAGGTGCCGGGCAGGACCAGGGCGAATTCCTCGCCGCCGTAGCGGGCCGGTAAATCGGACGGACGGCTGCACGCGTCACGGATCGCCATGGCGACCTTGCGCAGCGCTTCGTCGCCCTCCAGGTGGCCGAAGTTGTCGTTGTAGGCCTTGAAGTAGTCCACATCAATCATCAGCAGCGACAGTTGGCTCTGGTCGCGCATCGCCCTGCGCCATTCCAGCTCGAGGTATTCGTCGAAGTGCCGGCGATTGGACAACCCGGTCAAGCCGTCGGAGTTCATCAAGCGCTGCAGCACCAGGTTGGTGTCCAGCAGTTGCTGCTGGCTGACCCGCAGTGCCCGATAGGCCGCGTCGCGCTGCAACAGCATCATGTAGGAACGCGAGTGATAGCGGATGCGCGCCACCAGTTCGATGTTGTCCGGCAACTTGACCAGGTAGTCGTTGGCACCGGCGGCGAACGCCGCGCTCTTGATCAACGGGTCTTCCTTGGTGGACAGGACAATGATCGGGATATCGCGGGTGGCCGGATGGTTACGGTACTCGCGCACCAGGCTCAGGCCATCCAGGCCGGGCATCACCAGGTCCTGGAGAATCACCGTCGGCTTGATGCGAATCGCGTGGGCGATGGCCTGGTGAGGGTCGGAGCAGAAGTGGAAATCAATGTTTTCTTCATTCGACAGCCCGCGCCGTACCGCCTCGCCGATCATCGCCTGATCGTCGATGAGCAAGACCATGGCGGCGTTCTCATCGCGCTTGAAATCGTCGAGCTGCAGATCATTCATGGTGGCTTACCTGAGTACGGCCTGGGGCAACGCTGGCGGGGTTCTTCATGGGGTAAAAATCTCCAACAGCCGTGGCGCGATAGCGTCCAGGGCGAGAATATGGGCGGCGGCGTCGATGGCGGCCGCCGCTTTGGGCATCCCGTACACCGCACTGCTGCGCTGGTCCTGGGCGATGGTCACATAGCCCTGCTGGCGCATGAGTTTAAGCCCTTGTGCACCGTCGCGGCCCATGCCTGTGAGCAATACACCCACCGCGTCACCGCTCCAGTACTGGGCGACACTTTCAAAAAACACGTCGATGGAGGGCCGGTAGATCTCGTTCACCGGCTCGGCGGTGTAGGCCAGGGTGCCGTCCTTCAACAAACGCAGATGATGATTGGTCCCGGCCAGCAACACCGTGCCGCTCTGTGGCGTCTCGCCCTGCCGGGCCAGGCGCACCGTGTGGCCCGAGACACTGCCCAGCCACTCGGCCATGCCGGCGGCGAACACCTCGTCCACATGCTGGACCAGCACGATGGCCGGGGTAAAGTCTCGCGGCAGCGCCTTGAGCAGCACCTCCAGCGCCGCCGGCCCGCCCGCCGACGACCCGATGGCCACCAGGCTCTTGCGCGACACTGCCGCACGCTGCGCCGCCGGCGCGGGTCGCTCACGCTTGTTGCGCTCACCGATCAGCCAGCCGATGTTGGTGATCTTGCGCAACAGCGGCGCCGCCGCGTCTGCCGGGTTACCGACGCCCAGGGCCGGGGTATCGACCACATCCAGTGCGCCATGGCCCATGGCCTCGAACACCCGGTGGACGTTCTGCTGGCTGTCACCCGTGACAATCACGATAGCGCATGGGCTGTCGGCCATGATCCGCCGGGTGGCCTCCACGCCATCCATGACGGGCATGAACAAGTCCATGAGGATCAGGTCCGGGGTGTATTCGGCGCTACGCTGCACCGCCTCGGCCCCGTTGGCCGCCACCCAGACCAGTTGATGCGCCGGCTCGAACGCCAGGGCGCGGCGCAGGGCTTCGACCGCCAGGGGCATGTCATTGACGATGGCGATCTTCAAGCGCGAGCCCCTCCGATCAACTCAACCACGGCGTCGAGCAAGGCGTCGTCGTGGAAACTCGCCTTGGCCAGATAATAGTCGGCCCCGGCGTCGAGGCCACGACGACGATCTTCTTCGCGATCCTTGTAGGACACCACCATCACCGGCAGCGACTGCAAGCGGTTGTCGCGCCGTAACAGCGACACCAGCTCGATGCCGTCCATGCGTGGCATGTCGATGTCGGTGATCAGCAAGTCGAAATCCTCCGAGCGCAATGCATTCCAGCCATCCATGCCATCCACCGCCACCGCCACGTCGTAGCCGCGACCCCGCAACAACTTGCGTTGCAGCTCGCGCACGGTGAGAGAATCGTCCACCACCAGGATCCGCTTGCGCGGGGCCTGGGCCTGGTTCTGCCGAGCGATGCGTTCCAGGCGCCCGGTATCGAGCAATTTGTCCACCGAACGCAGCAGGTCTTCGACATCGACAATCAACACCACCGAGCCATCATCGAGCAAGGCCCCGGCGGAAATGTCCTGGATCTTGCCCAAGCGTTCGTCCAGGGGCAGGACCACCAGGGTCCGCTCGCCAATGAAGCGCTCCACCGCCACGCCGTAGATCGTCTCGCGCTCGCGGATCACCACGACCTTGAGGGTCTGGCTGCCGTTCTGCGTCGCCGGGCGATTGAGCAACTGGCTGGCGGCGACCAAGCCGATATGCCGGCCTTCGTGCCAGAAATGCTGGCGACCTTCGACCTGGACGATGTCTTCCGACGCCAGGTCGCACATGCGTTCGATGTGGGCCAGAGGAAAGGCGTACGCTTCATCGCCGACTTCCACCACCAGGCTGCGCACCACCGAAAGCGTCAGCGGCACCTCGAGGTGGAAGCGACTGCCCTCGCCCGCCGTCTGCTCCAGCACCACCGCACCGCGCAGTTGCCGGACCATGTGCTGGACGGCGTCCAGGCCGACGCCGCGCCCGGACACTTCGGTGACTTTGTCGCGCAGGCTGAAACCGGGCAGGAACAGGAAGGTCAGCAGCTCCTCTTCGCTCAGGCTGGCGGCGGTTGGCTCAGGGGAAAGGCCGCGCTCGACGATGCTGCGGCGCACCCGTTCCAGGTCCACCCCGGCGCCATCGTCCGCCAGCTCCAACACCAACAGGCCAGCCTGATGGGAAGCCCGCAGGCGGATCAGGCCTTCGGCGGGCTTGCCGGCCAGCATTCGTTGCTCCGGGGTTTCGATACCGTGGTCCACGGCGTTGCGCAGCAAGTGGGTCAGTGGCGCTTCGAGCTTTTCCAGCACATCGCGATCGACCTGGGTTTTCTCGCCTTCAATCTCCAGGCGCACCTGTTTGCCCAGGCTGCGGCCCAGGTCACGGACCATGCGTGCCTGACCTGAAAGCACATCGGCGAACGGGCGCATGCGACAGGCCAGCGCCGTGTCGTACAGCACCTGCGCCCGTTGACTGGCCTGCCAGGCGAACTCATCCAGCTCGGCGGTTTTCTGCGCCAGCAATTGCTGGGTTTCGGCGAGCAAACGGCGAGCATCGCCAAGGGCTTCCTGGGCTTGCAGGCTCAGGGCGTGGTCCTTGAGGTGCACGTTCAGTTCTTCAAGGGCGCGCAGGCCGCCGCTTTGCTGGCGTTTGAGCCGCTGCAGCGTCGCCAGCCAGGGCTTGAGGCGCTGGGTCTCCACCAGGGACTTGCTCGACAGATCGAGCAAACTGTTGAGGCGTTCGGCCGTGACCCGCAAGACCCGCTCGCCGCCTTCGGTGACCCGTTTGCGCTTGGGAGCCGGCTCCGTTGCCGTGGGCGGTTCCACTTCTGGCAGCTCGACGCGTAGCGGCTCGACCGGTGTTTCGACGCTCGGTGACGCCACTGCCGGGGCCTGTGGCGCGTTGGGATCAAGCAGCCGCCCCATCAACCCCACATAGGCGTCGATGTCCGCGGCGCCGACGCTGTTGCCTGGGGTGGCGATGCGCGTCAGCAGGTCAGTGCCTTGCAGCAAGGCGTCGATATGCTCGGCGCTGAGTACCAGGCGCCGCTCCTGGGCGCTGACCAGGCAATCTTCCATCACATGGGCCACGCTAACCCCGGCGTCCACCCCGACAATGCGTGCCGCACCCTTGAGGGAATGCGCCGCGCGCATGCACGACTCCAGATAATCGGCCTGGGTCGGATCGCGCTCCAGGGCCAGCAGGCCTGCACTCAACACCTGGACCTGGGCTTCGGCTTCCAGGCTGAACAGCTCCAGCAACGAGGCGTCGCGCATCTGATCAGGGGTCATGACAGGCTCCGAGCCACAGCGGACAGCAGCTGTTCTTCATCCAGCCAGCGCAGGCTGCGGCCCTTGAAGGGCAGCACGCCACGGGTGTACTTGCCCGCCGATGGCGAAGCGCTCGCCAGGATGCGTTCATCAATGGCGTGGATGCCGTCCACCTCATCCACCGGCACCACCACCGGCCCGCCCTTGGCCGCGACAATCAACATGCGCGGCATGACCCGTGCGCCGGAAACCGCCGCCACGCCTGGCTCCAGGTCCAAAAGTTCCACCAGCGACAGGCAGGCCACCAGCGCCCCGCGCACGTTCGCCACGCCCAACAAGGCCCGCGAGCGCTGGTGGGGCAAGGAATGGATCGGCTGCAACGGCGCCACTTCCACCAGGCTGCGAGTGGTCAGGCCCAGCCATTCCTCGCCGAGGCGGAACATCAGCAGCGAACGCGTGACCACATCGGTGTCCACCGGGGCCAGGGACACGTCCCGCTGATCCTGCGGCAAGGCATAACGGTCGAGCAGCCGGGTGGCGGCCGCCGAATACACCGAGCAATTGCGGCAGTGGATATGCTCGACCAACAACGGACAGGATTTATCGCCATGCACGCCGATGCGATTCCAGCAGTCGTCGATAGCCTGGGCATCGTCATGGGTGACGGTGTAAGAAGCCGAACCGCTCATCGTTTGTGCTCACTGTCTGCCGCGCGCCCGCTACGGGCGGCGCGTTCCTGCAATCGACGGGCTCCAGCCGCGTCTCCCTGGGAAGCCAGCAGCGCCGCCAGATGCACCAGGGCCTCGGCGTGTTGCGGTTCAAGATAAAGCGCCTTGCGATAAAAACCCTGGGCTTCAAGGGCGCTGCCAGCCATGTCGCTGAGCAGACCCAACCAATAGAACACCTGGGCGTTTGGCGCGTGGCTGCCCAGGTAGGCCTCACAAGCCACGCGGGCCTCGGCGCTTTTGCCGCTGTTGGCCAGGGCGGCGATATTAGCCAGCAAGGTCGCGGCATCGCTGCTTTTGGGCTCGGCAATCGGCGTCACGTTCGCCGCAAACGGCCGCGGCCGAATCACTGGCGCAACGACGCGAGGCGGAGGCTGACGAACCGGCAGCGGGGTCGGCATCAAGGCCGGTAACGGTTGCGGCTCGGGTGCCCCCTGGCGACTGAAGGCGAACGATTGGGCGATCCCGATCGAGCGCATGCCCAGTCGGCCCAGCAAGCTGCCCTCGGCGGGGCCGATAAACAGCACACCGTCCTGATGGGTCAGGCGCTTGAGCACCTCGAACACCTGCTGTTGGGTCGGCTGGTCGAAATAGATCAGCAGGTTGCGACAGAACACAAAATCGTAAGGTGCCTCGTTCACCAGCAAAGCCGGATCCAGCAGGTTACCCACTTGCAAACGCACCTGTTCGCGCACCCGCTCGCTGAGGCGATAGCCCTCGTCTTCGGCGTCGAAGTGCCGCTCGCGAAAACCCAGCTCCGCGCCACGGAAGGAATTCCTGCCGTAGCGCGCTTCCTTGGCCCGCGCCACCGACAGCGGGCTGACGTCCAGGCCGTCTACCTTGAACTGATGCGGTCCCAGGCCGGCGTCGAGCAAGGCCATGGCAATCGAATAAGGTTCTTCGCCGGTGGAACACGGCAGGCTGAGGATGCGCAGCGCGCGCAAATGCTTGATCTCGGCCAGGCGCTTGACGGCCAGCCTGGCGAGGGTCGCGAAGGATTCCGGGTAGCGGAAGAACCAGGTCTCCGGGACGATCACCGCTTCGATCAGCGCCTGCTGCTCCGGGGTCGAATGCTGCAGGGCCTGCCAATATTCATCGGCGGTTCGCCCGGGCACGGCAATGATGCGCTGGCGCACGGCCCGCTCAATGATCGCGGTGCCGACGGAGGTCACATCCAGGCCGATGCGTTCCTTGAGGAAATCGAAAAAACGCTGGTCGTTGTTCATGGCGTTGCCTCGAGGTCATCGAGGTTCAGCGGCGGCACAGGAAACAGCAGCGCCCGAACGGACTCGTCGAGCAGGTCATTGACCCGCACCCATTGCAGCAACCCCTGGGCATCTTCGCGTACTGGGCCAAGGTACGGCGCCTGCCGGTTGTCCAGGCCATAGGGTTTGAAATCGGCCGGGTCACAGCGCACGGTGTCGGTCGCCTGTTCCAGGATCAACCCCAGCACTTGCCCCGTTTGTTGCGCGTCGCCCTGATAGCGCACCAGCACCAATCGCGTACTGGTCCGGGCCTGTGCGCTCTGGCCGAAGGTCAGGGCGCACAGGTCGATCACCGGCACCACCGTGCCGCGCCAGGCAAACACCCCCGCCACCCAGGACGGCGCCCGGGCAATCGGCTTGAGAGGCAGGCGCGGCAGCACTTCCACCACATCGATGGCCTGCAGGGCGTAACGTTCGTTGCCGATGCAGAACACCAGGAACAACGACTGGCGGGCCGTCGGTGCGGCGCCACGCCGGGTTTCGAGTTCGCCCATCAGACTTTGAAACGCGAGACGCCGCTGCGCAGTCCCACGGCGACCTGGCTCAGCTCGTCGATGGCAGAACTGGCCTGGCGCAGGGACTCCACGGTCTGGCTGCTGGCATCGCCCAGTTGCACCAAGGCGTGGTTGATCTGCTCGGCACCGGTGGCCTGGGCCTGCATGCCTTCGTTGACCATCAACACGCGCGGCGCCAGGGCCTGGACCTGATGGATGATCTGCGACAGTTGCTCACCCACCTGCTGCACTTCGGCCATGCCCCGACGCACTTCTTCGGAGAACTTGTCCATGCCCATCACACCGGCCGATACCGCGGACTGGATCTCGCGCACCATCTGCTCAATGTCATAGGTCGCCACGGCGGTCTGGTCGGCCAGGCGTCGTACTTCAGTGGCGACCACGGCAAAACCGCGACCGTACTCGCCGGCCTTTTCGGCCTCGATGGCCGCGTTGAGGGACAACAGGTTGGTCTGGTCGGCCACTTTGACGATGGTCACCACCACCTGGTTGATGTTGCCGGCCTTCTCGTTAAGGATCGCCAGCTTGGCGTTCACCAGGTCGGCGGCACCCATCACCGAATGCATGGTTTCCTCCATGCGCGCAAGGCCTTGCTGGCCGGAGCCGGCGGCCACCGAAGCCTGGTCGGCGGCGGTGGACACTTCGGTCATGGTGCGCACCAGGTCTCGGGAGGTGGCGGCGATTTCCCGGGACGTCGCGCCGATCTCGGTAGTGGTGGCGGCGGTTTCGGTGGCCGTGGCCTGCTGCTGGCGCGAGGTGGCGGCGATCTCGGTGACCGAGGTGGTGACCTGCACGGAAGAGCGCTGGGCCTGGGACACCAGCGAGGTCAGTTCGGCCATCATGTCGTTGAAGCCGGTTTCCACGGCACCAAATTCGTCTTTGCGCGCCAGGTTCAGGCGCCCGCTCAGGTCGCCGCTGCGCATGATCTCGAGAATCTCGACGATACGGTTCATCGGCCCCATGATCGCCCGCATCAACAACAGCCCGCACAGCACGGCGATGATCAGCGCGACCAGTAACGACAGGCCCATGGCGATCTTGGCCGCCGTGACCGCATCGCCAATGGTCAGGGTGGCGTTTTCCGCCAGCTCGCGATTGCGCTCGATGATCTGGTTCAAGTGCCCGCGGCCGTCGAGCCACGCCGTCGTCAGCTCTGTGTTCAGCGCCCGTCGCGCCCCTTCGTAATCCTTGCGCTGATACAGGTCCAGGACCTTCGCCAGGGCCTTGTTGAAGTCCTGGTGGTTGACCTCGAACTCATCGAAAGAGACTTGGTCTGCGGGGTTCTGGATCAGTTTTTGATAGTTCTGTATTTCTTCGCGCAGGTGCTGCTCGAAGCCCTGGTAGCGGGCCTTGTCCTCGGCGGTAATTTCCCGGTTGCCCGAAAGGCCGACGATTTGTTGGGTCAAGACGTAGCTGTCAACCCAGCCGCCGCGAATCATGGAACTGAAATACACCCCCGGCACAGCATCGACCCGGACGTTTTCTTCACTGTCCTGGATCTTCAACAACCGTGAATACGAGACAACCACCATCAGCAGCATAATGGCGATGATCACCGCAAAACTCGCCAGGATGCGTTGGCGCAATGTCCAATTCTTCACAGTAAAACCTCGGGCACTTGAAATGCTGGGCAGTATAGCCGAGGGCGGCGCCGGGCCAGTATGGCGGCGTGAGGGGATTTTGACGAAGGCGAGGCTCGTAGTTCTCTCAAGATGAGCAATGCCTCCTGTGGGAGCGAGCTTGCTTGCGATAGCGGAGTGTCAGGCAACGAAGCTGTGACTGACCGAGCCCCATCGCGAGCAAGCTCGCTCCCACAGGAAATGCGTTGGACACAGAAGTATCAGACGACACAAAACCACTGTGGGAGTTAGGTTGGGACTGATCTATACAGTCGCCTGGCGTACCTGTTTCTCCAACTCCACCTTCAACCCTGGCTCCAGTTTGAGTTGGCGCGCCAGTTCGTCGAGATAGGACTTCTCCATGAAGTTTTCCTCGTCCACCAGCATCACGCTGGCGATGTACATTTCCGCCGCGATTTCCGGGGTGCTGGCGGCACGGGCGACGTCGGTGGGGTCCAGGGGTTTGTTGAGTTCGGCGTGCAGCCAGTGTTGCAGTTCCTGGTCGTTGTCGAGCTTGGTGAACTCGCCTTCGATCAACTGCCGCTCGCGCTCGTCCACATGGCCATCGGCCTTGGCCGCTGCCACCAGCGCCTTGAGGATCGCCTGGCTATGCTGCTCGACCTGCGCCGGGGGTACACGGTCGAGGGTCTGCGGTTCGGTTTTCGGCGCGGTGCCCTGCTGGGCCTGCCAGTTGCCGTAGGCCTTGTAGGCGATCACGCCCAAGGCCGCGAGGCCACCATAGGCCAGGGCCTTGCCGCCGAAGCTGCGGGCTTTCTTGTTGCCCAGCAACAGGCCCATGGCCCCGGCGGCCAGTGCCCCGCCGCCCGCGCCGGAAAGCATCCCGCCCAAGTTGCCGGAGCCACCGAGCAACCCGCCCAGACCGCCGGACGACTTGCCTTGGGAGCCGCCAGCCTTGTTCTGCAACATTTCCTGGCCGGACTTGAGAAGCTGATCGAGCAATCCACGGGTGTTCATTTGTTGTCTCCACATTTCGGGTCAACGTAAGGCCCCCAGCCTAGATCGAAAGTGCCCCGGCGCCTCGGGCGAGATTGCTTCCAGATGTTGCTTGGCGCCTTCAGCGAAGCGCTCACCTACCCTTCTAAAAAAACGATATACACTCCAGCACATCGATAAAACCGCCCACTGGGTATTCGACCATGATGACCCTGCGTCAGATCCGCCATTTCATCGCCGTGGCTGAAACCGGCTCCATCTCTGCCGCTGCGCAAACGGCATTCATTTCCCAGTCCACTTTGACACTGGCCATCCAGCAACTGGAGCAGGAAATCGGCGTCAGCCTGTTCAACCGTCACGCCAAGGGCATGACCCTGACCCACCAGGGCCACCAATTCCTGCGCCAGGCCCACCTGATCCTGGCCACCGTCGACAACGCCAAGCGCAGCCTGCAACAAAGCACCGACCAGGTCGCCGGCCAAGTCACCATCGGCGTCACCAGCCTGGTCGCCGGCTACTATCTGGCGGACCTGCTGACCCGTTTCCAGCGCGCCTATCCCAACGTGGAGATCCGCGTGATGGAGGACGAGCGGCCGTACATCGAGCATTTGCTGGTCAGCGGCGAAATCGACGTCGGGGTGTTGATCCTGTCCAACCTGGAAGACCGCCACGCCTTGCAGACCGAAGTCCTGACGCATTCGCCACACCGCCTGTGGCTGCCGGCGCAGCACCCGCTGCTGGAGCACGACAGCATCAACCTGGCCGATGTGGCCCACGAGCCGCTGATCCAGCTGAACGTCGATGAAATGGACCGCAACGCCCAACGCCTGTGGCGTGGTGCCGGCCTGCAACCCAGGGTCACCCTGCGCACTGCCTCGACCGAAGCGGTGCGCAGCCTGGTGGCAGCAGGCTTGGGGGTGTCGATCCAGCCAGACATGACCTACCGACCCTGGTCGCTGGAAGGCGACATCATCGAAGCGCGACCGATTGCCGACCTCAACCAGACCCTCGACGTAGGCCTGGCCTGGCGCCGGGGCACGGCACGGCCGGCGTCGGTCGACCCGTTCCTGGCCGTCGCCCGGGAACAGCCTCATGGCGGACGCAAGCCATCTATTTAATCGAACGCAGCCTTGAGTATTTCGAATTTGTCGGCCCTGCGGCTGAGCACTAGTCTTGCTGAGCCCCAACAATCCATTGTGGGAGCGAGCTTGCTCGCGATAGCGGTGTGACAGGCAACATTAATTCGACTGATACACCGCTATCGCGAGCAAGCTCGCTCCCACAGGTTCTTTGTTTCAACTGAGACCTATAAAAATGGCTGGCACGCAAACCCCGTTGTGCACCGCGTTGCTGATCGACGGGGAACTCGTTCCCGGTGAAGGCATTGTCGAGCCGATCCTCAACCCGGCCACCGGCGAAGTGCTGGCTCACATCGCCGAGGCCAGTACCGAGCAGGTCGAAGCCGCGATCCTCGCCGCCCATCAGGCCTTCGACGGCTGGTCACGCACCACGCCGCAACAACGCTCGAACCTGCTGCTGGACATCGCCAGCGCCATCGAAAAGAACGCCGATGAGCTGGCCCGCCTCGAATCCCTGAACTGCGGCAAGCCGCTGCACCTGGCGCGCCAGGACGACCTCAGTGCGACGGTGGATGTATTCCGTTTCTTCGCCGGCGCCGTGCGCTGCCAGACCGGCCAGCTCAGTGGCGAATACCTGCCCGGCTACACCAGCATGGTGCGCCGCGACCCGATTGGCGTGGTGGCGTCCATTGCGCCGTGGAATTACCCGATCATGATGGCCGCGTGGAAAATCGCCCCGGCCCTGGCTGCCGGCAATACGCTGGTGTTCAAGCCGTCGGAACACACACCGCTGTCGATCCTGGCCCTGGCGCCGACACTGGCCCGGATCCTGCCACGAGGCGTCATCAACATACTCTGCGGGGGCGGCGAAGGTGTGGGCAGCCATCTGGTCAGCCATCCCAAGGTGCGCATGGTCTCGCTGACCGGCGATATCGTCACCGGGCAGAAGATCCTCCAGGCAGCAGCGAAAACCCTCAAGCGCACACACCTGGAGCTGGGCGGCAAGGCGCCAGTGATCGTGTGCAACGACGCCGACATCCAGGCCGTGGTCGAAGGCGTACGCACCTACGGCTATTACAACGCTGGGCAGGATTGCACGGCGGCGTGTCGGATCTACGCCCAAGGCGCAATTCACGACCGTCTGGTGGCCGAACTCGGCGCGGCCGTCAGCAGCCTGCGCTTTGCCGGCAAGCGCGACGCCGACAATGAGATCGGCCCGCTGATCAGCACCCGTCAGCGCGACCGCGTGGCCAGTTTTGTCGAGCGCGCCCTCGGTCAGCCACACATCGAACGCATTACCGGCGCGGCGGTGCATTCCGGCGCCGGTTTCTACTACCAGCCCACGCTGCTGGCCGGCTGCAAGCAAAGCGATGAAATCGTCCAGCGCGAAGTATTCGGCCCGGTCGTCACCGTGACCCGCTTCGACGAACTCAGCCAGGCGGTGGACTGGGCCAACGACTCCGAATACGGCCTGGCGTCCTCGATATGGACCCAGAACCTGGACAAGGCCATGCAGGTGGCGGCACGCCTGCAATACGGCTGCACCTGGATCAACAGCCATTTCATGCTGGTCAGCGAAATGCCCCACGGCGGCCTGAAACGTTCGGGCTACGGCAAAGACCTGTCCAGCGATTCGCTCCAGGACTACAGCGTGGTGCGCCACATCATGGCCCGCCACGGCCAGCATCTGTAGATAACAGCACTACTCTAATAACAGGCCATCCATGGCGCTTCACCCTGTTCGAACACTGCCCCGACCATAATTAAAGCAAGAGGGATTTCCATGTACGCGCACAAGACCGTATTGCTCAGCGCAATCACCACGGCGCTGCTGACCAGCGTCAGCCTCCAGGCCGCCGAACCGCTCAAGGCCGTCGGCGCCGGCGAGGGCCAACTGGATATCGTCGCCTGGCCGGGTTACATCGAACGCGGCGAAAGCGACAAGGCCTACGATTGGGTCAGCGGTTTCGAGAAGGAAACCGGTTGCAAGGTCAATGTGAAAACCGCCGCCACCTCCGACGAAATGGTCAGCCTGATGACCAAGGGCGGCTACGACCTGGTCACCGCCTCGGGCGACGCCTCGTTGCGGCTGATTGCCGGCAAGCGTGTGCAGCCGATCAACACCGCACTGATCAGCAACTGGAAAAACCTCGACCCGCGCCTCAAGGATGCGCCGTGGTACGTGGTCAACCAGCAGACCTACGGTACCCCGTACCAGTGGGGCCCGAACGTGCTGATGTACAACACCGATGTATTCAAGCAGGCGCCCACCAGTTGGAGCGTGCTGTTCAGCGCCCAGGATTTACCCGACGGCAAGCCGAACAAGGGGCGCGTGCAAGCCTACGATGGCCCGATCTACATCGCCGACGCGGCGCTGTACCTCAAGACCGCCAAGCCTGAGCTGGGCATCAAGGACCCGTACCAACTCGACGAAGCCCAGTACAAGGCTGTGTTGGAATTGCTGCGGGCCCAGCAACCGCTGATCCACCGCTACTGGCACGACACCACCGTGCAGATGAGCGATTTCAAGAACGAAGGCGTGGTGGCATCCGGCGCCTGGCCGTATCAGGTCAACGGCCTGATGAACGAGAAGCAACCGATCGCCTCGACCATTCCGAAGGAAGGCGCCACCGGTTGGGCCGACACCACGATGCTGCACGCCGAGGCCAAGCACCCCAACTGCGCGTACAAGTGGATGGACTGGTCGCTGCAACCGAAAGTCCAGGGTGACGTGGCCGCGTGGTTCGGCTCGTTGCCGGCGGTGCCTGCGGCGTGCAAGGGCAGCGAGCTGCTGGGCGCCGAGGGCTGCAAGACCAACGGTTTCGATCAGTTCGACAAGATCGCCTTCTGGAAAACCCCACAGGCCGAGGGCGGCAAGTTCGTGCCGTACAGCCGCTGGACCCAGGACTACATTGCGATCATGGGCGGGCGTTAAACCCCAGCACATAAATGGGAGTAGCCCCTGTGGCGAGGGAGCTTGCTCCCGCTGGTGTGCGAAGCACGCCCAAAACGGCCGACGCGGTATTAGCTGACACACCGCATTGGCTGGTTTTGGGGCGGCTACGCCACCCAGCGGGAGCAAGCTCCCTCGCCACGGGGTCGCGTGCCAATCATTGAAGGTTCATACCCGCCCCGCTTTTTGGAGCCCCGCACCATGACGCTTGCAGTCCAATTCACCCAGGTATCCCGTCAATTTGGCGAAGTGAAAGCCGTTGACCGGGTTTGCATCGACATCCAGGACGGCGAGTTCTTTTCCATGCTGGGCCCCTCCGGCTCGGGCAAGACCACCTGCCTGCGACTGATCGCCGGGTTAGAACAACCCTGTGCCGGCTCGATCCGCATCCACGGCGAAGAGGCCACCGGGCTTGCGCCGTACCAGCGGGACGTCAACACGGTGTTCCAGGATTACGCTCTCTTCCCCCATATGAACGTGCGCGACAACGTGGCCTACGGCCTGAAAGTCAAAGGCGTCGCCAAGGCCGAGCGCATCAAGCGCGCCGACGAAGCGCTGGAGATGGTTGCCCTGGGCGGTTACGGCGAACGCAAGCCGGTGCAGCTCTCCGGCGGCCAGCGTCAACGGGTGGCCCTGGCCCGCGCGTTGGTCAATCGCCCGCGAGTGTTGCTGCTCGATGAACCTTTGGGCGCCCTCGACCTGAAGCTGCGTGAACAGATGCAGGGCGAATTGAAGAAGCTGCAACGCCAGCTGGGCATCACCTTCATTTTCGTCACCCACGACCAGACCGAGGCGCTGTCGATGTCCGACCGCGTGGCGGTGTTCAACAAGGGCCGCATCGAACAGGTCGACACCCCACGCAACCTGTACATGAAACCGGCGACCACCTTCGTCGCCGAATTCGTCGGCACCTCCAACGTGATCCGTGGCGAGCTGGCCCGGGAACTGAGCGGTTATCCACAGCCGTTCTCGATTCGCCCGGAACACGTGCGTTTCGCCGAGGGCCCGTTGGCCAGTGGTGAGATCGAAGTCCACGGCCTGCTGCACGACATCCAGTACCAGGGCAGCGCCACGCGCTACGAGTTGAAACTTGCCAACGGCCAGACCCTGAACCTCAGCCAGGCCAACACCCAGTGGCTCGACAACACGGCCCAGCACCAGACCGGCCAGCACCTGAGCGTACGCTGGGCGCGGGAGGCGATGGTCGCGCTGCACGACACCGTCAGTGGCGAGGTGTGAGATGAACACCCTGGCCATCGCTCAAACGCCCACGCCCGGTTCACCGTTGCGACGCTTTTCCAACCTGCTGTACCGGCGCCCCAACCTGTACCTGTCGATGTTGCTGGTGCCGCCGCTGATCTGGTTCGGCGCGATCTACCTGGGCTCGCTGCTGACCTTGTTGTGGCAGGGTTTCTACACCTTCGACGACTTCACCATGGCGGTCACGCCGGACCTGACCCTGGCGAATTTCGCGGCGCTGTTCCAGCCGTCGAACTTCGACATCATTTTGCGCACCCTGAGCATGGCGATAGCGGTGTCCATCGCCAGCGCCATCGTCGCGTTCCCGATTGCCTACTACATGGCGCGCTACACCAGTGGCAAGACCAAGGCGTTTTTCTACATCGCGGTGATGCTGCCGATGTGGGCCAGCTATATCGTCAAGGCCTATGCCTGGACGCTGCTGCTGGCCAAGGGTGGCGTGGCGCAGTGGTTCGTCCAGCACCTAGGCCTGGGGCCGGTGTTGCAGTTCGTGCTGGGGATCCCGGGCGTGGGTGGCAGCACCTTGTCCACCTCACACCTGGGGCGTTTTCTGGTATTCGTCTACATCTGGCTGCCGTTCATGATCCTGCCGATCCAGGCGTCCCTGGAGCGCCTGCCGCCATCGCTGCTGCAAGCCTCGGCCGACCTGGGCGCCAGGCCACACCAGACGTTCATGCAGGTGATCCTGCCGCTGTCGATCCCCGGCATTGCCGCCGGCTCGATCTTCACCTTCTCGCTGACCCTGGGGGATTTCATCGTGCCCCAGTTGGTGGGCCCGCCGGGCTACTTCGTCGGCAGCATGGTCTACGCCCAGCAAGGCGCCATCGGCAACATGCCCATGGCCGCGGCGTTCACCCTGGTGCCCATCGTGCTGATCGCGATCTATTTATCCATCGTCAAGCGACTGGGAGCTTTCGATGCACTCTGACTCTCAAGACCGGGCCTCGTGGGGCTTGCGGATCGCGGCGTGGGGCGGGCTGGTGTTCCTGCACTTCCCGATCCTGATCATCTTCCTCTACGCCTTCAATACCGAGGACGCCGCGTTCAGCTTCCCGCCCAAGGGCCTGACCCTGAAGTGGTTCAGCGTCGCCTTCTCGCGCCCGGATGTGCTGGAGGCGATCAAGCTGTCGTTGCAGGTCGCGGCCATCGCCACGCTGATCGCCATGGTGCTCGGTACCCTGGCTTCGGCGGCGCTGTACCGTCGGGATTTCTTCGGCAAGCAAGGCATTTCGCTGATGCTGATCCTGCCGATTGCCTTGCCGGGGATCATCACCGGCATTGCGCTGCTGGCGACCTTCAAGACCCTGGGCGTCGAGCCCGGCATGTTCACCATCGTCGTCGGCCATGCAACCTTCTGCGTGGTGATCGTCTACAACAACGTCATCGCCCGCCAGCGCCGCACCTCCCACAGCCTGATCGAGGCGTCGATGGACCTGGGCGCCGACGGCTGGCAGACCTTTCGCTACATCATCTTGCCCAACCTGGGGTCGGCACTGTTGGCCGGTGGGATGCTGGCGTTTGCGCTGTCATTCGACGAGATCATCGTCACCACCTTCACCGCCGGCCACGAACGCACCTTGCCGCTATGGCTGCTCAACCAACTCAGCCGCCCGCGCGATGTGCCAGTGACCAACGTGGTGGCGATGCTGGTGATGATGGTCACGATGGTGCCGATATTGGGCGCGTATTACCTGACCCGTGGCGGTGAGAGCGTGGCCGGTAGCGGCGGGAAGTAGAAGGGCTTTTTGTGGGAGCGAGCTTGCTCGCGATGACTGACAAACACTCAACACAGATGTCGACTGTAAGACCGCTATCGCGAGCAAGCTCGCTCCCACAGGGATCGGTTCCAGCAGACACAGAACTGCTTCGATGAGGACAATGCTATGCAAACCAAACTGCTGATCAACGGCCATCTGGTGAACGGCGAAGGCCCTGGCCAGGCGGTGTTCAACCCATCGCTGGGCCGGGTGCTGGTGGAGATCAATGAAGCCAGCGAAGCTCAGGTCGATGCCGCCGTGCGCGCCGCCGATGCTGCCTTCGAGGCCTGGTCGCAAGTGCCGCCCAAGGACCGTTCGCTGTTGCTGCTCAAGCTGGCCGATGCCATCGAAGCCCATGGCGAAGAACTGGCGAAGCTGGAGTCGGACAACTGCGGCAAACCCTTGAGTGCCGCGCTGAATGACGAGATCCCGGCGATTGCCGACGTGTTCCGCTTCTTTGCCGGCGCCAGCCGCTGCATGAGTGGTTCGGCGGGCGGCGAATACCTGCCAGGGCACACCTCGATGATCCGTCGCGACCCGGTGGGCGTCATCGCCTCCATCGCGCCGTGGAACTACCCGCTGATGATGGTCGCCTGGAAAATCGCCCCGGCCCTGGCGGCCGGTAATACCGTGGTGCTCAAGCCGTCGGAGCAGACCCCGCTGACGGCGCTGCGCCTGGCAGAACTGGCGTCGGAGATTTTCCCCGCCGGCGTACTCAACGTGATCTTCGGCCGTGGGCCAACCGTCGGCAACCCGCTGGTCACCCACCCGAAAGTACGCATGGTGTCGCTGACCGGCTCCATCGCCACGGGCTCGAACATCATTTCCAGCACATCCGACAGCGTCAAACGCATGCACATGGAACTGGGCGGCAAGGCTCCGGTGATCATTTTCGACGACGCCGACATTGACGCCGCCGTGGAGGGCATCCGCACCTTCGGTTTCTACAACGCCGGCCAGGACTGCACCGCCGCCTGCCGCATCTATGCCCAGCAAGGCATCTACGACCAGTTCGTCGAGAAACTTGGCGCCGCGGTGGGCAGCATCAAGTACGGCCTGCAAACCGCGCCAGACACCGAGATGGGCCCGCTGATCACCGCCCAGCACCGCGACCGCGTGGCCGGTTTTGTCGAACGGGCCATTGCCCAGCCGCATATTCGCCTGATCACTGGCGGCAAGGCCGTGGACGGCAATGGGTTCTTCTTCGAGCCGACGGTGCTGGCCGACGCCCAGCAGGATGACGAAATCGTCCGCCGGGAAGTCTTCGGGCCAGTGGTGTCCGTCACACCCTTCGTCGACGAGGCACAAGTGCTGGCCTGGGCCAACGATTCCGACTACGGCCTGGCCTCATCGGTATGGACCACCGACATCGGCCGAGCCCATCGCCTGTCGGCACGCCTGCAATACGGCTGCACCTGGGTGAACACGCACTTCATGCTCGTCAGCGAAATGCCCCATGGCGGTCAGAAACGCTCCGGCTATGGCAAGGACATGTCCATGTATGGGCTGGAGGATTACACGGTAGTGCGGCATGTGATGTTCAAGCATTGAGCCAATGCTAATTGCGATTACACCACGACCAAGGGGACGATACTGGTCGTGGTGAAGCACATCTCACAATGGCACCACCAACTGCACCGAAGGAAAGTAACTTCGGTAACGCTTCGCATCACGTGTAAGCAAAGGAAGACGCTTGACAGCCGCATGGGCACCGATGAAAAAATCGGCAAGCACATTATTTTTGCCACCGCCCACCTTTCGATAACGCACAAAAGCCTTCCCTGCCAAAAACAACGCCGGACGAGGTACCTCCTGCATTAGCAGCCCCATCTCTTCGACAACCTCATCCAACGCTTCGAAGGTAGAAAATGTCTGGGAAAGTTCAGCATAAATAACTGGATTGATTACCAAATTGTGAATTCTGGATTGGGCACGCATCTGCTCGATGGACCAATCAGCCCAAACCGGATCATCCTCCAGCACATCGATCAAGACGTTGGTATCGACCAATATCATCAGTCTTCACCACGCAACAGGGCCATAAGATCGTCTGTGCGCCATTTGATATCCGCCCTGCCACGGACAGCTTCAAAGCGATCACTGGTGGCAGCCTCGGCTGTTCCAGGCTTACCTGCATGCAGCACTACCTCGCCCTGTGCATTGATGCTGAACTCTACCGCACAGCCAGGAATCAAGTGCAGCGCGTCGCGAATGGGTTTGGGAATGGTGACTTGTCCTTTACTGGTCATAGTCGTCGGCATTGTATTCTCCTCGAAGTATTACTTTGCATAGAAAAGTAATACTTCACGCTCAGGCCTGCAACCGCCGCTGACGGTAGGCCGACGTGCTTGGCCTCGTTTGAAAACTGCCACTCGTTGGTAGGAAAACTGCGAGGCCATTTAAAGGCTGCAGTGTCTCTGGTCAAAACCGCGAAACACTGCGCATCGCATCCACCAGATAGCGCATGGCGATGCGGTCGTTTTCCGACAACTCCCGATAGCGCTCCACCAGTCTCAATTCTTCCAGGCTGAGCCGGCGTGTCCTGCGCGGGTTGGTCAGGCCTGGAAAGATCCCCAGCATTTCGGTAATGCCCTGTATTTTTGTCATGAGTTGTCCTTCTTTACGTCGAGGTTGACCTGATAGCGCCGTCTGAATCCGGCTTAGATCGCCTATCACGCTAAAGAATAGGGAGGATTCAAAGCGTGAAAAGGGAGTTTTAGAGTAATTAGTCAAAAAAAGTTGAAATCGAGATAAAAAAAGAAATAACTGTAAGAAATTTTGACCAAGCCTCGCTTTCCTTTCTCTTGAAGCCCGCATTTCCCCTATGATTTTGCGCCTCGGTGAACCGATCCAGCTCTCAGGCATCTGTTCTAACGTTCGTCGCGTTTGGCCAAAGGCATGTCCGAACTCATTTATCAGTCTCTGTAGCCAGGATCGGCTCGGGACTGTTTCGAGAAAGGTTGTATTTATGCACCGCAGGAATCTGCTCAAGGCCTCCATGGCCTTTGCCGCCTACACTGGGCTGTCGGCCTCCGGACTCATGGCCGCACGCGCCTGGGCCGCCGATCAGACTGCCGACGGCGAAGCCCGCCCCTTCGACTTCAACGGTTTGAAGGATCAGGCCCGGCGGCTGGCCGAGAGCCGCTACGTCGACACCAAGCAAGTCCTGCCAGAAACCCTGGCCCTGATGTCGCCGCTGCAGTTCAACGCCATCCAGTACGACGCCAGCCACTCGCTGTGGAATGACCTCGACGGGCGGCAACTGGATGCGCAGTTCTTCCACGTCGGCATGGGCTTCAAACAGCCGGTGCGCATGTACAGCGTCGATCCGAAGACACGTATGGCCCGAGAGGTGCACTTCCGCCCGGAACTGTTCAACTATGAGAAAACCACGGTCAACACCGCGCAATTGAAGGGTGACCTGGGCTTCGCCGGCTTTCGCGTCTTCAAGGCGCCGGAGCTGGACCGGCACGACATCGTTTCGTTTCTGGGGGCCAGCTACTTCCGCGCCGTGGATGCCAGCGGCCAGTACGGGCTGTCGGCCCGCGGCCTGGCCATCGACACCTACGCCAAGAAGCGTGAGGAATTCCCGGACTTCACCAAGTTCTGGTTTGAAACCCCGGACAAGAACAGCACCCGCTTCGTGGTCTACGCCCTGCTCGACTCCCCCAGCGCCACCGGTGCCTATCGGTTTGACATCGATTGCCAGCCGACCCGGGTGGTGATGGAGATCGACGCGCACATCAATGCCCGTACCGCCATCGAGCAGTTGGGCATCGCCCCCATGACCAGCATGTTCAGCTGCGGCACCGTCGAACGGCGCATGTGCGACACCATTCACCCGCAAATCCACGATTCCGACCGGCTGGCCATGTGGCGCGGCAACGGCGAGTGGGTGTGCCGGCCGTTGAACAACCCCGCCACCCTGCAATTCAACGCCTTCGCCGACAAGGACCCGAAAGGTTTCGGCCTGGTGCAGACCGACCACGACTTCGCCAGCTACCAGGACACCGTGGACTGGTACAGCAAGCGCCCAAGCCTGTGGGTCGAACCAACCACAGCCTGGGGCGAAGGCTCGGTCGACCTGCTGGAGATTCCTACTACCGGCGAAACCCTGGACAACATTGTCGCGTTCTGGACGCCGAAAAAACCGGTGGCCGCCGGCGACTCGCTGAACTATGGCTACAAGCTCTACTGGAGCGCGCTGCCGCCGGTCAGCACCGACCTGGCCCATGTCGACGCCACCCGCTCAGGCATGGGCGGTTTCATCGAAGGCTGGGCACCGGGCGAGCATTACCCGACCGTCTGGGCCCGTCGCTTTGCCGTGGACTTCAGCGGCGGCGGCCTCGACCAACTGCCGCCGGGCACCGGTATCGAACCCGTGGTGACCTGCTCCCATGGCGAGGTGAAGGACTTCAACGTGTTGGTGCTGGATGCGATCAAGGGCTACCGCATCACGTTCGACTGGTACCCGACCGACGACAGTGTAGAGCCGGTGCAGATGCGCCTGTTCATTCGCACCAAGGACCGGACCTTGAGCGAGACCTGGTTGTACCAATACTTCCCGCCGGCGCCGGATAAGCGCAAGTATCCCTGATAGGGATCGGGTGTCTGGGCTGGCCTCATCGCGAGCAAGCTCGCTCCCACAGTAGATTTGTGTTGTTCACACATTCCCTGTGGGAGCGAGCTTGCTCGCGATGAGGCCGGTACAGCCACCGAATAATCCAGCCAGATAAACAAAAGCCCCGGCCAATGACGACCAGGGCTTTTTGTTTTATCAGGCACTAGTCCCGCAAATCCGACTCATGAATCGGCTGGTCCCGATGCGTGGCCCGCTGGTACTGCGCCGGCCACGTGGCCTTGCGGCCGCCCAGGTCATCATCGGCATGCAAGGCCCAGTACGGATCACGCAACAATTCACGGGCCAGGAAAATGATGTCGGCCTGACAGGTGCGCAGGATGTGTTCGGCCTGGGCCGGTTCGGTGATCATGCCGACGGTGCCGGTGGCGATTTCCGACTCCTTGCGTACCCGCTCGGCGAAACGGGTCTGGTAACCCGGGCCGGTGGGAATTTCCGCATTGGCCGCCGTGCCACCCGATGACACGTCGATCAAATCCACCCCCAGGGCCCTGAATCGCCGCGCCAGCTCCACGGTTTCGTCCGGGTTCCACCCGTCCTCGACCCAATCGGTGGCGGAAACGCGAACGAACACCGGCAGTTCTTCAGGCCATACGGCCCGCACCGCTTCGGTGACTTGCAGCACCAGGCGGATGCGATTCTCGAACGAGCCGCCGTATTGATCGCGGCGCTGATTGCTCAACGGCGAGAGGAATTGATGCAGCAGATAACCATGGGCAGCGTGAACCTCGACCACTTTGAAGCCGGCCGTGAGGGCGCGCTTGGCTGAATCCACGAAGGCCTGGATCACATCGGCGATCTGCCCTTCGTCCAACTGCATCGGCGGGGTGTGTTGCGGGTCGAAGGCAATCGGCGACGGGCCGACCGGAACCCAGCCGCCGTCCGCCGGTTTTACGCTGCCATGCTTGCCCAGCCAGGGTCGCCAGGTGCTGGCCTTGCGTCCGGCATGGGCCAGTTGTATGCCCGGCACGGCCCCTTGGGCGGTGATGAACCGGGTGATGCGTTGCAAGGGTTCGATCTGTTCATCATTCCACAGCCCCAGGTCCTGGGCAGTGATGCGACCGTCGGCGGTGACGGCGGTGGCTTCGGTGAACACCAGGCCGGCACCGCCCACGGCACGGCTGCCCAAGTGCACCAGGTGCCAATCGTTGGCCAGGCCATCGGTGCTCGAATACTGGCACATCGGCGATACCGCGATGCGATTGGGCAGGGTCAATTGGCGAAGGGTATAGGGTTCCAGCAGCAGACTCATGGGGCACCTCTCGAATCAGTGGGCAGGCTCCAGGGTTCTGTTTGAAAAGTCGACGAGTGACAAAAGGTGCAACACCCGCCCCCGCGGGCAAAAAATTCGACAAGACGTCACAAGGGCTATCAAGCAGTGCTTAGAGCCTAGTCGACAACCCGGCAGGACGGAGGGTTCAGAACTTAAAAACCGACGGCGTGGCGCAATAGCGTTCTTGCCCGAACTCCTGTGGCGAGGGAGCTTGCTCCCTCGCCACAAAGGCCGATCGGCTACCGCGGCTCGATATGGGCAATCATCAATTGCACCGTTTCCTGACCGCGGAACTCGTTGAGGTCGAGCTTGTAGGCCAGTTCCACCCAGCGCACGGTAGGGTTGGGCCAGATCTCGCGGTCGATGCCAAAGGCGATGCCATCAAGCTTCACCGAGCCGCACTCGCTCTTGAGGACGACCTTCAGGTGCCGTTCGCCCACTACGCGCTGTTCGACCAACTGGAACAGGCCGTGGAACATCGGCTCAGGAAAATGCTGGCCCCAGGGACCGGCATGACGCAGCGCCCGGGCCAGTTCCAGATGGAATTCCTCGACCGCCAGGGTGCCATCCGACAACAGCCGGCCGGTCAGGTCTTCTTCGCGCAATTGCCGGCGCACTTCCGCGTCGAACGCTTCGGCGAACAACGGAAAATTAGCCTCCGGCAGCGTCAGCCCCGCCGCCATGGCGTGACCGCCGTACTTGCTGATCAGGGTGGGATGCTGCGCCGCCACCACGCTCAGCGCATCGCGAATGTGAAAGCCCGGCACCGAGCGGCCCGAGCCCTTGAGCAAACCGTCCCCGGCATCGGCAAAGGCGATGGTCGGACGGAAATAGCGCTCTTTCATCCGCGAGGCGAGGATGCCGATGACCCCTTGGTGCCACTGCGGATCGAACAGGCACAAACCGAACGGCATCGACTCCACCGGCAGGTCCTTGAGCTGGGCCAGGGCTTCGCGCTGCATGCCCTGCTCGATGGACTTGCGGTCCTGGTTCATGCCGTCCAGTTGCGCCGCCATCTCCCGCGCCAGGGCCGGGTCATCGGTGAGCAGGCATTCGATACCCAGGCTCATGTCGTCCAGGCGCCCCGCCGCATTCAGACGCGGCCCGAGGATAAAACCGAGGTCGGTGGAGGTAATCCGTGAAGCATCGCGCTTGGCCACTTCCAGGATCGCCTTGATGCCGGGGCGGGCGCGTCCGGCGCGAATCCGTTCCAGGCCCTGGTGCACCAGGATCCGGTTATTCGCGTCCAGGGGCACCACGTCGGCCACGCTGCCCAGGGCCACCAGGTCGAGCAATTCGCCGATGTTCGGCTGAGGGGTGCTGGCATACCACCCCAGGCTGCGCAGACGCGCCCGCAGGGCCATCAGCACATAAAAAATCACCCCGACACCAGCCAGGGCCTTGCTCGGGAACTCGCAGCCCGGCTGGTTCGGATTGACGATGGCGTCAGCTGCCGGCAGTTCGAGACCGGGCAAGTGGTGGTCGGTGACCAGCACCTGGAGCCCCGCCGCTTTCGCCGCCGCCACGCCTTCCACGCTGGAAATACCGTTATCCACGGTGATCAGCAACTGCGGTTCGCGGGCCAGGGCGACTTCGACGATTTCCGGGGTCAGCCCGTAGCCATATTCGAAGCGATTGGGCACCAGGTAATCGACATGGGCCGCACCGAGCAGGCGCAACCCCAGCATGCCCACGGTGCTGGCGGTCGCGCCATCGGCATCGAAGTCGCCCACGATCAGGATGCGCTGGCGCTGCTCCAGCGCCGTCACAAGCAGATCCACCGCGGCGTCGATCCCCTTGAGCTGCTGAAAGGGAATCAAGCGCGCCAGGCTCTTGTCCAGTTCAGCCTCGGACTGCACGCCACGCGCTGCGTACAGGCGGGTCAACAGGGGCGGCAGGTCACCGAGAAATGGCAGGGTATCGGGCAGCTGGCGGGGTTCTATGCGCATGGGGGAACGGACATTTCTCTATTTTTTGGAATCCTGGACTGTGGCGAGGGAGCTTGCTCCCGCTAGGCTGCGTAGCGGCCCCTTTTGTGGGTGCTGCGCACCCAAGCGGGAGCAAGCTCCCTCGCCACAATAAGTTCATTCAATACCGGGTCAATGGCTCAACCACGCTCACCCAGCAACCATTGCAGCTGGACTTCATGTTGGCCACGGTCGTCGGTCACGAAAATCGTGCCCTCGCTGATCATCACGTCCCACTTGATCACCCGCGGCATGTCCTGGGCCAGGGTTTCCAGCACTTCCTGGGGCACAGCGGCGATGTTGACGTTTTTCAGGTTCTTGACCGCCGGGATCACCTTGCCTTCCCAGACCCGCAGGCTGCCGTAGGCCAGCAGGCTGGTGCGCTCGGTCCGGCGCGAGCACCAGGTCAGGCGATCGGCATCCGGCTGACCGACTTCGATCCAGTGCAGCACACGGTCATCCAGGCTTTTTTCCCACAGCGCAGGCTCGTCGACGTCTGACAGACCACGACCAAACGCCAGCAGCTCGTTGTACCAGAACGCGTAGGCCAGCAGACGCACGGTCATGCGCTCTTCGGTTTCCGAAGGGTGGCGGGCGATGGTCTGCTTCACATTCTCATACACATTGCGGTCGAGATCGGTGAGGTTCAGTTCAAACTTGTAAGTCGTGGACGGCTGGGCCATGAACGGGCTTCTTGATACGAGGAAAGGCGGCAAGTCTAACCGATGACGCGGGCAATCCACGAATTGCCGACCATCAACCTGCGTCGACCAGCCTTGGCCTATGATAAAACGCTCTATTCGTTCTGCCTTTGTCCTACAGGATCTGTCATGTCGCTTACTGCCAAACCCCTTGCCGGCGTCAAAGTCATCGAACTCGGCACCTTGATCGCCGGGCCCTTCGCCTCGCGCATCTGCGGTGAATTCGGTGCCGAAGTCATCAAGGTCGAATCGCCCGACGGCGGTGACCCCCTGCGCAAGTGGCGCAAGCTGTACGAAGGCACCTCGCTGTGGTGGTTCGTCCAGGCACGCAACAAGAAATCCCTGACCTTGAACCTCAAGCACCCCGAAGGCCTGGCAATCCTGAAAAAGCTGATCGGCGAAGCCGACATCCTGATCGAGAATTTTCGCCCCGGCGTACTGGAAAAGCTCGGCCTGGGCTGGGATGTCCTGCACGCACTGAACCCGAAACTGGTGATGGTGCGGCTTTCGGGCTTCGGCCAGACCGGGCCGATGAAAGATCAGCCGGGGTTTGGCGCGGTGGGCGAATCCATGGGCGGCCTGCGCTACATCACCGGGTTCGAGGACCGTCCGCCGGTACGTACCGGGATTTCCATCGGCGACTCCATCGCCGCCCTATGGGGCGTGATCGGCGCTTTGATGGCCCTGCGTCACCGCGAGATCAATGGCGGAACCGGGCAAGTGGTGGACGTGGCCTTGTACGAGGCGATTTTCGCCATGATGGAAAGCATGGTGCCGGAGTTCGACGTGTTCGGCTTCATCCGTGAGCGCACCGGCAACATCATGCCCGGCATCACCCCCTCGTCCATCCACACCAGCGCTGACGGCAAGCACGTGCAGATTGGCGCCAACGGCGACGCGATCTTCAAGCGTTTCATGCAGATCATCGGCCGCGACGACCTGGCCAATGACCCGCAACTGGCCAGCAACGACGGCCGTGACAACCGCCGCGACGAGCTGTACGGGGTCATCGATCGCTGGGTCAACTCGCTGCCGCTCGATAACGTTATCGACCAACTGAACCAGGCCGGAGTGCCGGCCAGTCGGATCTTCAGCGCCGAGGATATGTTCAGCGACCCGCAGTTCCTCGCCCGTGAGATGTTCCTACAAGCCAAACTGCCGGACGGCAAGGCATTCAAGATGCCGGGGATCGTACCGAAACTCTCCGACACCCCGGGCACCTCCGAATGGGTCGGCCCGGCGCTGGGTGAACACAACGCACAAGTGCTCGGCGAGCTTGGCTACGACGCGCAGCAGATCACCAAACTGCGCGCCGACGGGGCCATTTGACGCTCTGTAGGGGCCAGTCACCGAAGATCAAACGGTGGGAGCGAGCTTGCTCGCGATAGCGTCCGTTCAATCGACTTGATGTTGACTGGCACACCGCAATCGCGAGCAAGCTTTGCTCCCACAGGTCCTGCTCAAACAGATCTGACGGGTGTACGACCAGAAGAGCCAGGCCGGCTACTAGGCCGCCTCGCGGTGGACGTTGATCTCGGCGCCCCGTTAACCACGCTGGCCGAACGCAGGCATTGCGCAGTGGGCAACCCGGCATGGATGCCGGGTTAGCCGCGCTGGGCCATGGATGGCCCTTCGCGGCGGGCCCACGGAGCAATGCCTTCGTTCAGGCATGCCGAGCCTAGGCGAGGCACCGAGTGGTGGGGCACAAGCGCTTTGGTTACTTTCGCGCTTTTCGAAAGTGACCCGCTGTAAGAGCTGAACCATAAGCCGCCGTTACCGCAGCAATGGATATGTACCCGACCATCAGGCCGCCATCGCGAGCAAGCTCGCTCCCACATTAGGATTGATTTCACCCGGGAGAATCAGGCCAGCTGTCAGGCCGCCTTCGCGAGCAAGCCCGCTCCCACAATGGGATCTGAGTCCGACCGGGAGAGCCAGGTCGGCTGTCAGGCCGCCTTCGCGAGCAGGCTCGCTCCCACAGTTGGGTCCGAGTACGACCGGGAGAGCCAGGTCGGCTGTCAGGCCGCCTCGCGAGCAAGCTTTGCACCCACAGGTCCTGCTCAAACAGATCTGATGGGTGTACGACCGGGAGAACCAGGTCGGCTACTAGGCCGCCTCGGGGTGGACGTTGATCTCGGGTGCCCCGTTAACCACGCTGGCCGAACGCAGGCATTGTGGAGTGGGCATCCCGGCATGGATGCCGGGATAGCCGCGCTGGGCCATGGATGGCCCTTCGCGGCGGGCCCACGGAGCAATGCCTGCGTTCGGGCACACCGAGCCTTAGCGAGGTGCCGAGTGGTGGGGCAAAAGCGTTTTGCTTACTTTTGCGCTCTTCAAAAGTGAGCCGCCGTAAGGGCGGAACCAATAGCCGCCGTTACCGCAGCATTGGATATCACTCAGCCAACAATAGGCTCCAGCGCCTGACAGAACGCGCTAAAAACGTAAAAGCCAGGCAAAAAGAAACCCCGAGAAGTGGGGAGACGACTCGGGGTTAAACGTGACCACTCATGGTCCGTACAACAAGCGACAAGCACCGGAGCACAATGCTTGCTCTTGTTGGTAAAAGATCTGACTCATCAGGACGTAGGAAGGTTCCCACAAAACCCCAGTCAATTCGCCGCGACCATGACCTTGTCCCGCGCCAGATTGCGCAGCGCCGCAATCACACAGGGCTCCAGCCGACCCTCGGCAATCAGCACATCGCGATGCAGGCCATCGACCACGTCGGTCAACTGACGCTTGTCGGTCAATTGGGCCTGATTGAACACTCGCTCGACCATGATGGCCCCGGAGGCATTCTTCAGCGTCACCAGGCACTCGCCCTTGGCGCCGGAGGGAGTCAGCGTGACCTGATACGGGCTCAAAGCCTCACTCAGCAATAGGCTGATACTTTCCATTCGCTCACCCTTCAATAGTCCGAAAACAACTGCATGTTCACAGTAAGTGACCGTGGGCCGCAGCAGAAAGTTCGTCAGCGCACCGAACCGGCACGCCTTCAATCTGTTCAACCGAGCATGCGCGCCCAATATGACAGGCAAACAACAGCCTTCTCTTGAAGCCTTGGCGTGGTGACAGTCGGCATCAGGCCATGAACCTGTCGCAACGGCGCCACCGACGCCCGGCATCGGTCCAGCCCCCCAGAATGCCGCGCAACTGCCCGTCAGCCCCATAGAAGGGCACCGACCAGTGATAGATTTCCCGCAATCCGCTGCTGAACATCAATTGCCGGTCGACGAACCGAGACTGGCCGGTGCGCAATTGCTCCATCACCTCCCCATGCAGCAACTCGGCGGTGGCCGGTGGGAATGCCGCAGAATCCGTCAGCCGCGTGCCCCGCAGCTTTTCGAAGCGGGTCGCGAACTGGTCCTCGTAGCTTTTGTTGCACATGATCAGGCGCCCTTCCAGATCCCGGATGAAAATCGGGTCGGGAATGGCATCCATCAAGGCCCGCTGGAGCATCAACTGGTCCTTGAGGACCGCCTCGGCCTTGAGACGTTGGTCGATCTGTATCTGCAGGCGGCGGTTCCACAGCAAGGACAGGAGGCCGAACAACACGACCACGGTCACACACCAGTAACCCCAGCGAGACAGCCGCTCCCACATCGATGGCGCCTGGACGGGCGTCATGCCGGCCATCCATTTGGACCGCATTGCGCGCATGTCCTCGGCCGGGAAGGCTTCCAGGGCTTTATTCAAGATACTCAGCAACACGCTCAGGTCTTGGCGTACAGCGAGGTAGTCTGGTTCCCACTTGCCCTCAAGACCTCTTCCTACCTGCAACTGTCCCGCCGGATAGAGGTGCACCCCGCTTTCATTTTCGATGGTGACATAGGCTTCCCGGCTCTCGACCAATGCCCGCGCCTCGCCATGGGTCTTGGTCGTGCGCAATTCGATGGCCGGGTGATCGCGCCTGATTTCCGCCTCCAAGGCATGCCGTGCCGGTAACGCCAGGACCTTCCCTTCCAGCTGCTCCAGCGAATGAAGAGGCGACTCTCCGTCACGGCCGACGAATACCCAGCCCGAGCCGCCAAATGCATGGCTGAAACTCAGGAAGTCCCGGCGTTCGTCATTCATCGCCAACAGGGTGGTCATGTCGGCCTCGCCGTTTTCCAGCATCGTCAGCAACTCACCGGGGGAGAACGACTCCCGGTGCACGAACTCAAGGCCGGTCATTTGCGTAATGCGCTGGAGAATGTCGTGGTTCAGGCCGTTCCACTGCCCCAGTTCATTCTTGAACAGGTACAACGGAAACTGCATCGTGGCCACGATGACGCGGGGGTTCTCCTTGATCCACTTCAATTCCCGCGCATCCAGCACCAGCCGTTCGCCAGGATTGAACGGCGGAGTTTCGAAAGCCGCCAACTGCGCCGCGTTGCCCCCCTGCGCCCAGTACATCAGGGCCAGGCTCATTACCCAGCCCAGAGCTGGTTTGCCTTTGCTAAAAAACGACATCTGCATTTCCTTCGAGATGACTCGCCCGTCCCTCCAAGGGCGAAAACCCGACCAGTTTGGCATGCAGAAACAAGAAAGCCCGTCAGGAGACGGGCTTCAAGATGTGACAGGGTTGCGCGGTCAGAGCGGCTTGCCGCGGTTCCCATGCTGACTGACAAAGGCCTGCACGGCCTTCAAGTCGTTGGGCAACACGGTGCAACGCTCATCTCGCTCAAACAAATCAGAAAGATGTGCAGGGAGCTCAAGTGCTTTTCCTACACCGGCTTTCTCCACGGCGTCCGGAAACTTGACCGGGTGCGCCGTGCCCAGGATAACCATCGGGATATCCAGGCTGCGACGGCATTCACGGGCGGCCCTGACGCCAATGGCTGTGTGCGGATCGAGCAGTTCACCGCTCTGCTCGAACACCTCGGCGATGGTTTCGCAAGTCTGCTCATCGTCCACCGCCAGGGAGTCGAACAACTTGCGGGCTTCGGTCCAGCGCTCAGGCTCGACGCTGAAACCGCCGCCCTGGCGGAAGCTGTCCATCAGGCCGGCAATCGCCGCACCATTGCGACCGTGCAGGTCGAACAGCAGGCGTTCGAAGTTCGACGACACCATGATGTCCATCGAAGGCGACAGCGTGGCGTGCAGGGTTTCCTTGACGTACTGGTTGCCGCTCATGAAGCGGTGCAGGATGTCGTTGCGGTTGGTGGCGACGATCAACTGGTTGATCGGCAGGCCCATGTTGCGCGCCAGGTAGCCGGCGAAGATATCGCCGAAATTGCCGGTCGGCACCGAGAACGACACGGAGCGGGCCGGGCCGCCCAATTGCAGGGCCGCGTGGAAGTAATAAACGATCTGGGCCATGATCCGCGCCCAGTTGATCGAGTTCACCGCCACCAGCCGCGTGCCCTTGAGGAAGCTCTGGTCGGCGAAGCTGGCCTTGACCATTTCCTGGCAGTCATCGAAGTTGCCTTCGATGGCGATGTTGTGGATGTTATCGCCGAAAATCGTCGTCATCTGCCGACGTTGTACTTCCGAGACCCGGTTGTGCGGGTGCAGGATGAAAATATCGACGTTCTCGCAATGCTTGCAGCCTTCGATGGCCGCCGAACCGGTGTCGCCAGAGGTGGCACCGACGATCACCACACGCTCGCCACGCTTTTGCAGCACGTAGTCCAGCAGGCGACCGAGCAATTGCAGGGCGAAGTCCTTGAACGCCAGGGTGGGGCCGTGGAACAGCTCCATGACCCATTCGTTACCGTTGAGCTGACGCAGCGGTGCGATGGCGTTGTGGGAAAAGACGCCATAGGTCTCTTCCAGGATTTTCTTGAAATCGGCGTCCGGGATGCTGCCGGTGACGAACGGGCGCATGACCCGGAACGCCAGCTCGTGATACGGCAGGCCGGCCCAGGAAGCGATTTCTTCCTGGGTGAAGCGCGGCAGGTTTTCCGGCACATAGAGACCACCGTCCGTGGCCAGGCCGGCCAGGAGGACATCTTCGAAATTCAGGGCCGGTGCCTGGCCGCGGGTGCTGATATAGCGCATGGGGCAAACCTTCGGTTTGGGCTTCAAGCGTTGAAGCTGCAGGCGACACATTCAAAGGCAAGTTTGCCTTCGTTCGCAGCCTGCAACTTACCGCTTGCCGCTAAATTAATTCAAATGTTCGACGCGGATACGGACCACCGGGCCAACGACACCCTGGAGCGCTTCGAGCGCCGCAATCGCGTCGTTGATGCGCTGCTCGACCACACGGTGGGTCAGCAGGATCATCGGCACCAGGCCGTCGTGTTCCTCGACTTCCTTCTGCATGATCGACTCGATGTTGATACCGCGTTCCGAGAGAATGCTCGCCACTTGCGCCAGCACACCCGGATGGTCCTTGGCCTGGATGCGCAGGTAGTAGGAGCTTTCGCACGCCTCGATCGGAAGAATCGGGTGAGCCGACAGCGAGTCTGGCTGGAAGGCCAGGTGCGGCACGCGGTTTTCCGGGTCCGAGGTCATGGCGCGAACCACGTCCACCAGGTCGGCGATCACCGAAGAGGCCGTCGGCTCCATGCCGGCACCAGCGCCGTAGAACAACGTCGAGCCGGAGGCGTCGCCGTTGACCATCACCGCGTTCATCACACCGTTGACGTTGGCGATCAGGCGATCGGCCGGGATCAAGGTCGGGTGCACGCGCAGCTCGATGCCGTTGGCAGTGCTGCGCGCCACGCCCAGGTGCTTGATGCGATAGCCCAAGGCTTCGGCGTAGTTCACATCAGCGGTGGTCAGCTTGGTGATGCCTTCGGTGTAGGCCTTGTCGAACTGCAACGGAATGCCGAACGCAATGGAGGCCAGGATCGTCAGCTTGTGCGCCGCGTCGATGCCTTCCACGTCGAACGTCGGATCAGCCTCTGCGTAACCCAGGGCCTGGGCCTCGGCGAGCACGTCTTCGAAGGTGCGACCCTTCTCACGCATCTCGGTGAGGATGAAGTTGCCGGTGCCGTTGATGATCCCCGCGACCCAGTTGATGCGGTTGGCCGAGAGGCCTTCGCGGATCGCCTTGATCACCGGGATACCACCGGCCACGGCGGCTTCGAAAGCCACGATCACGCCCTTCTCGCGGGCCTTGGCGAAAATCTCATTACCGTGAACAGCGATAAGCGCCTTGTTCGCGGTGACCACATGCTTGCCATTCTCGATGGCCTTGAGTACCAGATCGCGGGCAACGGTGTAGCCGCCGACCAGCTCTATGACGATGTCGATCTCAGGGTTCGTGGCCACTTCGAAGACATCGTTGGTAATCGCAATACCGGTCGTCTGGAACTGAGGCTTTGGCGTGCGCATGGCAATTTGTGCCACTTCGATCCCACGCCCGGCACGACGAGCAATTTCCTCGGCGTTGCGCTGAAGTACGTTGAAGGTGCCGCCACCGACGGTACCTAACCCACAGATGCCTACTTTGACCGGATTCACTCTTGACTCCCCATGAAACGGCCGACGCAAGGTCGGCCGTGAAATACAGCCGCGCAGCAACGCGACTTTGTGTTTAACGGCCCGACGAAGGTTTTCGCCGAGCCGTGATCTTCAGAAGCGGATCGCCCATGATCATTTCGCGTCCAGGGCCAGTTTGGCGACTTGTGGCGCCGGCTGGTAGCCCGGAATCACCTGGCCGTCGGCCAAAACGATGGCCGGCGTGCCGTTCACACCAATGGACTGGCCAAGGGCGAACTGCTTGGAAACCGGGTTCTCGCACTTGGCGGCCTTGATTTCCTTGCCATCGACCATCTTGTCCATGGCCGCTTTCTTGTCCTTGGAGCACCAGACCGCCTGCAACTGCTCATCGCCCGGCGAGCCCAGGCCCTGGCGCGGGAACGCAACATAGCGCACTTCGATGCCGCGCTTGTTCAGCTCCGGCACTTCGGCGTGCAGCTTGTGGCAATACGGGCAGGTGGTGTCGGTGAACACGGTGATGTGCGACTTGGTTTCGCCAATCGCCGGATAGACCACGGTTTCAGCGACTGGAATGCCGTTGATCAACTTGGAAATGCCCTGGCGCTCGGTCATCTCGGTGAGATTGACCGGCTTGCCGCCCTTGAGCTCGAACAGGTTGCCCTGGACGATGTACTGACCGTCGGCGCTGGCATAAAGCACGCGGCTGCCCTTGAGCTTGACCTCATACAGGCCGGCCATGGGACTGGCCGAGATGGTTTCGATCGGCACTTCGAGCTGAAGGTTTTCCAGGCTCTTGCGGATAGCCTTGTCGGCCGCGTCGTCGGCGATGGCAAAGGTACTGGCCAGCGCAATGGCGGCGGCGGTGAACATCTGGATCAAACGCATGGGGACTCCTGAGGCGAACAAATGAGACGGGAAACGCCGACCCGCAGATTCGGGTTCCAACCGCCCACTGTGCAAACCGACAAAGCCTACCACATAAGGCCCGCGTGACCGAATGCCGCTGACGCAAGACGCTTTGAGGATTGATGCAGGCTTTTCTGTGGGAGCTGTCCTGTGGGAGCAAGGCTTGCCCGCGATGGCCGCGCCGCAGTGTAACAACTACACCGCGTTATCGTTCATCGCGGGCAAGCCTTGCTCCCACAAGCTCGCTCCCACAGGGGACTTCATTCATCCGCGCGGATGGTGTTTGGCATGCAGGTCCTGCAACCGCGCCCGGGCGACGTGGGTGTAGATCTGGGTGGTGGACAGGTCGCTGTGGCCGAGCAGCATTTGCACCACCCGCAGGTCGGCGCCGTGGTTGAGCAGGTGCGTGGCAAAGGCATGGCGCAAGGTGTGGGGCGAGAGGGATTTGCCGATCCCGGCCACCTTGGCCTGGTGCTTGATGCGGTGCCAGAAGGTCTGGCGGGTCATCTGCTCACCGCGCAGGCTGGGAAACAGCACATCGCTGGGACGCCCGCCCAGCAGCTCATGACGGGCATCGCGCATGTAGCGCTCGACCCAGACGATCGCTTCCTCACCCATCGGCACCAGGCGTTCCTTGCTGCCTTTGCCCATCACCCGCAGCACGCCCTGGCGCAGGTTGACCTGCTCCAGGGTCAAGCTGATCAACTCGGTGACCCGCAGGCCACAGGCATACAAGACTTCCAGCATGGCCCGGTCGCGCTGACCGATGGCTTCGCTGAGGTCGGGTGCCGCCAGCAGCGCCTCCACATCGGCTTCCGACAGGGATTTGGGCAATGGGCGCCCCAGTTGCGGCATTTCCACGCGCAAGGTCGGGTCCACCGCAATCAGCTTTTCCCGCAGCAAGTAGCGATAAAAACCACGCAGGCCGGAGAGAAAACGAGCGGTCGAGCGCGGTTTGTAGTTCTGCTCCAGGCGCCACGCCAAGTGATCGAGGATCAACTCCCGGCCGGCATTGATCAGTTCCAGGTGGTTTTCCTGCAACCAACCGTTGAACAGCGCCAGGTCACTGCGATAGGCATCACGGGTGTTATCGGACAGGCCCTTCTCCAGCCACAGGGCGTCGAGAAACTGGTCTATCAACGGATGATCGATGGCTGGCATAAAAACTCTTGAAGGATGCGGGCACACACGGCATCGAAATGGGAAATGAAGCTATGCAGGGTGCTCAAAGAGCAAATCGCAGGCAACAAAAAAGCAGCCCGCAGGCTGCTTTTTTTTGCATCGGAAGCTGGACTTAAGCCAGTTTTTCCTTGATGCGAGCTGCTTTACCCGACAGGTCACGCAGGTAGTACAGCTTGGCTTTACGTACGTCACCGCGACGCTTGACAGCCATGCTGTCGATTTGCGGGCTGTAGGTCTGGAAAGTACGCTCTACGCCGACACCGTTGGAGATTTTACGAACGGTGAATGCACTGTTCACGCCACGGTTACGCTTGGCGATAACGACGCCTTCGAACGCTTGCAGACGGGAACGGTCGCCTTCCTTCACTTTCACCTGAACGACAATGGTGTCGCCTGGGGCAAAGGTAGGGATTTCTTTGGTCATCTGCTCTGCTTCGAGTGCAAGGATGATTTTGTTAGTCATGCTGTGCTCCTAAGGCAAGTCGTCGGACTCACCATCGATACGTTGTTAACTATCGTCCCGCTCGCGGATGTATTCCTCGAGCAGCTTCTTCTCTTCTCCAGAAAGCGAGCGGCTTTCCAGAAGATCGGCGCGTCGTTCATAGGTCCGACCAAGGGACTGCTGCAAACGCCAACGCCGGATGTGCGCGTGGTTGCCACTTAGCAACACGTCGGGAACACGCTGATCCGCATACACCTCCGGTCGGGTGTAGTGCGGGCAATCCAGCAGACCATCCGTAAAGGAATCTTCCTCAGCGGAATCTGCATGCCCTAAAGCTCCAGGCAGCAGTCGTGTAACCGCATCGATCAGGACCATCGCCGGCAGCTCGCCGCCAGACAGTACATAGTCGCCAATCGACCACTCTTCATCGACATGAGCTTCAATGAAACGCTCGTCAATGCCTTCATAACGGCCGGCAATCAGGATCAATGCATCCGAATTCGCCAGCTCGCGTACCGCCGACTGAGTCAGCTGACGGCCTTGGGGCGACAGGTAGATCACCTTCGCACCCTCCCCGGCTGCCGTCCTGGCCTGAACCAGCGCATCTTCCAGGGGCTTGATCTTCATCACCATGCCCGGACCACCGCCAAACGGGCGATCGTCCACAGTGTGATGTCGATCCGTGGTGTAGTCCCGCGGATTCCAACAGGTGAGCTGCAACAGCTCCTGTTTCACCGCGCGGCTGGTTATGCCGTACTCGCTGATGGCGGAAAACATCTCGGGAAACAATGTGATGACTTCAACGCGCAAGTTAGCCACGTTTAGAAATCCGCATCCCATTCCACCTTCATCTCGCCTGCGGCAAGGTCGACGGCCAACACGCATTGCTCGGTATAGGGCAACAGGCGTTCGCGATCATCCAGGCTGCCGACGCAAGGCTTGACCACCATGACATCGTTCGAACCGGTCTCGAGCAGGTGATCGATCTTCCCGAGCAATTGCCCGAGGTGGTCGATGACCTTCAGACCCACGAGCTGGTACCAGTAGTACTCGCCATCGGTCAGTTCAGGGAACAGGTTGCGCGGCACGCAGATCTCATAACCGGCCAGAAGACGCGCTTCTTCACGATCATCGAGATCCTTGAGCTTTGCGACCAGGAACTTGTCGTTCCCGCGTCCGCTGACCAGCTCCACCTGTTTCACGCTACCTTCGCGCTTGAGCGTCCAGGTTTTGTAGTCCAACAGGTTCTTGATCGGATCAGTAAAGGAATACACCTTCACTTCGCCGCGAACGCCATGTACAGAATAGATCTTGCCGACAACGATCAAATCATCAGCATCTTTTGGCGTCGCGTTCATATTGCTCAGGCCGCAGCCTTAGCCGATTCCTTCAACAACTGAGCAACGCGCTCAGAAGGTTGTGCACCAACGCTCAGCCAGTAGGCTACGCGCTCTTGGTTCACGGACAGACGTACTTCCTGACCACGGGCAACAGGGTTGAAGAAACCAACCTGTTCCTTGTGGGAACCGTCACGCGGGTTGCGGCTGTCGGTTACGGTCAGGTGGTAAAACGGGCGCTTTTTGGAGCCGCCAAGGGCAAGACGGATTGTTAGCATGTGAACATCGTTCCTGTAGTCGGTGCTGCAAATCTAAATGCACAGCGGGCATAGGTGCCCGAAAGGCCGCATATTCTAAGGAATATCCCGACTTTTGCAAATGTCTTTTTCCGGCGCCTGGCGCCATGCGATCAAGATTTGCCATAGAGCCGTCATGAAAAACGGCAAGTCAGCTCCCGCGTAGCGCGGGTTTGCTGGAGATCCCCGCATCCGTGCGGGGCAACGCCGACATGACAGTCGGCGCAGATTCTTTACATTTTCGGCATGCCGCCGCCGGGCAACATACCACCCATGCCGCGCATCATCTTGGCCATTCCGCCCTTGGCGGAGAATTTCTTCATCATCTTCTGCATCTGCTTGTGCTGCTTGATCAAGCGACCGATGTCCTGCACCTGGGTGCCGGAACCCATGGCGATACGGCGCTTGCGCGAACCGCTGATCAGCTCAGGGTCGCGGCGCTCGGCCGGGGTCATGGAGTTGATGATGGCTTCCATCTGCTTGAACTGCTTTTCAGCAGCGCCCTGGGCATTGCCCATCTGCGCCAGGTTCACGCCACCGATGTTCGGCAGTTTGTCCATGAGGCCGCCAAGGCCGCCCATGCTCTTCATTTGTTGCAACTGGTCGCGGAAGTCTTCGAGGTCGAAGCCCTTGCCCTTCTTCAGCTTCTTGGCCAGTTTATCGGCCTTGTCCTTGTCGAGGGTCTGTTCGGCCTGCTCGATCAGGCTGAGCACGTCGCCCATGCCGAGGATGCGCGAAGCGATACGCTCGGGGTGGAACGGCTCGAGCGCTTCGCTCTTCTCGCCCATACCGATGAACTTGATCGGCTTGCCGGTGATGGCCCGTACCGACAGCGCGGCACCGCCACGGGCGTCACCGTCGACCTTGGTCAGGATCACGCCGGTCAGCGGCAGTGCATCACCGAACGCCTTGGCGGTGTTGGCCGCATCCTGGCCGGTCATGGCGTCGACCACGAACAGGGTTTCCACCGGGTTGATCGCGGCATGCAGCGCCTTGATCTCGCCCATCATCTCTTCATCGATGTGCAGGCGACCGGCGGTATCGACGATGACCACGTCGATGAATTTCAGTTTTGCTTCTTTAATAGCCGCCTGGGCGATGTCGACCGGCTTCTGGCTCAGGTCGGACGGGAAGAACGTCACGCCAATGTCGTTGGCCAGGGTTTCCAGTTGCTTGATCGCCGCCGGACGGTAGATGTCCGCCGACACCACCATCACCGACTTCTTCTTGCGCTCTTTAAGGAAGCGCGCCAGCTTGCCGGCTGTCGTAGTCTTGCCCGCGCCCTGCAGGCCGGCCATCAGCACCACCGCTGGCGGTACGGCGCTCAGGTTCAGGTCTTCGTTGGCGGCGCCCATCAGGCTTTCGAGTTCGGCCTGGACGATCTTCACGAACGCCTGGCCCGGTGTCAGGCTGCGCGACACTTCGGTGCCGACGGCGCGTTCCTTGACCGAATTGACGAAGTCCTTGACCACCGGCAGGGCGACGTCGGCTTCGAGCAACGCCATGCGCACTTCGCGCAGGGTGTCTTTGATGTTGTCCTCGGTCAGTTTCGCCTTGCCGGTGACATGGCGCAGCGTCTGCGAGAGACGGTCGGTTAGGTTTTCAAACATGCGCGATCCTTTCAGGCCCAGATGAGACCGGGATAATGGCGGCCCAGACCGTGAAAAATGTGCTCGGCGAGCCTGCGGCGTGGGCAGGTCGCGGATTATAGCGAAGAAGCGGGCAACGTACACCTTACTGTCAGTTGCGGTGGTCTTTCGTGCGGAGGGGGTTCTATGCCAAACTCAGCGCCTTTCGGGCTTGCCTAACAGGATTTATGCTCCCCTTGTCACCCAGCTTGCTTGCCACGCTCGCCGCCGCTTGCCTTTATGCCGCTGCGACCCTCTATCAAGGCACCCGCCTGGCCACCGGCGCCAAGGCGAACAAACGCCTGTTGGTCACGCTTGGCGTGCTGGCGGTGCTCGGCCACGCGATTAGCCTTTATACCCACCTGATGACGCCGATTGGCCTGGGCCTGGACTTTTTCAATGCCGCCAGCCTGATCGCCGTCGCCGTGATCGGTCTGACGCTGCTGGCCTGCTCGCGCATTCCGGTGGAAAACCTGCTGGTGCTGCTGTTCCCGCTGGGGCTGGCCACGGTGCTGCTGGCGCAGTTCGCGCCGTCGGGCACGGTGCAGATCATCGACGAAGAACCGGGCATCCTTGCCCACATCCTGCTGTCGATACTCGCCTATGGCCTGTTCACCATCGCGGTATTCCAAGCCTTGCTGCTACTGGTGCAGGACCACCAGCTCAAGCACAAGCACCCGTCCGGACTGATCCGCAACTTCCCGCCGCTGCAAACCATGGAGAGCCTGCTGTTCGGTTTCCTCTGGGCCGGCTGGAGCCTGCTGTCGCTGTCGCTGATCTCCGGCTGGTTGTTCGTCGAGAACCTGTTCGCCCAGCACCTGGTGCACAAGACCCTGCTCGCCTGCCTGGCGTGGGTCGTGTTCAGCGTGCTGCTGTGGGGCCGCAACCGCCTCGGCTGGCGCGGCCACAAGGCCATCCGCTGGACCCTGGCCGGTTTCTGCCTGCTGATGCTTGCGTACTTCGGCAGCAAGCTGGTCCGCGAATACATCCTGCATGTGTGACGGACGGCGCTGATGGATACGTTGCCCGTGGCGCCGCTGTTTGCCGTGCTGGTGGTGCTGATCCTCTGGTCGGCCCTGTTCACCGCCATCGAAGCCGCCCAGCAGCACCTGCTGGCCCAACGCACGGCCTCACGCGCCAGTGACAAACCGCTGGCAACGCTGACATTCCCGCTGGCCAGCCTGATCCTGTGCAATACCCTCTGCCGCACCCTGGCCGTGGTCATCGGCACCTTGCTGGCGATCTTTACCTGGCTGGAAAACGGCCCTTGGGTAGCCTGGCTCGGCAGCGGCGCGGCCCTGCTGGTGTTCGCCGACTACCTGCCGCGCACCTTGGCCACCCGCCAGCCCGAAGCGGTGCTGGCGCTGGGCAACGCCTTGCTGGGCATACCGTTGAAGATCCTCTATCCGTTTGCCTGGCTGTTGAATGGTGCCAGCCAATTGTTGCTGCGCCCCTTTGCGCGCAAAGCCAGCATGGTGCAACAGAGCGACGACGAAATGCCCGCGCCACCGCGCAGCGAGCAGGAACCAGAGCACAGCAGCAGCCGGCTGCACCCGATTTCCGGCATCCACGCCCTGGACAACATCACCGTCAACGATATCCTCGTGCCCCGCAGCGAGGTCGATGGGATCAACCTCGACGACCCCATCGGCGAGATCATCGAACAGTTGCGCCTGAACCGGCGTACCCGCCTGCCGATGTTCCACAGCGACATCAACCAGGTCGAAGCGGTGCTCAACACGCGCCAGATCCGTCATTTGCTGGCGGACGCGAGCCTGACCAAGGAAGCGCTGCTGACCGCCTCCCACGAGCCCTACTTCGTCCCCGAAAGCACGCCACTGCAACTGCAATTGCTGAATTTCCACAAGCAGCAGCGGCGCCTGGGCATGGTGGTGGACGAATACGGCGAAGTGCTGGGCATCGTCACCCTGGAAGACATCCTCGAAGAAATCGTCGGCGAATTCGAGAGCGAGCACAGCCTCGACAACCCCCACGTCCACCCCCAGCCCGACGGTCGCCTGATGATCGATGGCGCGGCGTCGATCCGCGAATTGAACAGGACCCTGGGCTGGCACCTGCCTTGCGACGGCCCCAAGACCCTCAACGGGCTGGTGACCGAAGCCCTGGAAACCATCCCCGAAAGCCCGGTGTGCCTGAAGATCGGCCGTTATCGGCTGGAAATCATCGAAACCGTGGACAATCGCGTCAGCCAGGTGCTGGCGTGGCATAACAGTTCGGTGCCGGCGGTGCTCTAAACACCGCACCCGTGGCGAGGGAGCTTGCTCCCGCTGGGCTGCGCAGCAGCCCCAAAGCAGCCACCCCAACCTGCCTGACACACCGAGTGATCAGGTTTCAGGGCTGCTTCGCAGCCCAGCGGGAGCAAGCTCCCTCGCCACAAAAAGCTCATCGCCAGCGCCGATATTGTATGGCAGCACTCTTGTTGATTCGTTAGCCCCCTTCCTATACTCAATCCGCTTACCCAGCCCCGTCCGAACCCCGTGCTTACCCGCACCCAGCCGGTTCCGACCCGACCATCGGCAAAATCCGCACCGGTCCTGCGACTGTTCCTACCCGAAACAGCGAAAGGATACCCGCCCACATCCCTGGGTGTTCGACCATAATAATTCGCTCCAACGGAGCACATGACTGTCAGGGATAACCGCATGACGACCGCTACCTGCAACGAGGCTGTGTCTGCCCAGCCGACAAATTCGGCCACCCGCGTGGCCACCGCGAGTTTCATCGGCACCGCCATCGAGTTCTACGACTTCTACGTCTACGCCACGGCTGCGGCCCTGGTGATCGGGCCAGTGTTCTTCCCGCAAACCTCAGGCACGGCACAGATGCTGTCGTCCTTCCTGACGTTCGGCATCGCCTTCCTCGCGCGCCCGCTGGGTTCTGCACTGTTCGGCCATTTCGGCGACCGGATCGGGCGCAAGTCGACGCTGGTGGCGTCCCTGCTGCTGATGGGCGTGTGCACCACGCTCATCGGCGTGTTGCCCGGCTACGCCAGCATTGGCGCCTGGGCGCCGATCCTGCTGTGCGTGCTGCGTTTCGGCCAGGGCCTGGGGCTGGGCGGTGAATGGGGCGGCGCCGCGCTGCTTGCCACCGAGAACGCGCCCAAGGGCAAGCGCGCCTGGTTCGGCATGTTCCCCCAACTGGGGCCCTCCATCGGCTTCCTGGCGGCCAACGGGCTGTTCCTGACCCTGGCCATGAGCCTTGACGACGAGCAGTTCCGCGCCTGGGGCTGGCGAATTCCGTTCCTGCTCAGTGCCGTGCTGGTGATCGTCGGCCTCTATGTGCGGCTCAAGCTCCACGAAACCCCGGTGTTCGCCAATGCCATGGCCCGCCAGGAGCGAGTGAAGGTGCCGTTGGTCGAGCTGTTCAGCCAGTACTGGGCGCCAACCTTGCTGGGCGCCGCGGCGATGGTGGTGTGTTACGCGCTGTTCTACATCTCGACGGTGTTTTCCCTGAGCTACGGCGTATCCACCCTCGGCTACAGCCGCGAGACCTTCCTGGGCCTGCTGTGCTTTGCCGTGCTGTTCATGGCCGCCGCTACGCCCCTGTCGGCCTGGGCCAGCGACCGCTACGGCCGCAAACCCATATTGATCCTCGGTGGTGTACTGGCGATTGCCTCGGGTTTCCTCATGGAACCGTTGCTGACCCACGGTTCCACTGGCGGGGTGGCGCTGTTCCTGTGCATCGAGCTGTTCCTGATGGGGGTGACCTTCGCCCCCATGGGCGCCTTGCTGCCGGAACTGTTTCCGACCCACGTGCGCTACACCGGTGCCTCGGCGGCCTACAACCTGGGCGGCATCGTCGGCGCCTCGGCCGCGCCGTTCTTCGCCCAGAAACTGGTGGCGATGGGCGGTTTGAGCTATGTCGGGGGTTATGTTTCAGCGGCTGCGCTGCTCAGCGTCATCGCCGTGCTGTGCCTGAAGGAGACGCGCCACAACGACTTGAACCGGGTCGCCTAGGCCCGGGCCGTGGCGAGGGCTCCACGCCTCGCCACGGGAACCTGTCGCAAGCCTGAACGCCCGCCAATGAAATAACCACTAACAATCGCCCACCATTGAAACCACCCCCCACCTGCCCCATCTAAGACCCATACCCCATTGCGCAGGTGCCCCATGAGCGACCAGCACTCTACAGAAGCCACTCACGATTACGCTGACTCCGAACACATCGAACACACCTCTTCCGGCACCGGCCTGGCCCTGCCTGGCCAGAATTTGCCAGACAAGGTCTACATCATCCCGATCCACAATCGTCCGTTCTTCCCGGCCCAGGTGTTGCCGGTCATCGTCAACGAAGAACCGTGGGCCGAGACCCTGGAGCTGGTGGCCAAGTCCGACCATCACTCCCTGGCGCTGTTCTTCATGGACTCGCCCCAGGAAGACCCACGCCATTTCGACACCTCGAAACTGCCGCTGTACGGCACGCTGGTGAAGGTGCACCACGCCAGCCGGGAAGGCGGCAAACTGCAATTCGTCGCCCAGGGCCTGACCCGCGTGCGCATCCGCACCTGGCTCAAGCACCATCGCCCACCGTACCTGGTGGAAGTCGAATACCCGCACCAGCCGAGCGAGCCGACCGACGAGGTCAAGGCCTACGGCATGGCGCTGATCAACGCGATCAAGGAACTGCTGCCGCTCAACCCGCTGTACAGCGAAGAGTTGAAGAACTACCTCAACCGCTTCAGCCCCAACGACCCTTCGCCGCTGACCGACTTTGCCGCCGCGCTGACCTCCGCCACCGGCAACGAACTGCAGGAAGTACTCGACTGCGTGCCCATGCTCAAGCGCATGGAAAAAGTCCTGCCGATGCTGCGCAAGGAAGTCGAAGTGGCGCGGCTGCAGAAAGAGATTTCCGCCGAGGTCAACAACAAGATCGGCGAACATCAGCGCCAGTTCTTCCTCAAGGAGCAGCTCAAGGTCATCCAGCAGGAGCTGGGGCTGACCAAGGACGACCGCAGCGCCGATATCGAACAGTTCGAGCAGCGGCTCGAAGGCAAGGTGCTGCCGACCCAGGCGCAGAAACGCATCGAGGAGGAAATGAACAAGCTCTCGATCCTGGAAACCGGCTCCCCGGAATATGCCGTCACCCGCAATTACCTGGATTGGGCGACCTCGGTGCCGTGGGGCGTGTTTGGCCAGGACAAGCTTGACCTCAAGCACGCGCGCAAGGTGCTCGACCAGCACCACGCAGGCCTGGACGACATCAAGGACCGCATCCTGGAGTTCCTCGCCGTCGGCGCCTACAAAGGCGAGATCAGCGGTTCCATCGTGCTACTGGTGGGCCCGCCGGGCGTGGGCAAGACCAGCGTCGGCAAATCCATCGCCGAGTCCCTGGGGCGACCGTTCTACCGCTTCAGCCTCGGCGGCATGCGTGATGAAGCCGAGATCAAGGGGCATCGGCGCACCTACATCGGCGCCCAGCCGGGCAAGCTGGTGCAGGCACTGAAAGACGTCGAAGTGATGAACCCGGTGATCATGCTCGACGAGATCGACAAGATGGGCCAGAGCTACCAGGGCGACCCGGCCTCGGCCTTGCTGGAGACCCTCGATCCGGAACAGAACGTCGAATTCCTCGACCACTACCTGGACCTGCGCCTGGACCTGTCGAAAGTGCTCTTCGTCTGCACCGCCAACACTCTGGACTCGATCCCCGGCCCGCTGCTGGACCGGATGGAAGTGATCCGCCTGTCGGGCTACATCACCGAAGAAAAAGTCGCCATCGCCAAGCGTCACTTGTGGCCCAAGCAACTGGCCAAGGCCGGCGTGTCCAAGGGCAGCCTGAGCATCAACGACAGCGCCCTCAAGGCGCTGATCGACGGCTATGCCCGTGAAGCTGGGGTGCGACAGCTGGAAAAACAGCTGGGCAAACTGGTGCGCAAGGCGGTGATGAAGCTGATCGACGACCCCAAGGCCGTGATCAAGCTCGGGCCGAAGGACCTCGAGGCCTCTCTGGGCAAACCGGTATTCCGCAACGAGCAGGTGTTGTCCGGCGTCGGCGTGATCACTGGCCTGGCCTGGACCAGCATGGGCGGCGCGACCTTGCCGATCGAAGCGACGCGCATCCACACCCTCAATCGCGGCTTCAAGCTGACCGGGCAACTGGGGGACGTGATGAAGGAGTCGGCGGAAATCGCCCACAGCTACGTCAGTTCACACCTGAAGCAATTTGGCGGCGATCCGAAGTTCTTTGACGAGGCCTTCGTTCACCTGCACGTACCGGAAGGTGCCACGCCCAAGGACGGCCCGAGCGCCGGCGTGACCATGGCCAGCGCGTTGCTGTCCCTGGCCCGCAACCAGCCGCCGAAAAAAGGCGTAGCCATGACCGGCGAACTGACCCTCACCGGGCACGTCCTGCCGATAGGCGGGGTGCGCGAGAAGGTCATCGCGGCGCGCCGCCAGAAAATCAACGAGCTGATCCTGCCGGAAGCCAACCGGGGCAACTTCGAAGAACTGCCGGACTACCTCAGGGAAGGTGTCACGGTGCACTTTGCCAAGCGGTTTGCGGATGTGGCCAAGGTGTTGTTCTGATGTTCCTCTAGCGGCTTGTACCGGCCTCATCGCGAGCAAGCTCGCTCCCACAGGGTTTGGTGTGGATCACAAATGCTGTGAACACCACAAATCCCCTGTGGGAGCGAGCTTGCTCGCGATAGCGGCATCAGCAACAACATATGCCCACCTGACACACCCAGTAGCATCTTCGGTTATGCTCGCCGTTCGTCGTAAATGCCGGAGCCGTTGCCCTTATGTCCCTCACTCGCCTGCTCGTCCCTCTCAGCCTCGCCCTGTTGAGCGCCTGCGCCACGCAAACCAGCAACAACGTGACCGTGGAAAAACTGAGCCAGTGCCCGGTAAGGCTCAATAACGGGCAGAACCTGATCCTGAGCCTGCCCAGCAACCCCAGCACCGGTTATCGCTGGGCGATCCAGGATTCGGCCGGTGGCGTGCTCAAAGGCTTGGGGCCGGAGGTTTATCGCAACCCGGAAGACGCCGGCATCGTCGGCGCCGCAGGTGTCTCGACCTGGCGCTTCCTGGCGTTCAGCGCTGGCACCGGGCGCTTGCGCCTGACTTATCAACAACCCTGGGCCCCGGAAGTACCGCCCGTGGAAACGTTTGACTGCGCCATTGCGGTGAACTGACCGTGGGCTGGCTGATCCTTGCACTGATGGGCGCAGCCACCTACCTGTACGGCCTGACCGTGCACGCCACGCTGTTGTGCCTGCTGGTCAAGCCCATGCCGGTCCTGGCCCTGCTCGGCTGGCTGCACGATGCGCCGCCCAGTGACTATCGGCGCTGGATCAGCCTCGGGCTGATTTTTTCGCTGGTGGGCGACGTGTTGCTGGCCTGGCCGGGGGATCTGTTCGTGTTCGGCCTTGGCGCGTTTCTGCTGGCGCACCTGGCCTACCTGAAAGCCTATCTCAGCGACTGCCACCGCCCGGCACTGCTGCCATTGGCCCTGGCCTTGGGCATCGGCGCGGTGCTGTTGGGGATCCTGGTGTCGAACGGCCTCGGGCCGTTGCTGGTGCCGGTGATTGTCTACGGCCTGGCCATCAGCGCCATGCTCTGGCGAGCGTTGGCGCGGCTGGGCACCGGCGTGCCGAAACGCTCGGCCTGGCTGGCCGCCGCCGGGGCGCTGGCGTTTGTGTTCTCCGACAGCCTGATCGGCATCAACCGGTTCGTGCAGCCCTTCCATGCCGCGCCTTACCTGATCATCGTCAGTTATTGGCTGGGCCAGTGGGGGATTACGGCGTCGGCGTTTACCCAAAAGCCACACTGAACAAAGATTAATGTGGGAGCAAAGCTCTGTGGGAGCAAGGCTTGCCCGCGATGAAGGCACCGCGGTCTATAGCAAGACCGCATTATCGTTCATCGCGGGCAAGCCTTGCTCCCACAGAGCCCTACTCCCACAAAACCTTACTCCTACAAAGCCTTGCTCCCACAAAGCTCGCTCCCACAGGTTTTTTGGTTAAAATGCCGGCCTTTTCACCACCCATGCCGCTGGAACCGCCGTGAGCAAAGACCCCGATCGCCTATTCGCCCAACCCCTGGCCCAAGTGCCGGACTTCGCCTTCAACGAGGACGTGGTGCGGGTGTTTCCGGACATGATCAAGCGTTCGGTGCCAGGTTACCCGACCATTGTCGAAAACCTCGGCGTGCTCGCCGCGCAATTCGCCCAGCCGGGCAGCGTGCTCTACGACCTGGGCTCGTCCCTGGGCGCCGTGACCCAGGCCCTGCGCCGTCACGTGCGCACCGACGGTTGCCGGGTAATCGCTGTGGATAACTCGGCGGCCATGGTCGAGCGCTGCCGCGAATACCTCAACGGCCAGGACTCGATGTTCCAGGAGCTGCTGCCGGTGGAAGTGATCGAAGGCGACATCCTCGCCCTGACGTTCCAGCCGGCCTCGGTGGTGGCACTGAACTTCACCCTGCAATTCATCGCGCCAGACCAGCGCACCGCATTGTTGAGCCGCATCCGCCAGTCCCTGCTACCCGGCGGTGCCCTGATCCTGTCGGAAAAATTGCGGTTCAACGATGCCGAGGAACACGCCCTGCTCACCGACCTGCACGTGGCGTTCAAGCGCGCCAACGGCTACAGCGAGCTGGAAATTGCCCAGAAACGCAGCGCCATCGAAAACGTCATGAAGCCCGACAGCCTCGAGGAACACCGCGAACGCCTGCTGGCGGCCGGGTTCTCGAAAGTCGTGCCGTGGTTCCAGTGTCTTAACTTCGCCTCGTTGATTGCCCTGCCATGATTGATCTGTCCCCCCTCGCCCGCCATCTGGCCGGCACGCCCCTGGCCGATTGGGCCGCGACACTGCAGACGCAACTCGACAGCAAGATGGAAAAGGGCCATGGCGATCTGGAGCGTTGGCAAAGCGCGCTCGATGCGCTGCCGGCCCTGCAACCCACCACGGTCGACCTGCTGAATGGTCTGACGCTGGACACCGATTGTTCCGACGAAACCCGTGCGCAAATGCGTACTGCGTTGATGGGCCTGTCGCCATGGCGCAAAGGCCCTTTCGACCTGTTTGGCGTGCACGTGGACACCGAATGGCGCTCGGACTGGAAGTGGTCACGGGTGGCCCCGCACCTGGACCTGAAAGGCAAGCGCATCCTCGATGTGGGCTGCGGCAACGGCTACTACATGTGGCGGATGCTCGGCGCCGGGGCTGACACGGTGATCGGCGTCGACCCCAACTGGCTGTTCTTCTGCCAGTTCCAGGCGGTGCAGCGCTACCTGTCGCAGCCCAACGCCTGGCATCTGCCGTTCCCGTTCGAGGCCCTGCCAGCGGAGCTGGAAGGCTTCGACACGGTGTTCTCCATGGGCGTGTTCTACCACCGGCGCTCACCGATCGAGCACCTGCTGGCCTTGAAGGACTGCCTGGTCAAGGGCGGCGAACTGGTGCTGGAAACCCTGGTGATCGAGGGCGACGAACACCAGGTGCTGGTGCCCGAGGACCGCTACGCGCAGATGCGTAACGTATGGTTCCTGCCGTCGGTCCCGGCCCTGGAGCGCTGGCTGCGCCGCGCCGGGTTCAGCGACGTGCGTTGCGTGGACGTGAGCCTGACCACCGTAGAGGAACAGCGCAGCACCGAGTGGATGAAGTATCAGTCGCTGAGCGACTTCCTCGACCCCGCCGCCCACAGCAAAACCATCGAAGGGCTGCCGGCGCCGATGCGGGCGGTGATTGTGGCGCGTAAATAAACAGCCCGAACACCACAAAAACCTGTGGGAGCGAGCTTGCTCGCGATAGCGGTCTGTCAGGCAACATCGCTGTTGAATGTCAGGCCCTCATCGCGAGCAAGCTCGCTCCCACAGGGGATCAGTGTTCAACCTTGCGATTTGGCTCTTCGGGCCTTGAAGAACTCACTCAGCACGGTGCTGCACTCCTCGGCCAACACCCCGCCCTCGTACATCACCCGATGGTTCAGGAAACCCTGGCTGAAAAACTGCCCCTGGCTCTGCACGATGCCGGCCTTGGGCTCCAGAGCGCCGTAAACGACCCGGGCGATACGCGAATGGACGATCAGGCCAGCGCACATGCTGCATGGCTCCAACGTCACATACAACGTGCTGCCGGGCAGGCGATAGTTGCTCACCGCCTGGGCGGCGGCGCGGATGGCGACCATTTCCGCGTGGGCACTGGGGTCGTGGCCGCTGATCGGGCAGTTGAAACCGCGTCCGATGATCTCGCCGTCCTGCACCAGCACCGCGCCCACGGGCACTTCGCCCAGGGCGGCGCCTTGTGCGGCGAGGGCCAGGGCTTCGCGCATGAAGTCCTGGTCACGGCTGCGGTCGATGATCCTGGCAGGGCGAATCTGGCGCATCAAGCCACCTCGATGGCGGCCATCAGGCCGGTTTCCATGTGGTCGATCACATGGCAGTGGAACATCCATACGCCTGGATTATCCGCCACCAGCGCCACCTGCGCCCGCTCGTTCTTGCCCAGCAGGTAAGTGTCGGTGAAATACGGCACGACCTTGTGCCGGTTCGATGCGATCACCTTGAAGCTCATGCCGTGCAAATGGATCGGGTGCTGGTACTGGGTCATGTTCTTCAATTCGAAAATGTAGCTCTGGCCTTTCTTCAGCGTGGCGATCGGCCGGTCGGCGCAGGTTTTGTCAGTGATGTCCCAGGCCTTGCCGTTGATCTGCCACAGGCTCGGCGGCTTGCCATTGTCGACGTTGACCGACACCGAGCCAACCCATTCGAAATTGAAGTTGAGTTTTTCGGCATTGGCCAGGTCCGGCTCCGACACCGGGTTGGGCGGCAGCGCCGGCGGCCATTGGCTCGGCGCGTCACTGTTAGGCACCGAACGCAAGGTCCCCAGGCGCACCGGGCCATTGCGCAGCGACAACTCTTCGCCGGCTGGCGGTGCCTTGATCGCCAGGCAAATGCGCATGCCCGGGCCAAGCCAGTATTCCTTGCCCAACGGGCGCGGTTCGATGGGGTTGCCGTCCAGCGCATAGATCTGCGCTTCAACGCCTGGGATGTTGATGCGATACGTCAGGGTGTTGTCCAGGTTGAGCAAGCGCACCCGGGTGATCTGCCCGGCCGGCAGGTCAATCACCGCTTGCGCCACGCCGTTGATGGTCGCCAGCCGCCCGGCCGTGCCGCCACGCGCCGCTTCACGGGGAATGCTGAACGCGACGAACTCGCCCTGCTCGTCCACATGCCAGCTCTTGAGGCTCAGGGTCTGCTCGTATTTGAAGCCGGTGGGCTCACGCTCTTCGATGATCAACGGCCCCACCAGTCCACGCCCGAGCTCTTCGCTGCTGTTGACGTGAGGGTGATACCAATAGCTGCCGGCGTCTGGCACGCGGAACTTGTAATCGAAATACTCGCCCGGCAGCACCGGCAATTGCGAGACATACGGCACACCGTCCATCTCCAGCGGCAAACGGATCCCGTGCCAATGAATGGTGGTGGCGACCGGCAGGTGATTGATAAAGCGTACCCGCAACCATTCGCCCTGGCGCACCCGCAGCTCGGTGCCCGGCGCCGAGGGACCAAACGCCCAGGCCTGGGTCTTGTGCCCGGCCACCAGTTCGACGTCCAGGGGCGCGGCGATCAATTCATAGTCGTGACCGGCCTCGGCATCGGCGCGCTTGCCCAACCAGTACCGCGACGCACCTCCCGCACCCACGCCAACGACAACAAGACCGGCCAGGCCACCGAGTATTTGGCGACGGGTAAAGGACATGAACGCAACCACCTATTGAATCCGCGGCGAACCGTTGGGCCCGCAAAAGGCGAATACGATACACCCGCAGATGAGAAACGGTAAGGAAAGCAAGATGAAAAAAACGTGTGGTGGTTATTCCCAGCGTTTTCCCGATAGGAGAATGAATCGAACGGTCAGCGTGCTTCTGCACCGCGTGGCGTAAAAAAAGCCGAGCGACTACTCGCTCACCCGCTCCAGCCAGGCCTTGTGCGCAGCACTTGTATCGTCGGGCAAGTTGCTCAGATAAGCGTGTAGCTCTGCTTGCATACCGAACACCTTCCATATCAACGGCGCCAAGCGCGATGCAGGGTTGCCCGCCTGCTCCAACTCGCGCAGCCACTGCAGGCTGCGCTCCTTGTATTCGGCGAGTACGTCCGACTGGTAATCGTGGGCCTTGCCCAACCCGGAGATGTACATCAGCTTGGCGACTTCCACCGTGGGCCAATGAAGGGCCATGTTGAGCGGCCAGTCGAGCATGGCACGCTCACCCCACATCGCGGATTTAGGCATGCGCCCGTTCGCCAGCAGCGTCAACATGAAGGCCTGGCCCAGCTCGGTCAGGTAGACCGGCAGGGCTTCGGCGGTGGGATGCAGGTAGAACGAATCCACGGGCGTCTCGCGCTTCAGGCCAATGCGGGCAAGCAAACGCTGCTCAAGGTCGAGTACCAGAGCACCGATGCCGGCCTTCGTCGCGCTGCCACTTTCGGTAGTTTGCCTGGTGCGAGTCGCGCAGTCCCAGAGGCTCAGGGAAAGCAGCCATTGGGCTTGATCACCTTCACCCGAACAGCCGATCTCGCCGGTGATGAAGGACTTCATCGTCGGCGGCACGATATCGAAAAGCGCTTGGCCGTCGGCTTCACCCCCCGATAGCACCGGGCCGCCGCCTTCCACGATTTGGATATAACAAGTGCCTACATGGTCGCTCCAGTAGTGCACGGCTTCGGCCAGGTAGAGAGGAATCGCGCGCGAGAAGCGTCCCAGTTCATCCTCCCGTTGCGATTCGGCGCGCTCTGCCCCGTCTGTGCTTTTGGACAGCGCGAAGAAACCGATTTGCGATGCTCCTTCCGGCTTCTGCGCGAAGAACCAATCGGCGTTGCGCAAACCGTAGTGCCAGATCGGCTGGTTCAATGCCAACGTCGCGAACTGCAGGCTTTCAGGATCCACCGGCACGCCTTGGGCGTCCTGCTTGTGCATTTGCTGGAAGGCTTGGGCAAACTGGTCGAGCTGGCTTTTGATCGGCGCAAAACCCAGGGCATACAGGCGAGCGAGCAGCGCCTCGCCTTCGGCCGCTTGGCCAAGTTCCTGATAGGCGCGCAGCAAGTTGATACCGGCCATGGGGTCGTGTTTGTGCTCATCGTAGATGGGCTCGACCAGCTCGATGATCAGTGGAATCTGGCCGTTGTTACCCAAGTCGCCCGAGATCATCATCAGCGCGCTGCCGTCGAACGTACCCGCCGTCAGCACCTGCGTGTAAAACCCGCGTGCCGATTCGACGTCCTTCTGTTCCAGGCAATGACGCGCCAACCACAAGGGCGCACGCCAACTGCCGGGCAATGCAGCCACGGTACGCAGCGCCTCGAGATAGCCCGCCTCGCCGGCCTTTTCCCGCTGAAGGGCCGCCCACCACAACAGGCCATTCTCTTGATTCGGGTCGGCTTGGATCGCGTGCCAAAGCGTTTCATCGGCAAGCGCCTGCTCGCCGCGCTCGCTGAAGACCTTGGCCAGGTTGGTCAGCAAAGTGCCTGTCGCGCCCACTTTCGCCATCCCGGTGCGCAGCGCGTTTTCGGCGGCATCGAGCTGGCCGTTCTCCAGCAGCACAATGCCCTGGATGACATGACTGCGCTCGGGGTTGCTGTCGATCTCGACCAGTTGCGCCGCGGCCGGAATCAAGTCAGCGACAAAACCATCATTCAAACCCGAGATAATCAGGCTGTAGAGTTCGTCGGCAGAATTCCATTTCTCTCGCAGGTTTGGCAGGAAGACGTTGTTACGCCACTCGTTGCGGGTGATCTGCATCTCACGACCGTAGCTGTCGTAGACCGTGATCAATTCACTCTCGTCCGGCTGGGGCGGCGGCGCGTCAGTGTGCGCGGAAGAAACCGGTGTCGACGTGCTGGATTTCTTGCCGCTCAGAGCGGACAGGATGCGTTTGAACATAAGGGCAGTGACACCGTTTCTGAGTTTGTCGGCACGGTGTTCTTGGGATGGAAGTTTGCAGTCTTGTTGTGAGCGGCCGACAGCTTTGCGCATTCACTTGCAGAGAGCGACGGACAAACGTGGACAAGCCAAGAGCAACGATGGGGAAGTTGGCATTTAAGCACAATTTGAAACCCGACTTTGCGCAGAGCCTGGGCACAGACACCTGGGAAACGCCTCTGCCCCTGTGGCGAGGGGATTTATCCCCGTTGGGCTGCGCAGCAGCCCCCGGAACCGTTATCGCCATGTGCCCGCTTCGGCTACTCCGTTATTCCCCAAGGCGGTCACCCAACCAAAGCGTCCAACTCTTCGCAAGCCATACCAGGCAACCGTAGGCCCTCTTTCGCAACGTTGACCTGCAGCGCCACCTGAGCCACATCCAACACATTCTTGGTAAGCGAATAGCTGCCCTTGGCCTGCAGCCAGGTCAGCACGTCCGCCAGATGCCAGATAGATGCACTCCCCTCATGCACCGGTGTCGGGAAGCTACCTGGATGGGCCAACATCAGCTTGCGCATGTTCTGCCGAGATACACCTACGATCTCGGCAACGTCGGTCAACCCGACCAAATCAGGCGCAACCTCGATCAATTTGGCCGACGGTACCGCGCGATGGACGTCGGCCAGAGCGCTAAGCACCGCCTTGACCGCATCAGGAGCTTCGCGAGTGAACTCAAGCGCCAGACGCCCTGGCTGCCCGATGCCAACCAAGGCATCTTCGCAGCCCGCTTCTCCTAGCCGTTCGACCAGTTCATCCATGGCACAGCCATCGTCAGCAAGCTGATATTTCAAGGTAAAAATATATTCCATTGTTCTATTCCTCAGCATCGTCATCAGCCTCGCGCCGATTGCGATGCGCAGTGCAACAGTCCACGACGCGTCGCAAGGCTCGCGCATGGTTGCCAGGGTTCTTCGGCGTGCTCCATATCGAGGTGATGCAGAACTCGCCACAACGGCACTCCACCTCTTTGTACGGGCAATAAACCCGCCCCCAGGCGTGACTGCCGCCAACCTCTATGCGCCACCCCTGCCCTTCGGCATGCCTAAGCGCTTCTTCAATTTATTTCTTCGGGTGCGTTGGACGAATCATCCGTGATCTCCAGTATTCGCATGACTCGCCAGGTTGTCAAATGACAACCCAAGCATCCCCTTCAAGCGGCGCCACTCAGCAGCGTCTCAAACGAGGAGATAGGTTGGCATGTGACAGGTCCTCGTGAAAAGGTGCGATCACTCAGGCAAAGACGGTAACATCCCACTTTGCAAACACGCATTCAACTATCAAGGATGAACACCATGATCATCACGATTGCTTTCAGCGTAAAAAATTATGTTGAGGTTATGGAAAGTTGGCCAATAAAGATTGATGACGTCATATTTACTCTAGAGCGAAAAGACAATATCGTTCAAAAAGTATGTATTTCTTTCCCCAACGTAGACATCGAGAACGCACCCAAAATTGTACGACCTACAAAAAAATCGGGTATACCTCAAATAAATATGAGAGGCAATGAATTCGTAAAAATCGCTTTGAAGAAGGTATTAAACTGGCAAGCCGTCGTCATCAGCCAACAGCTATTTGATTTAGACTTCGACAGCTACGAGATACGATTCATTGCGGAAACCCCGTTAGAGCAAAGCCAAATTCACATCAAATCATTTCGTAGTATTGAAAACGACGCAATGAATAGATGTTGTGATTTCGAACAGATAGGAAGATCATTCTGCGTTGGAGACATTGATGAGTTTCGCATCGAATCGACTTCTCACTTTCGCGAGGGACGTATCGCCTATGAGGCAGGTCGATACATCGACTCATACAATCAAATGTTTCTTTTTTTAGAAACTCGCTATTGTGACGGCAAAACCAAAACCACCCAACAAGTGGACTTACTATCAAAAAATATGATCTTTTGCAGCAACTTAGAACAATCAATCCTAGAAATAAAAGACAAACAGATCACCGAATCGAAACACCTAAGAAATTTATTCAACAAAAATACAACACTCAGAGAAAAAATAACTCTTATTATCCTCTTACGGGGCAAGCTTAGACACCATTCTCTAAAAAGCTCACAGCGCTGGAACCCAAATCAGCAAGACGAGTACGAAGCACCCGCTAGATTCCTAAGCGCGGTTGTAGGCGGCATCGTACTAACAGAGTCATTAAATGATATCTATGCACCTGAAACCCTGGAGAAATTTCGAAAGATATCGACTGATACTGGCTATGAATCGAATATTAAAGTGGTGACAAATCGTCTAGAAAGGGCACCGGCGTTGTCTCTTGAGATGAGTTACCCTGTTACAGTGATTTCAAGCAACCTCTGTAAAGCTACCGTCGTAAACGCCTTAAGTGCCTGCGAAAGCGAAGGTCAGCTAGCAGACACTGTAAGGCTTGAGGCAGAAGACATAAAAACGGGCCTTGAACTTTTCACGCTTGAACTCGGAGTCTGGGCACATACCAAATCAAGAGCTATAGAGCACTTCGCGGAAAACACATTAATTCGCTGTCAATTTGAACACTTACAATCGAAAACATGTGTCAAACACGATTTCTCAATGCCGCTAAACAATAAAAAAATTGACATTCTTGCTGCCTGGCATTTACTAAAATCATGCCTTGACTGGATAGAAGAAAAAGATCCTACAACTAGAATTCTAAGCTTGAAGCTTTTCCTCGAAGGCCAATCTACTGCTTTTTTGAGATATAAAGTAGGAGCACAAGTCAAAAACTAAATCTGCATATCATGGTCCGTACTGCGCAAAGATGGCAGAACGAGTGGCTAAACCTCAGCAGGCACAGGCGGTGTTTGCGCCTGATCAAGGGGTGACACCGTTCGATACGGATTTGATTCGATCGCAGTTTCTTTGACGCCTACGACAGCCTTGCCGTTTATTGAAACGACAACTCTTGTTTCGGAGTTTTCTATCAGAAAACAAAAGTGCCAGTCAGTAATAACTGACTAGCACGCGCGGACAATAATCTGCACCGCCATCACGTACAACTTCAGCCAGCAGCTCAACTGCATATGACGTATCAGCCGGGAAAAGTCTGCTATTGCCCAATTATGGCTAAGGCTAATCGAGCCAGTGAATTTGACCGGTCTACCCAGTGTTAAATCTGATTTTGAGAAGCAATGAAGCAGGAGTAAAGAATATCAGCGAAATCATGCTCGTTGATGTCGCCGATAACCAAATCCCTAACGGCATCCGCTATCAAATCATTATCTAGAGTGACTTCATAATCATTGAGCGAAAGGTACTCCAAGCCGACTGCAAGCCCGGTGCGCTTGTTAGCATCAGGCAGTGCGTGGCCTTGCGCGATACTGGCAGTGTACTTGGCGGCAATTTCAAATACATCGTCAAGGCCATTATAGGCAATCGCGTTGTCGATTCGAGCCAGCGCGCCTTGTAAAAGCGGAATATTTACCGGCCCCTTCATGCCGGGCTCGGTAGTCAAGATCTGAGTGTTTATTTCAATAACACGTTCAAATGGAAAGAAGATCAATTCCATTACATGTCAGCCAACTTCTGAAAGGTCTTCTTGTGAGTCCTGAGAACGAGCTTGGTTTCTGAATAGACGATCTGCTTACCCAAGTCGCCACCCAAATCCAGCTTCTTGATGGCTTTAACTTTAGGCCGCTCTACTATGAATACGCCATAGGTGTTCAGCTTGTGGTTCATGACATGAATACCCCAAACGGTTTGATCAATTTCTGCTCACACGGTAGCACACTGAGAGGCAAGATACACCGAGCCGTCGACTGCGTCGTACGCCGCTTGCTGGTTGGCATCAGTGCCACGCCAGCGCATGACTCAGCATCAGTCATTACTGACAGAAAAGCATCTGCAGCGGTAGTGCGTCAATACGTTCAATCACGTTGGCCTCAGGCAAATGTCGTAACGGCTCCGAATCACATTCGTATCAAGAACGATCATTCAAAGGTCACTGTCCGGGCGGGCGTCTTGTCGTGCGCACTCTCAAGGGCCGCGAACTCGTAATCCGTCAGGCTGGCCTTGCGGCTCATCTCGGCAGCAGCGAGCCCAGCTTGACCCAGCCTGGCGGCCTCACCGTAGGCATCCAAAATGTCTCGCATCCCGGCCTTGAGATTGTGATCGTGTTGAGCTGCCTTTAAACAGGTGCGCCAGTTTCGGAGGGTGACAAATGCAAAAAGCCCGCAACTCAGCGGGCATTTTTGTTAGTCAACACAGGTCCCTTAGGGGGCGTAGGCTCATTCCCACTCAATCGTCGCCGGCGGCTTGCTCGACACGTCGTACGTCACGCGAGAAATACCTTCGATTTCATTGATGATGCGCCCGGAAACGGTTTCCAGCAGCTCGTACGGCAGGTGTGCCCAGCGCGCGGTCATGAAGTCGATGGTTTCCACGGCACGCAGGGCCACGACCCAGGCGTAACGACGGCCGTCGCCGACCACGCCCACCGATTTCACCGGTTGGAACACCACGAACGCCTGGCTGACCTTGTGGTACCAGTCGGCCTTGCGCAGTTCTTCGATGAAGATGTGGTCGGCGCGACGCAGCAGGTCGGCGTATTCCTTCTTCACTTCACCGAGGATCCGCACGCCCAGGCCAGGGCCCGGGAATGGGTGGCGGTAGACCATGTCGTACGGCAGGCCCAGCTCAAGACCCAGGCGACGCACTTCGTCCTTGAACAGTTCGCGCAGCGGCTCGACCAGCTTGAGGTTCATCTCTTCCGGCAGGCCACCGACGTTGTGGTGGGACTTGATCACGTGGGCCTTGCCGCTCTTGGCGCCGGCCGACTCGATCACGTCGGGGTAGATGGTGCCCTGGGCCAGGTACTTGATGTTGTCCAGTTTGTTGGACTGGGCATCGAACACGTCGATGAAAGTGCGGCCGATGATCTTGCGCTTTTTCTCCGGGTCGGACTCGCCGGCCAGGTTGTTCAGGAACTGCTCTTCGGCGTTGGCGCGGATCACCTTGACGCCCATGTTCTCGGCGAACATGGCCATCACTTGCTCGCCTTCGTGCAGGCGCAGCAGGCCGTTGTCGACGAAGACGCAGGTCAGTTGGTCGCCGATAGCCTTGTGCAGCAATGCGGCAACCACCGAGGAGTCAACGCCGCCAGACAGGCCCAGCAGCACGTTGTCAGTACCGACTTGAGCACGGACCTGGGCGATGGCGTCTTCAGCGATTTTCGACGGGGTCCACAGGGCTTCGCACTCGCAGATGTCGAGGATGAAGCGCGACAGGATGCGGCCGCCCTGCTTGGTGTGGGTCACTTCAGGGTGGAACTGCACGCCGTAGTAACGGCGATCATCGTTGAACATGCCGGCAATCGGGCAGCTCGGGGTGCTGGCCAGGATGTGGAAGTCTTCCGGCATCCTGGTGACCTTGTCACCGTGGCTCATCCACACGTCCAGGCCGAACAGGCCGTCGGCGTCGACGTGGTCCTCGATGCCGTCCAACAGGCGGCTCTTGCCGACTACGTCAACGCGGGCATAACCGAACTCGCGCAGGTCCGAACCTTCGACCTTGCCGCCCAGTTGCTCAGCCATGGTCTGCATGCCGTAGCAGATACCGAAGACGGGCACGCCCAGGTCGAACACGGCTTGCGGGCAGCGCGGGCTGTCGGCTTCGTGCACGGACTCGGGGCCGCCGGCGAGGATGACGCCTTTAGGCGCGAATTCGCGAATCGCTTCGTCATCCATGTCGAACGGATGCAATTCGCAGTACACGCCGATTTCACGCACGCGGCGGGCGATCAGTTGGGTGTACTGGGAACCGAAGTCGAGGATCAGGATGCGGTGAGCGTGAATGTCGAGGGCCATGACTCATTCTCATGTAGTGAATCAGAAACAACTCGGGGCTGAATGAACAGCCCCGGTGATTAACGTTTTGCTGAAGGCCTTAACCTACGCGGTAGTTCGGCGCTTCCTTGGTGATCTGCACGTCGTGGACATGGGACTCGGCCATGCCAGCGCCGGTGATACGCACGAATTCAGGCTTGGTGCGCATCTCTTCGATGTTGGCGCTGCCGGTGTAGCCCATGGAAGAACGCAGGCCGCCCATCAGTTGATGGATGATGGCGCTTAGGGTGCCTTTGTACGGCACGCGACCTTCGATGCCTTCCGGCACCAGCTTCTCGGCACCCGCGGAGGAGTCCTGGAAGTAACGGTCGGAAGAGCCCTGGGCCTGGGACATGGCGCCCAGCGAACCCATGCCGCGATAAGCCTTGTAGCTACGGCCCTGGAACAGCTCGATCTCGCCCGGTGCTTCTTCGGTACCGGCAAACATCGAACCCATCATCACGCAGGAGGCACCGGCTACGATGGCCTTGGACAGGTCACCGGAGAAGCGGATACCGCCGTCGGCGATCAACGGCACGCCGGTGCCTTCAAGGGCGGCGGCGACGTTGGCGATGGCGCTGATCTGCGGCACGCCGACACCGGCAACGATACGGGTGGTGCAGATCGAGCCAGGGCCGATACCGACCTTGACCGCGTCGGCGCCGGCTTCGGCCAGGGCCTTGGCCGCAGCGCCGGTGGCGATGTTGCCGCCGATCACCTGCACTTCAGGGAAGTTCTGCTTGACCCAGCGAACGCGGTCGATCACGCCTTTGGAGTGGCCGTGGGCGGTGTCGACCACCACCACGTCAACACCGGCACTGACCAGGGCGGCGACACGGTCACCGGTGTCCTTGCCGGTGCCGACCGCTGCGCCGACGCGCAGACGACCTTGGTCGTCCTTGCTGGCCAGCGGGTAAGCCTTGGCTTTTTCGATGTCGTTGACGGTCATCATGCCCTTGAGGGCGAATTTGTCGTCGACGATCAGCACGCGCTCGATGCGGTGCTTGTGCAGCAACTCGCGGACTTCGTCCTTGTTGGTGCCTTCCTTGACCGTGACCAGGCGCTCTTTAGGCGTCATCACTTGGCGGACGGTGGCATCCAGGCGGTTCTCGAAACGCACGTCGCGGGAGGTGACGATGCCGACCAGGTCGCCATCGTGCAGCACCGGAACGCCGGAGATGTTGTGCATGCGGGTCAGTTCGAACAGATCCCGGACCGTGGCGTCAGCCTCGATGGTGATCGGATCCTTGACCACGCCAGCCTCGAACCGCTTGACCTTGCGCACTTCGGCGGCCTGCTGTTCGATGGTCATGTTCTTGTGGATGATACCGATACCGCCTTCCTGGGCCATGGCAATGGCCAGACGGGCTTCGGTCACGGTGTCCATAGCGGCGGAAACCAGGGGGATATTCAGTTCGATGCCACGGGTGAGACGGGTTTTGAGACTGACTTCGTTAGGCAGTACTTCGGAATAACCGGGCACTAGGAGAATGTCGTCGAAGGTCAGAGCTTCTTGGCTGATACGCAGCATCGCGGGGGCTCCCGAGCGGGAAAATGGAAGCGCGCCATTATACTCATGGACCCCGTCTGGCTCAATGTAAAACTCTGTCTATTATTGCCGGGCTGATTGACGGGCTAAATCACTGCCCAAATGCCAACACATCCCCCTGTGGGAGCGAGCTTGCTCGCGAATGCGGTGTGTCATCCAACATTAGCATCGACTGACACACCGTCATCGCGAGCAAGCTCGCTCCCACAGGGGGTACTGCGCCGCTCCTACAACTCCACCTTCACCCAACTCACCGGCTGATCGAGCCAATCGGCGAATTCATCGAGGAAGTCCTGCTTGAACCCCGCCTCCAGCCAATTGTTGAAGATGAACCCCAGGTTCGAAAAGCCGCAGGGCTGCAGGAACAGGAAGCCGTTGATGTCATCCTCATGGCCGCATTCGGGGCAGGTGAAGTTGTCGATGCGCGCCGGCATCCAGTCTTCCAGGCTTTCGAACAGCGCTTCGCCGACTTCCTTGCGGCACTCGGCGCAACCGGCTTCTTCGAGAAAGCCCTTGGCCGGTGTATAGATGCAGCGCTTGGTGATGATCTCCAAGCCATTGATCGACTCGCCGAATGGCAAGGCTTCGGGGTGCATGACCACCTCGCGGGCACCGGGGGCTATGGCGTGGGCCATGCGATTGCCGGTGCGCCCGCAGGTGGTCAGTTGTTCTTCGACGATATTCTTGCGCACCAGCCAGCGCACGATCGCCCGGGCCCGAGGCTCGTGGACCGGCAGGGTGGAAATTTTCGGAACGATGATGCTTTGCGAGTTCATGGCGAGGCCTGGCTGTTTCCCTGGCAGGGTCTGATCAAAGGCCGGCAGCTTAATCCCTGGCCGGGCCAGGTCAAGCACTCAGGTAGCGCCCGATCAACGCGAGGCCGCTGGCAAGCACCAGCCAGGTGACCAGCCGCACGAATGCCTCACGCGACATCTTCAGGGTCAAGCGACGCCCTACCCACAACCCCAGCGCCATGGCCGGCAACAAACACAGCGCCAGTACCAACAAGGGTAGCTCGGCATACACCCCGGCCACGATAAACAGGCTCAGGCGCACCACGGTGCTGCAACTGATCAGGGCACTTTGCGTGGCTCGGGCCGCGTCCTTGGGCAAGCGACTGTTCAGGTAGATGGCATATAAAAAGCCGCCACTGCCAAACAACGCGCCGAACATCCCACCCACCGTGCCCATCGGGAACGCCCACCGCGCTGACAACTGCGTCGGCCGAGTTTTTATCAACAGGCTGTAGATCGCATAGCAACTGATGAACACCCCCATCAACAGCAACAACAGGTCGGACTTGAGGTTGAGCAGGAAAATCACCCCGAGGGTGCAGCCTAGCGCCATGCACGGCAGCAACCGCAGCAGCTCCGGCCGGGACACATCTCGGCGCGACGGCAGCAAGTTGCCGAAGGCCGCGACGAAATCGAGCAAGACCAGCAGCGGGACGATTTTCGACAGCGGCATGAACAGCAGCAGGATGGGCGCGGCCACCAGCGCCGTGCCGAACCCGGCAATGCCGAACACGATGTAGGCCAGGGCAATGGCCGAGCCGATCACCAGCCATTGCGTGGGGGCGAAGGCCCACTGGCCCAACCATGGGAGAAGATTCATCCGGCACTTCCTTGATGAGGAGAGCGGCGACTTTAGCCAGATCCGGGGGACTACTTCCAGCATTTGTGGTGATTGGCCTACCGCTATCGCGAGCAAGCTCGCTCCCACATTTGATCTTCAGTGCGGCATAGATCTCCTGTGGGAGCGAGCTTGCTCGCGATGCAGGCAACCCGTTCTAATTGTCTGCACACCATCGGCGAATCCCCTTATCATGCCGCCCATGATTAAAGATCCCTTTGCCCGACTGGGCCTGGACCGCGAGGTCCTGACTGTCAGCCAGCTCAACGGCCGTGCGCGGGTGTTGCTTGAAGACGTGTTCAGCAACATCTGGGTCGAGGGCGAAATCTCCAACCTCGCCCGCCCGGCCTCCGGCCATGTGTACTTCACCCTCAAGGACAGTGGCGCCCAGGTGCGTTGCGCGCTGTTCCGGCAGAATGCCGCGCGGGTGCGCCAGGCCTTGAAGGACGGGCTGGCGGTGAAAGTGCGCGGCAAGGTCTCGCTGTTCGAAGGCCGTGGCGACTATCAATTGATCCTCGACACCGTAGAGCCGGCCGGCGATGGCGCCCTGCGCCTGGCCTTCGATGCCCTGAAGGAGAAACTCAGCGCCGAAGGCCTGTTCAGTGCCGAGCGCAAGGTGCCGCTGCCGGCCCATCCGCAACGCATTGGCATCATCAGTTCGCCCACCGGCGCGGTGATCCGCGACATCATCAGTGTTTTCCGCCGCCGCGCGCCGCAGATCGCCCTGACGCTGATCCCCACCGCCGTGCAAGGTCGCGAAGCTACCGCACAAATCGTCCGCGCCCTGAAGCTGGCCGACGCCCGGGGTTTCGATGCGCTGATCCTGGCCCGGGGCGGCGGTTCGCTGGAAGACTTGTGGTGCTTCAACGAAGAAGCCGTGGCCCGGGCGGTGGATGCCTGCGTCACGCCGATCGTCAGCGCCGTGGGCCATGAAACCGACGTGTCCATCAGCGATTTCGTCGCCGACGTGCGCGCCCCGACCCCGTCCGCCGCCGCCGAACTGCTCGCTCCCGATGCCGGTGACCTGGTGCGTCGGGTCGAAAGCCTGCATCGCCGACTGGTGATGCGCATGCGCGACCGACTGATGCGCGATCAATTGCGCCTCGAAGGCCTCACCCGACGCCTGCGCCACCCCGGCGAACGCCTGCGCCAGCAAGCCCAGCGCCTCGACGACCTGGACATGCGCATGCGCCGGGCGTTCGAACGCAGCCTCAATACCCGTCGTGAACGTTTGATCCGCCTGGAAACCCGCCTGGCCGGGCAACATCCGGGCCGGCAACTGGCATTGCTGCGCCAGCGCCTGGACAGCCTGGCCGAACGCCTGCCCCGGGCCATGCGCGAAGGCCTCAAGACGCGCCGCGTGCAATTGCACAACCAGATGCAGACGCTGCACATTGTCAGCCCCCTGGCGACCCTCGGCCGCGGCTACAGCATTTTGCTCGACGAACGCGGCCAGGCGATCCGCAGCGCCGGGCAAACCCAGACCGGCCAGCGCCTGACCGCCAAGCTCGGCGAAGGCGAATTGCTGGTGCGGGTCGAAGACAATCACCTGACGCCGGTCACCCTTTCTTTACTGGATTGATTCATGCCGCGATATCTCGCCCCCTTGTTCTTGCTGTGCCTGACCTTCAACGCCCACGCCGACAGTTACATCACCCGCCTGCTGAACAAACCAGTGCCCGGCGGCGTGGCCGTGGTGGACCTGGGCAGCGCGGCCAAGGCACCGAAAGCCAGTTACCAGGGCAAGCCGGTGCTGGTGGTCAAGGAACAGGACAACTGGCTGGCGATTGTCGGCATCCCGCTGACGGTCCAGCCCGGCACACAGCAGATCAGCAGTGGCGGCGGCACCCAGCCGTTCGTGGTCGGCTACAAGAAGTATCCCGAGCAACACATCACCCTGAAGAATAAGCGCCAGGTCAACCCGAACCCGGCGGACCTCAAACGCATCGAGGCCGAACTGGCGGTGCAACTGAAGGCCTACCGCAGCTTCAGCCCGAACATCCCCAGCAACCTGTTGCTGGACAAACCGGTCAACGGCCCGTTGTCGAGCAAGTTCGGCGTGCGCCGCTTCTTCAACGGCGAAGAGCGCAACCCCCACGCCGGCCTGGACTTCGCCGTGCCCGCCGGCACGCCGATCAAGACCCCGGCCGCCGGCAAGGTGATCCTCACCGGTAATTACTTCTTCAATGGCAACACCGTGTTCGTCGACCATGGCCAGGGCTTCATCAGCATGTTCTGCCACATGTCGAAGATCGACGTGAAGGTCGGCCAGCAACTGGCCCGGGGCACCGTGGTGGGCAAGGTCGGCGCCACCGGCCGCGCGACGGGGCCGCACATGCACTGGAACATCAGCCTGAACGATGCGCGGGTGGATCCGGCGATTTTTATCGGGGCTTTCCAACCCTGAATGGGATGGTGGGGCTACTGGCCTCATCGCGAGCAAGCTCGCTCCCACATTTGATCTTCAGTGCGACATAGATCTCCTGTGGGAGCGAGCTTGCTCGCGATGACGGCAGCCGCATCACCCCCTCCTTTGAATTGCCAAGCTCAAAACATCGACGCAATTTCTGACATTCATACCTGAAACATGCGCGATTAAATCTCGCAAACCCGCCTAAAAGCAGAACTTATCTCAATTTTTTCCGACTGCTTGCGATCCGCCCCTCACGCGGTTAGGGTTGAAGGCATGAAAACCTCTCACACCCTCATTCAGCTTCGCCAGCACCGCAGCCTGTGCCTCGTCAGCGCACGACTGCCGGGCTGAATCGCGGCACCTCGTCCCGGCTGTGAAGCCACCCCCATCGAACCACCGGCAGGCCGCCTTTTTCCGGCCACGACAATAAGGATTTCCCCATGAGCATGCTCAAAGACCCGTCTTCCAAATACCGCGCCTTCCCGACCATCAACCTGCCGGATCGCACTTGGCCGTCGAAGACCATCACCGCCGCGCCGATCTGGTGCAGCTCCGACCTGCGCGACGGCAACCAGTCGCTGATCGAGCCGATGGACGCGGTCAAGAAGCTGCGCTTCTGGAAAACCCTCGTCGCAGTGGGCGTGAAGGAAATCGAAGCATCGTTCCCAGCCGCTTCGCAAACAGACTTCGACTTCGTGCGTACCCTCATCGAAGAAGGCCACATCCCGGACGACACCACCATCCAGGTGCTGACCCAGGCCCGTGAAGACCTGATCGCCCGTACGTTCGAATCCCTGCGCGGCGCGAAAAAAGCCATCGTCCACCTGTACAACGCCACCAGCCCGTCGTTCCGTCGTATCGTGTTCAACCAGGACAAGGAAGGCGTGAAGGAAATCGCGGTGAACGCGGCCAAGCTGTTCGTCAAATACGCCGCGCAGCAGCCGGAAACCCAGTGGCAGTTCGAATATTCGCCAGAGACTTTCAGCGCCACTGAGCTGGAGTTCGCCAAGGAAGTCTGCGACGCGGTGATCGAAGTCTGGAACCCGACACCCGAGCGCAAGGTGATCCTCAACCTGCCCGCTACCGTGGAAGTCGCCACGCCGAACATCTACGCCGACCAGATCGAGTGGTTCCACCGCAACATCACCCGTCGTGACAGCGTGCTCATCAGCCTGCACACCCACAACGACCGTGGCACCGGCGTGGCCGCTACCGAGCTGGGCCTGATGGCGGGGGCCGACCGTGTCGAAGGCTGCCTGTTCGGCAACGGCGAACGCACCGGCAACGTCGACCTGGTGACCGTGGCGCTGAACCTCTACACCCAAGGCATCAACCCCGGGCTGGACTTCTCCGACATCGACGGCGTGCGCAAAGTGGTCGAGGAGTGCAACCAGATCCCGGTGCACCCGCGTCACCCGTATGTTGGCGACCTGGTCCACACCGCATTCTCCGGCTCGCACCAGGACGCCATTCGCAAGGGCTTCGCCCAGCAGAAATCGGACGGTCTGTGGGAAGTGCCATACCTGCCAATCGACCCGGCCGACATCGGCCGCAGCTACGAGGCGGTGATTCGCGTCAACAGCCAGTCGGGCAAGGGCGGTATCGCCTACCTGCTGGAACAGGAATACGGCATCAGCCTGCCGCGTCGCATGCAGATCGAATTCAGCCAGGTGGTACAGCGCGAAACCGATCGCCTGGGCCTGGAAATGACGGCTCAGCAGATCCACGCCTTGCTGCAGCGTGAATACCTGCAAGCCAACACTCCGTACGCGCTGGTCAGCCATCGCCTGCAGGAAGAAAACGGCAACAGCGCCGTAGAAGTGGAAGTGGCGAGCAAGGGCCAGGGCGAGACCAACCTGCACTGGCGCGGCAAGGGCAACGGCGCGCTAGAAGCGCTGGTGGCCGGCCTGCCAATTCCGGTGGAGATCATGGACTACAACGAACACGCCATCGGCGCCGGCACCAACGCCAAGGCGGCGGCGTACATCGAACTGCGGGTCAACGGCGAGCGTGCGGTGCACGGCGTGGGTATCGATGAAAACATCACCACCGCCAGCTTCAAGGCGCTGTTCAGTGCACTGAACCGTTCCCTGAGCCAGCCGGAAGCCAAAGCGGCCTGATCCAAGGCTGAAATGCAAAAAGGCCCCGGGGTGTGAACCCTGGGGCCTTTTTGTTTGGCTGATGATTTTGTCTCGCCTGTCAGGGCCTCATCGCGAGCAAGCTCGCTCCCACACTGGTCGGCATGATGCAAAACCCTGTGGGAGCAAGCTTGCTCGCGATGGCGGCCTATCAGGCAGCCAAAATGTCAGGCATGGGTATCGATCGAAACAGTCATCGCCTGCAACAACGCGGCCTGCAAGGTCTGCAAAGTCGCTTGGGTCGCCATGATCTGAGTCTGGATCGCCATGGTTTCCTGAGCTTTCTGCTCCTCATCGGCGCGGCTTTTTTGCACCCGTGCCAGCTGGGCTTGCTGTTCGGCCAGCAACTTCTCGGTCTGTTCGATCTGCTTCTTCAGTTGTTCGATGACATCGCTGCTGCCGCTGCTGCCACCCGCACCTGCGATATTCGCGCCGCTGGTGTCGACTTCCAGTTTCTTGTCTTTGTCTTCGCTGCTATCAGTCGATGCCACGGGACTGACCGCTTTTTCTTCTTCAGCCCCGCGGATGGAGACTTTAGGGGCTGACAATGGATAAGGATTGACGGTGGTTGCGCTGATACTGGTCATGAGCATTCTCCTTGGCTGACCGTTTATCGGCACGCACCCCGATTCCTGAAGGGTTGAATCGTTTCAGTTAGATGAATTCGAACGAGTCGGCATCCAGGTTCGCCGGAAACCGCGTGCGATACGCCGCCAGGTCCGCTGCGTTCAAGCACACCTTGAACACACCATCCGCTTCGCCGGCGCTGAGCAAGCTCTCGCCCTGGAAATCCAATACCTGGCTGTCACCGGTATAGGCGAAGCCCTTGCCGTCGGTACCGACACGGTTTACCGCCGCCACGTAGCACAGGTTCTCGATCGCCCGGGCCGGCAACAGCCGGTTCCAATGCTGACGCCGCGCCCCGGGCCAGTTGGCGGTGTACAGCAGCAGGTCGGTGTCCTCGGCATCGCGGCTCCAGACCGGGAAACGCAGGTCGTAGCAAATCAGCGGACGAATCCGCCAGCCCTTGAGCTCGAACAGCACCTGTCGCTCACCCGGGGTGTAGTGGTTGTGCTCCCCCGCCATACGAAACAGATGGCGTTTGTCGTAATGCAGCACTTCTCCATCCGGCCGTGCCCAGAGCAGGCGATTGCGATGGCTGCCGTCAGCGGCCTGGATGATCACACTGCCGGTAATCACTGCGTCCAGCTTTGCCGCCTGGGCCTTGAGCCATTGGCGCGTCGGGCCGTTCTCCGGCTCCGCCAGGGTCTCGGATTCCATGGAGAAACCCGTGGTGAACATTTCCGGGAGGATAATCAAATCGGCCCCGCGTGCCTGCTCCAGCAGCGCTTCGAAATGTTCCAGGTTGGCCCGGCGGTCGTGCCAGGCCAGGGTGGTCTGGACCAGGGCAATGTCGAGGTCCGGCAATGTGCTCAAATCACGCATAGCTTTTGCGCCGCTTCACGCAGCGTCTCCTCGCGTTTGGCAAAGCACAGGCGCACCAGGCGCTGGCCTTGTGGTGGATGCTGGTAGAACACCGAGATCGGAATCGTCGCCACGCCATGCTCGCGGGTCATCCACACCGCCATGTCGACGTCATTCAGGTCCGGGCGAATCTGCGAATAGTCCACCAACTGGAAATAAGTACCGGTCACGCGCTTGAAGCTGAAGCGCGACGGCGCCAGCAGATCGCAGAACAGGTCGCGCTTGGCCTGGTAGAAGTCCGGCAGCTCATCGACGTGTTCCGGATGCTCGGCCATGTAGTCGGCCAGGGCGTACTGCAACGGCGTCACGCCGCAGAAGCTGACGTACTGGTGCACCTTGCGCAGCTCCGCCGTCAGGGCCGCTGGCGCCACCACGTAGCCGGTTTTCCAGCCGGTGACGTGGTAGGTCTTGCCGAACGAACTGACCACGAAGGCGCGGCGGTACAGCTCTTCATGGGCCAGGACACTGGCGTGGGCAACGCCGTCGAACACCAGGTGTTCGTAGACCTCATCGCTGACCAGGTAGATGTCTCGGTCGCGAATCAGCGTCGCCAATTGATCCAGTTCGGCGCGGCTGATCAGGGCGCCGCTGGGGTTGTGTGGCGAGTTGAGGATGATCATGCGCGTACGCGGGCTCAGGGCTTGGCCGAGCTTCTCGAAGTCGATGGCGAAGTCATCCAGGCCCAATGGCACATGCACGCAATGCCCGCCGGCCAATTGCACGGCAGGCTCGTAGCTGTCGTAGCTGGGGTCGAAGACGATCACTTCGTCGCCGCTGTGGACCACCGCCGCAATGGCACAGAAAATCGCCTGGGTCGCCCCTGGGGTCACGGTGACCTCCTGATCGGCATCGACGTTGGCGCCGTAGCTGCGGGCGATCTTCGCCGCGATCTGCTGGCACAGCGCCGGCAGACCGGTCATCGGTGAGTACTGGTTATGGCCTTGGGCAATGTGCCGACCGACCGCATCGCGCAGGGCCTGCGGGCCATCGAAATCGGGAAAACCCTGGGACAGGTTCAGCGCGCCCGTCTGCGCGGCGAGCTGGGACATCTGGGTGAAAATCGTGATGCCGACATTCGGCAACTTGCTGGTGATCATGAAGGGTCCCTGCTCTGCACCCGGCTCTGGTGCGGCGCGGGAGAGCTCGAGAATAGCCCAATCGCCGGGCATGAAAAAGGGTGCCACCCAGGGCACCCTTCTCATGCTGAAGACTCATGCCCTGTGGGAGCCAGGGCTGTGGTAAGCAAGACTTTGGGAGCAAGCCTTGCTCCCACAGGTCCATAGGTCCATAGGTCCACAGATCCCAGATCCCAGATCCAGACTGGATCAGCGCTTGTCGCGGCGCTTCTTGTCGGCCTTCTTGTGGTGCGACATCAAGCGGCGCTTCTTGTTGACCTGGCGGTCGGTGAGCGTGTTCTTGTTGCCTTCGTACGGGTTCTCGCCGCCCTTGAACTCGATGCGGATCGGCGTGCCGACCAGCTTCAGGACGCGACGGTAGGTGTTCTCCAGGTAACGAACGTACGACTTGGGCACCTTCTCGATCTGGTTACCGTGAATCACGATAATCGGCGGGTTGGCACCGCCCAAGTGGGCGTAGCGCAGCTTGATACGACGGTTGTTGACCATCGGTGGCGCGTGCTCGCCTACCGCATCTTCGAGGATCTGGGTGAGGCGGTTGGTCGGCCAGCGAGTCACCGCCGACTTGAACGAGTTCTGCACCGAAGCGTAGAGGTTGCCCACGCCCGTGCCGTGCAGGGCCGAGATGAAGTGGATATCGGCGAAGTCGACGAAGAACAGCCGGCGCTGCAATTCAACCTTGACGAAATCCCGTTCGCTCGGCGTCATGCCGTCCCACTTGTTGATCGCGATGACCAGCGCACGACCGGCTTCCAGGGCGAAGCCCAGCAGGTTGAGGTCGTGATCGACCACGCCTTCGCGGGCGTCCATCACGAAGATCACCACGTTGGCGTCTTTGATCGCCTGCAGGGTCTTGACCACGGAGAACTTTTCAACTTCTTCGTGGATCTTGCCGCGCTTGCGCACACCGGCGGTGTCGATCAGCGTGTACTTCTCTTCGTTACGCTCGAAGGGAATGTAGATACTGTCGCGGGTGGTACCGGGCTGGTCATAGACGATGACCCGGTCTTCACCGAGCATGCGGTTGACCAACGTCGACTTGCCCACGTTCGGGCGGCCGATGATGGCGATCTTGATCCCGTCTTTTTCGCTCGGGCCCGGAATGCGCTTGGCTTCCTCGCCTTCGGCAACGATCTCTTCCTCGCCGTCTTCCGGTTCTTCTGCGTCGTCCTTGGGGAAACTCTCCAGGGCGATTTCCAGCATCTGGGTGATGCCACGACCGTGGGCGCCGGCGATCGGAATCGCCTGGCCCATGCCCAACGGGGCGAACTCGGCGCGGGCCATGTCCGGGTCGATGTTGTCGACCTTGTTGGCGACCACGTAGGAACGCTTGTTACGCTTGCGCAAATGCTCGGCGATCATCTGGTCGGCGGCGGTAAAACCGGCCTTGGCGTCTACCAGGAACAGCACCACATCGGCTTCTTCGATGGCGAGCAGCGACTGCTCGGCCATTTTTTCGTCCATGCCGTGTTCATCACCGGAGATGCCGCCGGTGTCGACCAGAATATAGGTACGCCCTTGCCACTTGGCCTCACCGTATTGGCGATCACGGGTCAGACCGGACAAGTCGCCGACAATGGCGTCGCGAGTCCTGGTCAGGCGGTTGAACAAGGTGGACTTGCCGACGTTCGGTCGGCCCACCAGGGCGATTACGGGAACCATGCGGCTCTCCACTTCGTTATTTCAGAAAATACAAAAGCCGCTGCGAGGCAGCGGCTGGTGCTCGGGGCAGTCTGTGCAAGCCCTGCAAACCTTGTGAACAAGGCCGCTTGGGGGATTAGCCCCAAGCATAGTCTTACTTGATGGTCAGGGCTTCCAGTTTGCCGCTGTTGCCATACACATAGATCATGTCGCCCACCACCAGCGGACGGGCACGCAGGCCGTCGCTGTCGATGCGCTCACGGCCGACGAAACGACCGTCCACCTGGCTGAGCAGGTGCAGGTAACCTTCCAGGTCACCCACTGCAACGTAACTGGAGAACACTTCCGGGGCCGACAGTTGACGACGGGCCAGGGAGTCGTTGCTCCACAAGGCGGTGGTGGAACGCTCGTCAACGCCTTCGACGGTGCCCGAGGACAGGCTCACGTAGACGCTGCCAAAGCCTTGGGCGACACCGGCGTAGCTGGACGCATCGCGCTGCCACAGCGGACGACCGCTTTCCAGGTCCAGTGCTGCAACGCGGCCCTGGTAGCTGGCGACGTACAGGGTACCGCCGGACAGCAGCAAGCCGCCGTCGATGTCGACCACACGCTCCAGCTCCGAACGACCTTGCGGGATCGCTACGCGCTGTTCCCACACCGGCACGCCGTTGGAAACATCCAGGGCCACCACTTTACCGGTCGACAAACCAGCCACCGCCAGGCGGTTGGTGACGATCGGCGCACTGGTGCCGCGCAGGGTCAGTACCGCCGGAGTGCTGTCGTACAACCAGCGCTGGTTGCCGGTAGCGGCATCCAGGCCGATCAGACGGTCGTCCTGGGTCTGGACTACCACCACATCACCGTTGGTGGCCGGCGGTGCGAGCACTTCACTGGTCACGCGGGCGCGCCATTTCTCTTCACCGCTGCTCGCGTCCAGGGCGACGATCTCGCCCTTGAGCGTGCCGATCATGACCAGGCCGTAACCCACGCCAACGGCGCCGGAAACAGGCAGTTCAAGATCCGCTTCCCATTTGACGTCGCCGTTGGTGCGGTCCATCGCCATCACCACGCCCGTGACGTCACCCGCATAGATGGTGTCGCCATCGATGGCCGGCACCAGCATGTTGTAGGTTTCACCCTGGCCATCGCCGATGGAGCGGCTCCACTGCTTCTGCAGCACGACTTCTTCTTTGAAGTCGGTCAGTTCGGCCGGCGGCAGTTCTTTCTTGCTGTTGCTGCTGCAACCCGCGGCCAGAATGGCCAGAGCCAGCAATGCTGCATGTTTCCAACGGATCACGTCACGCATCCCCTTTGGCCAGGTCGTCCAGCTTGATTTGCAGGCCACCGACTGCGGCTTCATCCGACAGCGCAGCCTTGGCTTTTTGGTAGGCCGCATAGGCCTCATCGGCACGGCCCAGCTGTACCAGCAGGTCGCCCTTGAGTTCTTCGCGGGTCGCCAGGAATGCCTTGTCGGCATCACCGTCGAGCAGCTTCAAGGCGTCTTCGGCCTTGTTCTGTGCCGCCAGCACCTGCGCCAGGCGCTGACGCGCCACTTCGCCCAGGGTCGGGTTGGCCGGTTTGTCGACGATACCTTTGAGCTCGGTGGCCGCGTCGTCCAGCTTGCCACTGTCCACCGCCACCTTGGCCACGAACAGGCGACCGTATTGGGCGTAGGCAGTGCCGCCGAATTCCTTGTCCAGCTTGCCGGCCAGGTCCGCCACGCGGGCAGCGTCAGGCTTGCCGTCCGGGGTCAGGGTGGTTTCCAGCAATTGCTGGTAGAGCACCGAGGCGCCTTGCGACTGGTTGCTCTGGTATTTCTGGTAGGCCTGCCAGCCGAACACGATGACCAGCGCCAACAGGCCGCCAGTGACCAGCGGCTTGCCGTTGCGCGTCCACCAGTCCTTCAAATCCGCCAGCTGTTCATCTTCGGTACTCGACACCCCAATACTCCTTAATCGCTAAATCGGCTGTTTGACAGCTTCAACCCTGCACGACGCAGGTGGCCAGGTGTGCAGCAAGCGCATCCCAGGCAATGCTTTGTTGTTCGCCCTGGCCACGCAGGGGTTTGAAACCTACCACTTGTTGGGCCAGTTCGTCGTCACCGAGGATCAGTGCGTACAGCGCACCGCTCTTGTCGGCCTTCTTGAATTGGCTCTTGAAGCTGCCGGCGCCGGCGTTGATCTGCAGGCGCAGGTTGGGCAACTGGTCGCGGATCCGCTCGCTCAACGACAGGGCTGCCAGCTCGGCGGCCTCGCCAAAGGCGCACAGGTAGACGTCGACCTGACGGGACAGTTCTTCGGGCACCTTGTCCAAGGCTTCAAGCATCAGCACCAGGCGCTCGATGCCCATGGCAAAGCCCACGCCTGGAGTCGGCTTGCCGCCCATCTGCTCCACCAGCCCGTCGTAGCGGCCGCCGGCACAGACAGTGCCCTGGGCGCCGAGTTTGTCGGTGACCCATTCGAAGACGGTCTTGCTGTAGTAGTCCAGGCCACGGACCAACTTGGGGTTGATCACGTAGGGGATGCCCACGGCGTCGAGGCGCGCTTTCAGCCCTTCGAAGTGTGCACGGGATTCGTCGTCGAGGTAGTCGGCCATTTTCGGCGCGTCGACCAGGACCGCTTGGGTCTCGGCATTCTTGGTGTCGAGCACGCGCAGTGGATTGGTCTTCAGACGGCGCTGGCTGTCTTCGTCGAGCTTGTCCAGGTGGGCGGAAAGAAACTCCACCAACGCTTCACGGTAGCGGCCACGGGACTCGCTGGTGCCCAGGCTGTTGAGCTCAAGCTTGACCGCGTCACGCAGCCCCAGCTCGCCCCACAGGCGCCAGGTCATGACGATCAGCTCGGCGTCGATGTCCGGTCCCTCGAGGTTGAATACCTCCAGGCCAATCTGGTGGAACTGGCGATAACGGCCTTTCTGCGGACGCTCGTGACGGAACATCGGGCCGACGTACCAGAGTTTCTGCACCTGGCCGCCGCCGGTGATGCCGTGCTCGAGCACCGCACGCACGCAGGCCGCCGTGCCTTCGGGGCGCAGGGTCAGGGAGTCGCCGTTGCGGTCGTCGAAGGTGTACATCTCTTTTTCGACGATGTCGGTCACTTCACCGATGGAGCGCTTGAACAGCTCGGTGAACTCGACGATCGGCATGCGGATCTGCCGATAGCCGTAGTTATCCAGCAGACGCGCCACAGTGCCCTCGAAATAACGCCACAGGGGCGTCTGCTCGGGCAGGATGTCGTTCATGCCACGAATGGCTTGCAGGGACTTGCTCACGTGTATTCCTTAATCTTTCGACTTAACCGCGCGCGATGACCGCTGCGTCGGCTTCGACCTTTTCGGCCGCTTTCTGGCGAATCAGCCGTTCCAGCTCATCCACCAGATTGTCATTCGTCAGTTTCTGCGACGGCTTGCCGTCGATGTAAATCAGGTTCGGTGTACCGCCAGTCAGGCCGATGTGGGCCTCTTTGGCTTCGCCCGGCCCGTTGACCACGCAACCAATCACCGCGACATCCAGCGGCACCAGCAGGTCCTCGAGGCGCCCTTCCAGCTCGTTCATGGTCTTGACCACATCGAAGTTCTGCCGCGAGCAGCTCGGGCAGGCGATGAAGTTGATGCCACGGGAACGCAGGTGCAGGGACTTGAGAATGTCGTAGCCGACTTTCACTTCCTCGACCGGGTCAGCCGCCAACGAGATGCGGATGGTATCGCCAATCCCTTCGGCGAGCAGCATACCGAGGCCGACGGCGGATTTCACCGTGCCCGAACGCAACCCACCGGCTTCGGTGATGCCCAGGTGCAGCGGCTGGACGATTTCCTTGGCCAGCAAGCGGTAGGCTGCGACGGCCATGAACACGTCGGAGGCTTTCACGCTGACCTTGAAGTCCTGGAAATTCAGGCGTTCGAGGTGCTCGACGTGGCGCAGGGCCGACTCCACCAGCGCCGCCGGGGTCGGCTCGCCGTATTTCTTTTGCAGGTCTTTTTCCAGGGAACCGGCGTTCACGCCGATGCGGATCGGGATGCCCCGGTCGCGAGCGGCATCCACCACCGCGCGGACACGGTCTTCGCGACCGATGTTGCCCGGGTTGATGCGCAGGCAATCGACGCCCAACTCGGCCACGCGCAGGGCGATGCGGTAGTCGAAGTGGATGTCGGCCACCAAGGGGACCTTGACCAGTTGCTTGATCTTGCCGAACGCCTCGGCGGCGTCCATGTCCGGCACCGATACGCGCACGATGTCGACACCGGCGGCTTCCAGGCGGTTGATCTGCGCGACCGTGGCGGCCACGTCATTGGTGTCGCTGTTGGTCATGCTCTGCACAGCGATAGGCGCATCGCCGCCCACGGGCACGTTGCCGACCCAGATCTTTCGGGATTCGCGACGCTTGATTGGAGATTCGCCGTGCATGACTTATTGACCCAACTTCAGGCGAGCAGTCTCGCCACTGGTGAACGGAGCGATGTCGACCGGCTGGCCGTTGTAGCTGACCTGCGCGCCGCGGGCATAGCCCAGGCGTACGGCAAAGGGTGGCTTGCCGTTGATGGAGGTGCTGTCGCCCTTGCGCTTGAGGCCACTGAACAGCACCTTGCCGTTGCCGTCGGTGATCTGCGTCCAGCAGTCGGCGACAAACTGAATCTGTACCTGGCCTTCACCCGCGACCGGAGCCGGGGTCGGAGCCGCTGGAGCTGTCGGAGCGGCTGGAACGGCGTGGGTCGCAGGCGCAGCCACGGTCGGCGCTGGTGTGCTCGGCGCGGCAGGTACCGTGGCAATCGGTGCGCTGCCGGTGATCGGTGCAGCCGGCGCTGTCGGTGCAGCGGGTGCCGGGGCTGGAACAGCCGGCTCGGTACCCGCCTGGGCATCGGCAGCGTCCGGGCTTTGTGGCAACGCGAGGGCGGTTTCGCCTTCGGCCTGGCCTTCGACGACAGCCTGGTCTTCCGGCTCGTCCAGCGGATGGATCTGGGTGGTGCCGTCGGCGCCCTCGACCTCAACGTGCTCAGTGTTCATGGCGACCGGCTCCTTGCTGCGCAAGGACGCCTGGTCCTGCCACCAGACAAAACCGCCACCAATCACCGCGATCAGCAGCAACAGGCTGACGATTCGCAAAATGGTGTGGGAAACGCGAACCGGCTCCTCGATGCGACCCAGGCTGTGCACGCTGCTGCCCTGGGCATCGGAACCGGTGTATTGATCGAATTGCTGGACCAGTACGGTCTGGTCCTTGCCGAGCAACTTGGCATAGGCGCGGATGTAGCCCCGGGCGAAGGTGTGCCCAGGCAGCTTGTCGAACGCGCCCGCTTCCAGATTGCCCAGGGAAGCCACGGTGAGATTGAGCTTGAGGGCTACTTCGGCCAGCGACCAACCATTGCTTTCGCGGGCTTGACGCAGGGTCTCACCAGGATTTACGCGAGTCGCTGCTACAACTTCGGGATGCGCCGCTTTCATCATTGCTCCGACAGGTATTGCTGATATTCCGGCGTACCGGGATAGAGTCTTTTGAGTTGCAGGCCGTAACTTGCAGCCTTGTCGCGATCTTCAAACACATGTGCCAGCCGAACGCCGAGCAATAGACTACGTGCATTTTGCTCACTCAGCAGGCTAAAACGCTCGTAATAGTCACGCGCGGGCACATAATGCCTGTCTTCGTAAGACAACTCAGCCATTTCCAGCAGCGCCCGCGGTTGCTGGCGGTTGAGCCGCAGCGCCTTTTCCAACTGCTGGCGGGCCAGGTCACGCTGGCCCAGCTGCGCGGCCGTCATGCCGAGGTTTTCGAAAACCCGCGAACGCTCAGGGTAAAGGGTGTCGGCGGCAGCCTGCTCGAAGCGCTCGTAGGCTTCGTTGTAGCGCTTCTGCTCGAAAAGAAAGCTGCCGTAGTTGTTCAGGATCCGTGCGTCTTGCGGACGGGCAGACAGCGCCTTGCGAAAATGCTGGTCGGCCAGCTCCGGCTCCATCTCGGCCTGGAACACCAGGGCCAGGGCCGCGTTGGCATCCGGGTCGGAATCGTCCAGCTCCAGGGCTTTCTTGAGCGGCACCTTGGCCCGTTCGGTCATGCCCTGCTGCAGGTAGCCAATGCCCAGTTGCACGTAGGCCACACGTGCCTCGTCGCGCCCTTTGCTGGTCCTCATCGGGTTGTAGTCACCCGACAGGACACAACCGGAACAAAGGCCGGCCAACAGCAAAACGAGCGCGAAGCGCAGGGACATAGAGTTCCTCTCTTAGTGACTGTTCGCAGCGTTTTGCACCGCATCGTCCGCGGCGTTCAACTCACGCACGGCAATGTAGCGTTCGCTGCGACGGGTGCGATCCAGCACCTGTCCTACCAATTGGCCACAGGCGGCGTCGATGTCTTCGCCGCGGGTGGTGCGCACGGTGACGTTGAAGCCAGCGTGGTGAAGCTGATCCTGGAAGCGACGAATCGCGTTGTTGCTCGGACGCTCGTAACCGGAATGCGGGAACGGGTTGAACGGGATCAGGTTGATCTTGCACGGGATGTTCTTGAGCAGCTCGATCATCTCGACCGCGTGTTCGACCTTGTCGTTCACATCCTTGAGCAGCGTGTACTCGATGGTCAGCACGCGCTTTTCGCCCAGGGACGACATGTAGCGCTGGCACGACTCGAGCAGCATCTTAAGCGGATACTTCTTGTTGATCGGCACCAATTGGTTACGCAATGCGTCATTAGGTGCGTGCAGCGACAGCGCCAGGGAGACGTCGATGTGCTTGGCCAGCTCATCGATCATCGGCACCACGCCGGAGGTGGACAGGGTCACACGGCGCTTGGAGATGCCGTAGCCCAGGTCGTCCATCATCAGGTGCATGGCGGAAACGACGTTGTCGAAGTTCAGCAGCGGCTCACCCATGCCCATCATCACCACGTTGGTGATGGCACGGTCGACGGTCGCCGGGACGCTGCCAAAGGATTTGTTGGCAATCCACACCTGGCCGATCACTTCGGCGGCGGTGAGGTTGCTATTGAAGCCTTGCTTGCCGGTGGAGCAGAAACTGCAATCCAGGGCACAGCCTGCCTGGGACGAAACGCACAAGGTGCCGCGTTTGCCCTGGGGAATGTAGACGGTCTCGACGCAGCTGCCGGACGCCACGCGCACCACCCACTTACGGGTGCCGTCGCTGGAAATGTCCTGGCTGACCACTTCGGGGCCGCGAATCTCGGCAACAGCCTTGAGCTTTTCGCGCAGGGCCTTGCCGACATTCGTCATGGCGTCGAAGTCGTCGACGCCAAAGTGGTGAATCCATTTCATCACCTGACCGGCACGGAAACGCTTCTCCCCGATCGAGTCGAAGAATTTCTCCATTTCCGGCTGGGTCAGCCCCAGCAGATTGGTTTTAACAGTCGATGTAGTCATGGATTCACCTTCACTCTTAAGCCAATGCTTAGCGAGCGGTTACTTCAGTAGCAGCGAAAAAGTAAGCGATTTCGCGAGCAGCAGCGGCTTCGGAGTCCGAACCGTGAACGGCGTTGGCGTCGATGGACTCGGCGAAGTCAGCACGGATGGTGCCGGCAGCGGCTTCTTTAGGGTTGGTAGCGCCCATCAGCTCACGGTTGCGAGCGATAGCGTTTTCGCCTTCCAGCACCTGAACGACAACCGGACCGGAAGTCATGAAAGCAACCAGCTCACCGAAGAAACCGCGCTCGCTGTGCTCAGCGTAGAAGCCTTCGGCTTCGGCTTTGGACAGTTGCTTCATTTTCGAAGCTACAACGCGCAGGCCAGCGTCTTCGAAGCGGGTAACGATCTTGCCGATCACGTTTTTAGCAACGGCGTCAGGCTTGATGATGGAGAAAGTACGTTGAACAGCCATGGTGTAACTCCAGAAACGGTAATTTGCGAAAAATTAAACCCGCGAATTATACGCGGGTTCAGGGGTATTGCCTAACCTGCCAGGTCGATCAGTCGATTTCTTCGATCCAGAGCGCCTGGACCGCTTCCAAGACCTTCTCGCCACAACGGCCAGAGGTGCTGTCGAAACCGGGAAGCTCCATGATCCAGTGCTGCAGATCGACGAAATTGACCTTCAGCGGATCCACGTCCGGCTTGGCTTCGGCCAGTTCTTCTGCGATGCGTTGTACATCATTCCAACCATAGCTCATGACAGTGTCACCATCAGTGCGGCGCTTCGGCCGCATGGTTAAGCGAATATTTCGGGATTTCGACGGTCAGGTCTTCGGTGCCGACAATGGCTTGGCAGCCCAGACGCGATTGAGCTTCAAGGCCCCAGGCCTTATCGAGGAAATCTTCCTCCAACTCATCCGCTTCTTCCAGCGAATCGAAGCCCTCGCGAATAATGCAATGGCACGTAGTGCACGCACAGACGCCACCACAGGCACTTTCCATCTCGATATGGTGCTCATGGGCCAGCTCGAGAATGGAAATTCCGGGCTCACACTCCACGACCATACCTTCGGGACAGAACTTCTCGTGGGGCAGAAAAATCACCTGCGGCATCAGTTATTCCTCGATTTCATTCAGGTTGCGCCCCGCCAGGGCGGCTTTCACCGTCGAGTCCAGGCGGCGGGCAGCAAAGGCGTCGGTGACGTGCGACAGACGCTTGGTCTGCTGCTCGATGGCATAACCATCGGTGCCTTTGATCAATTCGGACAATTCCTGCATCTGCAGCTCGATGACCATGCGCTCTTCGGCATCCAGCAAGCGCTCGCCGTCAGCCTCAAGGGCACCTTGCACGGCTTCGATCAGGCGCTGGGCGTCGACCTGTTGCTCGCGCAGCACACGCGCCACCTTGTCGTCGCTGGCATGCTGGAAGGAATCCTTGAGCATCTTGGCGATTTCGCCGTCGGTCAGGCCATAGGACGGCTTGACCTGGATGCTCGCCTCAACGCCCGAACCCAGTTCACGGGCAGAGACGTTGAGCAAGCCGTCGGCATCGACCTGGAAGGTCACGCGGATCTTCGCCGCACCGGCAACCATGGCCGGGATGCCGCGCAATTCGAAGCGGGCCAGGGAGCGGCAGTCGCTGATCAGCTCACGCTCGCCTTGCAGCACGTGGACCATCATGGCCGACTGGCCGTCTTTATAGGTGGTGAAGTCCTGGGCGCGAGCAACCGGGATGGTGGTGTTGCGCGGAATCACCTTCTCCATCAGGCCGCCCATGGTTTCCAGCCCCAGGGACAACGGAATCACGTCGAGCAGCAGCAGTTCGCCACCATCGCGCTTGTTGCCGGCCAGGGTATCAGCCTGGATCGCGGCACCGATGGCAACCACCTGGTCCGGGTCGATTTCAGTCAGCGGCTGGCGGCCAAAGGCCTCGGCAACAGCTTCGCGAACCCGAGGCACGCGGGTCGAACCACCGACCATGACCACGGCCTTGACGTCTTCCAGCTCTACGCCGGAATCGCGCACGGCACGGCGGCAGGCCTTGAGGCTGCGAGCGACCATGGGCTCGATCAGGGCATCGAAGGCTTCGCGGGTCAGCGCGGCTTTCCAGTCGCCATAAGCGACTTCAACCGTGGCAGCGTCGGTCAAGGCTTCCTTGGCGGCGCAGGCGGCTTGCAGCAAATGGCGTTGCGCACCGGGGTCGAGGTCGGCGGACAAACCCGCCTGCTCGATGATCCAGCCAGCGATGGCGTGATCGAAGTCATCGCCGCCCAGGGCGCTGTCGCCGCCGGTGGCCAGGACCTCGAAGACACCGCCGGTCAGGCGCAGGATCGAAATATCGAAAGTACCGCCGCCCAGGTCGTAGATCGCGACCAGGCCTTCGGCATGCTGGTCGAGGCCATACGCCACCGCAGCGGCCGTCGGCTCGTTGAGCAGGCGCAACACGTTCAGACCGGCGAGCTTGGCCGCGTCCTTGGTGGCTTGGCGCTGGGCGTCGTCGAAATAGGCCGGCACGGTGATGACCGCACCCACCAATTCACCGCCCAATGCCGCTTCGGCGCGCTGGCGCAGGACCTTGAGGATGTCGGCGGAAACCTCTACCGGGCTTTTCGGGCCCTGTACGGTTTCGATGAACGGCATGTGGGATTCGCCACCGACGAAGCGGTACGGCAGTTGGTCGCCCAGTTGCTTGACGTCGGACAGACCACGACCCATCAAGCGCTTGACCGAGACGATGGTGTTCAACGGATCGGTGGCGGCGGCCAGCTTGGCCGACTCACCCACTTCAACGCGGTCGGCGTGATAGCGCACGGCGGACGGCAGGATCACCCGCCCCTGCTCGTCGGCCAGCGGTTCGGAAAGACCGCTGCGCAAGGCAGCGACCAGGGAATTGGTGGTACCCAAGTCGATCCCGACAGCCAGGCGACGCTGGTGCGGTTGTGGACTTTGGCCGGGTTCGGCGATCTGCAGTAGGGCCATCGTAATCAGGACTTATCTGTAATCAGGCGTGCGACCGGAGCGGCACTGGGTTAATCGTCGAGGCGCTCTTCGAGCTGGCGCACTTCGTAGGTGAGCTTGTCGAGGAACTGCATGCGCCGCATCAGGCGTTCGGCCTGTTCGCGTTGCGCGGCATCGTTCCAGCAGGCTGCGAAGCTTTCGTTCAGTGCTTGCTGGGCGTCTTTCAAGCGACGCTTGAATACCGCGACACCGGCCAGGTCGGCGCTGTCCTGCAGGTCCTCGAGCTCTTCGCGCCATTGCATCTGCTGCAAAAGAAACTCGGGATCGTGGACCGTGACCTCCAGCGGCAACTCATGGCCGCTGATGGCGAGCAGGTAACGCGCGCGCTTGGCCGGGTGCTTGAGCGTCTGGTAGGCCTCGTTGAGGTTCGCCGACTGCTCGAGCGCCCGCCGCTGCTCCGCCTCGGAAGCATCGGCAAAGCGGTCGGGATGGACGCCACGGGCCAATTCAAGGTAACGCGCGGACAACTGATCGAGATCCAGCTGGAACGCAGGCTGCATCTGGAACAACGCAAAATGACAAGGAGTACCCACAAGCTGCCTCAGATGTTGAAGCTTTCGCCGCAGCCACATTCACCGCGCACGTTGGGGTTGTTGAACTTGAAGCCTTCGTTCAACCCTTCCTTGACGAAATCCAGTTCGGTGCCGTCCAGGTACGTCAGGCTTTTCGGGTCGATGATCACTTTCTGACCATGACTCTCGAACACCTGATCGTCTTCGCCCACTTCGTCGACGAATTCCAGTACATAGGCGAGGCCGGAACAGCCCGTGGTGCGAACACCCAGGCGGATACCCTCGCCCTTGCCGCGCCCCGCAAGGGAGCGCTGGATATGGTTAGCTGCCGCTTCTGTCATCTGGATAGCCATGAAAACTCCTTACCAATGCGCGGATCAGATCAAGCCTTTCTTCTGCTTGTAATCGCGAACGGCGGCCTTGATGGCGTCTTCGGCGAGTACCGAGCAGTGGATCTTCACTGGCGGCAGGGCCAGTTCTTCGGCCAGCTGGGTGTTCTTGATGGTTTCGGCTTCATCAAGGGTCTTGCCCTTCATCCACTCGGTGGCCAGGGAGCTGGACGCGATGGCGGAACCGCAGCCATAGGTCTTGAACTTGGCATCTTCGATGATGCCTTGCTCGTTGACCTTGATCTGCAGGCGCATGACGTCGCCGCACGCCGGGGCGCCGACCATGCCGGTGCCGACATCAGGATCCTGCGCGTCCATCTTGCCGACGTTGCGCGGGTTCTCGTAGTGGTCGATGACCTTTTCGCTATATGCCATTTGCTTCAATCCTCATCAGTGAGTCGCTCTGGTGGCGACTTCTTCAGTGCGCCGCCCACTCGATTTTCGAAATGTCGACGCCGTCTTTGTACATGTCCCACAGCGGCGACAGAGCGCGCAGCTTGGTAACGGCCTCGCAGACTTTCTGCGCGGCGTAATCGATTTCTTCTTCGGTGGTGAAACGGCCGAAGGTGAAGCGGATCGAACTGTGGGCCAGTTCGTCGTTGCGGCCCAGGGCGCGCAGTACGTACGAAGGCTCAAGCGATGCCGAGGTGCAGGCCGAACCGGACGACACGGCCAGATCCTTGAGCGCCATAATCAGCGACTCGCCTTCAACATAGTTGAAGCTCAGGTTCAGGTTGTGCGGTACGCGGGCGATCATGCTGCCGTTGACGTAGAGTTCTTCCAGGTGCTCGACCTGCTTGAAGAAACGGTCGCTCAGGGCCTTGATGCGCACGTTCTCGGCAGCCATGTCTTCCTTGGCTACACGGAAGGCTTCACCCATGCCGACGATCTGGTGGGTCGCCAGGGTGCCGGAACGCATGCCACGCTCGTGACCGCCGCCGTGCATGGTCGCTTCGAGGCGAACACGCGGCTTGCGGCTGACGTACAGGGCGCCGATGCCTTTAGGACCGTAGGTCTTGTGGGCCGAGAACGACATCAGGTCGACTTTCAGCTTGGACAGGTCGATGTCGACCTTGCCGGTGGACTGGGCGCCGTCGACGTGGAACAGGACGCCCTTGGAGCGGGTCAGCTCGCCGATGGCCGCGATGTCGTTGACGGTGCCGATTTCGTTGTTCACGTGCATGATCGAAACCAGGATGGTGTCGTCGCGCAGGGCGGCTTCGACCATGGCCGGGGTGATGATGCCGTCTTCACCGGGCTCGATGTAGGTGACTTCGAAGCCTTCACGCTCCAGTTGGCGCATGGTGTCCAGGACAGCCTTGTGCTCGATCTTGGAGGTGATCAGGTGCTTGCCCTTGGTGTGATAGAAGTGCGCGACACCCTTGATTGCCAGGTTGTCGGACTCGGTGGCACCGGAGGTCCAGACGATTTCACGCGGGTCGGCGTTGACCAGGTCGGCGACCTGGCGGCGGGCGTTTTCCACCGACTCTTCGGCCTTCCAGCCGAACACGTGGGAACGGGACGCCGGGTTACCGAAGTTTCCGTCGACCAGCAGGCATTCACTCATTTTTTGCGCAACACGCGGATCAACCGGGGTGGTCGCAGAGTAATCAAGGTAAATCGGCAATTTCATGGACTTTCTCCTAAATCAGGCTGGCTGGCGTTCCGCGTGCTCTGCGGCAGTCATTCGACGGCGGACGCTTCAATCTTGTCCAGGTGCGGCGCCTTGCTATTGCAACGGCGCTGGTCCTGACGCTGGGCTACTTCTTGCACCTCACGACGAGTTACAAGGTCAGCCAAGCTGATACCGCTTAGAAATTCGTGGATCTGCAGGCTGAGGTCGCACCACAAGTGGTGGGTCAGGCAAGTATCGCCGCCATGGCAGTCGCCAAGGCCCTGGCATTTGGTCGCATCGACCGATTCATTCACCGCATCGATCACCTGGGCAACCTGGATGCCCTGCATGTCGCGCGACAGCTGGTAGCCGCCGCCGGGGCCGCGAACGCTGGATACCAGGTTGCTACGGCGCAGCTTGGCGAACAGCTGCTCAAGATAAGACAGGGAAATGCCCTGGCGCTCGGAGATATCGGCCAGGGACACCGGCCCGTGCTGCGCATGCAATGCCAGATCCAGCATTGCGGTCACGGCGTATCGGCCTTTTGTAGTCAGTCGCATGGACAATTACCACGGAGTTCGGAATGGGGGCGAGTATGCAATTCCCGAGTATTTAAGTCAAGTATAAGACCTAGTGCTTTACTCAGGTTTACCCGCGAAAGAGCGCGCGCATGATAGCAAAGGCTGGTTGGCGGCGACCAGCTATACCGCGTGATCGTTTATCGCGAGCAAGCTTTGCTCCCACAGGATCCCTCCGCCCCAACGGAGGGGCCCTGTAAAAATCAGGACTCCTGTGGGAGCAAGGCTTGCCCGCGATGCAGGCACCTCGGTTTAACTGGCCTGGGTCTCATCCTTGTCCTTCACACACGCAAAATCTTCCTCGCGCAGCTCAGGCAGGTCCTTGGCACAGTAATTACTGCCCAGGTCCTTCAGGGCGCCGCACATCCCCTCCAGGCGCCCATCGACGGCCTGCAGGTGATCGAGCAACTGGTTGATGGCGCGGGCGACCGGGTCGGGCATGTCTTCGCCGACACCGTAGGCATCGAAGCCGATCTTCTCGGCCATGGCCTTGCGACGGGCGTCCTGCTCGTCATCGGACTTGACGATGATCCGCCCAGGGATGCCCACCACGGTCGCGCCAGGCGGCACGGCCTTGGTTACGACCGCGTTGGAGCCGACTTTCGCCCCCGCCCCTACCGTGAACGGCCCGAGCACCTTGGCGCCGGCACCCACCACCACGCCGTCTTCCAGGGTGGGGTGGCGCTTGCCTTTGTTCCAGCTGGTGCCGCCGAGGGTCACGCCCTGGTACAGGGTCACGTCATCGCCGATCTCGGCGGTTTCGCCGATGACGATGCCCATGCCGTGGTCGATGAAGAAGCGGCGACCGACCTTGGCGCCCGGGTGGATCTCGATCCCGGTCAACCAGCGCCCGAAGTTCGAGACAACCCGCGCCAGCCACTTCCAGCCCATGTTCCACAAGGCGCCGGACAGGCGATGGATCCAGATGGCGTGCATCCCCGGGTAGCAGGTCAGCACTTCAAAGGCATTGCGCGCCGCCGGGTCACGATGGAAAACACTTTGGATATCTTCACGCAAACGTTCGAACATTTTATTTCTTCCGCTTAATCAGCTCGCCACGGGCCGCCTTCTGGGTTTCCGTGAGGATGCCGCGCAATATATTCATCTCCGCCCGGCTGACCGAGCTTCGTCCGTACAACCGACGCAGGCGCGCCATCAAGTGTCGCGGCTTTTCCGGGTCGAGGAACTCGATGTCCACCAGGGTCTGTTCCAGGTGTTCAAAGAATCGTTCCAACTCGTCCATGGTCGCCAGTGTCTCACTGCGCGGCGACGTGACCTCGGTTTTTTCGACTTTGCTGGGCTTGCCTTCGGCTGCCAGCCAAGCCATACGCACTTCATAGCTCAACACCTGCACCGCCGCCCCCAGGTTCAAGGAACTGAACTCGGGGTCGGAAGGGATATGCACGTGAAAGTGACATCGCTGCAGCTCGTCGTTGGTCAGGCCGGAGTCTTCACGGCCAAACACCAGGGCGATCTCGAAGCCTTGCGCGGCTTCCTCGACCACTTTGGTCCCGCATTCGCGGGGGTCGAGCAGCGGCCAGGGGATACGGCGGTCGCGGGCGCTGGTGCCGAGCACCAGGTTGCACCCCACCAGGGCGTCTTCCAGGGTGGCGACGACCTGGGCATTGGCCAGGATGTCACCGGCGCCGGAGGCCCGGGCGTCGGCTTCGTGATGGGGAAACAAGCGCGGCTCGACCAGCACCAGGCGCGACAGGCCCATGTTCTTCATGGCCCGCGCAGCTCCGCCGATGTTACCCGGATGGCTGGTATTGACCAGGACGACACGAATGTTCTGCAACAAGGGAGGCGCTCTCGAACACGATAAAGGGAGCAAATCTTACATAAGCACCTACCGTTAAGCTATGAAAGCGAACACCAACCTTCTCCTGAGAAAACTTTCTGATAGAATGCGCGGCTTTCTTTAACAACCTTAGGTGACACATCCATGCAGCCCATGCTGAATATCGCGCTGCGCGCCGCCCGCAGCGCCAGTGAACTGATCTTCCGCTCCATCGAGCGCCTGGATACCATCAAGGTCGATGAAAAAGACGCCAAGGACTACGTGTCCGAGGTTGATCGCGCCGCCGAGCAAAAAATCGTCGACGCCCTGCGCAAGGCTTACCCCAACCACTCGATCCTCGGTGAAGAGACTGGCATGCACGCCGGTACTGGCATCGAAGGTGAAGAGTACCTGTGGATCATCGATCCGCTGGACGGCACTACCAACTTCCTGCGCGGCATTCCTCACTTCGCTGTCAGCATCGCCTGCAAATACCGTGGTCGCCTGGAACACGCCGTCGTGCTGGACCCGGTTCGCCAGGAAGAATTCACCGCCAGCCGTGGCCGTGGCGCCCAACTGAACGGTCGTCGCCTGCGCGTCAGCGGCCGCACCAGCCTGGACGGCGCCCTGCTGGGCACCGGCTTCCCGTTCCGTGACGACCAGATGGACAACCTGGACAATTACCTGGGCATGTTCCGCGCCCTGGTCGGCCAGACCGCCGGCATCCGCCGCGCCGGTGCTGCGAGCCTGGACCTGGCTTATGTGGCCGCTGGCCGTTTCGATGCGTTCTGGGAATCGGGCCTGTCCGAATGGGACATGGCTGCAGGCGCCCTGCTGATCCAGGAAGCCGGTGGTTTGGTGAGCGACTTCACCGGTGGCCACGACTTCCTTGAAAAAGGCCACATCGTTGCCGGCAACACCAAATGCTTCAAGGCTGTGCTCACCGCCATCCAGCCGCACCTGCCGGCTTCGCTGAAGCGCTAAGCAGCTCGGCTACAGAAAAAGCACCCTTCGGGGTGCTTTTTTTATGCCCGGATTTCGACATACCTCCAATTATCTGCAAGTTTTCAAGAGCAAAGCCTGTGGGAGCAAAGCTTGCTCGCGATAGCAGTGGGTCAGCTTGCATCAATGTTGGATGTGCCGCTGTCATCGCGAGCAAGCTTTGCTCCCACACAGGAGGTTTGGGTGGCCGGGATGGGGCATGAAATGCGGGAATGAAAAAGCACCCCGAAGGGTGCTTCTTTCATAGCGGTTGGATTACTGGGCCGGTTCGTTCTGGCCCAGGATCAGTTGGCCTTCCTTGCTCACCGGGATCTGGTTGCCCGGGTCGCGGTCCATGCGGACTTTGCCTTCTTTGCCGTCGAGCATGTAGCGAACGTCGTAGCCTACAACCTTGTCGCTGATGTCATTGACCGTGTTGCAGCGAGTTTGGGTGGTGGTGTAGGTGTCGCGTTCCTGCATGCCTTCCTGAATCTTGTTACCGGCATAACCACCACCGGCCGCACCCGCCACGGTGGCGATTTTCTTGCCGGTGCCGCCGCCGATCTGGTTACCCAGCAGGCCACCAGCTACGGCACCCAGCACGGTACCGGCGATCTGGTGCTGGTCCTGGACTGGCTTCTGCCGAGTCACGGTGACGTCCTTGCACACTTCACGCGGGGTCTTGATTTGGGTCTTGACCGGCTCCACGGCCAATACTTGCGCATACTCAGGGCCACTTTTTACCAAGCTGTAGGTGGCGACCGCACCACCGGCTGTTACACCGACAGCACCCAATACCGCACCAACCAGCATCGATTTGTTCACTTGAACCTCCTGACCATCACAAGCGGATTAATCCGCGCTTCTCCCAGCCTTGGAGCACAAAAAAAGGCGCGAGTTCAACTCGCGCCTTTTCAGCTGTGACGGGTGGAACCGAAGCCTTACGGGCGGTCGTCCACTTCCGTGTCAGTGGTCGCAGGAGGAATCAGGTCCTCGGTGCTCAGGTTCAGCCAGATCAACACCACGTTGGCGATGTAGATCGACGAGTAAGTACCCGCCATCACACCAATGAACAGCGCAATGGAGAAACCGAACAGGTTGTCGCCGCCGAAGAACAGCAGCGCGGCAATCGCCAGCAAGGTGGAGATCGACGTCGCCATGGTCCGCAACAGGGTCTGGGTGGTCGAGATGTTGATGTTCTCGATCAAGGACGCCTTGCGCAGCACTCGGAAGTTTTCACGCACCCGGTCGAACACCACGATGGTGTCGTTGAGCGAGTAACCGATGATCGCCAGCACCGCCGCCAGCACCGTCAAGTCGAAGGTGATCTGGAAGAACGACAGGATGCCCACGGTCACGATCACGTCGTGGATCAGCGAGACAATGGCGCCCACCGCGAACTTCCACTGGAAGCGGAAGGCCAGGTAGAGCATCACGCCACCCAGCGCCAACAGCATGCCGAGGCCGCCCTGGTCGCGCAGCTCTTCACCCACTTGCGGGCCGACGAACTCGACGCGCTTGACCTGGGCCGGGTTGTCGCCGCCGGCCTTCTGCAAGGCTTCGGCTACCTGGTGACCCAATTGCGGGTCTTCACCGGGCATACGCACCAACAGGTCAGTCGTTGCGCCAAAGCTCTGCACGATGGCATCGCTGTAGCCCGAGGTCGCCAGTTGCTCACGCACCTTGGTGACGTCGGCCGGACGCTCGTAGGTCAGCTCGATGAGCGTACCGCCGGTGAAGTCCAGGCCGTAGTTCAGACCCTTGGTGGCCCAGCTGAACAACGCCAGGACCGTGAGAAACAATGTGACGCCGAACGCAATGTTGCGAACGCCCATGAAGTTGATTGTACGTAACATGGCAGCCCCTTAAATCCACAACTTCTTGAAGTCACGGCCACCATAAATCAGGTTGACCATTGCACGGGTCACCAGAATGGCTGTGAACATCGAGGTAAAGATCCCGAGGGACATGGTCACTGCGAAGCCCTTGACCGGGCCGGTGCCCATGGCAAAGAGAATCCCGCCGACCAGCAACGTGGTCAGGTTGGAGTCGACAATCGCAGTGAATGCCCGGCCGAAGCCTTCGTTGATTGCCCGCTGGATCGACATGCCCGCGGCGATCTCTTCACGTATCCGCGAGAAGATCAGCACGTTGGCGTCCACCGCCATGCCCATGGTCAGGACGATACCGGCGATACCCGGCAGGGTCAGCGTCGCGCCCAGCAGCGACATCAGTGCCAGCAGCAGCACCATGTTCACCGCCAGCGCAACGGTGGCGATGAGGCCGAAGAAGCGGTAGATGGCGATGATGAACAACGACACGAACAGCATGCCCCACAGGGATGCATCGACACCCTTGGTGATGTTGTCGGCACCCAGGCTCGGGCCAATGGTGCGCTCTTCCGCGAAGTACATCGGCGCGGCCAGGCCACCGGCACGCAGCAGCAGGGCCAGTTCCGAGGATTCACCCTGGCCATTCAGGCCGGTGATGCGGAACTGGCTGCCCAGTGGCGACTGGATGGTCGCCAGGCTGATGATCTTCTTCTCTTCCTTGAAGGTCTGCACCGGCACGTCTTTCTCGACGCCGTTGACCACTTGCTTGGTGTAGGTGGTGGTCGGTTTCTGCTCGATGAAGATCACCGCCATGCTGCGACCGACGTTGCTGCGCGTGGCGCGGCTCATCAGTTCGCCGCCGTGGCCGTCCAGGCGAATGTTCACCTGTGGACGACCCTGCTCGTCGAAGCCCGCCTGGGCGTCGGTCACCTGGTCACCGGTGATGATCAGGCCACGCTCGATCTGCGCCGCCGGACGACCGCCCTCACGGAACTCGAAACTCTCGGAAGTGGCCTTGGAAGCACCCGGCTCAGCGGCCAGGCGGAACTCCAGGTTGGCGGTCTTGCCGAGGATACGCTTGGCTTCGGCGGTGTCCTGCACGCCTGGCAGCTCAACCACGATGCGGTTGGCGCCCTGGCGCTGCACGATCGGCTCGGCCACACCCAGCTCGTTGACGCGGTTACGCACCGTGGTCAAGTTCTGCTTGATGGAGTATTCGCGGATTTCCGCCAGCTTGGCCGGGGTCATCGCCAGACGCAGCACCGCCTGACCATTGAGGTCGGCCGGTACAATGTCGAAATCGTTGAAATTCTTGCGGATCAGCGCACGGGCCTGCTCGCGGGTATCTTCATCGCTGAAGCCCAGCTGAATGGCACCGTCGAGTGGCGGCAGGCTGCGATAACGCACGCGGTCCTTGCGCAACAGGCTCTTGACGTCGCCTTCGTAGACCTTCATCCGCGCGTCGAGGGCTTTGTCCATGTCCACTTCCAGCAGGAAGTGCACACCACCGGACAAGTCCAGGCCCAGCTTCATCGGATGCGCGCCGAGGTTGCGCAGCCATTGCGGAGTGGTCTGGGCCAGGTTCAGGGCCACAACGTAATCGTCGCCCAACGCCTTGCGGACCACGTCCTTGGCTGGCAGTTGGTCTTCAGACTTGACCAGGCGCAACAGGCCGCCCTTGCCGTTTTCGGCGATGGACGCAGCCTTGACCTCGATATTGGACGCCTTGAGCGCAGCGCTCGCACGGTCCAGATCGGCCTGGGTGACCTGCAGCGCAGTGCTTGCGCCACTGACCTGAATGGCCGGGTCATCCGGGTATAGATTGGGAGCGGAATAAATCAGACCGACCGCCAGCACCGCCAGGATCAGTACATATTTCCACAGAGGGTATTTGTTCAGCATCACGCCGCCCGCTTATGACGCGGGGCGCCTTGCGCGCCCCGTCGATTGAAAAGAAGTTGTTACTTAGATCGCTTTCAGCGTGCCTTTTGGCAGCGTGGCCGCGATGGCGCCCTTCTGGAACTTCATTTCAACAGTGTCGGACACTTCCAGTACCACGAAGTCATCGGCCACTTTGGTGATCTTGCCAGCGATGCCGCCGGTGGTGACCACTTCATCGCCCTTTTGCAGGCTGCTGAGCAGGTTCTTCTGCTCTTTGGCGCGCTTGGCCTGTGGACGCCAGATCATCAGGTAGAAAATGACCAGGAAGCCGACCAGGAAAATCCACTCGAAACCACCGCCCATAGGGCCAGCAGCCGGTGCAGCCGCGTCAGCCATGGCATTAGAGATAAAAAAGCTCATTTAGCACTCCAGTTGCAAGTATTGAATCTAGGATCGGAAAACTCAGTCCAAAGGCGGAACAGGCAACCCGCGCTTGGCATAGAAGGCCTCGACAAAGGCGGCCAATGTACCTTGTTGGATAGCCTCGCGCAAACCAGCCATAAGCACCTGATAATGGCGCAAATTGTGGATGGTATTGAGCATACTGCCGAGCATTTCGCCGCACTTGTCCAAATGATGCAGATAAGCGCGGGAGAAGTTCTGGCAGGTGTAGCAATCGCAAGTCGGATCCAGCGGCGAATTATCATGGCGATGAAACGCGTTACGGATCTTCAGCACACCGGTGTCGATAAACAGATGCCCATTGCGGGCATTACGGGTTGGCATCACGCAATCGAACATGTCCACACCGCGGCGCACACCCTCAACCAGATCTTCCGGTTTGCCAACGCCCATAAGGTAACGAGGTTTGTCAGCCGGCATCTCGCCCGGCAGGTAATCGAGCACCTTGATCATCTCGTGCTTGGGCTCGCCCACCGACAGGCCGCCAATCGCCAGGCCGTCGAAGCCGATCTTGTCCAGGCCTTCGAGCGAGCGCATGCGCAGGTCGCGGTGCATGCCGCCCTGCACAATGCCGAACAGCGCCGCGGTGTTCTCGCCATGGGCGTTCTTCGAACGCTGGGCCCAGCGCAACGACAGCTCCATGGACACCCGCGCCACATCTTCATCGGCCGGGTACGGCGTGCATTCGTCGAAAATCATCACGATGTCCGAGCCCAGGTCGCGTTGCACCTGCATCGACTCTTCCGGCCCCATGAACACCTTGGAACCATCGACCGGCGAGGCGAAGGTCACGCCCTCCTCCTTGATCTTGCGCATCGCGCCCAGGCTGAACACCTGGAAGCCGCCGGAGTCGGTCAGGATCGGGCCTTTCCACTGCATGAAATCGTGCAGGTCGCCGTGGGCCTTGATCACTTCCATGCCCGGGCGCAGCCACAGGTGGAAGGTATTACCGAGGATGATTTCCGCGCCAATCGCCTCGATGTCACGCGGCAGCATGCCCTTGACCGTGCCGTAGGTGCCCACCGGCATGAACGCGGGGGTTTCCACGGTACCGCGGGGGAAGGTCAGACGACCGCGACGAGCCTTGCCATCGGTGGCGAGCAACTCGAAGGACATGCGACAGGTGCGACTCATACTGTTTCCTCGGGTCCGCGTGGCGCGGGGTTACGGGTGATGAACATCGCATCACCGTAGCTGAAAAAGCGGTATCCATGCTCGACGGCGGCCTTGTAGGCGGCCATGGCTTCGGGATAACCGGCGAACGCCGAAACCAGCATCAACAGCGTGGATTCAGGCAAATGAAAGTTGGTGACCAGGGCATCGATCACATGAAACGGCCGGCCCGGGTAGATAAAGATATCGGTGTCGCCACTGAACGGCTTGAGCACGCCATCGCGCGCGGCGCTTTCCAGGGAGCGCACGCTGGTGGTGCCCACCGCCACCACCCGACCGCCGCGGGCGCGACAGGCCGCCACGGCATCGACCACGTCCTGGCTGACTTCCAGCCATTCGTTGTGCATGTGGTGATCCTCGATACGCTCGACGCGCACCGGCTGGAACGTCCCGGCACCGACGTGCAGCGTCACGAACGCCGTCTCCACGCCCTTGGCGGCAATGGCCTCCAGCAACGGCTGATCAAAATGCAGCCCCGCCGTCGGCGCCGCCACCGCCCCCAGGCGCTCGGCGTACACGGTCTGATACCGCTCGCGGTCCGAACCTTCGTCCGGGCGGTCTATATAAGGAGGCAACGGCATGTGCCCGACACGCTCGAGCAGCGGCAACACCTCTTCGGCAAACGCCAGCTCGAACAACGCATCATGCCGCGCCACCATCCGCGCCTCACCGCCGCCGTCGATCAAGATCGACGAACCGGGCTTGGGCGACTTGCTCGACCGCACATGGGCCAGCACGCGATGGCTGTCCAGCACCCGCTCCACCAGAATCTCCAGCTTGCCGCCAGAGGCCTTCTGGCCAAACAACCGCGCCGGAATCACCCGGGTATTGTTGAACACCATCAAATCGCCCGGGCGCAAATGCTCAAGCAAATCAGTGAATTGACGGTGAGCCATGGCACCGCTGACCCCGTCCAGGGTCAACAGTCGACTGGCGCGACGCTCGGCCAGAGGGTGGCGAGCGATCAGCGAATCCGGGAGTTCGAAGGTAAAGTCAGCAACACGCATGATGGGGTTCGTCTAGCAGGGCCGGAAAGTCTAGCGGAAATATCAAAAATTCACCATGAAACGTGATTGACCAACGGTAGGCACCTCTCTATACTTCGCCGCCATTGAGCCCTGATGGCGGAATTGGTAGACGCGGCGGATTCAAAATCCGTTTTCGAAAGGAGTGGGAGTTCGAGTCTCCCTCGGGGCACCATCTTAAAGAAAGACCTTGAAATTCAAGGTCTTTTTTTTCGTCTGCAGGAAAGTGGTTTTTCGCGGCTAACGCAGAGCTCAGCCAATTCCCCACCCGCGGTTGTGGTGAGAGGATTTATCCCCGCTCCCCTGTGTGGTGATGGGATTTACTCCCCCTTTGTGGCGAGGGGATTTATCCCCGCTGGGCCGCGAAGCGGTCCCCATAGCCAACCCCATGGAGAGGAAGAACCTGTGGTAAGGAAGAACCTGGGAACAAGGAAGACCCCCGGTGGTAGAGAAGAACCTGTAGCAGGGAAAAACCTGTGGTAGGGGAAAAACCTGTGGCAGGAGAAGAACCTGTGGCGAGGGAGCTTGCTCCCGCTTGAGCGCGAAGCGCTCACAATGCGGTCACCACCCTCACCAATACCCCAAGCAGCCAAATCCAAGACATAAACCATCAACCCACCCTCCCCACCCAGTCACTAAGGATTTCACCCCATGGAATTGCTGCTGGAAACGGTCGCTCTTTACTCCCTCAAGCTGGCTTATGAGACAGAGGGTCACAGCCCGATTCTGCGGGATGATCCATTGATGGGCAGTTGCGACCGCGAGGTTTTTGAGTTGTTGATACGGCGGGGCGATGTGGCTGGGATTCAGGGCGAAATAAGTCGATGCCTGGATTTAGCGTTGGGGGCGATTGGTGGGGTGGATACAGTGCTGGGCCGAGAGCTGCATCGTTTGGCTTCGGATTTCAGCGCTGTGCAGAAGATGGACGACCTTCACGCTCCGCTCATCGCGCTTAACGGTTATGTGAAAGATATTCTATAACCCCCAGCGCTCGTTCCCACGCTCCGCGTGGTAACGCATCCCGCGACGCTCCGCGTTGCAGACTTAACAGGCAAAACACACGCCTACGCAGGCAATCCATGGACGACATCATCGCAGCGATAGGCAGTTGGCTAACCGAAACCCATGAAGCGAAACGACGAATGATGAGCAATCTGGAAATGCTCTTCTGGATCGCCGTCGCGATTGTCGGCGCGATCGCCGCGAAGGATTACGCTGCGAAGCGTAAGGCACTGATGACGCGAACGGAGCAAGCCTTGCCAGAGAAGGATCTCGTCGCTACGTCATTTAGTGACGAAGAGGATCGTGCGGTTAAATATGTGGGCACCCTGCGGCGGGTTGAGGGCGGGTATACCGTTAGCGTGATTCAGGAGGCTGACGGGGAGCGCACCGAGTCGTGTAGCGAGGTGATGCCGTCGTTGGAGGGGGTTGCAGCTTATCTTACGAGCTGTACGTCGTTTGTTTTGTCGGATTTCAGAGGCTGAAGTGAGGTCGCCAACCTCCGTCATGACGAGAAAAGGGCGAGTTCAGGAAACCAGGAGAGAAACGCATCAAAATCTCCTCCAAGCTTGATAAAGCACAACGGGAGCAACGCGGCGAAATCGAAAAAGCTCAAACCGCTGAACAACGTGCTGCCGGCGCATACGCAGCAGCGTTGGCCGACGCTGACGACGCAGCCGAACAGCGTGCCGAAAAGGCTCTCAAGCAAGCATCGGAAGCAATGACACAAGCCGCTCAAGGTAAACGTGGACTCAATACGCTTCTGGCTACGTTAACGACCGAGATCGAGAAATAGGATGTTGCGATCTCAGACGCGAAGCAGCGGCTAGCGAATTATCGCCAAGATCATCTGAACGCTGCACGCCTACTCTGGGCAGAACGCTTGGACAAGGCGGCGCAAGACTTTGCCAAAGTCGCCGCGCAGTTCACCGCGACAGAAAAAGCGCTCGAACGCCGCTATAGCAACTTGGAGGATCTCAACGTCCCTTTGCAGGCCCCAATGGGTCCCAAACACATTACCCATCGCAAAATTCTTGAAATGGCACAGGCAATTTCTATCGAGGAGTTGCTAGTAGTGTGACCCGAACATATCACCGCTGAAGCGGTGATATTCCAAACCTGAGCCCCTAGGCGGAACACCAAACGTGTACCACTTAGCTTGTGTTCCGGTTTTTCGTTTTCGGTGTTCCACCAGCGAAACCCTTGTAAACCGGTGCTTCCAGCGTAGGTGGAACACATGGAACACGCGGAGCTATCTGAAAGCCCCCGTGCCCCATGCCGAGCGATGGCCTTCAGCGGAGGAGTACGCGCCACCACCACGGCGTAGCGCATCTTTTTTTTTCTCGCTCGTGATCCAGATCATCCGCTATGACCTAGTAAGCGACTTCAAGCCAGCTGGCGAAACCTGGAATCATGGGCCCTCCCTAGGGGGCCGCCCCCTACACGGGTTATCAGACTCGCGGATTCCCTCTAGCTGAGATTTATGCGGATATGTCCGTCTTTTCATTCCTAGTTTCAAGCGAGCATGATGGTTTCGAAAAACGGGTGAAATGTGTCACCAGCAAGGTGCACAAGCATTGAAAGACGCGGATGTATAGGGGTGATAACATCATTTCTAAGAGTTCTTCGGCACAACGTACTGGTAATCCTCTGAGGTAACACATGGAAAGGTTAGCACTGCTGCAAAACCAAGCTCAGCTGATGCTTCAATTACAAGACTCTATAAACACCAAAATTAATGACGACTGGCGCTCTGCAAAAAACCCGTGGTATCGCGCCATTTGGACTGAATGTGCCGAGTTAATGGACCACGTGGGTTGGAAATGGTGGAAGGCTCAAGATATTGACTTCCCTCAAATGAAGCTTGAACTAGTCGACATCTGGCATTTCGGCTTGAGCGAAGCTTTAACATCTAATCGATTTAGCCCAGATGCCGCAAAGGTGTTGTCCACTGCCTTATATGAAATTGATAGACCTTTAAATGAGCAGCCATCCCCTACAAAAATTTTAAGTGCAATAGAGAGCTTTGCTGCAGCAACACTCCAATCAAAAAGCTTCGACATAGACTCATTTATCATTCTAGCAAGATTAAGTAGTCTGACTGCAGAAGAGCTATTTAAATCCTACGTCGGAAAAAATGTACTAAACGCTTTTCGTCAGGACAACGGATATAAAACCGGTAATTACATAAAAATATGGAAAAACAGAGAAGATAACGTTTGGCTAAGCGAAATAATTGATGAGTTGTCAATCGACTCTGTGACCTTTGCTGAAGATTTATACGCACGCCTTGAAACCGCTTATAAAGCCAGAACCTAACCAGGAGTAACACATGGAAGTCGTGCTACCTACTGATAAATGGCGCTACATGGTTACCACAGGGTTATGGCCAAAAAGGGGGAACTTTGATCCTCACGCCTGGATATCTAACTTCCTACCCGACGAACTACCTTTAGCATTAAGACTTCTCGATGGTTTCACCTTCTTCACCGACGAGCTAGTCAAACAGATGTTCAGAAGCGCCTTTCTTAATATCTCGCAACATGTGATCTCAGATAAAAATTCTCTTCAAAATTCCAGAGCGGAATGGTCAAATTTTGTAAGCTCTTTAGTAGTTGTAAGAGTGACAGGAGAAGTACCTCGAGACGCGGACAGCGGCTTTGCTTTTGCGCGACTCGCCCGTGATGTCTTGATGTTAGACGAGGAAAGAATAGTCTCCCCAGAAATCGCCCTGGCTTATTTTGCGAGTGGCAATACCGCAAACATCTTATTTGTTGATGATTTTGTAGGATCAGGAAACCAATTCGGAGATACATGGGAGCGCAAATACACTATCGGCCAGCATAAAATCTCCTTCAAAGATGTCCATGCGTACTTAGGCGATAAGATTAAATACTTCTACTGCCCAGTCATATGCACTGAGCTAGGGCGCTCAAATATCGCGATTAGGTGTGCCGGAGTTAAGATTGTTCCTGCTCACTTTTATACTTCGCGCCAAAGCGCCTTGAGTAATGATTCAGCAATATGGCGAGAGGACATGAAAACAGAAGGCCCGGAGTTCGTAGCATCTGTAAGTGCTCGAATTGGAATTCCCGATACTGATGGTGGTGAAGACTGCTGGCGGGGATTTCATAAGCTGGGACTGGCTCTCGCATTCGGCCATGGCTGTCCAGATGCAACACTTCCGATTTTTTATACACAGCAAAACAACTGGAAGCCGCTTGTTAAGAAGGGTGCACTGTAATGACCTTAATCCAAGAAGATACCGCCCGACGACTCAGCAAAACCCTTGGCCTCTATAAAGCAGAATGGCTAAATGAAGCTATATTTTCACTGTTCAATGAACCGTCGTATTTTGAAGAGTTGCGCACCCACCGCCCATGCGTGTTAATTGGTGGCCGAGGAACAGGCAAAACAACAGTTCTTCGTGGCTTATCCTATGAAGGACAGCAGGCACTATCGACCAACCCCAACCCCATAAAAGAATGGCCATTTTATGGAGTATATTACAGAGTAAACACCAATAGGGTTACCGCCTTTAGAGGCGCGGAACTAACAGAAGAAAAATGGAGCGCTTATTTCGGCCACTATATCAATTTAACTTTTTGCCAATTGCTGCTCGATTTTGTGAAATGGTTCCAAGAGAACACAGAAACCACAATTGACATCCCAACAAAAGAACTCAAAAAAGTCGCCATCACACTTGGACTTAAAGATATTGAGTCCATTGATATCCTTGCTGAAGAAATTGAATATCTCATACTAGACTTCGAATCTCTAATAAATACGATTGTAGACAACCCTCCAGACAGAATATCTACACTAGGCGCGCCACTAGACGAACTCGCCAGCGCCCTTCTAAAATCAACTGCACTACAAGGAAAACAGTTCTTCTTTCTTATTGACGAGTTCGAAAACTTTGAAGACTATCAGCAAAAAGTTTTGAACACGATAATAAAACACGCAAACACCAACTATACATTTAAAATTGGTGTTCGCGAACTCGGCTGGCGACAACGCGCAACCTTAAATCCAAATGAGCAATTAACTTCACCTGCAGATTATGCGCGCATAAACATTGCCGACAAACTAAACGAATCACGTTTCCCTGCATTTGCAGAGTCTGTTATTAGGCAAAGAATATCGAGTGCCTTTCCCGAGGAAGGAGCAGTCATAACGACCCCCCAACAACTGCTTCCTTCGATTTCAGAACTGGAAGAGGCTGAGTTACTGTTAGGGCAAGAAGGAAAAACGAAGCTCAAAGAACGTCTAAAGCTCGTTCTCCCACAACACCTACATGAAGACGCGCTAAAAATCGAAGCGGGATACTTGTTTTTTCTTAGCTACTGGGGCGGAGGAAGCGACGAAAGCTTTGCTTCAAATGTTCAATCATGGCTGAAAGACAGAAGTGATTGGAAACATAGATTGGACAACCATTTTTATGCTTCACTTTATACGATCAGAAAAGGAAAGCGCGGCTTAAGCAAGTATTACGCTGGCTGGGACGTGTATGTCTCTCTAGCAAATGGAAATATTCGTTATCTACTTGAATTAGTACATGCAGCATTTACACGCCATGTAGAAAATGACGGGACGCCTCAGGAGCCTATCTCTCCCAAATCCCAAACAGAAGCAGCGGAAGATATTGGCAGGAAAAATTTATCCGAGTTGGAAGGGCTTAGCGTTGAGGGAGGAAAGCTTACGAAGGTTGTCCTTAGCATAGGTCGAATTCTTCAAGTAATGGCTTCTGACGCAAACGGTCATGCACCTGAGGTAAATCAATTTCACATAAAGCAAGATTCCGCCCGATCAGACGCTTCTGAACAAGTTAAAAAAATACTAGATCAAGCAGTCATGCACCTAGCTCTCGTTCGCTCTCCAGGCAACAAACTGATGTCAGAGAGTGATACTGCAGACTATGACTATCGACTGCACCCAATATTTTCAGCTCTTTTTGTATTTAGCCACAGAAAAAAAAGGAAGTTCCTTCTCGCAGATCAACAGCTACTTGGTTTAATTTCATACCCGCGAGAGACCATAAGAGAAGTTCTATCCCAAAGCAACCGAAGCGACGACTTGAAGCTGCCCGACCAACTAAACCTATTTGGATCTTACTATGCGGGAAACTAAGGATCTGCCGATTCTAACGGATACTTTCGAGCATGCGAGGGAATTTAATCCTGTCGAGAATAGTATTTATATCTTCGCATCAACCGGGGAGCTTCGTGCATCACACATTGAATCATGGCGTTCGACTATTCAAGGCGTAGAAATCTGTGAAATATGCTATGAAACCCAAAGCTCTTTTCAGCTGAAAGGAGACTCATCGTTTATTTCACTTCGATCTGAATTAGAAATACAAACACTCTGGAAAGATGCCGCCCCCGGCGTGAAGGTTTACATCGATATTACAGGATTAACACATTCTGTCTGGGCAGGAATTTTAAAAGCCGCCCTATCAGCCAAACTAGAAGTTCTGGCCGTCTATGTTGAGCCTGACATGTATTCTAGAAGCGCTGCGCCAGTCGAAGGTCAGATCTATGACCTTAGCACTAGTATTCAAGGCATATCCCCGCTACCGGGATTTGCGACTTTATCATCAAGAAACAGCGAAAAATTTACTTTTATTCCTCTTTTAGGTTTCGAAGGCCCACGCCTTCGTTACATAGTAGAACAAATCCAACCAGGATATGAGTATATAACGCCTATAGTGGGTTCACCCGGATTCAAACCTTGGTATGTATTTGAGACTTACGTAGGCAACAAAGGCGCTTTGACGGAAACCGAAGCATGGCAGGCAATAAGATATGCTCCTGCAAATTGCCCATTCAGCTGCTTTTACCTATTAGAGGAAATCGCGAAAGATTCCGCTGGACAATCACTAAAAATTGCACTTATAGGTACAAAACCACACGCACTCGGGGCGGTTTTATTCACATTGGCCAACAACACTCCGGTAGAGCTGGTGCATGACCACCCGATAAGAAAAGCAGGCCGTACAGGAGGCACTGCGCGTCTACTTGTGTATCATGTCTCAGCGCTTTTTGATGAAGCGTCAGCCCTGCACTCCAAACGTCCCACAAATCGACCGCGTAGATCTATCAATCTATGATTGACATTCATTACACTCCAAGAGAACTAGCACAAGCAATGATTGCATGTGTGCCGGAAAACTTTTCTCCTCGCACGATTGCGGACTTTTCAGCAGGTGAAGGGAGCTTGCTAAATGAAGCTGCTGAAACGTGGCCGAAAGCTTCAATTTTTGCTAACGATCTAAGTCCCAAAAGCGCTCGATTAATTGCATCACAAAATACATCATGGCATGTCTCTTGCTCAGATTTCCTCAAGCCCTCAGCGCATACTCACACTAAATTTTCGCTAAAAAAGCTTTCAATGGATTTAATACTGCTGAACCCTCCCTTTAGCGAAAGAGGACGTAAGCCTACTGAGTGGCTTGATTATGAAGGAGTAAAATCTGGACTGGCAGCTGCGTTTATAAGCTTGAGCTTAAAGTATCTTTCCGACCATGGATACATGCTTGCAATACTACCGAATGGATCACTGACAAGTGAACGAGACTCACAGGGCTGGTCGGTAATAAGCGAACACTATGATGTAGAAATAATAACTGACAACCACATGAGAGCCTTCAAAAGCGCAGTGGCCAGAACTTCAATTGTAAAAATTAGCCGTCGCAAAGTTGCGAGAAACACACTCCGGCTGATAACCGAATCAGACAAAGAAACTGGGTACGTTGATATCAAACGGGGACGTATTCAGATGCACTCTATCAACCCATGCGCTGATGGTTTCCCGCTCGTACATACTACGGAGCTAAAAAATGGAAAAATATGCTTCACATCCATTCATGGAAACGTCTCATCAAAAATAACGATAAAAGGCCCTGCGATCCTGTTCCCTAGAGTTGGCATGGTTACTCAAGAAAAAATCTGCATACTAGAAAATGATAAAATAATTGCTCTTTCCGATTGTGTTCTAGCGATAGAGACCTCTGACAAATCAACAGCAAGAAATATACGTGAAGAACTCATAAAAAACTGGGACCGCTTTTACGAGCTTTATAGCGGTACTGGCGCAAAATACATTACGGTTAAACGTGCCAGAATTTTTTTCTCCAACTTAAATTTTATTACCGCAAGAGACAACCGAAAAGAAGAAACCAAAAGACTTGCCACTGGCTGACACCCTTTTAAAATTTGAAGCCCACTTTAAATAGTAATCAACAACCTTTGTCCGCACATTTGATCAGCTCCGAAACCGCCTTAAATTCCTGGATTAAAACTCGGCAACCAACTCCTCACAACACCGCCTTTTCCAACAATTGCAAATACACCTTCTTGGGTTTAGGACGCAGGGCATTAGATGAATACGTTTTAACCAATCGCAATCTTTGCTCATCATAAACTATTCCGTCTACGAGGCATTGCGTTGCTACCTGAGGGTTCTGCTGGTGTAAGCCAACATAAAACTCTTTCACCCAACCCACTATAATATTTCGAATAATTTTTTCATGTTTATTCTTGAGCTTATAAGGCAAAATACCAAGTACATTGAGAAAAAAACTGACGTACTTAGCCCCTTTAAAATTCGGATATTCTTTCATCCGCTGAATTTCGTCATATATCAGCCGCCTTAACTTATACTGAATTACCTTGCTTGCAGGCCCGTTAGAGGAAAAGCCACCAAACAGTTCACCCCACAAAGAGTTATGGTGCATCCACCATGACAACCCCCAAGGTGACTGTATAGCACCCGCGCTATGAACGACCTCAAATATCAGATTGGCGAGTTGATCATAATGAGTTCCAGACAGATTATTCTTCCGTAGCGGCAAGTATTCAGGCACCCCCCGCTCCTCAAGAATAGAAATCGCACTCTTTATAAACTCAACTATCACACGTAATTTTTTTACAGAGTCATCCTTTAACGAATAATCATCAAGCCCATTAAGCTTATACAAATCACTGACAGAATTTTTTATATTTTCGAAAGCATGCCACAGGGATCTTGATCCTCCCCAGAAGTCACCATTAACCTTATCCGAGTATGTCATTAGTACCACACGACAATATGCCTCCCACTGTGCAGCTCCGAAGGTAAAATCCCCCCACAGGTCAAGCTCAAACATTGAACCTATTTCTTCTACCATCGTGTGATCTGAGAACATAGCTTGGCTCAAAGGCTTGTAATGACCTATCAATCCGGAATCATAATCGCCAGCCTCTTGATATAGAAATGATTCCTTATTTACCAACGCATAATTAATTATATTCTTGGAGAACACATTTATTCGTATTGAGTATTTCTGCGACTCTTTAATCGCATGAAATAGCTCTAACGCAGTTCCAGGCGACGCATCGACTATGGCTCTACAGAACTTCTTCTCAGATATAAGCATCAGAACATCTTCTGCATACGACGAAACCGAAGACTTACTTAATCTCGTTTCATTGCCCGCTTTATTACGTGCCTTACCACCTCCGTAATCGATCGCATATTTAACGATGTTTTCAGCAGACCTTCGTAACTCCTCCGCTACTACTGCCAGCTCAGCCGGAGTCCCCTTTAATACAAAGTGATAAACTGCGTGAGCGAAATGCTTTGCGCTGCCTCGTCCAAAAACGGGAGGACGGATAAATGCGTACCAAGCCCAGGATAGAAACGTCACTAAAAAAAGAAACCCCAAAAAAGCTTGCCATGTCGACGGAGTAAATACATTTCCTTTCGGTACGAGCCACTGCTCCGCACGCCATAAATCGGTCAATAACGTTAGCAGCCCAACAATAGCTACCATATAAAATGTGAAACGTCTAAGAGGTATGGGAGCTGTTGCGACTCGAAACTTGTACGAAACATCCGCTATTGTCCAAGCCAGAACCATCAATGCCAAACCGGCTAGAAACTCAGAGAATCCAAAAAATTTGGGATCACTGGACAATACCGAAGTGAAACACAAAGACCCAAGACAAGGCTCGACCACGACTTACAACTCCCTTTCCGTAACATCTCAAAGAGATTGAGGCACAATTGGCGAAAGGGCAACCTGAGAAAAATTTTGATCATTATCTGCAGGCCTCACAATGCCGTCATTTTTGTATCCCTACTTGTATCCCTAGACACGAGATTTGCTCGAAAGCCATGTAAAATATGGGTTAAGCGAGTCTCCCTCGGAAATAAAAAAGGTCTTGTGTATCAAGACCTTTTTTATGCACGGCACGGATGAAACGGCTCAAACGTCCAACTTACCTCACCTCAACAATATCCAAAGCCCGATTAGCCAACAACTCACTCACCTCAATCACCTGCAAAATCCCCATCGCAACACGCCGCCGCGACCCATCCAGATCAAACGCCAAATCACTGATCATGGCATTCGCCGAAGCCAGGTTCTCACTGAGGTTCGCAAGCAAACACTCAGAGTCCACACTCGGATCAATCCGCAAAATGGAGTCGGACTTGTCAGACGTCTCGCCCTTAGGCTTGGGTTTCAGGTAGTAATCCAACGCGCGGGTGGCCGCGTCGTCGAGCTTTTTGTTACGGGCAGACTGGGCACGAGATGTGGGTTCGTCTGTTACTGGAGGATTCGGTGTAATTTTGACCATAGCCTTAGCTCTCTTTGGTTGAGGCTACTCCCCGCTCGCGACTAAACGATTGGGAGGCAGCTGTACGCAGGTTAGTCGACCGACGAGCTAAGATATCGGCGCGCCCGGAGGCGCCCTGCGCACAGCCACCATCGAGTGCAGGGATGGGGATACCTGACTGATGGACGCTTGAGCGACTTAGCAACGACGGGCGACTAAACCCGATCACTGATGAGCAGTGACAGGTCCCAAACTACCGACGCAACCCAAGGCACACAAGCCGGCGGATTCTGGCGTAGTTGTAGGCAAAGGCGCAAGGCGACGTCGGCTCGCGAGTTGCGGTTGCCCACTGACTGACAGCCCCATCTGACACCTCACATTGTTCCGCCCCCTCATAGCCAGCCCTACCTGTTTTGAGGAAACCGGAACAACCACTTCAAGAATCCTCCTACATCGCGCCCCTCTCTTCCCGCGTTAGCGTCTGCGCTGCATTTAGCGGACGAGATTCACTACGTGGCGACACGCAAAAAAGACATCCCCCAGGTCCGAAACCCGCCCGGCGGCGACGGGCATCACGTCACCTATCGGGACATGACCGCCAGCGAACTGGCCGAGCGCGCAGCCCGGCAGCTGGCTCACGAGGCCATGCTTGCCCGGCAGGCAGCCTATGAACGAGAGCGCTGGGCCACGGTGGATAAAAAGCCCGTATTCAGCGTGACCGGAAGCGTGTTTGCCAAGAGCTGCAAGCTCCCCAACGGCATCATCGATTACAGCAACCCCAACGGCTACGTCCCGGCAGATCTGGTCAAGCAGTACGGCGAACTCATGTGGCTCGGCGGTCGCAGCGCCGATCCATCCGGCACGATCCCCCTCAAGCGGATCGGCTCGGGTACGGTTCCCGTTACCTTGGGCAGGCTCGCGCTGGGTGGTTCGGCGACTTCCTCGGCTGCAGTTGCTGGCGGCACCGTCGGCGCTGCCCTGCTGACAGGCATCGTTGCCCTGCTCTGGCCTTCCAACCTGGGCGACAGCGCGCTCTATAGCGAAGACCAGCTACGCGACCTCAAGCAGGCTCGCAGCCGCATGCGCCTGAGCGTCGAGCAGCAGGCCGACGGCAGTCTCAAGGGGTATGGCTTCTATACCGGCCAGCATCCCGATTGGGAAATGGTTGATGTTGTTCAGTTCACGTCGCGAGCCGATCAGTTCATCGCCGACCTGGGTGATGGGATCGAGCTGATCTGGACGCCGGCTATCAATCCGGCTGACACCCTCGGCATTCCCGCTCTGGAAGCCGCGCCCCAGGCACCGCCTATTTGGATCTATCCGCCGACGCCGATGGCCGACAGCATTATCGTCGACCCGATCTATCCGCCGGAGTACAAGGATTTCATTCTGGTGTTCCCGGCGGATTCGGGGGTTCGGCCGGTTTATGTGGTTCTGAGTGTTCCGGGGGATCACAAGTACTACAAGCCCCCGTCGCTGCTCCCTGCGTTTCCAGAGGCTAAGATTGCTCCATCCAAAACGTTTGTGCGTGGTGGCGGGGTTAAACGTCGAAGATGGAAGGATCGTAAAGGCAAAATTTATGAATGGGACTCACAGCACGGCGCTGTAGAGCTGTACACAAAACAAGGTCAACACCTTGGCGAATTCGATCCGATAACTGGCGAACAAACTAAACCCGCCGACCCGACAAGGAAAGTAGAAAAATGAAGCCCACCGTTGAAATTTTTGACATGACTACCGAAGAGCTAATAGAGACCGTAGAGGTCCCAAACATCTATATGGACCAGTTGACGGCGCTCATGGGGTGGACAAAACCTGAAGATTTTTGTTTTGTCTATGATCTGTTACCACAGCAGATAAAGGCGATAGAAGAGTGGACTCACACAACAATTCATGGAGATAACCGCATCATTCAAATCGTCTGTCTTGAATAAACTGGGGGACATTTTTGGCGACTATGACAATCCACTGCAGTTCGAGATTTATCCATGAAATAGACGAGGCATGAGATGAGCACCTATAAACCGTTGCACTGCGACCTGCACGACTACCTGGAGATTGCCTGCCTGTGCGGCTACACGCTGGACATCGAGCTAACTAACGGCCAACGCCTGACAGCCCGTGCGATCACCACGCGAACCGCTTCCACGCGGGAAGAATTTCTCGAAGTCGAAACCACGGACGGCCGCTTGGAGATTCGCCTCGATCAATTATTGGCAATTACGCCGCTGGATAACAACGCCAGGTTTGGCCGGGTTGTGTTGACGGTGGGTGACCCGATTGGCCATTGAAATGGATCTAAGTTGCGCGGGGCGGGTTTTGTCCTAAGAAGCCGGCGCCGTTTTCACGCTCGCTGACTGACGCACCGCTATCGCGAGCAAGCTCGCTCCCACAAGGGAATGTTGCGCCTGGAACTCAATGGACATCCAGCTACCCTCATGGCGAGGGTGCTTGCTCCCGCTGGGCCGCAGCAAAGGAGACGGATTATTTTCAACCGGTGAAATAAATCCCCCTTTCGTCGGTAACTAGGTTGGATAGGCCTCGTTAAACGCCGATGCAAAGTCTTCCGCTTTTGAAAAGAGCAGCATCTCCACGTCACCTATCTCAACATCGAGTTTTCGGGAGACATTCACCAACAACCCGATGTAGGTCGAGTAGACATCGGTCGTTGCAATTCGAAGCCAGCGCTGTTGCCGCGCCAGGGTCTTCAAGCGCGGCCAACAGGCCTTGAGCTGGGGGTTTTGACCCGCCAAGTGCGGAAACCACCAACGTTGCTCATCACCGTGAAGCATCTGTAGAACGTTCAGGGAAAATGAAACCCGCGCATCGAAGATGGCATGCTCGTTTGGATTCGAAAATGCCGCCACTTTCGACCATGAGGCGATTCCTTTGTGATTTGACGGCACTTGCCCCTGTGACACGGTCTGAACGTAGCCTTGCATCGTTGCAGGCGCATTTCTTTTGACACCTCCCCAGACTCGCACCGCGTAGTCCGCAATTGCCATCCGTTGTTCGGGCGACGAACCCCACTTTCGGGAGGCATGACGCTTCAGTGCGTGTGTCTTTTCATACCAGTTCGAGCCACCAATCTCCCATTCAAACGAGTGGCGGACGAGCGCGGTATCAAACTTCCAGGTGTAGATTTGGGGAAGTGATGGCAGGTGCTGTGTGGCGTAAGAAAGCAGCGTTTTTTCGAGAGACTGCATGAGCGGAGACCACGTATTGAGTGAGGCCGCCATATTAATTGACTCCGTTTCGTGCAGCGAACTCGCCGATGCCGGCCTGATTCGCAACCGAAGCCAAACCAATACCTTTTCCTGATAACGGCACTAAGCTATCGACCTCGGTATCCTGCCTTCACTTCAATCTGATCGATCAAGGACGAACCACAATGAAAGTTCCCGAGCTGTTTGATCTTGAGGCGCATGGCGCAGGCTGGTACCCCTGGGCAGAAATCAGCAATTGCTTCTGGCCCGGGGCCGGCAAAAAATCCGCCAATGTGGACCCCGTTCTCGCACAGATGGCTGCTGCGAAGGGCGTCTACTGTATTGCCTGGAGAGCGACCGGAGCGGCATCCCCTGACAATCCAACCGTCCAGTACATCGGGCAAACGAGCTGCTTCAAGTTTCGTATGGGGCAATTTGCCTGGTCCGCAGGTCTTTGGGGTGCCCGGGCTCGTGGTCATTCGGCTGGCTGGCGCTGGCATGAACAAAAGGAAGAACAGATGTCTGTCGCATTCTTTGCGCTGCGCAATTCAAACATCCCCAAACACATGCTGAATGGCTATCTACATTGGTACGAGGCACTGGCCCTTGAAGCCCATCATCAACGATGCAGTGCGTTGCCGTTCGTGAACGTTCCCAAAAATGGCATTGTTGAATTGGACTAACGAAACGTCCCGCGCAGCGAACCCCTAATCTTGATCGCTGCGCGCGCCCTGGAACAAAACCCTCACAGAAATCTTTCGATTCAATCCCTTCCCGCAAAGCCCCCATCCGCTCCAGCAAACGCCCCTCCCATTCCCCGCCTCGATAATGCCCGCTTCACACACCCCAAGCGCTACAACCGAGCACCGTGTACCCCCCATGAACCTACGCACCTTCATCCGGAGCTATTGCCTCAACTCCAGGCTCGCCACAAATGCCCTGACCCGGCTGCACCGAGCGCTGTCATCCCTGGCCGGCTACCTGGCGCAGCAAGGCTTCGACTCCGAAACCTGGCCAGCCACCCGTGACGAAGCCACTCTAGACCGTCGCCTCAACACCGTCTGCCCAGAACTGGCCGCCACTGTGTTCAGCCACGCCCGCGAAGGCATCATCCTTGTCGACCCCTTCGGCCGGGTCATCGCCGTGAACGAGGCCTTCACCCGCCTCACCGGCTACGGGCAAGAAGAAATCAAGGGCCGCGAGCTGAATTCCCACCGCATGGTCCGCCGCCTCACCGCTTTTTACGCCCCCATGAAAAACGCGCTGGATTTCCACGGCCATTGGTCCGGCGAAATCCAAAGCAACCACAAGGACGGAAGGGAGATGACGTCGCGGATCAGCATCAGTGCCGTGCATGATCGGCACGGCAATGTTCAGCACTATGTGGCGCTGTTCAGCGACATGACGCAGATGAAGCAGCGTCTGCAGTTGCTGGAGCGGGATGCGCGGTATGACGCGCTCACGCAGTTGCCCAACCGGTTGTTGTTGGCCGAGCGGATGCGTCAGGCGCTGGGCAAGGCGCGTATTTATCAGCAGAAGGTGGCGATTGCGTTTATTGATCTGGATGGGTTCAAGGCGCTTAACGACAGTTATGGCCATGACTGGGGGGACCGGGTGTTGCAGATTGTCGCGGCGCGGATCAATGCGACGTTGCGTGAAGGCGATACCTTGGCGCGGTTGGGGGGTGATGAGTTTGTCGCGGGGCTGGTGGGGTTGCAGGCCGTGGAGGACAGCGAGCCGTTGCTCAAGCGGATGCTGGCGGCGGCCAATGCGCCGATTTTGATTGGTGCGCAGACGGTGGAGATCGCGGCGAGTATCGGGGTGGCGTTTTACCCTGAGCATGGGCATGAGATCGATGGGCTGATCAGTAAGGCGGATCAGGCGATGTATCTGTCGAAGAAGGCTGGCGGTAATCGTTTGGCGTTTTGTCCGACGCGGTTTATTTCGGTCAATAGCGAAGTCTGACGGTGGTGCCGAGGGTGCGTTCGCTGCCGGTTATGACGCCGTAGTCGCCGGTGCCGAGCAGTGAATAGACGGCGGTGATGTAGTTGCGGTCGAAGAGGTTGCGCACCCAACCTTCGACTTCCCAGGCACGGTCCTGGCTGCGCAGGCCCAGGCGCAAATTGGTGAGGCCGTAGCTGGGTTGATAGCTGCCTTCGCCGCCTTCGAGGGTGCCGGAGTAGCCGGTGCGAAAGCTGTAGTCGATGCCGCTGAAGGCTTCCAATCCGTAGGGCAGCGGATGGGTGTGGTCGAGGCCGCTGCTGAGGTTCCATTCCGGCGCGTTGTAGAGGCGCTCGCCGCTGAGGTCGCAGGTCCATTGGCCCGAGGCCGGTGGGCACGGGGCGTTGGGGAAGCTGCGGTAGCGCGCATCGCTCCAGGCCAGGCCCAGGCGCCCGGTGAGTTTGGGGGTGAGTTGCCAGGCGGAATCGAGTTCGATGCCGCGCAGGCGGACTTTGCCGACGTTGATCAGATTGTCCCGCAGCGGGGGCGCGAACAGCGAGGTGGGCGGGCTGTAGGTGAGCGCTTGGTAGTTGTCGACGTCGGTCTGGTAGACGGCGAGGTCGAGCAGCGCGCGCTCATCCCAGAAGCGCGTTTTCATGCCCAGTTCCAGGGACGTGGCCCGCTCGGGCTCGAAGGTCGGTGCGGTGAACGGGCCGACCACGTCGAAGTTGATGCCGCCGGCCTTGTAGCCCCGCGACCAGCTGACGTAGCCCATCACCGCCTCGCTGAAGCGGTAGCTGGCGCTGAGGAGGCTGGAGACGTTGTGTTCTTTTATCGAGTCCTCGCGGTAGTAATCACCGCCGAGGGCGATGTCGCGCAGCAATTGCCCACCGGCCTGGAACACTGGTGGCAAGCCGGTCAGCGGGGCGAGGTTGCTGACGTCGCGGGAGATCCAGCCGTCCTTGCGCTCCTGGCTGTAGCGCAGGCCGCCGGTGAGTTCCAGCGGGTCAATCGGGCGCCAGGAAAGCTGGCCGAAAATGGCGCGGCTGTCGCCCTTCTGTTCGCCGTCGTAACGTTGCCGGGCACCGTCCAGCAGCATGGCCGGTACCTGGCTCGGATCGGTGATGTTGATGCCCAGTTTTTTCAGTTGCTCCAGTTGATCGCCGACGAACCAGGGCGCGGCGTCCTTGCCGAATTCGGCGTCGATCTGCCGGTCGAGCTGCTGGCGCAGGTAGTAGAGGCCGGCGACATAGTCGACGGACGAGCCGGCCGTGCCGGACAGGCGCCATTCCTGGCTGAACTGCCGGTGGCCCAGTTCGCTTTCGGATTGGACTACCGACAGCGCGGTGCTGTCGCTGTCGCGGGTGGCGCGGTAGTTCCAGTCGCGGTAGGCGGTGATGCTGGTGAAGCGCATCGCCTCGTCGAGGTCCCAGTTCAACTCCAGTGAGACGCCGTTCTGCAGGGTTTGCGGATGGCCCGGCGCGTCGATGCGGGACTCGCGTTTGTAGGGGTCGGGCTCGGTCAGTGGATAGCCGAGGAATTTGGCGCGTTTGCGGGTTTGCTCGCCGTAATGATTGACCAGCAGGACGTTGCCGGCTTCGTTTTGCTCGGCATAGTCGGCGATCAGGCGGGCGCTGAAGTCGGTGTTCGGCGTCCACAGTAGTTGTCCGCGCAGGCCTTGGCTGTCGGCGTCGCCGAGGCGGCTGCCGTCTTGCAGGTTCTCCACGGCGCCATCGGAGGCGCTGTCGAAAACGTTGAGTCGCCCGGCCAGCACGTCGTCTTGCAGTGGCCCGGAAATCGTCCCGCGATATTCCCGCAAACCGCGCTCGCCATAGCTGGCTTCAAGGTTGGCTTCGGGCTGGAACGTCGGTTGTTTGGTGATGATGTTCAGCGCGCCGGCGGTGGTGTTTTTGCCGAACAAGGTGCCTTGGGGCCCGCGCAAAACTTCGATGCGTTCGATGTCCATCAACTCGGTGAAGGCCATGCCCTGGCGCGCCTGGTAAACGCCATCGACGTAGGTGCCGACGCTGCCTTCCAGGCCATCGTTGTAGGCGGTCGCGCCGAAGCCACGCAGGCCGAAGCCGGCGTAACGGGCGTCGTGGCCGGACACTATCAAGCCCGGCACGCGTTGTTGGATGTCTTGCAGTCGATGCAGACCGGCTTCGTCCAGTTGCTCGCCGTAGAGGACGTTGATCGGGATCGGCACGTTTTGCGGGTCTTCCTCGCGGCGGCGAGCGGTGACGGTGGTTTCGTCGAGCGTGAGGACGCTGGGCACCGTTTGTTCGGCCTGGACCTTCGCCCAGGGCACCATCGAAAGGCTGCCGAGCAAAAGCAGTCGGTAACCCCAACCCTGCACGCTATTGCTCCCGAGCCATCGCCGGACCCGCCGTGTCCGCGCAGGCCAGAGCCTTGACGCACGCCAGCAGTTCGCGGCTGTCGGCGGGCTTGAGCAGTACTGCGTCGAAGGCCAGGTCCTGTGGATAGTTCTCCGGCCTGCGTGGCGGCACTGCGGAATAAAGCATCACGGGTAGATCGCGCGCACCGTCGCGCACCTGGCGCAGCAGTTCCCACCCGTCCATGCCGGGCATCATCTGGTCGCTGATCAGCAGGTCAATCGATTGTTCAGCCAGGCAGGCCAAGGCGTCTTCGCCGGTCGCCGCCATGCTCACGTCGAAACCGTAACCGGCCAGCAGGTCGTAGAGCCATTCGCTGTTCTGTTCGATGTCGTCCACCAGCAGGACGTGTTTGCCCTGGCCGTCGAGGGGCGTGGCGTTGTTGTCGACGATACCGTTTTCCAAGTCGTGTTCTTGGGCGCAGTTCAGTTGCAGGCGAAAACTGAAGTGGCTGCCCTGCCCCGTGGTTTGGGGTTCGAGGCGGCTGTCCATGCGCTCCAGCAGTTGCGTGACGATGGACAGGCCCAATCCGCTGCCTTCGAAGCGCTGGGCATTGCGGCCGCGGCGGAACGGTTGCAGCAAGTGTTCGAATTCCTGCGGATCGATGCCAATGCCGGTGTCGATCACGCTGAAGCGCAGTTCCACGGTGTCGGTGCTCGCACCTGAAGAAGCGCTCACTTCGAAACGGATCTGGCCGTTGCGAGTGAATTTCGCCGCGTTCGCCAGGAGGTTCATGAGGATCTGCCGGAGGCGTTTGAAATCGGCCTCTACCAGTGGCGGCAGGTCCTCCGCCAGCGCCGCCTCAAAGGTGTTGCCCTGGCGTGCGGCGAGAAAGCCCGCTTCGTCTGCGATCTCGTTGAGGAAGCCGTACAGATAACCCGGCGCGAGGGTCAGTTGCATCTGCTCCAGCTCGCCATGGGAGAACTCGAGCATCTCGTCGATCAGCTCCAGTTGCTGGCGGGCGTTGCGCTCGATCGTCGCTTGATAGTCGCGATTCGGTCCGGCGTGCAGCAGGCGCGCGTAGTCGATGATGCGCACCAGCGGCGAGCGCAGGTCGTGGCTGATCCGCGCCATCAACGCACTGCGCGCCGCGAGGGATTCGCGCAGCTGCGACGTGCGCAGGGCCACGGTGCTTTCCAGGCGTTCTTGTTCGGCTTGGCGTTGTTGGTCGAGGGTGGACAGGGCGTTTTTTTCGCGGTTGCGGCTGCGGGCGACTTCCATGATCAACGTGCACACCAGCAACGCCACGCCCGCCAGGGTGGACGATAAGCTGTATTTGCTTTGCGGCGACTGCCAGGGCAATTGCTCCTGGGGGAAGAACAGCCGCATCAGCAATTGCCCAAGCAACAGCGCTGGCACCAGCCAGGCCATCCAGTTGTAGTTCAGTCGTGCGCGCCAAGCCATGAACAGCGTGGCGAGCAGTACGCCATAGAAACTCATCAAGGATATCTGGACGATCTGCGCGCCTTGGACTGGATCGATCTTCAGCCACCAGAGTCGGCCGAGGATGCAGCCCAGCAGCGGCCCCCAATAGCTCCAGCCGATGATTCTGGGCAGACGGGCAACCTGCAACAGGACGCGTATGTAGGCCAGGAAGAGTACAAACGAGAACGCGCTGGCGCAGGTCAGCAACTCGCGTGCCCAGCCAAGTGCGGTGGGCCAATAGATCAGGTAGCCGTTGAGGATGCAGGTCAGCAGGATGTAGCTCAATACCGCGCCCGCGTTCACGGTCAGCAGTTGGGAGCGCAGGATCCAGCCGACGATGAAACCGAACGGGACCACCAGCAGGACAATACCGAGGGTGAGTCCGTCGCTCAGGTAGGTCTGTTGCTGACTGCGCAGCAGCGCCGGTTCCGACCACAGTTCCGGCTCCAGCAACATCTGGAAATTGCTCGCCACGCGGATGAGCAGCGTGGCGCTCTCCCCTGCCGCCAGCGAGACCGGGAACGCCGGTTGACGTGTCGCCGGCTGCGGCCATTCGGTCAAGGGATAGGCGCCACCGGCATGGGCATCCTGACCCGGTTGATAGACGCGGATATCTTCCAGGCGCGGCGCGCCGACCACCAGCAGACGCGAACACGCCGCAGTGCTTGTGTTGCTGAGCTGCACTTTCAACCAGAAGGCGGAGCGGCTGTAGCCTTGGGTCGGCCAGCCAGGGGTCGCGTGGTTGAAATACGTGTTGGGTAGTTGAGTGACTTCTTCCAGGCTCAGGCTGGCCTGGGTGTCCTCGAAAATTTGCATCGCGGGCATCAGGTCCAGGTGGTCAGCCCGGCAGATATCCACAGGCGCGGCGCGCAGCAAGCCTGTGGATAACAACGCTATCGTCAGCAATAAAACCTGTAGAAGCCGCATCAGGCGCGCCCGGCCAACTCGGTTTCGGTGATGCCCAGGGCTTGCTGGCGAAACTGACTGGGCGTCATGCCGATTCGCTGGCGGAAGGCCGTGGTGAAGTTGCAGGCGTTGCGAAAGCCCACCAGTTCGGCAACGTCCTGCACGCTCATGGCGCTTTCGGAAAGCAGATCCTGGCCGCGCCGCAATCGTGCGTCGCGAATATAGGCGAACACGGTCAGCCCCAGGTGCTCGCGAAAAATCCGCGAGAGACGTTTCTCGTGAGTGCCGACTTTTTGCGCCAGTTGGACCAGGGACGGCATGTCATCGAGGTGGTCTTCGATCAACCGCATCGCGGCGCGCAGGACGATCTCGTCGCCTTCCGGCTCCGGATCCGCCGGGTTGTGTTGATGGGTGGGCGGCGCGCGCCAGGTCAATTGCAGGTGGATCTTGATACGCGCCAGCACTTCCTCGGGCGCGCAGGACTTGGGGATGTAATCCACCCCGCCCACGGTGAGCCCTTCCAGGCGTTCGATGGAGCTGTTGGCTGAAGACAGGAACAGGATGGGCGTGTGCCGAGTCGATGGCGCCTCGCGCAACAGCCGGCACAGGCTGAAACCGTTCATGTGCGGCATGTGCACGTCCAGCACGATCAAATCCGGACGCAAGGCCAGTGCCCGCTGATAACCCTGGTGGGCATCGCTGGCCAGGGAAACTCGCCAGGGTTGGGCCTTGAGCAGGATGAGCGTCGCACGGATATCCTCCGGGACGTCGTCGATCAGCAGAATATGCGGCGGCTCGGACGACACCGCCGCGCTTGCCTCCATCGCCGCCCGCCTTTCGTATCGTCCGTCGTCCATTCGCTACGTTCTCTTATCGTGCGTTTGCCAATTAATTGCCGGAAAGCAACGGTATCGCAACGCAAAATCGATGGATCGGTAAAAATCGTTACACCAATAGCGGCAGGTGCGGCGAAGACTTGAAGGCGCCGATTTGTCCATGGCCGCTATGCTGAGGCGATCCTACTTCGACAGGCAGGCTTTGATGATCCAGTGCAAACGCGCCTATGAAACAGCCAGCGCCGCGGATGGCGTACGGGTTCTGGTGGACCGCTTGTGGCCGCGCAATTGTCGCAAGGATGCGTTGGCGATTGCGCAGTGGCTACCGGAGGTCGGGCCTTCCCATGAGTTGCGCAAGGCGTTCAAGGCGGGGGCGGTTTCGTTTGCCGAGTTCAGCGTGGCGTATCGGCGTGAGCTGGCGGCGCGGCCAGAGCATTGGTGGAAGCTGGTGGATATTGCGCGGGATGGGACGCTGACGTTGGTGTATGCGGCCAAGTCGACTGTTGAGAACAATGCGGTGGTGTTGGCGCAGTGGTTGGAAGATGAGGTGGAGAAACGGGCGGAGGGGAGTTCGTCGGTTTGTTATTTGGGTGATTTTCCGGAGTTTTGATTGGGATGGGTTGGGGCTGCTACGCAGTCCAGCGGGAGCAAGCTCCCTCGCCACGGGGTGGGTGGTTGTCCTTTTGATCGACCTGTGGGAGCGAGCTTGCTCGCGATAGCGGTGGACCAGCCGATATCCATGTTGCCTGACCGGGCCCTATCGCGAGCAAGCTCGCTCCCACAGGGGGCTGTGCACGGCCAGTCAATCAAAATCGGCTTATTGGTTTGCTTGAGTTCGGCGGTGTGCAGCTAAGATGCGCAGAGAATCCACAAGGAAGACAGTCGTGACGCCATCGCCATTTGATCCATTGGTTCATATCGATTGGAAAACACCGGGCAGCGACTTGCTCGGGCTGCTGCAGCATTACTACCCCGACATCGATGTGTTTGCCGGCCCGGGGTTCGAGGCGTTGTTGGATGAGTTGTCCAACGAGATGCCCGAGGTCTGTTTCGAGGCGTTGGCGACTGTGTTGGCGCGTCACGGCTTCGACCTGTGGAATCTGGACGCTGGTGGCGATGATTACCGACCGGTGGTTTTCCCGGCCGATCAGCGCGAGGCGTTTGCGCAACACTGGCGGGAACAAAACGCAGAGCCAGGCTACACGCCGACGTTGATCGAGCCGCCGAAACCTGTCGCAGTCGAGCGCAAAAAACCCAAGGCCAAACGCAGCAAGTTGAATTGGCTGCAGGAAGTCCATGACTATCCCGGCGCCACCTATGTGCATGAGTACAACTACCGCAACGGTTGGGCCGCCATTACCGAGCAGGACGAAGACCAGTGGTTGTGCTTCCTGATCGATTACAACCAGTGGCCGCCCACCGAGCAGGACATGCTCGAACACAGGACCGATGGCGTGGACGCCGCGGACTTGCAGCTCATCGATGCCGATGCCCAGCGCAACCTGTGGAAACGTCGGGTCATACGCGGCGATTACAGCGCGGATGACCGTTATCAATACGAAATTCGGCAAGGCGATGAGATCGCGGCGTTCGGGCCTGCCGGGGTGCAATGGCCGGAATTTGAACAGCCTTGCGTGGTGGTGGGCTCGGAGATATTCGAACGCCAGCATATTTACGACCCCGAGCATGTGACGCGGATCTGGCGAATCACGGCGGACAGCAGCGAGGTGATTTTCGAGTACGCGGATGAACTGACGATCCTGCCCGTCGGTCCTGGTCGCTTGCTGTTCATGCAGCACAACGGCCCGCGCTGCTGGACTTGGAATCAAGAATCGCCGCACCAGGCCTTCGTCGCCAAACCGATGCCCGCTGAGGCCTATAAGCTGCGGGCCTCAACCGCGTACCTGGGGGGTGACGAGGTTCTGCTGTTCAGCGAAGGCGCGCGGCAGAACGTTGAGCACTCGGGTTATCAGGAAACGGTGTTGTTGGCGTGGCGCTTCAACTTCATGACTGGCACTGCGACGAAGGCGACATTGGACGGCTTCGGCAGTGAGCTGCGCCAGGACACGCGCCTGCTTGTCACGCAGCCCAAGCAGGTCATTACGTTGCGCACGTTTCATGGGCAGCTTCATGTGGCCCGGGGGCATGGGGATTGGTGGGTGTGGAGTTATCGCGCCAACACCTTTGGCACACACACGCTGGCGTGGTTTTGGAATCAGGGCAGTGATGAGGTGGTGAAGCTGTCGAGCAAGGACATCCCGCGTATTAAACCGGATGTTCGTTATGTGCCGGGGCAGGATCGGTACCTGGCGTTTGAGACGGAGTTTGTGGCGCGGTTGCCTGGGTTTGCGCAGATGGTTGAAGCCAAGGGGTGTGAGATTCTGGTGTTTGAGTGAGGCGGTTTTGCCTCACCGCGATCCTTCGAACGCATCAGCTCTTGTGGCGAGGGAGCTTGCTCCCGCTCGGCTGCGCAGCAGCCGCAAAACCTGCCGACACCGTTTCTCCTGGTGCACCGCGGTGAATGGGTTTGGGGCCGCTTCGCAACCCAGCGGGAGCAAGCTCCCTCGCCACGGGTTTGCTTAGATGCTTAGCACGCCACGAAACCCACGCGCCGCGTAATACGACTGCACGCCATTGTGGTAGATGAACACCCGACCATATCGGTAGTCGCCAAAAATCGCCCCATCGAGGGCGCGAAGCGCTGGAGGGGTTGCCAGCCAACTGGATGTTTTTGCATCAAACTCGCCGAGCGTTTGCAGGGCTCGGTACTGCTCTTCCGTCAGCAGGACGATGCCCATTTCTTCGGCCATTTCGACGGCACTGCCTTTGGGCTTGTTCTCCTTGCGTGCGTCCAAGGCGGCACGGTCGTAGCAGAGGCTTCGGCGACCGGTTGGGCTTTCTTTGGCGCAATCACAGAAGGTGACAGCGCCGGTTTTCGGATCGAGGCCGATAACGTCTGGCTCGCCTCCGGTGGCTTCCATGGCCTGGAGGGACTTCAGGGCATTGGGGTTGTTTTCGAGCTTGGCCTGGACGTCGGCCCAGAGAATGTCTGGGTGGCGGTTCAGGTTTTTTTCGAAGCGGGTTTTCAGGGTTTGGATGAGGTCGTCTTGTTCTTGTTTTTTCATGGTGTGGGAGTCCCTGGGTGATCGGTTGCCGATTCCGCGCCTGGTTCAAGACTACCTAGGATAGACGGGCAGCAGATTTCCCACAGACCGGGCCGCTTTTTTTGTGGGAGCGAGCTTGCTCGCGATGGCGGTGTATCAGCCAGCAGATTGGTTGACTATGAATCCGCTATCGCGAGCAAGCTCGCTCCCACAGGGGGGGTGGAGGCAGGCTAGCTGTTTGTCAGGCGCTGAACTGTTTGATCCAATCAAGGCCTGCCACGGTAGAGCCGGTGGGACGGTATTCACAGCCGATCCACCCTTGGTAGCCACGCCGCTCCAGGTCTGCGAACAAAGCCGCAAAATCCATGCTCCCCGTCCCTGGTTCATGACGCCCCGGGCAGTCGGCAATTTGCACATGGACGGTTCGGTCATAGAAGCGAGCCAGGACATCCGCAGCGTCCCCGGTCAGCCGTTGGGCGTGGTAAAGATCGAGGATCAGCCCGACACTCGGGAACGTCTCCAGCACCTGTTGCGCCTTGCTGAAGTCGGACATGTAGTAGTCCGGCATTTCCTGCACACAGATGACTTCGATCAACGGCCGCAAACCCTGGTCTTCGAGAAATTTGACGGCGTACTCCAGATTGCGCCCATAGATAAGCGCGGCGTCTTCCTGAGTCGTAACGCCCGACATGATGTGGACATCCGAACACGCCAGCGCCTTCGCATAGCGAGCAGCCTGGAGCAAGCCACTGCGAAACGCCTCTTCCTGGCCGTGCAAGGCGGCGATGCCTTTGGTCACGCCAGCCGGTGCGGCGAACTGGATCAACGGCAGGTTGTGTTGAGTCAGGTGATCGGCCAGAAGACTGGCGTCGAACTCATAGGGCGACGGGAATTCCACCGCGCGAAAGCCCGCAGCGGCGGCGGCTTCGATGCGTTGTAGAAAAGGCACTTCATTGAACTGAAAACCGAGGTGAGCGTTGAACTTGGGCATGGGGTAAATCATCCATCCTGGAAAGAAACGAAATCATCCGTTTAGAGCAACTTGCGCAGCGCCAGCACGGCACTGTCGGGCGTGGTCAATACCGGTAGTCCGGAGCGAGCCTGGGCCTGTTCGGCGGCACTGGTCATCGAGAACTGGGCGAAGCAGATCAAGTCGCAATCCTTAACCTGAGCGGCCATTTCCACAATGGCAGCATCGTGGGCTTGTGGGTTGCCGTCTTTCAACGCCTGCAATGCACCCGGAACGAAATAGGGCACCACTTCCACCGCGCGACCACTGCGCTCTGCCGCTTGCTTGAACTCGGGCATCATCGAGGTAATGGTGGGCTCGAACGTTGCCAGCACAGCAATGCGCGATGCCTGGCTCAGCGCCTGGTCGATCATGGCTTCGTTCGGCTTGAGCACGGGAATGGCCACCTCGGGTTTAACCAGGTCGATGGCATCGCCAAACGCCGAGCAGGTAAACAGAATGGCATCCGCCGCGCTTTGTACGGCGTAGTGGGACAGCGTCAGGAAGCGCGCCTTCATGCTCGTGGTCAACTCGCCCTCTTCCACCCGGTCCTGGGGCAGCGAGTCCTCGAGCAGATTGATGATCCGTGCCTGCGGCCAATGCCGGGCAAAGGCCGCCGTGATGGGCTCGATTGCCAAAGGGGTTGCGTGGATCATAAAAATTCGTGGAGCCTTCATGCTTATGCCATTCTCCAGATCATGTTTTTTTGCACGGTATCAGAAGCCCCGATAGCGTGTGGAATTGCTGTGGCAATAAACATGCGGCACTGAGCACATGAGGCCTGTATGAAGAACTTCACGATTCAACGTATCGACCACATCGTCCTGCGCGTAAAAGACATCGAGCGCAGCCTCGCTTTCTACACGTCGGTGCTCGGTTGCGAGCTCAAGAAGCGCCGGGACGATCTAGGCATGCTTCATCTGGGCACCGGTGTTTCGATGATTGACCTGGTGGCCGTCGACGGGCCTCTCGGTCGCCAGGGTGGGCCGGCGCCCGGCAAGCAGGGGCACAATGTCGATCACCTGTGCCTGCGTATCGAGCCGTTTGATGAGCAAGCCCTCCTCGCGCATTTGGCCTCGGCCGGCCTGACCGTTGAGAAAGCGCAGATGCGCTATGGCGCGGAGGGCAAGGGTTGGTCGATCTACTGCTTCGATCCGGATGGCAACCAGATCGAGTTGAAGGGGCCGGCGCTGTAGCCCTGAGCTTCAACGGGCGGATGCTGCCCCTGTGGGAGCGGGCTTGCTCGCGATGGCGGTCTGTCTGGGCCGGTGATGTTGGCTGTACCTCCGTCTTCGCGAGCAAGCTCGCTCCCACAGGGGGGCAGCGGTGAACGCTGCATTTGCAAACACCCGCTCCCACGGGGGTTGGCGGTGGACACTGAGTTTGCCGATCAGGTCAGCAGGTGTTTGGAGATCACCTTGGAGATTTCCACAATGCCGGTCTTGCCGGTGAATTCGAATTTCACTTTGCCTAGGGATGAAAAATAGATCTCCAGTTCAGAATCCAGGTCGAAGGTGCCGGAGGTTTCGACCGAGTAGGCGACGATGTTTTTGTAGGGCAAGGAAGTGAAGTCTTTTTTGCTGCCGGTGATGCCTTGCACGTTCACCGCGATGATGCGTTTGTTGGTGAAGACCACCCCATCGCGCATGGATTTATAAGCGTCGATGACCTGTTCACCGTCCAGCAGCAGGGCCGTGACACGTTCGGCGTATTCGTCGTTTTGCTTGAGCTTGAAGAAGCCTTTGTTGTTGAAGTCGATCATCGATAAGTCCTTGTCGAGAAGATGAGGGTATTGCCTACAGCCCAGCGGCAGGTGATGGACGCAATAGTGGCACTTCAGTAGCATTCGCCAACTTTATCGATCCTTCAAGGATGACCTATGCTCGCCCTGCCTCGCTGCCCTGCCCCGTTGTTAGCATTGTCCGCGTTGTTTGTATTGCTCGGCGGCTGCAGCGTCAATGGCAGTTATCCCGATGCCATCGAACCGGACGCCGCCAAGTTGCGGTTCGTCGCCAATACCAGCAACGCCACGCTGGATTATTTCGACGCGGCCCATTGCGACGGGCAAACCACGGGCATTCTCAACAATATGCTGCTGAGCGATACCGCGCGGCGGGTGGGGATGAGCGTTCCGGCGCCCAAGGATGCCAGGGGTTATTTGGAGGTCAAGCTCAAGCCCGGTGAGCAGATTCACCTGCGCACCAACATGAACAGCGGTTATGCCGTGTGCGGCAAGGGCTTCAACTTTACGCCCGAGGCCAATGCCGAATACGAGGTGACGTTCAAGTCCGAGAAGAACTTCTGCCTGACTCAGCTGCAACGCTTGCAACGGGTCGACGGCAAGGACGTACGCACACCGATCCCGATCCTGAAAAAAGACTTTCCCGCCTGCGCCGGTCGTAATCCGCTGTTCCCCAAGACCTACCCGGACACGCCCCATCGCTTGGAGCTGATGAATCGAGTCATCGATAAAAGCCTGGTCGTCACCGTGAAGACCGATCCGGCCAAGGAAAAAGTCGAGCCTTATTCGCCAGAGAAGCTGGACACCCTGATCAGCGAACGCAAGGCCAAGCTCGGTTTCGAGTTGCCGGCTGACTACTGGACGCTGTACCGGGAAAACCTGAAGACGTTTGGCGATGACATGGCGCAGAACAAGGCGCACTCGATGGAACGCTTCAGGGACGAATACCAGACGCGCCTGCGGCAGTTGAAGGACGAGCAGTTGGAACAGTGGGCGTTGCCCAAAACCGCCAATGCCAAGCCGGAAAAAGCCGAGATCGACCTGGACGTCGCGATGATGGTGGAGTACTTCCGGATCGGGAATGGAGTGACGGTCGAAGCGGTAGGTCATCACCTGGAGAGGATGGCGCAGATGGACGAGCGTTACGGTGTGTGTGCTCGGTTTGCGGAGTGCTGGAAGCGCAACTAGCAAGAGGATGGGCCACCGTCATCGCGAGCAAGCTCGCTCCCACAGGGGGTCGGTGCTGGACACAGCATTTGCAAACCCCCGAGATCAAAAACTGTGGGAGCGAGCTTGCTCGCGATGGCGGTGTGTCAGCCACACTAATGTTGACTGATCCGCCGCTATCGCGAGCAAGCTCGCTCCCACAGGGTTCTGCGGTGGAGATTATTGCGCCGTCAACTCAACCACGCCCCGAACCCGCTGCAGCATATTGATCAGATGCAAGCGCATCGACGCCCGCGCCGCTTGCGCATCATGCCGCGCCAACGCCGCGTAGATCTGCTCGCGCTCGCGCACCACCAACGCCCGATTTTCACTCGTCACAGTCGGCCCGGCCTGTTGCACGACGGCGATCAACGCATTGCCCACATGGGCCATGGCGTCGATGAAAAAACTGTTGCCCGTGCACTGGGCGATCTGTAGATGAAACTCGAAATCGACCCGGGCGCTTTCGTCATCCGTTGCGTCAAAAGCATTCGCCATGTCGAGCGCTTCACGCATCGCCAGCAATTGCTCGGGCGTGGCCCGTTGCGCGGCAATGCCGGCCGCTTCCACTTCCAGGCTCAGGCGCAGTTCGATGACGGCCAATGCATCGTAGGCGCCGCCCTTGACGTGTTTGCTGCCTTGGAAATCCCCCGGGCGGGCGGTGTCCACCACGAAGGTGCCAATGCCGTGACGGGTTTCCACCAAACCTTCGGCCTGGAGCCGCGACATGGCTTCGCGAACCACTGTCCGGCTGACGCCGCGTTCCTTGATGATGACCTGTTCGGTCGGCAGCTTGCTGCCCGCAGGCAGTTCGCCGGCCAGTATCTGCTGCGTCAGGTCGACCACCAGTTGCTGGGTCATGCTCAGGCGTCGATCGGGTGTGACACGGTCCATTGCACCTATCCATTAAAGCCAGACGATCGCGGCATTATAGCCGCGACCTTGCGCCAAAACTCACTATAATGCCCGCTGATCACCCAAGAGCAAGCCGATGACGGATCAAGCGTTATCTCCACTGAACAAGCCGCGCCGCCTCGCCGAAACCCTGGTCGACCGCTTTGCCCAGCGCATGCGTGACGGCATTCTCAAGTGTGGCGAAAAGCTCCCCACCGAAGTGCACATCATGGAGGCCGAAGGCGTCAGTCGTTCGGTGGTGCGCGAGGCGCTGTCGCGCTTGCAGGCGGCGGGGCTGGTGGAGACGCGGCATGGCGTCGGCACCTTTGTCCTGGACATGCCGGCGCCGGAGGGCTTCACCTTGGGGCCAGCGACGATTGCCACGTTGTCGGATGTGCTCAACCTGCTGGAGTTTCGCCTGAGCCTGGAAGTCCAGGCCGCCGGCATGGCCGCCGAGCGCGCAACGCCTGAAGCGCTGGCCGAATTGGCCCAGGCGCTGGAGGCGTTGCTGCAAGGCCCGGAAAAGTCCGGCACCACCATCAATGCCGATTTCCAGTTCCATCTGAAAATCGCCAAGGCGGCCGGCAATTACTACCTGATCGACATCATGAAGCACCTGGGCACGAAGCTGATCCCGCGTACGCGCATGAACTCTGCCTACTCCGGGCAAAGTGATCGCAGTGCGTACCTGCAGGGGATCAACGCCGAACACCAGCAGATTTTCGACGCCATCGCCAGCGGTCATGTCGATGCAGCGCGAGCGGCCATGTACCTGCATTTGAGCAACAGCCGCATGCGCCTGTGTGAAACCCAACAACGCCAGGCGTTCTACAACGAATAACCCACACTGCTTCTGTGGGAGCCGAGCTTGCTCGCGATGACGGCGATACATCCAACATCATCGGCACAGGCAGACCGCTATCGCGAGCAAGCTCGCTCCCACAGTTTTTGATCCCAGTGTTCACATAACTTAGAAGAAGCTGTATTTAACACCGACCCGCAGCCGCAATTGGCGATCACTGTCGACCGAGTTGACTTTAATATCACCGACCTCAAAGAACGGCGCCCAGCGTTTATCCCACTGGTATTTGACCACGGCATTTTGTTCATAGTCGTCGGTGCCGCCGTTATAGCGAATGTAGTCGGCATCGAAGTAAGTCAATTGATATTCATAGGCCCACGGTCCTTGAGGACCATAGTTGATATAAACATCGTAACGGTTGACCTTCTGATCGTCCTGCCCATTATCCGGTACGTCACGGTCGATCTGGTCGCGGTCAAGCTTGGCTGAGTCAAAACGGTAGCGACCGGCGATGCTCAGTTCCTTGGTGATCTTGTAACCCAGGCGCAGGCCCATTTTGTAGGTGGTGGACTCCTCATCGCTGTCCAGGGCCAGCGAAGGCGTCAGCGTCCAGCGGTCATTGATCTTGTGTTGGTAGTTGACGGTAAATTCATGGCCGCTGCCAACGGTATTGTCGAAGGCGACGTCTTGCCGGTCACCGGCGGTCTTGTATTTGAGTTCCCCTTCCAGCCCCACACCGTTGTCCAGCCGAATACCAAACTTGGCACGGTCGGCGTGCATGCGGGTTTTTTCCGCATATTGATGGCGCACATTGATATAACCGGTATCGGCCTGGGCAACAACCGATGTGAACAACGAAGCGACAGAAAGTACTACGAGTGTCTTTTTCATGGTTTTTATTCTTGTTGGTTGAATAGTAAGTTGGGGTAAACGCCAAATCACAGGCGAGCGCGTGCGCGGCATTGATACCTGGGGCTCAACGTCTTTTACGGGTTAAAACAAGTACAACTGCTTAGTTAAAACAAAACTCAGACAGCGATAGGTACTCGCTGTATGTCCCGACTGGCCTGCACCAGCAAACGGGTGTACGCATGGGTGGCGCCATCGCTCGCCAGCAGATGACTGTCGAGCGTCTCCACCACCCTGCCCTGCTGCATCACCGCCAACCGATCACACAGGTGCGCAACCACCGCCAGATCATGGGTGACCATCAGGTAGGTCAGCCCTTCCTGGCGACGCAAGTCGGCCAGCAGGTTGAGGATCTCCGCCTGCACCGAAACATCCAGCGCCGAGGTCGGCTCGTCCAGCAACAGCACCCGGGGACGCAGGATCAGCGCTCGGGCAATCGCCACCCGTTGGCGCTGACCACCGGACAACTGGTGCGGATAACGGAAGCGGAAGCTGTCGTTCAAGCCGACCTTGCGCAGGATCTCGCTGACCTTCTGCGCACGCCCGTCGATGCCATGGATACGCAACGGTTCTTGCAGCGCGGCATCGACGGTATAGCGCGGGTGCAACGAGGCATACGGGTCCTGGAACACCATCTGCACCGTGCGATAGTGGTTCAGCGGCAGGTTGCGCGTGACGGCTTGCCCTGCGACCCGCAGCTGTCCGCTCCAATGTTGGTACTGCCCGGCCAGGCAGCGCAGCACGGTGGTCTTGCCCGAACCGGACTCCCCCACCAGGCCGAATGCCTCGCCTTCGGCGACACTCAAATCGACGTCGTGCAGTACCGCGTTCAGTGTCGCGCCTGTGCCAAAACTGAGATTCAGGCCGGCGATTTCAATCATGCTCATGACAGGCTCCTCAAGCATTCAACCAGTGGGGGTCGCGCTGCAGCACCGGCAGCGTGGCGCGTGGATGGTCCAGGCTCGGCAATGCGGCCAACAGGCCCTGGGTGTAGGGATGGGTGGCGTTATCCAGGTCGGCGGCGGCGATCGACTCGACCACGCGACCGGCGTACATCACCAGCACGCGGTCACAGAAATGCCGCACCAGGTTCAGGTCGTGACTGATGAAAATCAGCCCCAGGTCCCGCTCGCTGACCAACTCTTCCAGCACGTTGAGCACCTGTCGGCGCACCGACACGTCCAGCGCCGAAGTCGGTTCGTCGGCGATGATCACCTGGGGATCGGTGATTACCATCATGGCGATCATGATCCGCTGGCCCATGCCGCCCGAGACCTCGTGGGGGTACAGGTCGTAGACCCGCCGAGGGTCGCGAATGTGCACCTTGGCGAGCATATCCAAGGCGCGTTCGCGGGCTTCGCGATGGGGCACCTTGTGATGGGCCAGGTAGGCCTCGGCGATTTGTTCACCGACCCGCACCACCGGGTTCAACGAGTACTTGGGGTCCTGCATGATCATCGACATGCGCGCGCCGCGAATCGCCTGGATCTGCTTTTCGCTGGCGGCCAACAGGTCGATGTCGGCGAAGCGCAACGTCTTGGCGGTGACCCGCGCGGTCGGCGGATGCAGACGCAAAAGGCTGCGGCCGACGGTGGATTTGCCCGAGCCGGATTCACCGACGATGGCGAGTTTTTCCCGGCCCAGGGTGAACGACACGTCACGCACCGCCAACGAGGTTTTGCCGGCGTTGCGAAACTCCACGCACAAGTCCTGTACCGCAAGTTTTATCTCAGTCATGGCCTGTTCCTCAGGATTGGCTGCGTGGGTCGAGGACGTCGCGCAAGCCGTCGCCCAACAGGTTGAAGGCCAGGCTGACCAGCATGATCGCCGCACCGGGCGTCGCCACCAGCCACCAGCTTTCGAGCATGTAGCGCCGCCCGGTAGAGATCATCGCGCCCCACTCCGGCAGCGGTGCCTGGGCGCCGAGGCCAAGAAAGCCCAGGGCGGCGGCGGTGAGGATGATGCTCGCCATGTTCATGGTCAGGCGGATGATCACCGACGACAGGCACATCGGGATGATGTGGCGCAGGATGACCCGGGTACTGGACGCGCCCTGAAGTTGCACCGCAACGACGAAGTCGGCGTTGCGCAGCGGCAGGGTTTCGGCGCGGGCGAGCCGGGCAATCGGCGGCCAGGCCGTCAGCGCGATGGCGATCACCGCGTGCTCCAGGCCCGGGCCGAGGGCGGCGATGAAGGCCAGCGCCAGGACCAGGCTGGGGAACGAGATGAAGATGTCGGTGATGCGCATGAACAGGCTGTCGACCCAACCACCGAAGTAACCGGACACCGTCCCGACCAGCAGACCGATGGGGCCGACAATCACCGTCACCAGCAAGACGATGTACAGGGTGATGCGCGAGCCATACACCAGCCGGGCGAACACATCGCGACCGTATTCGTCAGTGCCGAACCAGTGCGCGCTGCTGGGTGACTGCAACGCGCCGGCGAGGTTCTGCAGCAGCGGATCATGACCGGCGATCCAGGGTGCGAAAGCCGCGACCAGCATCAGGGTAGCGACGACGACCAGGCCGGCGAAGGTCATCGGGTTGCGCAGCAGGAAACGCAGCAGGCGCAAGGTGCTGGCGGCCATCGCTGCGGTACTGGAAGCGGGCAGCGCGGCGGCGCCGGGTGCGCTGGAAACCAGGGGCAGGTTCATTAGCGAGTCCTCGGGTCGAAGATCTTGTACAGCGCGTCGCTGATCAGGTTCAGCGTCACGAAGATGAGGCCGATCAACAGCACGCAAGCCATCACCGCGTTCATGTCACCGAGCAGCAAACTGCTGGTCAGGTACTGGCCGAAGCCCGGCCAGGCGAACACGGTTTCGATCAGCACCGCGCCCTCCAGCAGGCCGCCGTAGGCCAGCGCGACGATGGTCAACAGTTGCACGCGGATGTTGCCGAAGGCATGGCCCCAGACGATGCGGCGCTGGGACAAGCCCTTGACCCGGGCGGTGATGATGTACTCCTGGGACAGTTGCTCGAGCATGAAACTGCGGGTCATGCGGCTGATGTAGGCGACCGAGTTGAAGCTGAGGATCACCGCCGGCAGCAGGATGTGGCGCAGCGCACTGCGAAAGGCCTCCCACTCGCCCGACCAGGCAGTGTCGATCAACAGCAGCCCGGTGTGTTTCGGGATCAGCCCGTCATAGGCCAGGCCGATACGCCCGACGCCGCCGGCCCAACCCAGCCAGGCGTAGAACACCAGGAAAGCCATCATGCCAATCCAGAAAATCGGCGTGGAGTAACCGAACAACGTGATCAACCGTGCGACATGGTCACCGGCGCGTCCCTGATGCGTCGCCGCGTAGACACCCAGCGGCAAGCCCGCCAACACACCGAACAGAATGGCCAGGGTCGCCAGTTCCAGCGTGGCCGGGAAGACCCGGGCGATGTCGGTGATGACCGGGTTGCCGGTCAGCAAGGCCATGCCGAAGTCACCGTGCAGCAGATCGCCCAGGTAGATCGCGAATTGGGTCCACAACGGCTTGTCCAGGCCCAGCTCTTTGTACACCTGGGCGTAGGCCGAGGCGTCGGCGTCCGGGCCAACGATGGCCAGCACCGGGTCCAGGGGCATCACTCGCCCGATGAAAAAGGTCAGCAGCAGCAACCCCAGCAGCGTCACCGCCACCGAGCCACTGCGCCGGGTCGCCGAAGCGGCCCGGGTGGTCCAGATTGAAAAGGATGCAGTCGACATGTTCATTCCTGCCTTGGCCCTGTGGCCGTCGATTTCAGCGCTGCTTGTAGACGTCCCGAAGACGTGTGGTGGCGGCGGTGTGGCCGATGTAGTTGCGCACATCCGCATGGATCACCACTTCGTCCACCATCTGTGAGACCGGCATGATCGCCCCGGCCTGTTGGTCGTAGAGGGTCTGGATCTGCGCGTAGATTTCGCGCTGGCGCTCGGGGTCACGCTCGCGCTCGGCTTGCTCGATCAGTTGATTGAGCTGCGGGTTGAAGAACGAGGTACGCCAGCCCTGGAAGTTGCTCAGCTTGGCTTCGGTGCGGTTGTCCGGGTTGTACACCAGGGCCCGCAGGCTCGAATGCGGATGACGCTCCGCCCCACCACCGCCACGACCGACGAGGATATCGAACTGGCGGTCGCGCATCGCCCCATAGATCTGGTTGCCGGTGCCGGTGATGATCGTCGCCTGGATTCCCGCCTGGGCCAGTGTCGCTTGCAGGCTGGTGGCGATGTTGATGAACGGCGGATCGGTCAGCGAACGGATGGTCACCTTGAAGCCTTCGGCATGTCCGGCCGCCGCCAACAGACGCTTGGCCTCGGCCACGTCCAGGCGATAACCCGGATCGTCCAGGCGTGCCGGCAGCCCCAGTTGCAAGGGCCGCTGATTGATCACACCGTAGTGCGGCATGACCACGTCATTGATGCCCTGGTAGTCGATCAGCAGGCGGATGGCCTGGCGCACGCGGATGTCCTGGAACAACGGTTGCTGCATGCTCATCGCCACGTAGTACAGCGTGCCGCGGGCGATGCTCTGGATGCGCACTTCATCGACCTTGCCCAGCGCCTTGATGTCCGTGGCCGCCATACCGCGGGCGACGTCCAGGTCACCGCGCTCGACCATCAGGCGCAGGGCCTGGGACTCGGTCATGTTGCGCATGATCACCCGGCGCAACTTCGCAGGGCCGCGCCAATAGTCGTCATGACGACTCATCAGGATCACATCGTTGGCACGCCAGATGTCGAGCTTGAACGCGCCAGACCCGGCCGTGTGCGTCGCCAGCCACGCCGCCCCCTGATCGTCGCCGACCTGATGTTGCAAGGCGACACTGCGATCGATGATGAAGGCGCTGGGTGAAGTCGCCAGGGTGTTGAGCACCAGCATCGGGTCGGTGACGCGCGGCAACTCCATGACAAAGGTGTGCGGCCCTTCGGCGCGCATCAGCTTGACGACGTTGTCGGCGGTGAAACCGTAGGCTTTCCAGGTCGAAGCCAGGGCGCGGTTGAGGGTGACCACCCGTTGCAATGACCAGGCGACGTCTTGCGCGGTCAGTGGCGCACCGGAGTGAAAGCGTACGTCGTCGCGCAACTGGAAGGTCAGGCGCATGCGGTCGGGGCTGACGTCCCAGGTTTTCGCCAGGGCCGGAATCAGCGTGTCCGGTTGCGCCGCATCCTGTTCCAGGAGCATGTCATAGACGTTGGCGTTGACTTCGGCGACCTCCAGGCCGGTGGCCGCCGCAGGGTCCAGGGACAGCAGGTTGATCATGCTCATGCCCACCACCAATTGGTCGGGGGGCGTTTCGCCTTGGGCCAGGCTGACGGGCACCTGCACTGCGCACAGGGCCACGGCGACACACAGCAGCCTGGTCAGGCGCTTGGGCCAGAGATTCATGGTTCAGTCCTTTCTTATATTTATAAAGACTTGTCGCCCGGGCAGCCATCGGCCTCAGGCGTGGAACAGGATCAATGTCGAGACAAGGTGTTGGCCTCGATATACGCGAAGTTGATGTCCTCGCCCAACCCCGGCCGGTCGGACAGATGCACAAAACCGTCGGCATCCATCGGGTCGACGATGCTGTTGAGGTGCGCCGGGACTTCTTCGTAGTCGAGGAACGGGTGCAGCAGCCCGCGCTCATACCAACGGCAATTGCTGATAGCACCGACCACCGCCAGGTTCGCCGCGCCATTGCCGTGGACTTCACAGTCCATGCCGAACGATTCGGCCAAGTGCGCCACCTTCAGGCATGGCCCGATACCCCCGACCCCGGCCACGCCGGCACGCAGGATGTCACAGGATTTCTGGGTGACCCAACTGGCGCGGCTATGGAACTTGCCGGCGATGCTTTCCGGGCCCAGTACCGGAATGTCCAGGTTGGCCGCCAGCCAGGCATAGGACTCTGCCGAGTCTTCCATCATCGGCTCTTCGAACCAGACGAAATTCAGTTCCTGCAGTGCCTTGCCGATGGTCAGCGCGTCCATGCGGCTGTACCAGTGGTAGCCGTCGAGCATCAACGCGATGTTGGGACCGACCGCCTCACGCACGGCGGCGCAGGCCTGGATATCCATTTGTGGGTTCGGGGCGAAGGAAATCGGCGGCATCCAGGTGTGCAGCTTGATGGCCTTGTAGCCGCGCTGGACCAGCTTTTCGGCGAACTGACCGTACTCGTCAGGCGTCGACAGGCCACCTGGCAGGTCATCGCCGCACATCGTCGAGCCGTACGCCGGGACCTTGTCGCGATAACCGCCAATCAACTTGTGCACCGGCAACTTGAGCGCACGCCCGGCCAAGTCCCACAAGGCTTGTTCCACCAGCGCCAGTGCCCGATCAGTGAACTGCCCGGCACTGCCGCGTTGCCAGTGCGCCAGGTCCTGCCAGATGCTCTCGCGATCCATTGGGTCGCGACCGATCAGCACTTTGCGCACGAAGGATTCGATGATGTGCGGACGAATCAACTCAGGCGAGCCGAAGGCATAGCCCTCGGAGCCATCGTCGCAACCGATTCGCAGCAAAGCCATCTTGATCATGACCTCATCGCCTGGATGGGCATGGCCGGCGCTGTCCTGGGCACGGCGCGAAGGGGTGGAAAAAACTTCGACGTGAACGCCTGTGATTCTCATGGGGAGGAGCACCAATGTTGTTATTGTTTATTTGTATGTCGTCATACAACGTGACGGATTATTCTGACGTTGCTGGCGGGCTGTCAACCCCTGTAACGCAATAAAACTTGCGTAATCACGAGAGTTCTTGCGGAGACGTGATCATTTCCACGGACGAAATCTTGAAAAGTCGTCATACCACGAGACATGAGGTGATACCACTTGCCGCAAACGAGGTAGTGCCTTGAAGGCTGAAGACGTGGGCCAGGAGATGGGCAATTGTGGGAGCGGGCTTGCTCGCGAAAGCGGTCTGTCTGAGGCGGTGATGTTGGATGTGCCGCCGTCATCGCGAGCAAGCTCGCTCCCACAGGGGATCTCTGGCGGACGCAGAATCCGTGGGCACCCGGGATCAAAACTGTGGGAGCGAGCTTGCTCGCGATAGCGGTGTCTCAGAGGCGGTGATGCTGGCTGGGCCGCTGTCATCGCGAGCAGGCTCGCTCCCAGAGGGACCTCTGGCGGACGCCGAATTTGTGAACAGCCGCAATCAAAAACTGTGGGAGGCGGTGGCTGCGGAGGGTGAACTCTCTGTCACAGAGTTTGTGTAGACTTTGGCTGCCTGGCTAGACTCGAGGTTTGCGCCGTCGACTCCAGACAATGCCCACCGCCGCAGCCACGACCACCACCCCGACATTGCCAAACAACCAGATCGCAAAGTTGCGGCTCTGGTCGGCTTCGCTCTCGTAGAACGGCCCGAAATAACTACCAACGGCCATGAACACCAAATTAAATGTGCCGACCGCCAACACGATGATCATGAGGACGAACAAGGTTCCCTTGATGACGTTCATATGACTTTCCAGAACCAGATGTCCTTGGAATCGTGAAAGTCCGAGAACGTGCCTTCAATCGAAAAACCCATTTGTATACGTGGGTAGCTCAGCCAATCCGTCAGGCGACGGCCATTCCACAGATCGATGTGATCGCCGCTGCGGTTGGTCGTGGTTTCGTTTGCCCGACGCCAGAAGTCCTTGAAGAAAATAACGCCCTGCTGCCCGCCCAGGGTCTCTTCGAATTCTTCGCTTTTAATGGTCTTCATGGCCTGCAAGCCAGGGATCTTGGCGCGGCTCAAGGCCTTGGCAAGTTCTTCGGCGGCCAATATATGCCCGTCGCTCTTGGGGTGTTGCCAGCAATGTCGCACGCTTTTGAGCTGGCTCATGTCTGCACCGGCGCGACGCAGGGCCACGCCGAGGTTGATCGCGCATTGGTCACTGAAGTTCTTGGCGCCATTGGTTCTGCAAGGCGCGGCATCACCAAATATCTGCGGATGGCTTTTCCACAACGTGTCGAATGTAAACACTCTGTCCTCTCCATGAGTTTTTTTATCCTGGACGAATAGCCTAGCAGACCCACTCGCCCGTGGATTCAATAAGCGCTGGCAAGACGTATAGCCAAAAGACGGTTTTTCCCATTAACCGCCCCCCAATAAATTGGTTTTCTGCCTAGACTCATCATTGTTCCGCCGTGCTGTGTTTTGAATGAGCCCGCACGAAAATACTAAAAACAAGAGGAAAACCCGTAATGTTCAAACCTATCTGGAAAGCGCTCGCTTGCACATTGGCCCTGAGTGCGATGAGCACGGCCATGGCGGCAGATCCGGTGGTGATCAAGTTCTCCCATGTGGTCGCCGAACAAACACCAAAAGGCCAAGGCGCGCTGCTGTTCAAGAAACTGGTGGAAGAACGGTTGCCAGGCAAAGTGAGGGTCGAGGTCTACCCCAACTCTTCGCTGTTCGGCGATGGCAAGGAAATGGAAGCCTTGCTGTTGGGCGACGTGCAGATGATCGCGCCGTCGCTGGCCAAGTTCGAGCAATACACCAAAACGGTGCAATTGTTTGACTTGCCGTTCCTGTTTGATGACATCTCTGCCGTGGACCGTTTCCAGTTGAGCCCTGAAGGCCAGAAACTGCTCAAGTCCATGGAAAGCAAGAACATCACCGGCCTGGCTTATTGGCACAACGGCATGAAGCAGCTGTCGGCGAACAAACCGCTGCGTGAACCCAAGGATGCTCGTGGCCTGAAGTTCCGCGTACAGGCATCGGCGGTACTGGAAGAACAATTCAAGGCAGTGAACGCCAACCCGCGCAAGATGAGCTTCGCCGAGGTTTACCAAGGTTTGCAGACCGGCGTGGTCAACGGTGCGGAAAACCCGTACTCGAACATCTACAGCCAGAAAATGCATGAAGTGCAAAAGTACATCACCGAGTCCAACCACGGTTTGCTCGACTACATGCTGATCACCAACACCAAGTTCTGGAACGGTCTGCCACCGGACATCCGTACTGAACTGGACAAGATCCTGGTAGAAGTCACGGCCCACGTAAACAAAGAGGCGGCACAGCTGAACGAGCACGACAAGCAGCGCATCCTCGACGCCAAGACCACCGAGATCATCACCCTGACGCCAGAAGAACGTGGCGAATGGCGCGACAAGATGAAACCGGTATGGAAGAAGTTCGAAGGCGATATCGGCGCTGACCTGATCAAAGCCGCAGAAGCCTCCAACAAGGCCCAGTGATTGGTTGGCCGGTGCTGCCGCCCTGGTAGCGCCGGCCTGTCGTCCCCCACAGGAGAGGTCACGCCATGAACGCCCTTCGGCGCATCTGGGAACACTTCGAGGAAGCTTTCATTGCCTTCCTTCTGGCCGCCATGACGCTTGTAACGTTCGTCTACGTGGTGCTCAACAATCTCTATACCGTTTTCTATAGCCTCGGCGACCAATGGTCAGCTGCAAGCGAGTCGATGTTCGCCATTGGCGACACCGTCATGGGCATGGCCCAGGCCATGACCTGGAGCACGTCACTGACCAAGGCCCTGTTTGGCTGGCTGATCTTTTTCGGGCTGTCGTACGGCGTGCGCACGGCCGGGCACATCGGCGTCGATGCGCTGGTGAAGCTGGCGAGCAAACCGGTGCAGCGCTTGATCGGTGTCATCGCCTGCCTGTGCTGCCTCGCCTACGCCGGGCTGCTGGCGGTGGCGAGTTTCGAATGGATCAACACCTTGATGATTGCCCAGATCGGTGCCGAGGACCTCGGCCATTTCGGCATCATGCAGTGGCATATCGGGTTGATCGTGCCGGTGGGGTTCGCGCTGGTATTCATTCGTTTCGCTGAAATTCTCGTGCGCATCCTGATGAATCGCCAGACCGGCCTTGGCCTGGCCGATGAAGCGGCCGAAGCCATCAAATTGACCGAACACGAGGAAGACAAGCCATGACCATTGCCTTCCTGTTCATTGCACTGTTCGTGCTGATGTTCATCGGCGTGCCCATTGCCATTTCGCTGGGATTGGCCGGCTCGCTGACCATCATTTTCTTCAGCCCCGACTCGGTGCGTTCCCTGGCGATCAAGCTGTTCGAAACCTCCGAGCACTACACGTTGCTGGCGATTCCGTTCTTCCTGCTGGCCGGTGCGTTCATGACCACCGGCGGCGTGGCGCGACGGTTGATCGATTTTGCCAACGCCTGCGTCGGGCATATCCGTGGCGGCCTGGCGATTGCGGCGGTGCTGGCCTGCATGTTGTTTGCGGCGTTGTCGGGCTCAAGTCCCGCGACGGTGGCGGCGGTCGGATCCATTGCCATCGCCGGGATGGTGCGCTCGGGTTATCCACAGGCGTTTGGCGCAGGCATCGTGTGTAATGCCGGCACCCTGGGTATCCTGATTCCGCCCTCGATCGTGATGGTGGTGTACGCCGCAGCGACCGAAACGTCAGTGGGCAAGTTGTTCATGGCCGGGGTGATTCCCGGCTTGCTGTTGGGTATTTTCCTGATGGTGGCGATCTACATCGTCGCAGTGAAGAAAAACCTGCCAGCCCTGCCCCGCGCAACGTTCCGTGAATGGTTGACCACCGCGCGCAAGGCCATCTGGGGCCTGTTGCTGATGGTCATCATCCTCGGCGGGATCTATTCCGGGATGTTCACCCCCACCGAAGCGGCGGCGGTGGCAGCGGTGTATTCGGCGTTCATCGCGTTGTTCGTCTACAAGGACCTCACGTTCCGTGAGACGCCCAAGGTGCTGCTGGAGTCGGCCAAGCTGAGCATCATGCTGATGTTCATCATCGCCAACGCCATGCTCTTCGCCCACGTGCTGACCACCGAGCAACTGCCGCAGCAAATCACCGCATGGGTGATCGATGCAGGGTTGACGCCGGTGACGTTCCTGCTGGTGGTGAACATCGTGCTGCTGATTGCCGGCGCGTTCATGGAGCCTTCGGCGATCATCCTGATCCTGGCGCCGATCCTGTTCCCCATTGCCATGAAGCTGGGCATCGACCCGATCCACCTGGGCATCATCATGGTGGTCAACCTGGAGATTGGCCTGATCACGCCACCGGTGGGCCTGAACCTGTTTGTCACCTCGGCGGTGACCGGCATGTCCCTGCCCGCCACGATTCGTGCAGCCATGCCGTGGCTGATGATCCTGTTGGCGTTCCTGGTGCTGATTACCTACGTGCCATGGATTTCGCTGGTGCTGCCTAACTGGTTGGGGATGAGTTAAACCCGGCAAACATACACCGCGGCGGGCGCAGGAGAACTTGCCCGCCACAGAGGTAGGGGGCCGACCTGTCGGCCCTGTGCCTTCGGACACTAAAAAGGACGCCTTGCAATGCTAAAAACTGTATGGAAAGCGCTCGCCTGCACCCTGGCTTTCGGGGCGTGGGGCATGGTCATGGCGGCTGAGCCGATCGTCATCAAGTTCTCCCACGTCGTAGGCGAACAAACGCCCAAGGGCCAGGGCGCGCTGATGTTCAAGAAGCTGGCGGAGGAACGGCTGCCGGGCAAGGTGAAGGTCGAGGTGTACCCCAACTCCACGCTGTACGGCGATGACAAGGAGATGGAAGCCCTGCTCCTGGGGGAGGTGCAGATCATTGCGCGGTCACTGGCCAAATTCGATCAGTACACCAAGACCGTGCAGCTGTTCGACTTACCCTTTCTATTCGACGACATCGCCGCAGTAGACCGTTTCCAGCAGAGCCCCGAGGGCCAGAAGCTGCTCAAGTCCATGGAAAGCAAGAACATCACCGGCCTGGCCTATTGGCACAACGGCATGAAGCATCTGTCGGCCAACAAGCCCCTGCGCCTGCCTGAAGATGCCCGGGGCCTGACGTTCCGGATACAAACCTCTGCGGTGCTGGAGGAGCAGTTCAAGGCGGTGGATGCCAAAGCCAAACCGATGATTTTCTCGGTGGTGTACCAGGGGCTGCGCACCGGCTTGGTCAACGGCACGGAAAACACCTACTCGAACTTCTATAACCAGAAGCTCAATGAAGTGCAGAAATACGTCACCGAGTCCAACCACGGCATACTCGACTACATGCTGATCACCACCTCGGACTTCTGGAACGGCCTGCCGCCGGATATCCGCAGCGAACTGGACAAGATCGTGGTCGAATCCACCGCCCATGCCAACCAGGAAGCGGAGCGATTCAACCAGCAGGACAAACAGCTTGTGCTGGACGCCAAGACCACCGAGATCGTTACCCTCACACCGGAGGAACGGAATGCCTGGCGCGAAAAAATGAAGCCGGTATGGGCCAAGTTCGAACAGGAGATCGGGCCGGATCTGATCAAGGCGGCGCAGGCGTCCAACAAGGCCCAGTGACGTAACAAGGCGGGAGATAACTTGAGGCCCCTGGCTGAACACTATCTGTGGCGAGGGAGCTTGCTCCCGCTGGGCTGCGCAGCAGCCCCCAAATGTTTGCCTGACACACCGCGGTGTCAGGTTTTGGGGGTGCTTCGCGCCCCAGCGGGAGCAAGCTCCCTCCCCACAAAAGCAGGGTTACCACAACGCCTCCCTGTCCCCAGCAACCCGGCACATTGCGTTATGATCCCCCGCCTCTCCCTGAACAGAGCTTTTACCCGCGAATGCTGCCATCCACTTCTGATATCACCACCCTGCCCCCCGTCCTGGTCGGCCCGCTGTTGCGGCGCCTGGAGCCCACGCGACTGGTGATGTGGCTGGTGGGTACGCGAGCATTGGCGTTGACGCTGCGCGTGGATGGCGTGGGCGATCTGGCGCTGGATACGTCGCACTGCACCGTGGTGCCGGTGGGGCAGCGGGCGTTTGTGCATCTGATCGATGTGCGGCTCGACAGCCCCTTGCCCCAGGACGTGGCGATCGACTACGACCTGCTGGTGGACGGCGCCCCCATTGCCGAGTGGGCGCCGCACCTGTTGTATGACGGCGCACCGTGCCCGAATTTCATGTTGCACTCGCGCATCGAGCAACTGGTCCACGGCTCCTGCCGCAAACCTCATTACCCGGCCAACGACGGCCTGCTTTGTGTCGACCGGCTGCTGGCGCAAAACCCGGCGCAACGCCCGGCATTGCTGATGATGAGCGGCGATCAGGTCTATGCCGATGACGTCGCCGGCCCCATGTTGCGGGCGATTCATGCGCTGATCGAGCGCTTGGGGCTGTTCGAGGAATGCCTGGACGGTGCCGTGGTGGCAGACAGCGCCAAGCTCTATCAACACCCGGCCAGTTATTACCATCGTGCCGATTTGTTACCGGCACTTGAGAGCAACGAAACCCTGCGCGAGCGTTTTTTCGGCGGGGCCCGCAAACCGATTTTCACCAGCAGCAGCGCCGACAATCACTTGGTGACCTTCGCCGAGGTCATGGCGATGTACCTGCTGGTGTGGTCACCGGTGCCCTGGACGCTGATCGCGGTGCAGCCGCCCGAACTGACCGTCGAACGGCGCCAGCGCTACGACCTGGAACAGCAGCGCATCGATGCGTTCAAGACCGGGCTGGGCGGCGTGGCGCGGGTGTTTGCGCATTTGTCGTGCCTGATGATTTTCGATGACCACGACATTACCGATGACTGGAATTTGTCCGCGCAGTGGGAGGAAACGGCCTACGGTCATCCGTTTTCCAAGCGCATCATCGGCAACGCGTTGATCGCCTACATGCTCTGCCAGGGCTGGGGCAACAACCCGGATGCCTTTGCTGACGTACTCCCGCAAACCTTGGCCCTGAGCGACACCGCACGAGACCGCTACCTCGACAGTGAGCCACAGGACAAACTGATCGACACCCTGCTGGCTTTCCAGCGCTGGCACTATGTGCTGCCGAGCACCCCGGCCCTGGTGGTACTCGACACCCGCACCCGCCGCTGGCGCAGCGAGACGACCCTCAAGCAGCCTTCCGGCCTGCTGGATTGGGAGGCCCTGAGCGAATTGCAGCAAGAGTTGCTGGATCACCCGTCGGCGATCATCGTCTCACCGGCCCCGATCTTCGGTGTGAAGCTGATCGAGACTGTGCAGCGAGTGTTCAGTTGGTGCGGTTATCCGCTGCTGGTGGATGCGGAAAACTGGATGGCCCATCGCGGCGCTGCCCAGGTGATCCTGAACATTTTCCGCCACTCGCGTACGCCAGGTAATTACGTGGTGCTGTCCGGGGACGTGCATTATTCCTTCGTTTACGAAGTACTGATCCCACACCGCAAGGGCGGCCCGCGCATCTGGCAGATCACCAGCAGCGGCATCAAGAATGAGTTTCCCCCTGCGCTGCTGGAATGGTTCGATCGCCTGAACCGCTGGCTCTACTCGCCGCGCTCGCCCCTGAACTGGTTCACCAAGCGCCGCAGCATGCGCATCGTCCCCCACACCCCGGAACACGCCGAGGCCGGTGAGCGGCTGTGGAACAGCGCGGGCATTGGCCAGGTGTTCTTCAATGAACAGGGCCAACCCGCGCAGATATTCCAGCACAACGCCAACGGCCAACCGCCGACGCGGATGCTGCCGCCCAAATCCCCATCAGCCTGAAACCTGTGGGAGCGGATGCAAAATTGCACTCACACCCAAACACCTGTGGGAGCGAGCTTGCTCGCGATAGCGGTGGGTCAATTGCCGATGATGCTGTCTGTGCCGCCGTCATCGCGAGCAAGCTCGCTCCCACAGGGACGTCGGCAGGTCAGAACGCCAATTGCAGGCTCTGCTGGCCTTCAAGGCTGAGCAGCAACTGTTTCGCCGCCAGGCCGCCAGCGAAGCCGGTGAGGCTGCCGGAGCTGCCAATAACTCGATGGCACGGGGCGATGATCGAGATGGGGTTGCGGCCATTGGCGGCGCCGACCGCCCGGACCGCTGTCGGTTGGCCGATCTGGACGGCGATGTCGCGGTAGCTGCGGGTTTCTCCGAAGGGGATGGTCAACAGGGCGTGCCAGACCCGGATCTGGAAATCAGTGCCCGCGAAATCCAGCTCCAGCTCGAAACGACGGCGCTGGCCGGCGAAGTATTCCAGCAACTGACGTTCGGTTTCCTTGAGGAGCGGATGCTCAGTGTCCTCCTCCAAAGGCCCCAGGCGCACCCGATTGAGCCGCTCGTTTTCCCACAGTATCGCCGCCAGTCGCGTCTCCCGGGCGACGAGGATCAGTTGGCCGACGGGGGATTGGATGGTTTTGTACAGAGGCAACATCGAGGGATTCCTTGTCAAAGCCTTTGTGGCGAGGGATCTCACCGGCCGCAATATCTTGCTCAGCCCAACAACCCCAGCGCCTTCGCCCGCGCCACCGCTTGGGTGCGGCGCTCGACGCCGAGTTTGCTGTTGATATGGCTGGCGTGGGTCTTGACGGTGTGCAGCGAGATAAACAATTGCTCGCTGATCTCCTGGTTCGAGCAGCCTTGGGCAATCAACTGCAACACCGCCCGTTCGCGACTGCTGAGGGTTTCGACGGGCGCCGCTGGGTCGGCAGGCAGGGCTACCGTCGAGGGCAGGCGTTCGAGCAGATGTTCACGCAAGGTGCTGGGTGGTGCGTGCAGCAGTTGTTCGCGCAACCATTCACGGTGCTCACCAAACAACCATTCGAAAGGCTGCAAAACCCCGCCGCTGGCGGCTTCGAAAGCCTGGGCCAGGGTGCGACGGGCTTCGGGCTCGCGCCCGACACTCAGCAGCAAGGCGACTTTCTGGTTGAGCGCCATCACGCTGAGCATCTGCCGGCCGCTTTGCTGACCGTGTTCCAGCAAGGCATTGAGCCGGCCTTCGGCGAGCATCGGTTGACCCCGGATGGATTCCAGCACCGCCTGTTGCAGTTCGACATGCAGTGGCAGTTGCGGATGGAACTCGGGCGGCGCGGCGGCCCGTTCGCCGGTGTAGGTCTGGCCCAATCGGGCCAGCCAGGCTTCGGCCAGGTCGGTGCGGCCCTGGGCCAGCCAGAGTTCGCATTTGACCAGGGTGATCATCGCCAGGTAGTAGATCGGCGGTACGTCCCAGATGTGCATCAGGCGTTCGGCTTCCGCCAGTTCGGCGAACGCCCGGGCGAATTCGCCGCGATAGCCTTCGATACGCGCGATCACGCAATGGCCAATCAGCACGCTGATGTCGCGGCAGGCGCGGGCCTCGGTGAGGCCCGCCTGCAACCGCGCGACGCCGGCCTGGGGCTGCATGCGCAAGGTCAGCAGGAAACCTTCGTACATGATCAACCGCGCCCGCACCGCATAAAGCCGCTGGGGCGACAGCGTGTGCAACCGTTGCAGGCCCTGGCGCACTTCATCCAGCGCCCGCAGGATCTCTCCCCGCGCCTGCAGGACCCGGGCACGATCGTAATGGGCCAGGGCCTCGAACAGTGGATTGCCGACCCGCTGCGCCAGCTCCAGGGAGTCACGGTTCAGGTTCCGGGCGCGCCACAGGTCGCCGTCGGCAATCGCCAGGTTGGACAACGTGGACAGGCACATCAGGCGCTGGCCGTAGCGCTTTTGCGGCAAGCTCTCCAAGGCTTCGCTGCAATACCGCACGGTGGCCTCGCGATCCCCGCGGCCACGGGCGACGATCCCACTCAGCGCCAGCCATTGGGCGAGCATGGATTTTTGCGCGGTGGCCGACGGGGCCGGCAGGAAACGACTCAAGTGCGCCGCCAGCTCTTCGGCAGCGTCCAGCTGGCAGGCCAGCCCCAACGCCCAGCTGTAGAGCACGATCAGCCGCGGGGTACTGATGAGCAGACTGTCGGGCAAGTCCATTTTCCAGCGCAGCAACATGCCCACGTTCTGCTCGGCCAGCAGTTGCTCCTCCGAGAGGTTCTGCACCAGATTCGCCGCCACGTCCAGGTGCCCCGCCCGCAGGGCCTGTTCCACGGCTTCGTCGATCAGGCCCTGAGCGTTGAACCAGCGACAGGCCCGCAGGTGCAGGGTCGCGGCCGGGACCATGGCCGGTGCGCTGGGGCGACTGCGCAACAGGTCGGAAAACAGGTGGTGGTAGCGGTACCAATGGCCGTGCTCGTCCAGCGGCACCAGGAACACTTGGTGGGCCGCCAGGTAACGCAGGATCTCGGCGCTGTCATGGGCTTCGCGCACGGCGTCGCACAGTTCGCTGCAAAAGCGTTCCTGGGGGGCCGTGTCGTAGAGGAACGCCTGCACCTCGGCGGGCAGGCAGTCGATGACTTCTTCGAGCAGATAATCGCGAATCAGCCCTTCACCGCCGTGCAAGGCCTGGGGCAGCAGGCCTTCGGTGCCGGCTTCGGAAGCGGCGAGCAACCAGAAACGCAGCCCGGCTACCCAACCTTCGCTGCGCAGGATGAGGTTTTCCAGCGCCTCACCGCGCAACGAACTGCTGTGATGCTGGAGCAGGGTCAAGGCTTCGTCATGGGTCAGGCGCAAGTCCTGCTCATTGAGTTCGAGCAATTGCCGGGACAGGCGCAAGCGCGCCAGATGCCAGTCCGGGCGCTGGCGGCTGGTGACGAGTACCAGCAACCCGTCGGGCAGGTGATTGAGGAAAAACTGCAGGCAGCGATCCAGCACCGGGCTTTGGGCCAGGTGGTAATCGTCAAGGACCAGCAGCAAGGGTGCGCGAGGCGATAAGTGCGTGGACAGTTCGTCCAGCAGGCCGTCGAGCCATTCTTCGAAGGCAAAGGGTTGATGGCGCTGGCGCATTTTCAGCAGCCCCAGTGCCCTGCCGCCCAATTGCGGGAAAAACGCCTGGAGCCCTTCGAGCAGCCGTTCCAGGAAGCGCCCCGGATCGTTGTCCCGGGCGCTGAGCCCCAGCCACAGGCTTTGCCAATGGGCCGGCAGGCTCTGGCAGAACTCCACCGCCAGGGAGCTTTTACCGAACCCCGCTGGAGCACTGACCAACAGCAACCTGCCCCCAAGCCCGGCGCTCAAACGCTCGCACAACCGCGGCCGCACAACATGGCCGTCGGGCAAGGGCGGGCGGTAGAAACGCCCGTCCTGTACCGCAATGGCAGCGCGGGCAGAATCCGGAAGTGAAGACAAATCAGTCATGGCCGGCTCTTGTTGGAATGCGGGTGTCGGCGTTGCAGATGTCCGCAGACTAGCGGTAAACGAGGAGGTATTGAAGGGAGTGCTACAAATGGCTACAAAAAGACTACACGCCGACCGACTTGAAAAAACTTAGGCAGCCACCGCTCTTGTGGCGAGGGAGCTTGCTCCCGCTGGGTTGCGAAGCAACCCCCAAAGGCAGCGACTGCGTTGTACCTGACACAATGAGAAGGCTGGTTTGGGGCTGCTGCGCAGCCCAGCGGGAGCAAGCTCCCTCGCCACAGGGGGTTTGTGTTGCTCAAAAAAAACGCCCCGAACCAGTCGGGGCGTTTCTTCGAGGATGCGGCCTCGGGCAAAGCGATTTAGCGGATGCCGTCCTGGCGCAATGCGTTCGGGGTGAAATCGGCGGTGGTGGCGGTGAAGCCGAAGTCGTAGGCCGATTTCTCTTCGTTCTTCATGCCCAGTGCCAGGTAGCGGCCGGACTGCAGGTCGTAGAGAGTTTCCAGGGCATACCACGGCACTTGCTTGTCGTAGTAGTTCTCGGCATGGGCCTCGGCCACGCGCCACAGTTGGCCACGACCATCGTAGTGGTCGATCACTGCGGCTTGCCAGGTGTCTTCGTCGATGTAGAAGTCACGCTTGGCGTAGATATGGCGTTGGCCTTCCTTCAGGGTCGCGGTCACATGCCAGACACGACGCAGCTCGTAGCGGGCCAGGTCCTGGTTGATGTGGCCGGCCTTGATGATGTCGGCGTACTTGAGTTGTGGCGAATCGATCTTGTAGCTGTTGGCGGCGATGTACAGCTCTTTCTTGCCTTCCAGCTTCCAGTCGTAGCGGTCCGGCGCACCGTTGTACATGTCCAGGTTGTCGGAAGTACGCAGACCATCGGCAGCGGTACCCGGGCCGTCATAGGACACTTGCGGGGCACGGCGCACACGGCGCTGACCGGCGTTGTAGACCCACGCCGAACGCGGCTCCTTCACCTGGTCGAGGGTTTCGTGCACCAGCAGCACGCCACCGGCCAGTCGCGCTGGAGCGGTCACTTGCTGCTTGAAGTAGAACAGGATGTTGCCAGGGTTGGCCGGATCGAAATCCTTCATCTTGTCGCGGAACACGAACTGGTCGCGGAAATACACCAGGCTGTACGAACCGTTTGGCTGCGGGGTGGCCTGGGTGACCAGGCGCGTCACGCTGCCGCCGCGATAGCGGGTGATGTGGTTCCAGATGACTTCCACGCCGCTCTGGGGAATCGGGAACGGCACGGCCGTCTCGAAGTTCTCCAGGCCGTTGCCGCCGGAGACCAGCTTGGTGTTGACCGCGTTTTTCTTGATGGAGGCGAACACTTCGTCCGGCACGGTGGCGCCGCGATGGGTCGGGTAGACCGGCATCTTGAAGGTTTCCGGGTAGCGCTTGAACATCGCGTATTGGCCCGGGGCGAGTTTAGCCTTGTACTGCTCGACGTTCTGCGCGGTGATGGTGAACAGCGGTTTTTCAGTCGGGAATGGGTCGGCAAGGAAACCCTTGCTGTCCACGGCACCGGCGTTCTTGGCCATGGGTTTCCAGGCCGAGATCGAGCCGTCGGCATTGCCGGCCATCTCCGCGCCCATCGGCGTCAGGCTCTTGCCGAGTTTGTCGGCCTCGGCCGCGGGCACTGCCGCCATGACGCTGGCGGCCAGCAGGGACAATCCCAGAACACCGGCCTGCATCAGATTCTTTGTTATTTTCATAGTGTGTCGTCCTGAAATACGGTGCTTAGAAGGTCACGCCGACGCTGAGCGCCAGGAAGTCGCGATCGTCCACGGTGCTGAAGTCGCCACCAAAGAAGTTGGTGTAGGCCAGGCTGGCGTTGTAGGTGTTCTGGTACTCGGCATCCAGCCCGAGGCTGACGGCTTTGCGGCCTTCTTCGAAGTTTCCGCCAGGGCCTGGCGAGTAGCCTTTGACGTCATGGGACCAGGCCACGTTGGGCTTGAGGTTCACACCGGCGAAGACGTCCGGGTATTCCCAGATGGCGCGCGCACGGTAGCCCCAGGAAGTGGACGTGGTGAAGCCGTCGTTGTTGCAGTTGCTGTTCACGTCGTTGATGGTCTGGCCACCGCCTGCGGCAGTAGAGCCGTTGAGCAGGTTACAGGCTCCGCCGGGCAGCTGACCCGGACCAAAGACAGGGTCACGACCGTAGCGAAGGTCCGACTTGCTTTCCAAGCCTCCAACATGAGTCACGCCGACTTCACCTACCAGTGTGAGGCGACTGGCGCCCATGACCTGATCCAAGAAGTGGGTGAAAGTGGTCTGGAACTGAGTGATTTCCTTGCGACGATAACCATGCAGATCCTGGCCTGGCACACCCGTGAGCAGCGAAGCATTGCCCAACACAGGACCACCGAGCGGGCGAACGCCAGCGAACAGGATATCAGTGGTGCTCAATTGCACCGGTGCATTCGGGCGATAGCTCAACTCACCGCTCCACGCCGTACCGGTAGGCAGCGTGGTGGAGAAGCTCAGGCCGTAGAGTCGAATGTCTTCCGGGTATTCAACAAAATAGTTGGAGTTGCCTGCCACGATCAGCGGTGCCAATTGACCAAACAGAGGCGCGCTGTTGTAAACCGACTGAGGAGCACCGGTAGCACTGAAAATCGGCGCACGGCTGTGGTAGTTCATGAAGTACGCACCGAACTCGGTGTCCAGCGGCTCGAACATGTACTTCAACGACGCGCCCCACTGGCCGCTGTCGCGAGCATCACGGTCCGGGCCACGCCGTACCAGTACACCTTCTTCGTTGATGTCGACGCCCTGACCTTCCAATATCGGGAGAACGATGCCCGGGAACGGGATGCTTGAACGCTTGTTCAGCACCCGCAGATTGTCGGTACACCCATCAGCAATCACATCCGGCTGGGAGAAGAACGTACCGCAGTTGTCCACCACGGTCTGGTCCCACTCCAACTGGTAGAACGCCTCGGCCGACAGGTTGTCGGTCAGGCTCTGGGAGACGTAGAACATGTTGACCGGGATCAGGCCTTCCTTGACCTCGGCACCAGGACGACGGAACGCGGACACGTCGACCGGGTTGATGGAGTTGATGCCGCCCTGGATGAAGGTACTTTCACCCCAACTGACCACCTGCTTGCCCAGGCGGACCGAGCCCGGCTGATCGGCAATGGCGTAGTTGTGGTAGATGAACGCATCGAGGATCTGCCCGCCGGAGGACTGGGCGCCTTCCTTGCGGTTGCTGTCGCTGATGTCCTTGTACAGGCGGCTTTCGTCCTTGAGTTCGAAGTCGTACCAGTACTTGCCGCGCACAAACACGCCGGTATCGCCGTACTTCAGTTCCAGGTCGTGGATGCCCTTGAAGATCTTCGAGAAGGTTTCCCCTCGCTTGAAGTTCAAGTGACCGTCATCGGAAGTCTGCGACAAGCCCTTGCCGCCATTGTTGACACCGATCAGGTCCTTGTTGGCGTTGGCCGTGGACCAGCTCGCGCCGACCGACAAGGACGAGTCGAACTGGCCCTCGATTTCACCGATATTGAAACTGACGCCGAATGCTGGCCCGGCGAGCGAAGAGGCGAGACTGACCGCCAGAGGCAGTTTTGCCCGGCGCCAGAACGTGGTTGCTGAGGTCATCGACGCTACTCCATGTGCATTATTGTTATGGCAGTGGACATTTCAAGAACACCTTGATGGCTGGGAGCGGCAGCGTCCCTGCATCCATCAAGGTCGCATCGCCCTTTCGTGCGTGCGCCCCGTTCTTGAGAATCCGTGAGCGGACTATAGCCAGCAGGTAGTACGGCTTGATCCCTCTAAAGTGTGATTTGCAGCCCTCGACCACTCTGGAACAGTCCTTTCGCCAGTCCGACAGATGCCGGCACGGCAAGGATGGCTGAAATTTTCGGTTTGACAAGGCAAGCGCTTGCTTGGTGGGGCTGCCGTGCCCTTTCGGGCACGGCAAAAAGGCCTAAAGCGTGGACAGGAAGGTGCTGTTGTTGCTCTGCCATTCGGTGATGTCGACGCGGATGCGCTTCTTGTCGAGCTTGCCGACGCTGGTCTTGGGAATTTCAGTAACAAGGGCGATCTGGCTCGGGATCGCCCACTTGCTCAAGTGCCCCAGCTCGACGAACGGCTTGAGGTGTTCCTTGAGTTCGCGAGCCCCGAGCTGATGCCCTTCGCGAATCACCAGCAAGGCAAATGGCCGTTCGCCCCACTGCGGATCGGGAATGCCGACCACTGCTACTTCGCGTACCGCCACGTGACGGCTGATGAGGTCTTCCAGGTCCAGGGAGGAGATCCATTCGCCACCGGTCTTGATCACATCCTTGATGCGGTCACGGATGTCGATGAAGCCCATGTTATCGAGCGTGGCGACGTCACCGGTGTGTAGCCAGCCGCCAGCCCAAAGCTCGGCGCCCTTCTGCGGCTCGTTGAAATAGCCCTCGGTGAGCCACGGCGCGCGCAGCACCAGTTCGCCCTGGGTCTCGCCGTCGGCCGGCAGGAAACGTCCCTCGGTGTCAACGATTGCCGCCTCCACCAGTGGGCCCGGCACGCCGGCCTTGATCCGGTAAGTGGTGCGTTCGTCTTCGCTACCGGCCATCAGCTCATCGTTGAGGTGGGCGCAGGACACCAGCGGGCCGGTTTCCGACATGCCATAGGCGGCAGTGAGCTGGATGCCCCGGGCCTTGGCCGCTTCGTACAGGCTGCGGTTCAGGGCGCTGCCGCCGATGACGATTTTCCAGCCACCGAAATCGGTGTCCTGGGCGCCCTTGGCGTTGAGGACCATTTGCAGGATGGTTGGCACGCAATGGGAAAAGGTGACCTTTTCCTTGCGCCACAGTTGGACCAGGAACTCCGGATCGTAGCGGCCCGGGTAGACCTGCTTGAGCCCGAGCATGGTCGCGACATAGGGCAGGCCCCAGGCGTGGACATGGAACATCGGCGTGATGGGCATGTACACGTCGTTGGTGCCCAGCAGCCGCACACTGTCGATGGAGCCCATGATGGTCGCCACGCCCATGGTGTGCAGCACCAATTGCCGATGGGTGAAGTACACGCCCTTGGGGTTGCCCGTGGTGCCAGTGGTATAGAACGTGGTGGCGACGGAGTTTTCGTCGAAGTCCTGGAAATCGTAGGTGGGCGCGGCGGCGGCCAGCAGTTGCTCGTATTCACCCACCAGGTTCGGCAGGTCGGCGGTTTTTTCCGGCAGGTCGGTCAGCAGCAGGGTCTTGTCCACCGTGGTCAGGTGCCCGGCAATCGCCTGGTACAAGCCGACGAACTCGCTGTTGACCAGCACGAAGCGGTCCTCGGCGTGGTTCATGGTGTAGAGGATCTGCTCCGGTGACAGGCGCACGTTGATGGTGTGGATCACCGCGCCGATCATCGGGATCGCGAACATGCATTCCAGGTAGCGATGGCTGTCCCAGTCCATCACCGCCACGGTATCACCGGCCTTGACCCCGGCCTCGGTCAACACATTGGCCAGCCGCGCGACCCGCTCTATCAGCGTCGGATAGCTGTAGCGCAACTGGTCACGGTAGATGATCTCGCGGGTTTTCTCGTAACGCGTGCCGGACATCAGCAGCCGCTTGATCAGCAGCGGGTATTGATAAGCGCCTTCGGCTGGAGGAATAACGCGAGTCTGCAACATAAGAGTCCCTTTTCTGACTGCACGGTCTTGGCTGGAAGTAAGCACTCTAGAGCGCTTATACACCGATCAAATCAGCCAAAGGAATGATTTGATCGGTGCACCAATACTAGCCTTGAGCCATATCCAGGCCTGCAGGAGCTCCCACACGGAGCGGGATCAGTGCGACTCGGTAAACGCCAGCTTCACTCCAATGGCGACGAGCACCGCGCCCATGGTCCGGTCGAACCAATGGCCCATGCGCGCAAAACCGGCGCGCACCCGCTGCTGGCTGAACAGCAGCGCCACCAGGCAGAACCAGGCAGCCGTCGCGACCGCCAGGTACACGCCGTAACCGGCCTGGACGGCCAACGGTGTGTGCGGGTTGATCACCACGGTGAACAACGACAGGAAAAACAGCGTCGCCTTGGGGTTCAGGCCGTTGGTGACAAAGCCCGAAGTGAACGCGCCGCGGGCGGTACGCTCACCGGCCTCCTTGTGCAGGTTGTCCTCGCTGGGCTTGGCCGGCTGTGCCCGCAGTGCCTTGAAGCCGATGTACAGCAGGTAGGCGGCGGCAGCCCATTTCAGTGCGTTGAACAGCACGATCGATTGCGACACGATCAGGCCGATGCCCAACAGCGAATACCCCACGTGCAGGAAAATCGCCGTGCCGACGCCCAGCGCCGTCCAGGTCCCGGCACGCCGGCCATGGGTCACGCTTTCACGCACCACCACGGCAAAATCCGGCCCGGGGCTGGCAACGGCCAGCAGGTGGATCAGGGCGACGGTGAGGAATTCGGTGAGGTACATGGTGGAGCTCCTTGGCTAACTCAAATCTCAAAACAAACATCAACTGTGTAGTGAGGGGGCTGTGTGGGAGCAAAGCTTGCTCGCGAAACGGGCGACTCGATTCCTGGGAGACCGCATCGTCGATGTCGCGAGCAAGCTTCGCTCCCACAGACATCTGATAGGCTCGCCACATTACGCCTTCGGTTCTTGACATAAAAGGTACAGCTGATGACGAACACCGCTCGTGCAGTTTTCCTCGACCACCCTTCCCTGGACCTCGGCGACCTGGACCTGGACCCGCTGCGCAGCTGCTTCAGCGACCTGCAACTTTTCGCCCGGACCACGCCGGAGCAGGTCATCGAGCGGCTCAAAGGCGCCACTGTGGCGATCACCAACAAGATCGTGATCGATGCGCAGGCCATGGCGGCCAGCCCCGAACTGAAGCTGATCCTGATCAGCGCCACCGGCACCAACAATGTCGACCTGGCCGCCGCCCGCAGCCACGGCATCACGGTGTGCAATTGCCAGGGATACGGCACACCGTCGGTGGCCCAGCACACGATCATGCTGTTGCTGAACCTGGCAACGCGCCTGGCCGATTACCAAAAAGCGGTGGGTGAAGGTCGCTGGCAGCAGGCTTCGCAGTTCTGCCTGCTGGACTATCCGATTGTCGAACTGGAAGGCAAGACCCTGGGCTTGCTCGGCCATGGCGAACTGGGCAGTGCCGTCGGGCGGCTGGCCGAAGCCTTTGGCATGCGCGTACTGCTGGGTCAGATCCCCGGGCGCCCAGCCCGCCCCGACCGCTTGCCGCTGGAACAATTGTTGCCGCAAGTCGATGCCCTGACTCTGCACTGCCCGCTCAACGAGCACACCCGACACTTCATCGGCGCCCGCGAACTGGCACTGCTCAAGCCCGGTGCGTTCGTGGTCAATACCGCCCGTGGCGGCCTGATCGACGAACAGGCCTTGGCCGAAGCCCTGCGCAGCGGTCATTTGGGAGGCGCCGCCACTGACGTGCTCAGCGTGGAGCCGCCGGCCCAAGGCAACCCGCTGCTGGCCGGCGATATTCCACGACTGATCGTCACGCCGCACAACGCCTGGGGCAGCCGCGAGGCGCGGCAACGAATCGTCGGGCAAATGAGCGAAAACGCCCAGGGCTTTTTCAGCGGTACAGCGCGGCGTGTCGTCAGTTGATAAACTGCCGCACTTTTTTTCAAGGAGCAGACCATGGATCCGCGCAGTGAAGTACTGCTTCGTCAGACCGAGTTATTCCAGGGTTCGGTCTTGCTGGCCGGCCTGCCCGCCGATGACCTGCTCGGCCGTTTGCCAGAGGCCCATGGCTGGTGCTGGCACGCTGGGGATCAGGCCGCGCTGGACGCGCGCTTCCCTGAGCGCAGCCACTTTGGCGTGAACATACCCGAGCGTGGGTTCGACACGGCCGTGGTGTTCCTGCCCAAGGCCAAGGACCTGACCGACTACATCCTCAATGCCGTGGCGGCGCGCCTGGCCGGGCGCGAGGTGTACCTGGTGGGGGAAAAACGCAGCGGCATCGAAGGGGCGTCCAAACAGCTCAACCCGTTCGGCAAGCCACGCAAGCTCGACAGTGCGCGGCATTGCCAACTGTGGCAGGTCACCGTCGCCAACGCGCCCGAGGCCAAGCCCCTGGAAAGCCTGGCCCAGACCTACGAACTGCCCCTGGCCGAAGGCCCGCTGACGGTTATCAGCCTGCCGGGGGTGTTCAGCCACGGTCGCCTGGATCGCGGCAGCGCACTGCTGCTGGAACACCTGGATAAACTGCCCAGCGGGCATTTGCTGGACTTCGGCTGCGGTGCCGGGGTGCTGGGGGCGGCGGTCAAGCGGCGCTATCCGCACAACACCGTCACCCTGTTGGACGTGGACGCATTCGCCGCCGCCAGCAGTCGCCTGACCCTGGCCGCCAACGGCCTGGAGGGAGAGGTGCTGACCGGTGATGGCATCGACGCTGCACCAATGGGCTTGAGCGCGATCCTGAGCAACCCTCCGTTCCATGTCGGCGTGCACACCGATTACCACGCCACGGAAAACCTGTTGCGAAAGGCAGCCAAACATCTGAAAAACGGCGGCGAACTGCGGCTGGTTGCCAATAGCTTCCTCAAGTACCAGCCACTGATCGAGGAGCATTTGGGCGTCTGCGCCATCAAGGCCGAAGGCCAGGGCTTTCGCATCTACCGAGCCAAGCGCGGTTGAGATGTTTTAGGAAACAGCACTTGCTCAATCGGATTTGCCTAGGCAGAATCCGCTCCGTCCTAGGGGAGTAGTCTCCCGCGAGCGCTATGCTCGCCCGGCATACGTCAACATACTTGGTCAGCAGACCATGGCGTATGCGGCCCAAGCGTCCACGCAGATGGTCGCTGGGTTTGACAAGACCTATGACACGCACACCTTACCCGGGGCGGGAAGGCTGTACGTGTCATAGCCGTGTCGACCCGCCCCTTTAGGAATCCCTGATGCTGGACTCACTCCTGGTACCTACCGCTATCGTTGCGCTGGCCGAAATCGGCGACAAGACGCAATTGCTCGCGCTCATCCTGGCCGCTCGCTTTCGCAAACCCTGGCCGATCATCGCCGGCATCGTTGCCGCAACACTCGCCAACCACGCAGCCGCCGGGGCGGTGGGGGCCTGGGTCAGCGGATTTTTCTCCAATGCGGTGTTGCACTGGATACTGGCGGCAAGCTTCACGGCCACGGCGCTGTGGACCCTGGTCCCGGACAAACTGGACGATGAGGAAGCGAACACGGCCCGCAAGTTCGGACCGTTCCTGACCACGCTGATTGCGTTCTTCCTGGCGGAAATCGGCGACAAGACGCAGATCGCCACGGTGATGCTCGCCGCGCAATACCCGGAGTTGTGGCTGGTGATCATCGGCACCACCGTGGGCATGCTGATTGCCAACGTGCCGGTGGTCCTGGCGGGCAATTTCGCCGCCGAGAAGCTGCCCCTGACCCTGATCCGCCGCCTGGCCGCCTCGGCATTCTTCGTCCTGGCGATCGTGGCGGTGTACAAGGCGATGCAGAGCAGTGGGTGGGTTTGACCCTGTGTCACACCTTGGGCAGAGGATAGCTGTGGGAGCATAGCTTGCTCGCGATAAACGATGACGCGGTCTGATTGACGTCTGCGTCGCCCCTATCGCGAGCAAGCTTTGCTCCCACAGTGAAGCTTACTTCTTGGCCTGCTGATAAAGCGGCATCACCTTCGGAATCGCCGCCTGCAACGAAGCGATACGGCTGCCCGACGACGGGTGGGTGCTCATGAACTCCGGTGGCGCGCCTTCCGAGGCCTTGGCCATCTTGTTCCACAAGGTGATCGCCGCGTTCGGGTCGTAGCCGGCGCGGGCCGCCAGTTCGAGGCCGATCAGGTCAGCTTCGTTCTCGTTGCCGCGGCTGTTGGGCAAGGTCATGCCGTAGTTGGCGACGGTGTCGGCCAATGCCAGGCTGTCCTGGCCGAGGCCGAACAAGGCGCCGGCGCCCTGCTTGGCCATCTCGATGCCATAGGCCTTGGACATCGCTTCGCGCCCGTGCTCGCGCAGGGCGTGGGCGATTTCGTGGCCCATGATCGCGGCAATTTCAGCGTCGGTCAGCTTCAACTGGTCGATCAGGCCGGTGTAGAACATGATCTTGCCGCCAGGACCGCAATTGGCATTGAGCTCATCGCTCTTGATCAGGTTCACTTCCCAGTTCCACTGCGCCGAATCCGGGCGGAACACAGGCGCCTGGGCGATCAAGCGGTCGGCAATGACCTGGATGCGCTTGGCATCGTTGCTGGTCTTGTCCAGCGCGCCCTGGGCGCTCGCCTCACCCATCGTTTTTTGATAGGACTGGGCGTACATCTGGTTGACCTGATCGGTCGACAGCATGCTGAACATGTACTGCTTGCGTTCCACGCCCACGGCTCCGCCGCTGGTGGTATTGACCGACTGGCAACCGGTGAGCAGCAGAGCCGCGCTCAGAGCACTCACCATCAATGTCTTGTTCATGTAAAAGAAGCTCCCTGGAAACGTGGGCGTATCCTAGGCTTTGATTTGTATCGGCGCCAGATACATAACGAAGGATTACAGGTTTTTCGGACAGACCCCACACAGTCCATTTGCGACACTCACGCAGCTAAAACAGTCAGCCGACGAACAGCGCCTCATGCCGCGCCACAGAAACGCCGATAACGGCTCCAGACGTCATTTCCGCGTCCGGAGCCTTTATGAAATTCAGATCGATCCAGTTTTCCGTGGCCGCCCTGGCCGGTGCCATCGTGCTCAGCGTGGTGGGCGCCCTCGTGCTGTACGCGCTGTTTGCCGGCGCGCGCACCCAGGACATGGTGCAACAGCGGACCAAGGCGCAGTTCGAACAACTCATTGAACAACGTCTCACTGCCCTGGCTCGCACACAGGCGAGCCTGATCCAGCGGGAACTGGAAGCCCCGCTGCTGCTCGCCCGTGGCCTGGCCACCAGCAACGCCTTGATGGGCATGAACGGCACGGACGGCAACCCGCAATTGAAGGTGCCCCGCGAGCAAATGATCAGCCTGTTGCGCGAAACCGTGGTGCGCAACCCGAAGATCCTCGGCGCCTACATCGCCTGGGAACCGAACGCCATCGACCATGACGACGCCAACTATGTGAACAGCCAGGTGGTGGGCATGGAAACCAACGGGCGTTTCCTGCCGTGGTGGTTCCGTAACCAGGACGGCTCCCTGGGCCTGGAAAAACTCGCCGACGTGACCGACCAGAAACTGCTTTCCACCGGCATCCGCGCCAGTGAGTACTACCTGTGTTCCCAGGACAGCAGGAAAGCCTGCGTGATCGACCCGGCGCCCTATCGCGTTGGCAGCACGATGACCATGCTCGCCTCGTTCATCGAACCGATCATGATCGATGGCAAGTTCCAGGGCATCGTTGGCGCTGACCTGTCGGTGAACTTCATCCAGGACATGCTCGTGGCCGCCGATGGCAAGTTGTACGACGGTGCCGGGGAAATGGCCTTGCTCTCCAGCAACAACCGACTGGTGGCCTTCACCAAGGACCCGAGCAAACTCGGGGAAAAGGCCAGCGACCTGCTGGACGCCAGTGCACTGGATAACCTCGCCAAGCTGGGCGTCGGCGAAGTGCGCTACGACATCGACGAAGCACATGGGCATATCGAGGTGTACATGCCGTTCGGCATCGGCGAGACCAACGCCCGCTGGACGCTGATGCTGCAACTGCCCCTGAATGCGGTCATGGCCAACCTGCAAGCGTTGCAGCAAGACCTCGACCATCAGCGCCAGGCCGACATCTTCGGCATGGCGATAGTGGGTCTGGTGATTGCCGGCATCGGCCTGCTGGTGATCTGGCTGGTGGGCCACGGCATTGCCCGGCCACTCAAGCAAATGGTGGCGATGCTCGATGACATCGCCCAGGGCGAAGGCGACCTGACCCGTCGCCTGGTCAGCGACCGCGCCGATGAACTGGGGGCGATCGCCAGGGGCTTCAATACCTTCCTGAGCAAGTTGCAGGGCATGATCACCCAGGTGGTGACCTCGGTGCAGAGCGTCAGCGATTCGTCGGAGCATACCGCCGATATCGCGATCCGCACCAACCAGGGCGTGCACAAGCAGATGTCGGAGATCGATCAGGTCGCCACTGCCGTGCACGAAATGACCGCCACCGCCCAGGACGTGGCCCGTAACGCGACCCAAGCCGCCCAGGCCGCCAGCCATGCAGACCAGGCTGCCAGCCAGGGCATGCAGATCGTGCGGGACACCTCCATCTCCATCGGTGCCCTGGCCGTGGAAATCGGCAAGGCGGTGGGAGTGGTGCAGACCCTGGCCAAGGACAGCGAGAACATCAACGCGATCCTCACCGCCATCCGCGGGATCGCCGAGCAGACCAACCTGCTGGCCCTCAACGCAGCCATCGAAGCCGCCCGGGCCGGTGAACAGGGCCGTGGTTTCGCGGTAGTCGCTGATGAAGTACGCAACCTGGCGCAGAAGACGCAACAGGCCACCGAAGAAATCCAGACGATGATCCAACAGTTGCAACAAGGCACCCGGGACGTGGTGCGGGTGATGGAAGACAGCCAGAACCGCACCGACGAAAGCGTGCAGCATGCGGCGAAAGCGGCCCAGGCCCTGGAGACGATCACCCAGGCGGTGTCGGTGATCAACGACATGAACACCCAAATCGCCAGCGCCGCCGAGGAACAAAGCGCCGTGGCCGATGACATCAACCGTAATGTGATCAACATCGGGCAAGTGGCGAATGAAGTCGCCAGCGGCGCCGACGAGTCCAGCGCGGCCAGCGCCGGGTTGACCAAACTGGCGGAGCAGCAGCGGCGGTTGATCAATCAGTTCAGGGTCTGATCCAAAGGCCCCATCGCGAGCAAGCTCGCTCCCACAGGGGATTGGCGGTGGCATGCCGATTTGTGAACGCAGCAGAACAACTGTGGGAGCAAAGCTTGCTCGCGATGGCGTCGTCACGGACAACGAAACCGCTATCGCGAGCAAGCTTTGCTCCCACAGACTCTCACAGGTTCAATGCAAGGCTTTAGAGTTCGCCGAGGGCTTCTACCAGCGCTTGGTTCTGCTCCGGTGTACCGATGCTGATCCGCAGGAATTGGGCAATCCGCTCCTGCTTGAAGTGCCGCACGATCACACCCTGCTCCCGCAGTTTCGCCGCCAAGCCTGCCGCATCGTGCCGGGGGTGGCGGGCGAAGATGAAGTTGGCCGCCGAGGGCAGCACTTCAAAGCCCTTGGCTTGCAGTTGGGCCACGACCCACTCACGGTGCTCGATGACCAACTGGCAGGTCCGGTCGAAATGCTCGCGATCATCGAACGCCGCCGCGCCGCCGACATTCGCCAGGCGATCCAGCGGATAGGAGTTGAAGCTGTTCTTGATCCGCTCCAGCGCCTCGATCAGGTCTGGATGGCCCACCGCCAGGCCCACGCGCAGTCCCGCCAGGGAGCGGGACTTGGACAGGGTCTGGGTCACCAGCAGGTTCGGATAGCGATCCACCAGGCTTATCGCCGTTTCGCCACCGAAGTCGATGTAGGCCTCATCGACCACCACCACCGAATCCGGGCTGGCCTTGAGGATCTGCTCGACCGCTTCCAGCGCCAGCAGGCAGCCGGTCGGCGCGTTAGGGTTGGGGAAAATGATCCCGCCATTGGGTTTGGCGTAGTCCGCCGGGTCGATCCGGAATTGTGCATCCAGCGGCACCGCATCGAACTGGATGCCGTACAGCCCGCAATACACCGGATAGAAGCTGTAGCTGATGTCCGGGAACAACAGCGGCTGGTCGTGCTGCAACAGGCCGTGAAAAATATGTGCCAGCACTTCATCCGAGCCGTTGCCCAGGAACACCTGGTTGCTCTGCACGCCGTAATAACGGGCCACGGCGCTTTTCAGCAAGTCGCTGTTGGGATCCGGATACAGGCGCAGGTTGTCGTTCAGCTCGGTCTGCATCGCCGCCAAGGCCTTGGGCGATGGGCCGTAGGGGTTCTCGTTGGTGTTGAGCTTGACCAGCCGGGTCAGCTTCGGCTGTTCACCCGGCACGTAGGGCACCAGGTTCTTGACGAACGGGCTCCAGAATTTACTCATTTCAGTTCCCCTGCCCTTCGATGGATGGCTCATCAAGAATGCGGTACTCGGCACTGCGCGCGTGGGCGCTCAGCGATTCGCCACGGGCCAGCACCGAAGCGGTCTTGCCCAGTTCGGATGCGCCCTGCTCGGAGCAGAAGATGATCGACGAACGTTTCTGGAAGTCATACACCCCCAGCGGCGACGAGAAACGCGCGGTGCCGGAAGTCGGCAGCACGTGGTTGGGGCCTGCGCAATAGTCACCCAGGGCCTCACTGGTGTGGCGCCCCATGAAGATCGCACCGGCGTGACGGATCTGCGGCAACCAGGCCTGCGGATCGGCGACCGACAGCTCCAGGTGTTCCGGCGCGATACGGTTGGCGACTTCGATGGCCTGGGCCATGTCCTCGACCTTGATCAGCGCACCACGACCGTTGATCGAGGTGTTGATGATCTCGGCGCGGTCCATGGTCGGCAGCAGCTTGTCGATGCTGGCGGCGACCTTGTCGAGGAACTCGGCGTCCGGGCTGACCAGGATCGCCTGGGCGTCTTCGTCGTGCTCGGCCTGGGAAAACAGGTCCATGGCGATCCAGTCCGGATCGGTCTGGCCGTCGCACACCACGAGGATTTCCGAAGGGCCGGCGATCATGTCGATGCCGACCTGACCAAACACGTGGCGTTTGGCGGTGGCGACATAGATATTGCCCGGCCCGACCACCTTGTCGACCCGCGGCACGCTTTCGGTGCCATAGGCCAGCGCAGCCACGGCCTGGGCACCGCCGATGGTGAACACCCGGTCCACGCCAGCGATGCAGGCGGCGGCCAGCACCAGCTCGTTGATTTCACCGCGTGGGGTCGGGACGACCATGACCACTTCGGTCACGCCGGCGACCTTGGCCGGGATGGCGTTCATCAGCACCGAGGACGGATAGGAGGCCTTGCCACCCGGCACGTACAGGCCGGCGCGGTCCAGCGGCGTGACCTTCTGGCCCAGCACGGTGCCGTCGGCTTCGGTGTAGCTCCAGGAGTCCTGCTTCTGCCTTTCGTGATAGTCGCGCACCCGGGACGCGGCCTTTTCCAGGGCTTCGCGCTGGGGCACGGTGATCCGGGTCAGGGCCAGTTCCAGGCGCTCGCGCGGCAGGATCAGGTCGGCCATGGACGCCACTTGCAGGCCGTCGAACTTCTGGGTGAATTCCACCAGGGCGGCATCGCCACGCTCGCGCACGGCCTTGATGATGTCCAGCACCCGCTGATTGACCGAGTCGTCAGACACACTTTCCCAGCTCAGCAGATGATCCAGATGATGTGCGAAATCCGGGTCGGCAGCATTGAGTCGGCGAATCGAAGTGGGAGCGGTCATAGCGAGGGCCTCATTAATGGCAAATGCTCAGGCGCCCTAAGCTACCAGTCCATTCGCGTGGGCACCTGAGAAAATTGGCTATGACACGGATAGACGGGCGCGACTCAAGGTCGCGCAGGTGAATCAGCCGCGGTGTCGCGATTCCACTGCCTTGCGCAGGGTATCGATCAGAGCCTGGATACGGGCGTGCTGCATTTTCATCGAAGCCTTGTTGACGATCAGCCGGGAGGTGATGTCAGCGATGAAGTCCTGGGGTTCCAGACCGTTGGCCCGCAGGGTATTGCCGGTGTCGACCACGTCGATGATCTTGTCCGCCAGGCCGATCAGCGGCGCCAGCTCCATCGAACCGTACAACTTGATGATATCGACCTGACGGCCCTGCTCGGCGTAGTAACGCTTGGCAATGTTGACGAACTTGGTCGCCACGCGCAAACGCCCCTTGGGCTCCGGCGCGCCGACTTTACCGGCGGTCATCAGCTTGCAGCGGGCGATCTGCAGGTCCAGGGGCTCGTACAGGCCCTGGCCGCCGTATTCCATCAGCACGTCCTTGCCGGCAACGCCCAGGTCGGCGGCGCCATGTTCCACGTAGGTCGGCACATCGGTGGCACGCACGATCAGCAAGCGCACGTCGGCCTGGGTCGTGGGAATGATCAGCTTGCGGCTCTTGTCCGGATTCTCGGTCGGCACGATGCCCGCTTCAGCCAGAAGCGGCAGGGTGTCGTCAAGGATGCGGCCCTTGGACAGTGCGATGGTCAACATGGGAAACGTCAGTCCTTATCAAGGTACTCATGCCCGGTCGCAAGCGGCGCCGGACACACATCGAGGGTGCAAACACCCTCGACCTGAAACGAAATCAACGGGCACGTCCCTGCGCCCATGCAGCCGGAACTAGCCCGGTACGCGGCGGATCTTGGCGCCGAGCATCTGCAGCTTTTCTTCGATGCACTCGTAGCCACGGTCGATGTGGTAGATGCGGTCGATCAGGGTATCGCCTTCGGCAACCAGGGCCGAGATGACCAGGCTGGCCGAGGCCCGCAGGTCGGTGGCCATCACTGGCGCGCCCTTGAGCTTCTCGGTGCCAGTAACGATGGCCGTGTTGCCTTCGACCTGGATCTTGGCGCCCATGCGGTGCAGTTCGTAGACGTGCATGAAGCGGTTTTCGAAGATCGTCTCGATCACAGCACCGGTGCCTTCGGCAATGGCGTTGAGGGAGATGAACTGCGCCTGCATGTCGGTCGGGAACGCCGGGTACGGAGCGGTCCGCACGTTGACGGCTTTTGGTCGCTTGCCGTGCATGTTCACTTCGATCCAGTCTTCGCCGCAGGTGACTTCGGCACCGGCTTCCTTGAGTTTCTCCAGGACGGCTTCAAGGATGGTCGGATCGGTGTCCTTGACCTTGACGCGGCCTCCGGTGACGGCAGCGGCCACCAGATAGGTGCCGGTTTCGATCCGGTCCGGCATCACTTTGTAGGTGGCCGAATGCAGGCGCTCGACGCCATCGATGGTGATGGTGTCGGTGCCAGCGCCGCTGATCTTGGCGCCCATGGCGATCAGGAAGTTCGCCAGGTCGACCACTTCAGGCTCGCGCGCGGCGTTTTGCAACACGCTGCGGCCCTTGGCCAGTGCGGCGGCCATCATGATGTTCTCGGTGCCGGTCACGCTGACTGTATCGAAGAAGAAGTGCGCGCCGCGCAAGCCGCCTTCCGGCGCCTTGGCCTTGATGTAGCCACCTTCGACGTCGATCACCGCACCCATGGCTTCCAGGCCGCGAATGTGCAGGTCCACCGGACGCGAGCCAATGGCGCAACCGCCAGGCAAGGCGACTTCGGCCTCACCGAAACGGGCGACCATCGGGCCCAATACCAGGATCGACGCACGCATGGTTTTCACCAACTCGTACGGGGCGACCAGGGTCTTGATGGTGCGCGGGTCGATCTCGACGCTGAGCTTCTCGTCGATCACCGGCTCAATGCCCATGCGGCCGAACAGCTCGATCATCGTGGTGATGTCGTGCAGGTGCGGCAGGTTGGCCACGGTCACAGGACCATCGCACAGCAGGGTCGCGGCCAGGATCGGCAGGGCGGAGTTCTTTGCCCCGGAAATACGGATTTCGCCATCAAGACGAACGCCGCCGGTAATAATCAGTTTATCCATAAGAATCTCGAGGCCCTTGGGCTCAGGTGCGCTCGGCCCAGGCCGCGCTGCTGAAAAATTTCATCGTGACCGCGTGGATGCTGCCATCGGCGATCCATGGGTTCAAATGGGCATAGATGCTCTGCTGACGCTTCACGGGGCTCAACGCCGCCAGTTCGTCGCTGATCACGTTCAACTGGAAGTTGCAGCCTTCGCCTTCAACTTCCACCTGCGTACCAGGCAGCTTTCCTTCAAGGAAGCTCTTCACTTCTACAGCCTGCATGCTCAACCTCAATCGGCGCCCTGTGCGCGCGGGTCGCACATCATACAAAAAAGCCCCGCGCCTGCGAACCCCGCGAAGCAGGACTCTGACGGGGGGACTTTTCCAACAATGTGGGTCAGGGGTGCGCCAACAACTCGGTCAGCTCGCTGACCTGGGCTATTTCGCGCATGTCTTCGGGCATCCCACGGATGCTCCACGTTTTGCCGGCCGCCTTGGCGTCCCGCATGAAGCACAGCAGCAGCGACAGGCCGACGCTGCTGGACTTCTGCACCGCCGAGCAATCAATGACCACCTCGGCGGCACTGACGGACTTGATCAGCGCCTGACCCTGCTTGCGCAGGGCCGGGCCGGTGCGGTAGTCCAGCACGCCACTGAGCATCAGCACGCCAGCCTCACCCAGACGAACGGCCGACTCACTCACCGACTCAATCATTGTGCCTGCTTCTCTTTGGCTTCTTCGGTCACTTCCTTGGCCTTGGCGACTTCACCGGCCCAACCGTTGATGGTCTTGTCCAGGTCGTTGCCATTGCGCTGCATCGCATCGGCGAACTGATCGCGGAACAACTTGCCGATGTTGATGCCATTGATGATCACGTTGCGAACCTTCCACTCGTCGTTGATTTTTTCGAGCGTGTAGGACACAGGATAGATCGCGCCGTTGTTGCCCTTGACCTGCATGTCGACGCTGGTGCGGGTGCCGCTTTCGTCCTTGGCCGGCGAAACGGTGATGCCCTGGTTGTTGTATTCAAGCAAGGCGTTGCCATAGAACTGCATCAGGCTGCGCTTGAAGTTCTCCTGGAAGCGGGTCATCTGCGCCGGGGTTGCCTTGCGCGAGTACTTGACGGTCATGATGCTCTTGGAGATGCCGTCGGCGTCGACCACGGGGCCGACGATGCCGTTCAGTGCGTCATAGAACGCGCTGGGGTCCTGCTTGTATTGCTCTTTGTTGGCGGCAAGGTCCGCCAACAGCCGGGTCGTCGTGTCCTGGATGATGTCATGGGCCGAAGGCGCAGCCACGGCGTTAGCCATCAACGGCAGCGCCGCGAGCAACACCAACAGGCCACGTCGCAAGATAGAGATCATTCAAAAGCTCCTCATTTGGCGTCTTTGCTAACGGTATTGAGCAGGAATTTACCGATCAGGTCCTCGAGCACCAGGGACGACTGCGTGTCGTGGATGACGCCACCGTCCTTGAGCACGGTGTCTTCGCCACCCACGCTGATGCCAATGTATTTCTCACCCAGCAGCCCAGCAGTGAGGATAGATGCAGTGGAATCAGTCGGCAGGTTATCCACGCGTTTTTCCAACTGCAGCGTCACCCGACCGGTGAAATCCTCGCGATTCAGATCGATTGCCGTGACCTTGCCGATAGTGACACCGGCCATGGTCACCTTTGCTCTGACCGTCAAACCGGCGATATTGTCAAAGTTGGCATAAAGTTTATAAGTATCGGTGCTTGCCGTCGGCGCCAGTCCACTGACCCGCAGGGCCAGCAGCAGCAAAGCCAGGATGCCAGCCAGCAAGAAAAGGCCGACACCGATTTCCAGGGTGCGGTTTTGCATCAGAAATCTCCAAACATCAAGGCGGTCAGAATAAAGTCGAGGCCCAGGACCGCCAGCGAGGCGTACACCACGGTCTTGGTTGTGGCACGGCTGATCCCCTCTGACGTGGGCTCACAGTCATAGCCTTGAAACACGGCGATCCAGGTCACGACGAAAGCGAATACGGCACTTTTGATCACGCCATTGAGGACATCGTCGAGGAAGTCGACGCTGTTTTGCATGTTCGACCAGTAGGAGCCTTCATAGACCCCCAGCCAGTCAACGGCCACCCACGAGCCGCCCCAGATCCCCACGACGCTGAAAATCATCGCCAGCACCGGCAGGGAAATGAAACCGGCCCACAGACGCGGGGCGATAATGTACTTGAGCGGGTCGACGCCAATCATTTCCAGGCTGGACAGCTGCTCGGTGGACTTCATGTTACCGATTTCAGCCGTCAGCGCCGAACCGGCCCGCCCGGCGAACAGCAGCGCCGTTACCACGGGGCCGAGCTCACGCAGCAGCGTCAACGCAACCATCTGCCCGACCGCCTGCTCCGAACCGTAGCTGGACAAAATGCTGAAGCCTTGCAGCGCCAGCACCATGCCGATGAAGATCCCGGAGACCACGATGATCACCAGGGACATCACGCCCACCGAGTGCAACTGCTTGACCAGCAGGCCGAAACCGCCGCCTGTCGAGTTGCGACCGAGCAAGGCGTGCATCAGGAACAGCGAGGAACGGCCCAGTACCGCCACGACATCGATGCCGGAGCGGCCGAACAGGCGAATTCTTTCCAACAGTGATTTCTTGCGCATCAGCGCTTCCCCAGCAGATCGGTACGGTAATCCGTGGCCGGGAAATGGAACGCCACCGGCCCGTCCGGATCACCCTTCATGAATTGGCGAATGCGCGGGTTGTCCGAATCCTTCAGTTCCTGGGGCGTGCCCTGCCCCAGTACCTGGCTATCGCCAACCACATAGATGTAGTCGGCAATGCTGGCGGTTTCTGCCAGGTCGTGGGAGACCACGATGCTGGTGATGCCCAGCGCATCGTTGAGCAGGCGGATCAGACGCACGAGCACACCCATGGCGATCGGGTCCTGCCCAACGAAGGGCTCGTCGTACATGAGGATCTTCGGATCGAGGGCAATCGCCCGCGCCAACGCGACCCGACGCTTCATGCCGCCGGACAGCTCGTCGGGCATCAGGTCGAGAGCGCCGCGCAGCCCGACTGCCTGCAATTTGAGCAGGACGATGTCGCGGATCATCTCTTCCGGCAGGTCGGTATGGACCCGCAGCGGGAACGCCACGTTCTCGAACACATCGAGATCGGTAAACAGCGCGCCACTCTGGAACAGCACGCCCATGTGCTTGCGCGCATCGAACAGGTCGCTGCGGGACAACTCGGGGAGATTCTGACCATTGACCCAGACTTCGCCGGCGCTAGGGCGCAGTTGTGCCCCCATCAGCCGCAGCAGCGTGGTCTTGCCGCACCCGGAAGGCCCCATGATGCCGGTGACCTTGCCGCGTGGGATGCGAATATCGATGTCATTGAAAATGCTGCGCGTCCCTCGCTTGAAGGACAGTCCCTTCAGCTCGACCGCGTAGGCGTTGTCGGCACTCATCTAAACTCCTTGCGATGCAGCCTCACATTCGAATGCCCTGGGCAGCCGACAAGCGCCGGTACCGCCGGGCACGCGAACCGGCGGCGAACTATATCACTGCAACAGCCAAGCGCCCAAGGCCAACGCCCCGCCCGTTAAGCCTGACTTAAGGTAAAAAGCCACATTTTATGTCGAACCTTGCGCCCCTTCGAACAAAGCATGACGAACTTACGTGAGGGAATTGTTCATTGCCGCTATAATCGCCGCCTTTTCATCGGGCTATACGATTTCTGACATGAGCCAATCCAGCGACCTGATTCAATCGGCACAACGTACCATCCGCCTCGAGCAGCAAGCCGTGCAAGGCTTGCTGCCCCATATCGACGCTGATTTCGTACGCGCCTGCGAGATGATTCTGGCCAGCAAAGGCCGCGTGGTCGTGGTCGGCATGGGCAAGTCCGGGCACATCGGCAACAAGATCGCCGCCACCCTCGCCAGCACCGGCACCACGGCCTTTTTCGTCCATCCGGCCGAAGCCAGCCACGGCGACATGGGCATGATTACCCGGGACGACGTCATCCTGGCCCTATCCAACTCCGGCTCCACCAATGAGATCATCACGCTGCTGCCGCTGATCAAGCGCCTGGGCATCCAGTTGATCAGCATGACCGGCAATCCGGACTCGCCGCTGGCCAAGGCCGCCGAAGTAAACCTCAATGTTCATGTCGAACACGAAGCCTGCCCGCTGAACCTGGCACCGACTTCTTCCACCACCGCCGCCCTGGTCATGGGCGACGCCCTGGCCGTGGCGCTGCTGGAAGCCCGGGGCTTCACTGCGGAGGATTTCGCCTTTTCCCACCCCGGTGGTGCCCTCGGCCGTCGCCTGCTGCTGAAAGTCGAAAATGTGATGCACGCTGGCCAGGAGTTGCCGCAAGTGCTGCGCGGCACGCTGCTCAAGGACGCGCTCATGGAGATGACCCGCAAGGGGCTGGGCATGACGGTAGTCCTGGAGGCCGACGGCAAGCTCGCCGGGATCTTCACCGACGGCGACCTGCGCCGCACCCTGGACCGCACCATCGACATCCACAGTGCGACCATCGAGCAAGTCATGACGCCCCACGGCAAGACCGCCCGCGCCGAGATGCTCGCCGCCGAGGCACTGAAAATCATGGAAGACCACAAGATCAGCGCCCTGGTGGTCGTCGACGACGAAGACCGTCCGGTGGGCGCCCTGAACATGCACGATTTGCTGCGTGCGGGAGTCATGTAAATGAACACAGACCTGTTGCAACGCGGCCAAGCCATCAAGCTGGCTGTTTTCGATGTGGACGGCGTGCTGACCGACGGTCGCCTGTACTTCCTTGAAGACGGCAGCGAGTTCAAGACGTTCAACACCCTCGACGGGCAAGGCATCAAGATGTTGATGGCCGCCGGCGTGCAGACCGCGATCATCAGCGGCCGCAAGACCCCGGTGGTCGAGCGGCGCGCGAAGAACCTCGGCATCCCGCACCTTTACCAGGGACGCGAAGACAAACTGGTGGTGCTGGACGAGCTTCTGGGTCAACTCAACCTAAGCTATGAACAGGTGGCCTACCTCGGTGACGACCTGCCAGACTTGCCGGTGATTCGCCGGGTCGGCCTGGGCATGGCAGTCGCCAACGCGGCCAGCTTCGTGCGCGAGCACGCCCACGGCGTCACCACCGCGCGAGGCGGCGAAGGTGCGGCCCGCGAATTCTGTGAACTGATCCTGCGCGCCCAGGGCCGCCTCGAAGCGGCCAACGCCGCGTACCTGTGAGCCATTTATGCTGAGCAAGAAGATTCGCACCATTGTGGTGTTCGGCTGTATCGCGGCGATTTTTGCTGCGGTGGGCTATTGGAACATCAGCCCCGAACGGTTTCTCGACCGGCCTGCGACCCAGGTCGAGGAAAAGATCGACTGGTACGCGACCAACACGCATACCCTGCAGTACCTGCCCGACGGCAAAGTGCAATACGAGATGACGTCCGACAAGGTCGACCACGTAAAGGCCACTGACATTACGCTGGTCACCAAGCCCGACCTGAACATGTTCCGCGGCACCGAGTTTCCGTGGCACGTGCAGAGCGAACACGCCGAAGTCAATTCCGGCGGCACCGAAGTGGAACTGATCGACTCGGTACGCATCGCCCGAACCGACGAGAAAAACCGCACGACCATCATCACCAGCACGCGCATGACCGTGTTCCCACAGCAAGAATATGCGCAGACCGAGCAACCCGTTAGAATCGACGGCGCCGGGGGTGTATCGACCGGCACGGGAATGAAAGCGTATTTGAAGGAAAGCAGGATACACCTGCTATCGAACGTAAGAGGACAGTATGAAGCTCGCTAAAACCCTCCCTATTTTGCTCAGTCTGGGCGCAGCACTGGGAAGCGCGAGCGCCTGGGCTCTTCCCGACGACCGCAACCAGCCTATCCGCATCCAGGCCGACGATGCCCAGCTCGACGACAAGAATGGCGTTGCCACCTATAAAGGTGACGTGATCATCACCCAGGGCTCGATGAAGGTCACCGGCAATACCGTGACCATCACCCGCACCCCGGCCGGCGACATCGACGTAGTGACCTCCGTGGGCAACCTGGCCTATTTCGAGCAAATGCAAACCGCGGGCGATACCAAGCCTGTGCAGGGCTACGGGGTCACCATCCAGTACCACGCCTCCAAGGATCGCGTGGTCCTGATCGACCGCGCCAAGGTCGTCGACAAGGACAACAACGTGACCCAAGGCGAGAAAATCGTCTACGACACCAACAAGAAACTCGCCAGCGCCGGTCGCGCCACCGGTAGCAAGGTGACCGAGTCGCGTCCGCGGATCGACATGGTGATCCAACCGAAAAAGAAAACCGACGAGCAGAAGGCCCAGTAATGGCAACTCTGAAAGCTCAGCACCTGGCCAAGAGCTACAAGAGCCGTCAAGTCGTGCGTGATGTCAGCCTGTCCATCGACAGCGGCCAGATCGTCGGCCTGCTCGGCCCCAACGGCGCAGGCAAGACCACCTGCTTCTACATGATCGTCGGCCTGGTCCAGGCCGACCAGGGTCGCGTGCTGATCGACGACCAGGATGTCAGCCACCAGCCGATGCACGGCCGGGCGAAGGCAGGTATCGGCTATTTGCCGCAAGAAGCGTCGATCTTCCGCAAACTGTCGGTTGCCGACAACATCATGGCCATCCTCGAGACCCGCAAGGAACTCGACAAGGCCGGTCGTCGCCAGGAGCTGGAAAGCCTGCTGCAGGAATTCCACATCAGCCACATTCGCGACAACCTGGGCATGAGCCTGTCCGGTGGCGAGCGGCGCCGCGTGGAAATCGCCCGCGCCCTGGCCACCGCACCGAAGTTCATCCTGCTCGACGAACCGTTCGCCGGCGTGGACCCCATCTCGGTGGGCGACATCAAGCAGATCATCCATCACCTCAAGGCCAAGGGGATCGGCGTGCTGATCACCGACCACAACGTGCGCGAGACGCTGGACATCTGCGAAACCGCCTACATTGTCAATGACGGCCAGCTGATCGCCGAAGGTGACTCCGCAGCTATCCTGGCCAATGACCTGGTCAAGGAAGTGTATCTGGGCCATGAGTTCCGCCTGTAAGCACACGTGTCTGGCGAATTGTCAGGGCGTCGTTTAATTTTATTATGGCGACGCTCTAGGCAAACACTTCAGTTTCAGGCATATAATTTGCTTAAGTTTGGCGCTTCGGCGCCCTGTAGTGGATGGCGCATGTGCGCCGGCGAATAAGGTGTTAAGCCCCTGCCATGAAACCATCGCTAGTCTTGAGAATGGGCCAGCAGCTGACGATGACACCGCAGCTGCAACAGGCCATCCGCCTGCTCCAATTGTCGACCCTGGACCTGCAACAGGAAATCCAGGAGGCCCTGGAGTCCAATCCGATGCTCGAACGCCAGGAAGAAGGCGACGACTTCGATAACGCCGATCCGCTGGCCGACAACGTCGAGCAGAAGACCAACACCGAAATCCCGGAACCGTCCTACCAGGAAGCCGCCCCGACGGTGGATAACCTCGAGGATGGCGAATGGAACGAACGCATCCCCAACGAGTTGCCTGTGGACACGGCCTGGGAAGACGTCTACCAGACCAGCGCCAGCAACCTGCCGAGCAGCGATGACGACGAGTGGGACTTCACCACCCGCACCTCTGCCGGCGAAAGCCTGCAAAGCCACCTGCTGTGGCAGCTGAACCTGGCGCCGATGTCCGACACCGATCGCCTGATCGCCGTGACCCTGATCGACTGCATCAACAACCAGGGTTACCTGGACGAGACCCTCGACGAAATCCTCGAAGCCTTCGACCCCGAGCTCGACATCGAGCTGGACGAGATCGAAGCCGTCCTCCATCGCATCCAGCAGTTCGAGCCGGCTGGCATCGGCGCCCGCAACCTGGGTGAGTGCCTGTTGCTGCAACTGCGCCAGTTGTCCGCCAAGACACCGTGGCTGACCGAAGCCAAGCGGCTGGTCACCGACTACATCGACCTGTTGGGCGGCCGCGACTACAGCCAACTGATGCGTCGCATGAAGCTCAAGGAAGATGAACTGCGCCAGGTCATCGAGCTGGTGCAGAGCCTCAACCCGCGCCCTGGCTCGCAGATCGAATCCACTGAACCTGAATACGTGGTCCCCGACGTGATCGTGCGCAAGCACAATGATCGCTGGCTGGTGGAGCTCAACCAGGAGTCGGTGCCCAAGCTGCGGGTCAACGCCCAGTACGCCGGCTTCGTCAAGCGCGCCGACACCAGCGCCGACAACACCTTCATGCGCAACCAGTTGCAGGAAGCGCGCTGGTTCATCAAGAGCCTGCAAAGCCGCAACGAAACCCTGATGAAAGTGGCCACCCAGATCGTCGAGCATCAGCGCGGCTTCCTGGAGTACGGCGATGAGGCGATGAAACCGTTGGTCCTGCATGACATTGCCGAGGCAGTGGGCATGCACGAGTCGACGATTTCCCGGGTAACCACCCAGAAATTCATGCATACCCCCCGGGGCATCTATGAATTGAAATACTTTTTCTCCAGCCACGTCAGCACCTCCGAAGGCGGTGAATGCTCGTCCACGGCCATCCGCGCGATCATCAAAAAACTGGTGGCCGCGGAAAATCAGAAAAAGCCGTTGAGTGACAGCAAGATCGCTGGTTTACTGGAGGCACAAGGCATTCAGGTGGCCCGCCGTACCGTCGCCAAATACCGCGAATCCCTCGGGATCGCGCCTTCGAGCGAACGCAAGCGGTTGATGTAACAGGCCACGCCACAGCGTTCCAGTGGCAGGCATTTCTGCCTGCCGCTTTATGCACTGGCAACGAAGGAGAAGCTGTATGCAAGTCAACATCAGTGGACACCAACTGGAAGTGACCGAACCCCTGCGCACCTACATCGGCGAAAAACTCGACCGATTGGAGAGGCATTTCGACAAGATCACCAACGTGCAAGTCACGATGAACGTCGAGAAGCTGCTGCAGAAAATCGAAGCCACGCTGCATATCCCCGGCGGAGAAGTGGTTGCCAACGCAGAGCACACAGACATGTATGCCGCGATTGACCTGCTGACCGACAAGCTGGATCGCCAACTCAAAAAGCATAAGGAAAAGACCCAGAGCCTCCTCCAGGGCGCGACCGGTCGTTAACCCCCCTAATCCATGATCCGACTAGAAACCATCCTGACCCCCGGCCGTTCCCAAGTGAACGCGCCGGGCGGCAGTAAAAAGAAAGCCCTCGAACAAATTGCCAACCTGATCCACCGCGAAGTGCCGGATCTGGAAATGCAGGACGTCTTCGAGGCCCTGGTTGCCCGTGAAAAACTCGGTTCCACCGGTTTTGGCAACGGCATCGCCATTCCTCACTGCCGTCTCAAGGGTTGTACCGCGCCGATCAGCGCGCTGTTGCACCTTGAAACCGCCATAGATTTCGACGCCATCGACGGCGCCCCGGTCGACCTGCTGTTTGTATTGCTGGTTCCGGAAGCGGCGACCGATGCGCACCTCGAGCTGCTGCGCCAGATTGCCAGCATGCTGGACCGCAAGGAAGTGCGCGAAAAACTGCGCAGCGCACCGAGCAACGAAGCGTTGTACCAGGTTGTCCTGGACGAGCAGAACGGTCATTAAAAATGCGCATGATCATTGTCAGTGGCCGCTCCGGCTCCGGTAAAAGCACAGCCCTCAACGTGCTTGAGGACAGCGGCTACTATTGCATCGACAACCTGCCCGCCGGCCTGCTGCCGGAACTGGCCGAGCGCGCCCTGATCCACACTGAGCTGGCGCAGCCACTGGTGGCGGTGTCCATCGACGCACGTAACCTGCCAAGCCACCTGTCGCGTTTTCCTGAACTGCTCGAGGAAGTGCGCAGCCGGCATATCCAGTGCGATGTGCTGTACCTGGATGCCGATGAAGAAACACTGCTCAAGCGTTTTTCCGAAACCCGCCGGCGCCACCCACTGAGCAATGCCAACCGCTCCCTGGCCGAAGCCATCGAGGACGAAAGCCAGCTACTGGGGCCGATCGCCGACCTGGCGGACCTGAAGGTCAACACCACGCACCTGAACCTGTATCAGTTGCGCGACACGATCAAGCTGCGCCTGCTCAACCAACCCGAGCCGGGCACGGCGTTCCTGGTGGAGTCGTTCGGTTTCAAACGCGGCATGCCAGTAGACGCCGACCTGGTGTTCGATGTGCGCTGCCTGCCCAATCCTTATTGGAAACCGGAATTGCGCGAGCAGTCCGGGCTCGACCAACCGGTGATCGACTACCTGGCCGCACAGCCGGATGTCGAGGAAATGTATCAGGACATCTCCAGCTACCTGCTCAAATGGCTACCCCGCTTTGCCGCGAGCAACCGCGCCTATGTCACGATCGCCATTGGTTGTACTGGTGGCCATCACCGCTCCGTCTACCTGACCGAACGCCTGGGTCAGCTCCTGCAACAGTCCCTGAAGAACGTCCAGGTTCGCCACCGCGACCTCAGCTAAAGGATTCACATCGCGATGCCTGCTCAGGAAATTGAAATCATCAACAAGCTGGGCTTGCATGCCCGAGCGTCGGCCAAGTTCGTCGGCGTCGCGGGCCAGTTCAAGGACACCACCATCAGGGTCGGTCGCACGCCAGAGTCTACGGTCGACGGTAAAAGCATCATGGCGATGATGATGCTCGCCGCCGGCAAGGGCACCAGGATCCACCTGCACACCGAAGGTGATCAGGCGCAGGAAGCGATGGATGCCTTGGTTGACCTGATCAACAGATACTTCGACGAAGGCGAGTAACTGACCAAATCCCAAGGCGGATTTTTTGTGGCAAGGGAATTCATTTGTGGGAGCAAGCTTTGCTCCCACAGATAAATCTCACCACAGGTGTGGGGCGTCGCGCCCCTTCACTGTCACGCCAACGCCGTATCCAGCACCATCATCAGACAAAACCCCAGCAACAGCCCCAGGCTCGCCAGTTTCTCGTGACCATTGCGACGGGATTCGGGAATGACCTCGTGAGTCACCACCAGCAGCATCGCCCCGGCCGCCAACGCCAGACCCAAAGGTAATAGCATCTCGGCCAGGCTCACCAGCCAGGCGCACAGCAGCGCGAACACCGGCTCGACCAATCCTGATGCCGCGCCAATCAGGAACGCCTTGACCCGAGACATTCCCGCTGCGGCCAGCACCAGCGCGATCACCAGCCCTTCGGGCACGTCCTGCAAGGCAATGCCCATCGCCAGGCTGTCGGCATCCGGCATGCCACCACCCGCCGACACGCCCACCGCCATGCCTTCGGGAATGTTGTGGGCGATGATGGCAAACACGAACAGCCAGATCCGCGGCGCAATGATCGGACGTTCTGGCGCCGCGACCAGCCTTTCGGGGCTGGCCGAGACCTTGCGGTCCACCAGGTACAGCCCGAACGCCCCTGACATAATGCCAAAACAGATGAGGCCACTGGCCGCCCAAGGCGTTAACCCCAACTGCTCGGCCGCGACGATGCCCGGCACGATCAGCGAGAACGCCGTGGCCGCGAGCATCACCCCGGCACCAAAACCCAGCAGCGAATCGCTGACGGCCTGGGGCATGCGCCGAATGACCAACACCGGCACGGCCCCCAGCGCGGTGCCCAAGGCGCAGAGCCCGCCGCCCTCAAGCGCACGCAGCAGCCTGGGCTCCAGGTCCAGCCATGCCAGGCCCTGGGCCGCCAACAACGTCATCCCGGCCAACAGCAACAACGATCCCAAGGCGTAGCGGAACATCCGTCCGCTTCCAATCGCCAGTGTTTGAGTATCCATAGTCAGCCTTGGGTTGTTTTCATGAAGGACTCGAAGCCAGCGCAGCCTGGTAGCGTCGGGCGACCTCAGGCCAGTTGATCACGTTGTAGAAGGCGCTGATGTATTCCGGACGACGGTTCTGGTAGCGCAGGTAATAGGCGTGCTCCCAGACGTCCAGGCCAAGAATCGGCGTATTGCCGTTCATCAGCGGGCTGTCCTGGTTGCCGCTGCTTTCCACCACCAGGGTCTTTTGCGGGGTCACGCTCAACCAGGCCCAGCCGCTGCCGAAACGGGTCAGCGCCGCTTTGGTGAAGGCTTCCTTGAAACGCTCGATACCGCCCAGTTGTGCTTCGATAGCAGCCGCCAGATCACCCTCGGGCTGGCCGCCGCCCCGGGGCGTCATCACTTCCCAGAACAACGAATGGTTGGCATGGCCACCGCCCTGGTTGATCACTGCGGCCTGCAGGCTTGGCGGCAACTGCTCCACGCTGGACACCAGTTTTTCGATGGGCCAACCGGCATATTCGGTGCCGTCCACCGCCGCGTTGAGGTTATTGATGTAAGTCTGGTGATGCTTGGTGTAGTGGATCTCCATGGTTTGCGCATCGATGTGCGGCTCCAGGGCGTCGTAGGCGTAGGGCAATGCAGGCAAGGTAAAAGCCATGTTCAATGGACTCCATGATGAAGGGGGGCATTGCGCTGCCGGGGCGCAGCAGCGTTGCAGTGCAGCAAGCGCTGGGTGCGTGGGTATTCACCGTGCTCACTGATGAAATTCAGCAGTTCGACATAGGTCTTGTGGCTCTGGCGCAGCGCGGCGGTGCGCAGGGCCGGCGCCAGCCGCTCGTCCTGGATCGTCTGCAACAACCGTTGGTGGATCGCGCACAGGTATTCGGCGCTCTCCTCCGGCTGGTTCAGGCGCAAGTGCAGGTCCGCCAGGTTGTGATGGGAGACGACGCACGCGGCCACGGCTTCGTCGGCATCCGCCCAGCGCTCGAACAACACCTGGGCCAGCGCCAGGGCTTGCAGATAGGCTTCGCGGGCGTCCACCAGCTCGCCCAGCATGAAACAGCGATTGGCCCGTTCGATCGTACGTTTCCAGTGTTCCATGATGAGTCCTCCACACAGGTGTCGGGGTTACACGCCGCCGGCGGTGAGCTTCTCCGGGTCCAGCAGGACTTCGAGTTCGCTGCGTGTCAGGTCGGTGTGCTCCAGGGCGACATCGATGACCGGCCGACCTTGCTGGTAAGCCTTCTTGGCGATTTCAGCGGCCTTCTGGTAACCGATGATCGGATTGAGCGCGGTCACCAGGATCGGGTTGCGCGACAACGCTTCCTTGAGCCGGGCTTCGTTGACCTTGAACGTGGCAATGGCCTTGTCCGCCAGCAAACGGCTGGCGGTGGACATCAGGGTGATGCTGCTCAGCAGGTTCTGGGCGATGATCGGCAGCATCACGTTCAACTCGAAGTTGCCCGATTGACCGGCGAGCGTGATCACCGTGTCGTTGCCGATCACCTGGGCCGCCACCATGGCGGTGGCTTCAGGTATGACCGGGTTGACCTTGCCGGGCATGATCGAGGAGCCCGGCTGCAAGCCCTCGAGCTCGATCTCGCCCAGGCCCGCCAGCGGGCCGGAGTTCATCCAGCGCAGGTCGTTGGCGATTTTCATCAGCGACACGGCAGTGGTCTTGAGCTGCCCGGAAACCGCTACGGCGGTGTCCTGGGAGCCGATCAGCGCGAACAGGTTCTTGCCCGGGGTGAACTGCACCTGGGTCAATTGCGTCAGTTGCTGGCTGAACAGCTCGGCGAAACGTGGATGGGCATTGACGCCGGTGCCGACCGCCGTACCACCCTGGGCCAGGGATTGCAGGCTCGGCAGCACATCCTGCAAATGGCCGATATTGGCCTTGAGCTGCTGCGCCCAACCGTCGAGCACCTGGCTCAGGCGTACCGGCATGGCATCCATCAGATGGGTGCGACCCGTTTTGATGAATGGGTGGACCTCTTCGGCCTTGCGCTCGATCACCTGCACCAGGTGCAACAGCGCCGGCAGCAGTTGCTCATGCAAGGCCAGGGCAGCGCTGACATGAATGCTGGTGGGGATGATGTCGTTGCTGCTCTGGCCGCAATTGACGTGGTCGTTCGGGTTGACCGTCTCTCCCAGCAGGCGGCTGGCGAGGGTGGCGATCACTTCGTTGGCGTTCATGTTGGAGCTGGTGCCGGAGCCGGTCTGGAAGATATCCACCGGGAAATGATCCATGAAACGGCCTTCGAGCAGCCCCAGTGACGCATCGACGATGGCCTTGCCCTGGGCCGCGCTGATTTGTTCCAGCTCTACGTTGGCCCGGGCGGCGGCGGCCTTGGCCAGGATCAGGGCGCGAATGAATTGCGCCGGCATACGCTGGCCGCTGACCGGAAAGTTATCCACGGCACGCTGGGTCTGGGCGCCATAGAGGGCATCCGCCGGGACTTGCAGCTCGCCCATGCTGTCGCGTTCGATACGGGTATTACTCATCGGGAGATCCTTGCACCAGTTCAATAAGAGGAATCGACGGCTCCAGGGCGCAGGTCGCCAGCGCCCAGGCATGGCTCTGCCAGCGCTTGAGGCGGCAGCGGCACAGTGACTGTTGTTCGAGGTCGCGCAGTGGGCGCCAGGCCTGGTCAAGGCAGAGATTGCGCCAATGCCAGGGCAGCGCGACATCCGAGGCGGTGTCGAGCAGCAGCCGGAACGCGGTCTCGGAGATCATCCATGGCGAAGTGGCAGTGCAGCCGGCCAGATAGCGGCCCTCGGCCAGGTAGTGCTCGATCAGCCGCGGCTCGTCCGGGTTCATCGCGCAACGGATCTGGCGGCTCATCCAGCGCCAGCTTTCAAGGTAGGGTTGTTCGTGCAGGGCAGAACTCATGACCGGGGCTCACTCGGCTAATGATATTCATTATTAGATGATAATAAGAAGCAACACAACTGTTAGACCGCACAAATTCATTGTGGCGAGGGAGCTTGCTCCCGCTCGGTTGCGCAGCGACCGCAAGATCTTGGGGTCGCTTCGCGGCCCAGCGGGAGCAAGCTCCCTCGCCACAAAAGCGCCCTCGCCACAGGATTTGCGGGTACAAAAAAGGCGCGTCACCTCGTGGATGACGCGCCTTTTTTAAGCGGTGAGCGTTAGCTACCTGCCACCGTCATACGCTCGATCAACACCGAGCCGGTGCGGATGTTGCTGCGCAGTTCCAGGTCGTTGCCCACGGCCACGATCTGCTTGAACATGTCGCGCATGTTCCCGGCGATGGTCACTTCCTGGACCGGGAACTGGATCTCGCCGTTCTCGACCCAGAAACCCGCCGCGCCACGGGAATAGTCCCCGGTGACCATGTTCAGGCCATGGCCCATCAGTTCGGTCACCAGCAGGCCTCGGCCCATGCGCCGCAGCAAGGCGGCCTGGTCTTCTTCGCCATGGGTCACGAACAGGTTATGCACGCCACCGGCATTGGCGGTGCTCGGCATGCCGAGCTTGCGGCCCGAATAGGTGCCGAGGATGTAGGACACCAACTCGCCATTTTCCACGAACGGCTTGGCGTAGGTGGCCAGGCCATCGCCGTCGAACGCCGAGCTGCCCATGGCCTGCATCAGGTGCGGACGCTCGTCGATGGTCATCCATTGCGGGAACAGTTTCTGGCCCAGCGCGCCCTCGAGGAACGACGACTTGCGGTACAGGTTGCCGCCGGACACCGCCGACAGGAAACTGCCGAACAGGCCGCCGGCCAGCTCGGCCGAAAACAGCACCGGCACTTCGCAGGTCGGCACCGGTCGCGCGCCCAGGCGGCTGGCCGCCCGTTGCGCGGCTTTCTGGCCGATGCTCACCGGGTCTGCCAGCAAGGTGCCCTGGCGGCTCACGTCGTACCAGTAATCACGCTGCATCTGGCCGTTGGCCTCGGCGATCATCACGCAACTGAGGCTGTGGCGGGTCGATGCATAACCACCGATGAAACCGTGGCTGTTGCCGTAGACCCGGCAGCCCTGGTGGGTATTGAGCGTCGTGCCGTCGGCGTTCTTGATCCGGCTGTCGGCCTCGAATGCCGCCGCTTCGCAACGCAGTGCCTGTTCGATGGCCTGCTCGGGGGTGATGTCCCAGGCGTGGAACAGGTCGAAGTCGCGCAGTTCCTTGCACATCAGCGCAGCATCGGCCAGACCCGAGGCTTCGTCTTCGGAGGTGTGCTTGGCAATCGCCAGTGCCGCGGCGACGGTTTCGCGAATGGCCTCCGGGCCGCTGGCCGAAGTGCTGGCCGAGCCCTTGCGCTGGCCCACGTACAAGGTGATGCCAAAGCCCTGGTCGCGATTGAATTCGACGGTTTCCACCTCGCGCTGGCGCACCGACGTCGACAGACCCTGCTCCAGCGATACCGCCACTTCACAAGCAGTGGCGCCCTGGCGCTTGGCTTCGGCGAGGATCTGCTCGACTTGTTCCTGCAGTGCCGGCAATGCTTGCGGGCCGACGCTTTGAACTGCACTCATGGTGTTCTCCACTCAAATTCTTCTTTCGGTTAAGGCTTTGTACGTAAAGTGCCTGCGCGACGATCATGCTGCGTTGAAAACAGGCTCGGAATGCTCATTTACAACCAGTAAACTCCGCTTCCTCGCCTGTTTTCGCCTTGCCTGATCGCCGCTCGGCGACTTTTCGTACAAACCCTTGGCCTTCGAGCGACCGGGCCGGACAAGCGGCCCCCGACTGGTTATCATGGCGGCGTTTCTTTGCGGACTGCCACCATGGTTGATTCTTACGACGACTCCCTCTACGAGGGTGAAAAAAGCAAATCCCAGGTCAAACGCGAGCTGCATGCTCTGGTTGACCTCGGCGAGCGCCTGACAACACTCAAGCCTGACTTGCTGGCCAAACTGCCTTTGACCGACGCCTTGCGCCGGGCCCTGGCCGATGCGCCCAAGCACACCGCGAATATCGCGCGTAAACGGCACCTGCAATTCATCGGCAAACTGATGCGCGATCAGGACACTGACGCCATCCTGGTCCTGCTCGATCAACTCGATGCCTCCACCCGGCAGTACAACGAACGTTTCCACAACCTGGAGCGCTGGCGCGATCGCTTGATCGCAGGCGACGACGGCACCCTGGAAAAATTCGTCATCGACTACCCGGAGGCTGATCGTCAGCAATTGCGCTCCCTGATTCGTCAGGCCCAGCACGAACTGGCGCAGAACAAGCCACCGGCCTCGAGCCGTAAAATCTTCAAGTACATCCGTGAGCTGGACGAAACCCAACGCGGCCTGCGCTGAGTAACGCCCACGGGTGGAGGCCCTTGCACTCCACCCGACGCTCCGGTCATGCGCCCGTGCCACCCACGGTAATCGCATCGATCTTCAGGGTCGGCTGGCCGACGCCCACCGGCACCGATTGCCCGTCCTTGCCGCACGTGCCTACACCGCTGTCCAGCGCCAGGTCGTTACCGACCATCGACACTTTGCTCATCGCCTCCGGCCCGTTGCCGATCAGGGTCGCACCCTTGACCGGTGCGGTGATCTTGCCGTCTTCGATCAGGTAGGCCTCGCTGGTGGAGAACACGAACTTGCCGCTGGTGATGTCCACCTGGCCACCGCCGAGGTTGGCGCAATAGATGCCTTTTTTCACCGAGGCGATGATTTCCGCCGGATCGCTTTGACCACCGAGCATGTAGGTGTTGGTCATGCGCGGCATCGGCAGGTGCGCGTAGGATTCACGGCGACCGTTGCCTGTGCGGGCCACGCCCATCAACCGGGCGTTGAGCTTGTCCTGCATGTAGCCCTTGAGCACGCCGTTCTCGATCAGCGTGGTGCATTCGGTCGGGGTGCCTTCATCATCGACGCTCAGGGAACCACGACGCCCGGCCAGGGTGCCGTCATCGACAATGGTGCAGAGTTTCGAGGCGACCATTTCCCCCATGCGCCCGCTGTAGGCCGAACTGCCCTTGCGGTTGAAATCGCCTTCCAGGCCGTGGCCCACCGCTTCGTGCAACAGCACGCCGGACCAACCGGACCCCAGCACCACCGGCAATGTACCTGCCGGGGCCGGAATGGCCTCCAGGTTGACCAGCGCCTGGCGCAGCGCTTCGCGGGCGTAGCCCATGGCGCGATCTTCGCTGAGGAAATAACGGTAGTCGGTGCGCCCGCCGCCGCCATGGCCGCCGCGCTCGCGGCGACCGTTCTGCTCGACGATCACACTGACGTTGAAGCGCACCAGCGGCCGCACGTCCGCCGCCAGGCCGCCGTCGGTGGAAGCCACCAGGATCCGTTCCCAGACCCCGGCCATGCTGACCGACACTTGCTGGATGCGCGGGTCGAGGGCACGGGTGGCGACGTCGATGCGCTTGAGCAGCTCGACTTTTTCGGCGCGGCTCATGACTTCAAGGGGGTTATCCGGCGCATACAACTGCGCCACGTCCTGGCTGCTGAACGCCTGGACCGTGCCGTTCTGCCCGGCGCGGGAGATCGAGCGGGCCGCACGGGCAGCAGCGCCAAGGGCTTCGAGGGTGATGGCGTTACTGTAGGCAAAACCGGTCTTTTCCCCGGACTGGGCGCGCACGCCCACGCCCTGGTCAAGGTTGAAACTGCCTTCCTTGACGATGCCGTCTTCCAGCGACCAGGACTCGGAGATCTGCCCCTGGAAATACAGGTCGGCCGCATCGATGCCCGGGCCGGCCAGGTCGCCCAGCACGCCTTGCAGGCTTTCCAGGGTCACGCCGCCGGGGGCTAGAAGGTGTTCACTGACTGAGGACAACAACCCGCTCATATGATTTACGCCTTGAATTCGTCGTCTTGGACAGGCCGCTGTCGAGCGCCCTGCGAGAAAAAGCGCCGATGGCTGGCCACCGGCATACGCGCCCGGATGGACGCCTGTTCACTGCTGTCGCGCTCGGCCAGCAGCACGGCCTCGCCTTGATCCTGTTGTGCCAGCACACGGCCCCAGGGGTCGACAATCGCGGCATGGCCAAAGGTTTCCCGCGGCCCCGGATGCACGCCGCCCTGGGCGGCCGCCAGCACATAGCACTGGGTCTCGATGGCCCGGGCGCGGATCAGCACGTCCCAATGGGCCGCGCCGGTCACCGCGGTAAACGCCGACGGCGCCGTGATCAGTTCGGCGCCGGCAGCCCGCAGCTCGCTGAAGAGCTCCGGGAACCGCAAGTCATAACAGACCGTCAGGCCCACCCGGCCCACGGGGGTATCGGCAACCACCACGTTAGCGCCATAAGCATAGTCATCCGACTCGCGATAGCGCCCGCGATTGTCCGCCACATCCACATCGAACAAGTGCAGCTTGTCGTAGCGCGCGACGATCTGGCCCTGATCGTCGACCAGCAACGAACAGGCATGGGACCTGGCCTCGGGCTGGTCCACTGGCGGCAACGGCAACGTGCCGGCCACAATCCATAACTTGAGGTCTCGGGCGGCCTGTTTCAACCAGGGCAGGATCGGTCCCTGACCAAAGGCTTCGGCACGACCGATATCGGCAATGTCCCGCCGGCCCATCGCCGCGAAATTCTCCGGCAGCACCGCCAGCCTTGCACCGCCTGCGGCAGCCTGCTCCAGCAGCACACGGGCACGGGCCAGGTTGGCGAGCACATCGCTTTGGCTGACCATTTGAATCACTGCGACTGGCATGACAGTTCCCCGTTGTTTGGCAGTGCCCTTTGTGGGAGCGAGCTTGCTCGCGATGGCGGTGTGTCAGTCAACACACATGTTAGATGTACCGGCCTCATCGCGAGCAAGCTCGCTCCCACAGGGGTTATCGCATCACCTGTCAGAACGGCTTGTCGAAGGTGATCTTCGGTTCTTTCCACGGTCCCTTGACGTCGTATCTTACGCTGGCAAAGCGTGCCACACGGTCACCGATCAGTTTGTCGATCAGAAACAGCGCGCCACCCACCGCCGGTGCGCCAACGATCAGCGCGGCGATCGGCAGGTTGTTGGTCACCGGCAGCGTCACCAGCAGCTTGGCGTCGACCCGGTCGGCCACCATGTCCAGTGTGCCGTTGAGCTCCAGGTTGCTCGACGGCCCGGTCAGGGTGATGGGGTCGCGGGTCACGTACACACCGTCGCTCGCCACCAGCAGCCCTTTGACCCGGTCGTAGCTCAAGCCCTTGCCGAACAGGTCGGAGAAGTCCAGGCGCAAGCGTCGGCCGATGGAGTTGAAGTTCAGCAGGCCAAATACCCGCAACGCCTGGGCACTGCCTTCAATTTCAACAAATTGGCCTTTGTTCAGCGAAGCGTCGAGGCTGCCGGAAAAACGCTTGGTGGCAACCCACGCCGGCGAGCCGGGCCAGCGGCCATCGACATCCAGGCGGAAGGTCTGGCTGGTCACACTCGGGGCATAACCCCAGTTCTTGAGTACGTCGCCCAGGTTCTTGCCGCTGATACGGCCCTTGTACCAACTGCTGGTGGAACCGGGCGCGCCTTCCCAGCCGCCACTGCCGTTCAACACCATGCCCTTGAGGCCCATGTCCAGATTGTTCAGCGCGATGCCCTTGGCGGTCGGGCGCACTTTCAACGACCACGCACCGATAAGATCGGGGCCCTGGAACAATTGGTCGATGGCAATATCCATGGCTGGGATTTTGCCGGGATCGACCGAGGCCAACGGGTCCGGTGCATTCTCATCCGCCTGGACCGTCGGGTCTGTGGCCGGCAGGCGAACATAATCAAGCCTGATACCAATCGGGGCGGCCTTTGCATCTGGCAGGCTGACATTGCCCTTGGCCTGCTGGCTGTCGAGCCGCATGGCCCAGGCATCCGGCTTGCGGTCCAGTTGCACCGATGCCTGGTCCAGGGTGGTACCCATGGCTGTGAGCTTGCCAACGGTCAGATCGACGCTGCTGAGCAGTTGCTTGGCGCTGCCGCCCGGATCCTGGCCGGCATACTTGTTCACCAGATCCTGCCAGGGACTCACGTCCAATTGCGACAGTGTGCCGCGCAGCCGCAGCCCCTTGGCCCCGGGCAGCACCGCATCGCCGGCACCCAGCAGCAGTTCGCCGCGACCGTCGGCGACTTTGCCGCTCGGAGCGGCGTAAGTGAAACTGGCCAGGTCGCCATAATCAACCCAATAACGCCGCTCCGGCCCTTGCAGGGTCATGCGAAACACCGTGTCGCGCCCGACATCGGCAGCCAACCCAAAGGGTGCCGGCAGGTCGACGGCCACGCCCTTGAGGTTGGAACTGACCGACAACTGGCTATCGGCGCCATCAAGGATCACTTGCAACTGGTAGGGCACGACACCGGACACCGGCAACGGCTGGGTGACGTTCAGCCAACTGGTGAGTTTCTTGATCTCCACCTGTCCGGACGCAGCGACCCGTGTGTTGAGCGCTCCGGCGCGGCCCTCGGCAAAAATCTGTGCGGTCACGGGCCGGTCGAATGCCCGGGCACTGATGCCCTTGCCGCTCAGGCCCTTATTGCTGTCGAAGCGGAAATCGCCCTTGAGCTGGGTCAGCTCCAGCACCGGCTCGCTAAGCTTGAGACGAGCCTTGTCGGTGGCGAAGTCCACGAGGATCTTCGGTTGCTCGCCTTTGACCAGCGGGATATCGAGCTTGACGCTGCCTTGCAGGTCGCCCTCGCCTTCCCAGCCGGCGAATGTCTCTGCGGTCCCGATCGGCGCGGTCTGGAGGATCTTCAAACCGTCTCCCAGGCCTCCGGCGAACCCGCCGTCCAGCAGCAGATGAGAACTCTGCCCGCTGGGTACGTGGGGAATGTTCACCGAAACATCCTTGACCTGGGTCTCGAGCAATTGCCCCTGGCTGGCGTAGATGCGCACGCCGCTGTCTTCGACGAAGACATCGCCGCTGACCTTGCTGACCGAAGGCCAGCCCGGCTGGAACGCCAGCTCGGCGTCATGCACCTTGAAAAACAGACTGATGCTGCGGTCCGCGTCCCCGGCACCTTTATTCAGCGAGCCTTGGTACTGGAAAAAGCCCTCATCCACCGCGCCCTTGACGATGGCCGTGCGCAGCCACTCATCCAGCGCCGGGCTGAGGACCGCCGGCAGGTACTTGGCGGTGTAGCGCCCGTCACCGTCCACCAGGCCGACCCGCAGGTCCATGTAGTCTTCCTGGCTGTGGTCGAAATGCAGGCGGATCAGGAAGTCGCCGGCAATCCGGCCCTCCTCGCCCAGCACCTTCAGATACGGCGCGATCAGGGTGAAGCCTTGCTTGTCGAGCTTCCAGGTCAGTCGGGCGTTGGCCTGCAAGTACTGCCAGGGCTTGGCGAAAATCGGGTCCAGGTGCAGGGAAAAGTCCTTGCTGTCCATGCGCAGCTCGCCGCCACCGAGGTCGCCGCTCAGGCTGCCGGAGACGTTGCGCGCAGCCGGGGCGCCACGATAGGCATCAAAGCCGACGGTGTCCAGGTTGGTGGCGAAGCTGACTTTCTGGTCACCGGTATTTTGCGGCCGATAGTCCAACAGCACGTTGCGCAGGGCACCGGTCACCTTGAGACGGTCGATGGTCGTCGCCAGGCCTTCGGGCAACGGCGCCAGGGCATTGAGCAACGGCGTGAGCGGAGTCAGGTCGAGGCGGTCGGCCTGCAGGTGCCAGCGCTCCTCGGCCTTTTCGGTGGCGGCACTCTGTTGCAGTTGCAGGCGCGATTCCCAGTGGGTTTCGCCCAGGTTCATCGCCAGGGAATCGAAGGTCGCAGTAAATCCCTGGTCGCCACGCTGGAAATATCCATTGAGCGCCAGGTTATGGATTTGCACCGGCTTGCGCTCGGCGTAGGCACCCTGGATGTCAGGAGCGTTCAAGCGCATGACCGCGCTTTGCACCGTGCCCTCGCCCCAACTGAGCCAGAACTCGCCACCGGCCTTGATCCGGGAGAAATTCCATTGCTGGGTCAGGCGTTTCGGCAACCATTTGGACCAGTCGCTTTGCGGCAGGCTCACGTAGGCATCGGCCTGGCCATTCTTCCAGTCGCTGGCGCGCAGGCGGGTACGCAGGTTGATCGCCACCGGCTGGCCGTCCGGCAGGGTCAGGCGTGCGTCCAGGCGCTGGCGGGTGGCGCCGGTGCGCAGGCTCAAGCCGACGTAGGTCAGGGTCAGCGGTGGTTGATCGACGGGTTGCAAGGTCACCTGGCTATCGAGCACCGAGAGCTTGGCAACCACTTGCATGCGTTCGAGCAATTGCTGCGGATCGAGGGGCTGGTCGTCCTGCACCGGCAGGCCTTCCAGGACCCACTTGCCGTCGGCGCCCTCCTTGAGGCTGATTTTCAGGCCGCTGACTTCCAGGTGGGCGATGCGCACCTGACGTGCCAACAGGCTGTCCCACAGGGCAGGCACGGCTCGCACCTGGTCCAGGTGCAAGGCGTTGGGGCCCTCGCCGACCACCACGTCGCGCGCTGCCAGGATCGGCGCCAGGGCGCTCCAACTACCGTCGAGGCTACCAATGTGCACAGGAATACCCAGGGCTGCGCCAGCGCGGGTCTCGACCTCGGCGCGGTATTCGGCCACCAGCGGGACCAGCTCGCGACCGAGGCTGACGTACAACGCCAGCAGCACCAGCAACAGCGCGCACAGCCCCAGCCCCCAGCGAGTCAGCGCCGCCAAAATGCGTGTCAGACGCTCCATGTCAGTGGGCTCCCCTGGCAAAGACAATCAAATCCGCGGGCCCGCCGCTTCCCAAGCTCTTCAGAGCAACACCACGTCGTATTGTTCCTGGGAATACATGGTTTCCACCTGGAAGCGAATCGTGCGTCCGATAAACGCTTCCAGCTCCGCGACATTGCCTGACTCCTCGTCGAGCAGGCGATCCACCACTTTCTGGTTCGCCAACACTCTATAGCCAGTCGCCTGGTAGGCGCGTGCCTCCCGGAGGATTTCCCGGAAGATTTCGTAACACACGGTTTCCGGGGTCTTGAGCTTGCCGCGGCCCTGGCAACTGCTGCATGGCTCGCACAGCACCTGCTCAAGGCTTTCGCGGGTACGCTTGCGGGTCATCTGCACCAGGCCCAGCTCGGTGATACCGATGATGTTGGTCTTGGCGTGATCGCGTTCGAGTTGTTTTTCCAGGGTTCGCAGCACTTGGCGCTGGTGCTCTTCATCTTCCATGTCGATGAAGTCGATGATGATGATCCCACCCAGGTTGCGCAGCCGCAGTTGCCGGGCGATGGCCGTGGCGGCTTCCAGGTTGGTCTTGAAGATGGTCTCTTCCAGGTTGCGATGGCCGACGAACGCCCCGGTGTTGACGTCGATGGTGCTCATGGCCTCGGCCGGATCGACCACCAGGTAGCCGCCGGACTTGAGCGGTACCTTGCGCTCCAGGGCTTTCTGGATTTCATCCTCGACGCCATACAGGTCGAAAATCGGCCGCTCGCCAGGGTAATGCTCGAGGCGGTCGGCGATTTCCGGCATCAGTTCGGCGACGAACTGGGTGGTCTTCTGGAAGGTTTCCCGGGAGTCGATGCGGATTTTCTCGATCTTGGGGCTGACCAGATCACGCAGGGTCCGCAGCGCCAGGCCCAAGTCTTCGTAGATCACGCTGGGGGTGGCGATGGTCTTGATCTGCGCGGCGATCTGGTCCCAGAGCCTGCGCAGGTAGCGGATGTCCATGAGGATCTCATCGGCCCCGGCCCCTTCGGCAGCGGTGCGCAGGATGAAGCCACCGGCTTCCTTGATGCCTTCTTTTTCCACGCAGTCGCTGACCACCTGCTTGAGGCGTTCGCGCTCGCCTTCGTCTTCGATCTTCAGGGAAATGCCAACGTGAGCGGTACGCGGCATGTACACCAGGTAGCGCGACGGAATCGACAGTTGCGTGGTCAGGCGCGCGCCCTTGGAGCCAATGGGGTCCTTGGTGACCTGCACCACCAGGCTCTGGCCTTCATGCACCAGCGCGCTGATGCTCTCCACGGCAGGCCCTTCGCGCATGGAAATTTCCGACGCATGGATGAATGCCGCGCGGTCCAGGCCGATGTCGACGAAGGCCGCCTGCATGCCCGGCAGCACCCGCACCACCTTGCCTTTATAGATATTGCCGACGATGCCGCGCTTTTGCGTGCGCTCGACGTGGACCTCTTGCAGCACACCGTTTTCAACCACCGCCACGCGCGATTCCATCGGCGTGATGTTGATCAGGATCTCTTCACTCATGGCAGGGTCTCGTTCAGGCATATTCACGATTATGGCCGCATCAAGTCAGACGGCGCTCAGCGCGCGCTCAAGGTTTGCCAACAGGGTATGCCGAAATGGCCCAGTAGTTCTGCGGTTTCGCACAGCGGCAGGCCGACCACGGCTGAATAACTGCCTTCAAGCCCGGCGACGAACACCGCACCCAGCCCTTGAACACCATAGCCGCCGGCCTTGTCCCGGGGTTCACCACTGGCCCAGTACGCCGCCGCTTCCTGTTCCGTTATCGACCGAAAGCGCACCCGGCTGCGCACAACGCGGGTTTCACAACGCTGCCCATCCAGTAGGGCAATGGCGGTCAACACTTCATGTTCGCGACCGGACAGGCTCAAGAGCATCGTCATGGAATCGGCCTGGTCCACGGGCTTACCGAGAATTCGCCCGTCCAGTACCACAGCCGTATCGGCGCCCAACACGCAGCCATCCATGCCGGCGTCCAGGGCTCGCCGCCCCGCCTCGGCCTTGCCGCGCGCCAGGCGCTCGACATAGGCCGAAGGGGTTTCGTGGTCCAGGGGAGTTTCGTCGATGTCCGCGCCGATGGCGGTAAAGGGCACGCCGATCTGCGTGAGCAGTTCACGCCGACGCGGCGAGCCTGAGGCGAGGTAAAGCGGTTTCATCAAGACATCTCCCTAACGCGGCCGGCTTTTGTGGCGAGGGAGCTTGCTCCCGCTGGGCCGCGTAGCGGCCCCAATCTTACGGTCGCTACGCAACCGAGCGGGAGCAAGCTCCCTCGCCACAGGGATATGAGTCACCAAAAAAAGTGTAGATATCCTGAGCGAATCAGTTGATTTTGAAACGCAGGCGCAGGCCACGCAAACCGAAGCTGACCCAGGGCCAGAGCAAGGCGCTGACCAGGGCTGGCAAGACCAGCGCCAGGGTCGGCTGGCGATTGCCGGTCAGCGCGCTGAGCCACAATTGCACCAGTTGCGCCAGGCCGAAGATCACCAGGATCACCAGGCATTGTTGCCACATGGGGAACATCCGCAGGCGTTGTTGCAGCGACAGCACCAGGAAGGTGATCAGCGTCAGGATCAGCGCGTTCTGCCCCAGCAACGTGCCATAAAGTACGTCCTCGGCCAGGCCCAGGCACCAGGCGGTGACCATGCCGACCTTGTGCGGCAAGGCCAGCGCCCAGAAGGCCAGCAACAGGGCCAGCCACAGTGGACGCAGGATTTCCATGAATTGCGGCAGCGGCGAAACGCTGAGCAACAGGCCGATGGCGAAGGTCAGCCAGACCATCCAGCCGTTACCGGATTGGGTACTGCTCATTCTTCTCGTGCTCCCCTGGTGGCTGGCGCAGTGGCCGGCGTGGAGGCTGGCGGTTTGGCGGCGGGCCGGACTGGTTGAGCAGGCTGCGCGGCGGGCGCGTGAGTAGCCGAGCGGGTCGGTTTCACAGCGGGCGCGGCGGGTGCGGTGGCCGGGGTTGTTGCCGGTGTGGTGGCCGGAGCCGCCGTCGCCGGTGCAGGCACTTGTGGTTTTGGCACAGTGGCCGGGACAGGCGCCGGCATTGCTGTCGCCGGGGCAGCCGACTCACCGCCCTGGCGGTCCTGGGCTTCCTGGGCCACGGCGGCGTCGTTGGCACGCTCTTCGGGCGTACGGTTGTCGCTGAAGACCAGCAGCAGGTAGCGGCTGCGATTCAATGCAGCCGTCGGCACCGCGCGGACGATGGCGAACGGTTGGCCGGAGTCATGGATGACTTCCTTGACCGTCGCCACCGGGTACCCGGCCGGGAAGCGCTGGCCGAGGCCGGAGCTGACCAGCAGGTCGCCTTCCTTGATGTCGGCGGTATCGGCCACGTGCCGCAGTTCCAGGCGTTCCGGGTTGCCGGTGCCGCTGGCAATCGCCCGCAGGCCATTGCGGTTGACCTGCACGGGAATGCTGTGGGTGGTATCGGTCAGCAGCAGCACCCGGGAGGTGTAGGGCATCAACTCCACCACCTGGCCCATCAGGCCCCGGGCGTCGAGCACCGGCTGGCCGAGGACGACGCCGTCGCGCTCGCCCTTGTTGATGATGATGCGGTGGGTGAAGGGGTTGGGGTCCATGCCGATCAACTCGGCCACTTCGACCTTCTCGTTGACCAGCGCCGAAGAGTTGAGCAACTCGCGCAGCCGCACGTTCTGCTCGGTGAGGGCCGCCAGCTTCTGCATGCGCCCCTGCAACAGCAGGTTTTCGGTCTTGAGTTTTTCGTTTTCGGCGACCAGTTCGGTCCGGCTGCCAAACTGGCTGGCCACACCTTGCCACAAGCGCTGCGGCAGGTCGGTGATCCAGTAGGATTCCATCAACACCAGCGACATCTGGCTGCGTACAGGCTTGAGCAGCGTGAAGCGGGCATCGACCACCATCAGCGCGACCGAGAGCACGGTCAGCACCAGCAGGCGCACACCCAATGAGGGGCCTTTGGCGAAAAGCGGTTTAATAGGCCGCTCCTCCCAGGCAAATGTTTTCTTTATTCATACGGCATCAAACCGGCCTGGATACGAATGACAGAAGATAAACGCCAACGGGCAGCACTGCAAAGTGCTGCCCGGGAGCGAACAACATAGACGATCCAGCCAACTTATTCGCTGGAGAGCAGGTCCATGGTGTGCTTGTCCATCATTTCCAATGCACGGCCACCGCCGCGGGCAACACAGGTCAACGGGTCTTCGGCAACGATCACCGGCAGGCCGGTTTCCTGGGCCAGCAGCTTGTCGAGGTCACGCAACAGCGCGCCACCACCGGTCAGCACCAGGCCGCGCTCGGCGATGTCCGACGCCAGTTCCGGCGGCGACTGCTCCAGGGCGCTCTTGACGGCCTGGACGATGGTCGCCAGCGACTCTTGCAGCGCTTCGAGCACTTCGTTGGAATTGAGGGTAAAGGCCCGTGGAACGCCTTCGGCCAGGTTGCGACCGCGTACGTCGACTTCGCGCACTTCACCGCCCGGATAGGCCGTGCCGATTTCCTGCTTGATGCGCTCGGCGGTGGATTCGCCGATCAGGCTGCCGTAGTTGCGACGCACATAAGTGATGATCGCTTCGTCGAAACGGTCGCCGCCCACACGTACGGATTCGGCGTAGACCACACCGTTGAGGGAGATCAGCGCGATTTCAGTGGTACCGCCACCGATGTCGACGACCATCGAGCCGCGGGCTTCTTCCACCGGCAGGCCGGCACCGATGGCAGCGGCCATTGGCTCTTCGATCAGGAACACTTCACGGGCACCGGCACCGAGGGCCGATTCACGGATAGCGCGTCGCTCTACCTGGGTGGACTTGCATGGAACGCAGATCAGCACACGAGGGCTGGGCTGCAGGAAGCTGTTTTCGTGAACCTTGTTGATGAAGTACTGCAGCATCTTCTCGCAGACGCTAAAGTCGGCGATCACGCCGTCTTTCATCGGGCGAATGGCCGCGATGTTGCCCGGTGTACGGCCCAGCATGCGCTTGGCTTCCGTACCGACAGCCACGACACTTTTCTGGTTACCGTGGGTGCGGATGGCCACGACCGAGGGTTCATTCAGGACGATACCGCGCTCGCGCACGTAAATAAGGGTGTTGGCAGTGCCCAGGTCAATGGAGAGATCGCTGGAAAACATGCCACGCAGTTTCTTGAACATGGGAAAGGGACCCTAGGCAACGCGTGGGTAAAAAAGTGCGGCAAACTCTAACAACGACAGGGATTTTGGGCAAGGCGCCAATATGTTAAATTGGCCGCTTTTCTGTGCACCAAACCCCACAATCGCGGGTATAGACCCGTAGAAATGCGGTAGTGTTCCGACAATCTAACACACGGACAGATTACGTCCGTTTTGTTTTCCACTGGAGAATCCCATGGCGCTTGAACGCTCCGACGTGGAAAAAATCGCTCATCTGGCCTGCCTGGGCCTCAATGAAGCCGATCTTCCACACATCACTTCTGCCCTGAACAGCATTCTGGGGCTGGTCGACGAGATGCAGGCGGTCGATACCGACGGCATCGAACCACTGGCTCACCCACTGGAAGCCAGCCAGCGCCTGCGCGCCGACGTCGTGACCGAGTCCAATCACCGCGAGGCCTACCAGTCCATCGCACCAGCGGTCGAAAACGGCCTGTACCTGGTTCCGAAAGTCATCGACTAAAGGGAAAGAGCCTCTCATGCATCACATGACCCTGGCCGAGATCGCCCGCGGACTCGCCGATAAAAAGTTTTCTTCCGAAGAGCTGACCCAGGTCCTGCTGGCGCGCATCGCCCAGCTCGACCCGCAGCTCAACAGCTTCATCAGCCTCACCCAGGAGCTGGCCCTGAGCCAGGCCAAGGCCGCCGACGCCCGGCGCGCCAACGGTGAAACCGGCGCCCTGCTCGGTGCGCCGATTGCCCACAAGGACTTGTTCTGCACCCAGGGCATCCGCACCAGCTGCGGTTCGAAGATGCTCGACAACTTCAAGGCCCCGTACGATGCCACCGTGGTCGCCAAGCTGGCCGCCGCCGGCACCGTGACTCTGGGCAAGACCAACATGGACGAATTCGCCATGGGCTCGGCCAACGAGTCGAGCTACTACGGCGCGGTGAAGAACCCGTGGAACCTGGAACACGTACCGGGCGGCTCGTCCGGCGGTTCCGCCGCCGCCGTGGCCGCACGCCTGTTGCCGGCCGCCACCGCCACCGATACCGGCGGCTCGATTCGCCAGCCGGCAGCGTTCACCAACCTCACCGGCCTCAAGCCCACCTACGGCCGCGTCTCGCGCTGGGGCATGATCGCCTACGCCTCCAGCCTCGACCAGGGTGGCCCGCTGGCGCGCACCGCCGAAGACTGCGCGATCCTGCTGCAAGGCATGGCCGGCTTCGACCCGAACGACTCCACCAGCATCGACGAACCAGTGCCGGACTACAGCGCCAGCCTCAACGGCTCGCTGCAGGGCCTGCGCATCGGCGTGCCGAAGGAATACTTCAGCGCCGGCCTCGATCCACGCATCGCCGAGCTGGTCCATAACAGCGTCAAGGAGCTGGAGAAGCTCGGCGCGATCATCAAGGAAATCAGCCTGCCGAACATGCAGCACGCGATTCCCGCGTACTACGTGATCGCCCCGGCGGAAGCGTCCTCGAACCTGTCGCGTTTCGACGGCGTGCGCTTCGGCTATCGCTGCGAGAACCCGGAAAACCTGATCGACCTGTACAAGCGCTCCCGTGGCGAAGGCTTCGGTGCCGAAGTGCAGCGCCGGATCATGGTCGGCGCCTACGCGTTGTCCGCCGGCTACTACGACGCCTACTACCTCAAGGCGCAGAAAATCCGTCGCCTGGTGAAGAACGACTTCATGGCCGCCTTCAACGAGGTCGACATCATCCTCGGCCCAACCACGCCAAACCCGGCCTGGAAACTCGGCGCCAAGAACAGCGACCCGGTCGCCGAGTATCTGGAAGACGTCTACACCATCACCGCCAACCTCGCCGGCTTGCCGGGCCTGTCCATGCCGGCCGGTTTCGTCGATGGCCTGCCAGTGGGCGTGCAGTTGCTCGCGCCGTATTTCCAGGAAGGCCGCCTGCTCAACGTGGCTCACCAGTATCAGTTGAACACTGACTGGCACACCCGCACCCCAACCGGCTTCTGAGGAGAAACACATGCAATGGGAAGTCGTGATCGGGCTGGAGATTCATACCCAGCTCACCACCCGGTCGAAAATCTTTTCCGGTAGCTCCACCACATTCGGCTCCGAGCCCAACACCCAGGCCAGCCTGGTCGACCTGGGCATGCCCGGTGTACTGCCGGTGCTCAACGCCGAAGCGGTGCGCATGGCGGTGATGTTCGGCCTGGCGATTGACGCCGAGATCGGTCAGCACAACGTGTTCGCCCGCAAGAACTACTTCTACCCGGACCTGCCCAAGGGCTACCAGATCAGCCAGATGGAATTGCCGATCGTTGGCAAGGGCCACCTGGACATCGCCCTGGAAGACGGCACGGTCAAGCGCGTCGGCATCACCCGTGCGCACCTGGAAGAAGACGCCGGCAAGAGCCTGCACGAAGAATTCAATGGCGCCACCGGCATCGACCTGAACCGTGCCGGCACGCCGCTACTGGAAATCGTCTCCGAGCCGGACATGCGCAGCGCCAAGGAAGCCGTGGCCTACGTCAAGGCGATCCACGCGCTGGTGCGCTACCTGGGCATCTGCGACGGCAACATGGCCGAAGGCTCGCTGCGCTGCGACTGCAACGTGTCGATCCGGCCCAAGGGCCAGGTCGAGTTCGGCACCCGCTGCGAGATCAAGAACGTCAACTCGTTCCGCTTCATCGAGAAGGCGATCAACAGCGAGATCCAGCGCCAGATCGAACTGATCGAGGACGGCGGCAAGGTCATCCAGCAGACGCGCCTGTACGACCCGAACAAGGACGAGACCCGTCCGATGCGCAGCAAAGAGGAAGCCAACGACTACCGTTACTTCCCCGACCCGGACCTGCTGCCGGTGGTCATCGAGAATTCGTTCCTCGACGAGGTGCGCGCCACCCTGCCGGAACTGCCACCACAGAAACGCGAGCGCTTCCAGGCGCAATTCGGGCTGTCGAGCTATGACGCCAACGTCCTGGCCACCAGCCGCGAACAGGCCGATTACTTCGAGAAAGTCGTGAGCATCGGCGGCGACGCCAAGCTGGCGGCCAACTGGGTGATGGTCGAGCTGGGCAGCCTGTTGAACAAGCAGGGCCTGGAAATCGACCAGTCGCCGGTCTCGGCCGAGCAACTGGGCGGCATGCTGGTGCGGATCAAGGACAACACCATTTCCGGCAAGATCGCCAAGATGGTGTTCGAAGCCATGGCCAATGGTGAAGGCAGCGCCGACGAGATCATCGAGAAGCGCGGCTTGAAACAGGTCACCGATACCGGCGCCATTTCCGCCGTGCTCGATGAAATGCTCGCGGCCAACGCCGAGCAGGTCGAACAGTACCGTGCGGCAGACGAAGCCAAGCGCGGCAAGATGTTCGGCTTCTTCGTCGGCCAGGCCATGAAAGCCTCCAAGGGCAAGGCCAACCCGCAACAGGTCAACGAACTGCTCAAAAGCAAGCTCGAGGGCTGATGACCATGGGGCCAGATTTCAAGCCTGGCTCCCTTCGTCCTTGTGGGAGCGAGCCTGTGGGAGCAAAGCTTGCTCGCGATGAAGACACCTCGATCCATCAGTGGACCGCGTTATCGTTCATCGCGAGCAAGCTTTGCTCCCACAGGCTTTGCTCTCATTGGCTTAGCTTCCACAGGCTTTACTCCCACTGGTCAGCTCCCATATCTGTAGTTGGAAACCCTACATGAAGCGTCTCCTCGGCGCCTGCGCCCTGCTGTCCCTGCTGGCCGGTTGCGCCAGCCAGAGTGGGACGGTCGATCCACACGGCTACGACCAGACCGGCGTCGCCTCTTATTACGGTGCCCGGCACCATGGCAAACGCACCGCCAGCGGCGAGCGTTTCAACCAGAATGGCCTGACCGCCGCCCATCGCCAGTTGCCGTTCGGCACTCGGGTGAAAGTCACCAACCTGAAAAACAACGACAGCGTCGTGGTCCGCATCAACGACCGCGGCCCGTATACTCGTGGTCGTTTGATCGACGTATCCCGCGCAGCCGCCGAACAACTGGGCATGTTGCGCAGCGGCACCGCACGGGTGCGCGTGCAAGCCCTCGACGACTGATAGATGGAGCCCGGCCATTTCCCTACTCACCGCCCTACCGCTGCTCAGCCTGATCGAATTGTTCGGCGCCCTGCTGTTGCTCATCGGCGGTGCCGAACTGCTGGTACGAGCCGCCGTGGGCCTGGCGGCACGCTTGCAAGTACGGCCACTGATCATCGGCCTGAGCGTCGTCGCGTTCGGCAGCAGCGCCCCACAAATGGCCGTCAGCCTGCAGGCAACCCTGGCGCAAAACGCCGACATCGCCGTGGGCAGCGTGATCGGCAGCAGCATTTTCAACATCCTCGTCACCCTCGGGCTCTCGGCGCTGATCATTCCGCTGCGCGTCTCGCGCCAACTGGTGCGCCTGGACATCCCGTTGATGATCGGTGCCAGCCTGCTGGTGTTCGTGCTGGCCTGGAATGAAGAACTGACCCGGTTGGACGGCGTATGGCTGCTGGTGGCCCTGGCGGTGTACCTGGGCCTGTTGCTGCGCCAATCGCGACACTCGGGGCGACCGCACGCCGTGGGTATCACCGTGGCCCAGGGGTCCTGGCCCAAGAGCCTGTCGATGATCGTGCTAGGCCTGGCCATGCTGGTTTTCGCCGGCCACCTGCTGCTGGGCGCCGCGGTGGAAGTGGCGACGGACCTGGGGCTTTCGGAACGCATCATCGGCCTGACCATCGTCGCCGTCAGCACCTCGCTGCCGGAACTCGCCACCTCGCTGATCGCCGCCCTGCGCGGCCAACGGGACATTGCGGTAGGCAACGTGATCGGCAGCAACCTGTTCAACCTGCTGGGCGTGCTGGGAGTAACCGCCCTCGCCGCGCCCACGCCGCTGTCGGTCTCGCCGAACGCCCTGGATTTCGACCTGCCGGTGATGCTCGGCGTGGCGGTGCTGTGCCTGCCAGTATTCTATTCCGGTTATCGTGTCACCCGCGCCGAAGGCCTGCTGTTGCTGGGCTTGTACCTGGCCTACGGGCTGCACGTGGTGTCGTTCACCACCGGCATGCCCCTGGCCGGCCAACTGGAACGGCTGATGCTGTTCTATGTGTTGCCGGCCCTGCTCGCATTCTTGCTGTTCACCTCCCTGCGCGCCTGGCGCCGCCAACACCACAAGAGGGATTTGCCATGACCGACACTCCAAAGACCGGCCTGGACATGCGTCGCCAGGTCATGGGCGACGCGTTCGTCGACCGCGCGTTGGGCAACGCCACCGAATTCACCCAACCCTTGCAGGACTTCGTCAACGAACATGCCTGGGGCAGCGTCTGGAGCCGCGACGGCTTGCCGCTGAAGACCCGTAGCCTGATCACCCTGGCCGCCCTGACTGCCCTCAAGTGCCCGCAGGAACTCAAAGGCCACGTGCGTGGCGCGCTGAACAACGGCTGTACGGTGGAAGAGATTCGCGAGGCATTGCTGCATTGCGCGGTGTACGCGGGCGTGCCGGCGGCGATCGATGCGTTTCGGGCGGCGCAGGAAGTGATCGAGGCGTACGAGCCTTCGGCATAGATGGGAAATCGACCACAGGCGTGAACGTGTCACGCCTGTCCGGACCTATCCGGCTCAACGCCAGATTCGAGCACTTTCAGCTTTGAAAAACTCGACCTTGTGAGCGCCCAGATAAGCCTGGGCCTGTCCCTTCATCAAGGTATTTTCTTCGCTGTGCTCGTCACCATAGACACTCACAAAAACTTTATACACCCGGCTATTTCTTATCTGATCAAAGATATGCCGGTCATTTTCATCGAAGGAATGCCCATAGATGAACAATGCACCTTCCAATTCGCCCAACCGATCAAAACAGTAGCTGAGGTAGGGGTTGTGCTGAATCCTGACGCGCTTTCGTTCATGGGTGGGCTCTGAAACGAAGGTAGGAAAGCGCTTGTTTCCCATGTTCCATTTCACTTGTTCGATAATCGACTCGCCCTGCTCGGTAAAAGCATGTTTCTTCACGCCAGCTTGCGTATCGTAGATATGCAGCCCTCCGTGAAGAAAATGCACATTCTGCGTAGTAGGCCCTTCCCATACCTGGCCCCTGCGAAAACCGTCGTCTGTCTCGTAGTCTTCCGGCTCGAGCCTAGCCTTGTTCCTAGCCCAATAAAACAGCAGGTCGTAGTTAAGGGTAAATACTTCATCGAATGGCTGGAGAAACTTTCTGACCGCCACATACTGCGCATCGGTGACGTCGTGGGGTAGCTCAGGATGGGTCTTGGAGATCACTTCTATCAGGGCGTTCTTGATGACCTCCTGATCCATTTGGACTTCGCTTATCAGGGCAGGATCGGCGTTGTAAACCTTGAGAATCTCTTCAGTCGCAATCAGCTTCTTCATGATTTTCTCAAAGTCATATGTCTTGAACGTGTCAAAAATACGCCTGACGATCCGTTCTCTTACACCGAACTCAGCGCTGGAAAAGAGGCTTTTATAACTGAAGATATTGCTGTTCCAGGCCTGGGAGAATCCATTGGCCAGGAGAATGGACCGGGGGTCGTACCCGATGGATGAAAAAGCCTCTTTAAAAGAGATCACAGCGTCTTCCTTGTGGCAGTGTGGTTAAGTCCTGCAGCAATGATACCAATGCGCCACCAGTCAAGCCATTCTGCTTTAAACACTAACAAGCCGCAGAATTAAATCCACCCACCCCACTGCAACACAAAGATCCCCAGGTTGGTGGTAATCGCCGCCATCAGCGTGGTGATGACGATGATCGCCGCCGCCAGTTCATGGTTGCCGTCGGCCGCGCGGGCCATGACGTAACTGGCGGCGGCGGTGGGGCTGCCGAAGTACAGGAACAGGATCCCCAACTCCGCCCCGCGAAAGCCCCAGAGCCAGGCACCGAGGGTGGCCACCAGTGGCAGGCCGACCATCTTCACCAGACTTGAGCTCAGGGCCATCTTGCCGCTCTTGCGCAGGGCCGCCAGCGACAGCGTGCCGCCGATGCAGATCAACGCCAGGGGCAAGGTCATTTGCGACAGGTACTTGGCCGAGGTCTCGAACCAGTTCGGCAGGCCGATCTGCCAATAGGCGAACGGCGCGGCGATGATCACGCTGATGATCAGTGGGTTGCTGATCACACTCTTGCAGATGCTCCACGGGTCAGACTTGATCACCGGGCTGTAGACCGCCAGCACGATGGTCGACAAGGTGTTGTAGAACAGGATCACCAGCGCCGCGAGAATCGCCCCCAGGGAAATCCCGTAGTCGCCATACATGCTCGCGGCCAGTGCCAGGCCGATGACCCCGTTGTTGCCGCGAAACGCACCTTGGGTATAGATGCCGCGATCTTCGCGCGGGCAACGCCAGATCGCCCAGCCCCAGGCCATCGCGAAGCTCACCAGGGTAGCGATGGAAAAGTAGATCAGCAGGTCGGGCTGCAACGCCGCATGCAGGTCGGCATGCAGGATGCCGAGGAACAACAGCGCCGGCATGGTGACGTTGAACACCAGGGACGAGGCGATGTGGATGAAGTTGTCGTTGATCCAGTTGATGCGCTTGAGCAACGCCCCCAGAAACAGCATGGCAAACACCGGCGCGGTGATGTTCAGGGTTTCGAGGAAAATTGCCAGCATGCCGGGGACCTTGAGAGAGGCGTCGTTAGGTGGCTAATGATAAGCCACTCACGGCATTGGCGTCTGTTAGAGCGCTATCGTCGGATCAGCTTGCATCAATGCTGAATGTGCCGCCGCCATCGCGAGCAAGCTCGCTCCCACACTGGATCGGCGGCGGTCACAGAATCCGCAATCATCCCCACATCCTTTGTGGGAGCGAGCTTGCTCGCGATGGCCATGTCAGCAACACCATCGCCAGCAAGCTCTACCCCTGCAATCAGGCTCAGGTAATCGGTGCCGGGTTGAACAAGGTGATGTCGTTGTACAGCTTGTGCCGCTCGGCCCAGGTCTGTTTCTTGCCGCTGGCCACGTCCAGGTAGTAGTGGAACAGCTCCCAGCCCAGTTCCTCGATGGTCGCCCGTCCAGTGGCGATCCGGCCGGCGTCGATGTCGATCAGGTCCGGCCAGCGCTGGGCCAGTTCGGTGCGGGTCGAGACCTTCACCACCGGGGCCATGGCCAAGCCGTACGGCGTGCCGCGGCCGGTGGTGAACACGTGCAGGTTCATCCCCGCCGCCAGTTGCAGCGTGCCGCAGACAAAGTCACTGGCCGGCGTGGCGCAGAAGATCAGGCCCTTTTGCTTGAAGCGCTCGCCCGGGCCGAGCACGCCGTTGATCGCGCTGCTGCCGGACTTGACGATCGAGCCCAGGGACTTTTCAACGATGTTCGACAGCCCGCCTTTCTTGTTGCCTGGCGTGGTGTTGGCACTGCGATCAGCCTCGCCCTTGGCCAGGTAACGGTCGTACCAGTCCATTTCACGCACCAGTTCCTGGGCCACTTCCTGGGTTTGCGCCCGGGAAGTCAGCAGGTAGATCGCATCGCGCACTTCGGTGACTTCGGAGAACATCACCGTCGCCCCGGCACGCAGCAACAGGTCCGAGGCGTAGCCCAGCGCCGGGTTGGCGGTGATGCCGGAGAACGCATCGCTGCCGCCGCACTGCATGCCCAGGATCAACTCCGAAGCCGGTACGGTTTCGCGACGGCGCTGGTCGAGTTTCTTCAGGCGGGTCTCGGCCAGTTCCATGATCTGCTCGATCATTTCGGTGAAACCGTGGCTGGAATCCTGCAAGCGATACAACCATGGCTCGCTGAGGTCCACCGAACTGTCGCCTTCATGCATGACCTGCCCGGCCTGCAATTTCTCGCAGCCCAGGCTGATCACCAGTGCCTCGCCCCCCAGGTTCGGGTTGCGCGCCAGGTTGCGCACGGTGCGGATCGGGATGTAGGCATCGGTGGCAGTGATCGCCACGCCACAGCCATAGCTGTGGGTCAGCGCCACCACGTCATCGACGTTCGGGTACTTGGGCAGCAGCTCATCCTTGATGCGCTTGACCGCATGGTCCAGCACCCCGGTCACGCACTGCACCGTGGTGGTGATGCCCAGGATGTTGCGCGTGCCGACGGTACCGTCGGCGTTGCGGTAACCCTCGAAGGTGTAGCCCTCCAGCGGCGCATCGGCCACCGGCACATCAGTGGACAGCGGCAGGCTGTCCAGTGGCGGCGCGGTGGGCATGCGCAACTGGTCTTCCTTGACCCAACTGCCGCGAGGGATCGGTTGCAGCGCGTAGCCAATGACCTGGCCGTAGCGAATCACCTCGCCGCCCTCGGGAATATCCTGCAGCGTGACCTTGTGGCTCTGCGGCACAAAGTCCACGGTGACCAGGCCGTCCGGGAACTCGGTCCCGGCCGGTACGCCCTGGTCATTGACGACGATCACCACGTTGTCCCGCTCGTGCAGGCGGATGTAACGCGGCGAATCGGCATGTTCAATCAGTTGCATGGACGCCGCTCCTTCAGGATTTAGCTTCAGACAGGCTGGAAAGTTCGGCATCCTTGGCCGTTGGTTCCTTGAGCACCACACGCTTGATCGGCCCGACGATGACCAGGTAGCTGAACACCGCCACCAGCGCGTTGCAACCGACGAACACCAGTGCCCATTTGAACGAGCCAGTGGCGCTGATGATGTAGCCAATGACGATTGGCGTGGTGATCGATGCCAGGTTACCGAAGGTGTTGAACAGGCCACCGCTCAGGCCAGCGATCTGTTTTGGCGACGTGTCGGAAACCACGGCCCAGCCCAGTGCGCCGACGCCTTTACCGAAGAAGGCCAGGGCCATGAAGCCCACCACCATCCATTCGATGTCGACGTAGTTGCACGCCACGATGCTGCTGGACACCAGCAGGCCGGCGATGATCGGCGCCTTGCGGGCGAAGGTCAGCGAATGGCCCTTGCGCAGCAGGTAATCGGAAATCACCCCGCCAAGGACGCCGCCGATAAAACCGCAGATCGCCGGCAAGGACGCGATGAAACCGGCCTTGAGGATGGTCATGCCGCGTTCCTGCACCAGGTACACCGGGAACCAGGTCAGGAAGAAGTAGGTGATGCCATTGATGCAGTACTGGCCCAGGTACACGCCGAGCATCATGCGGTTGGTCAGCAGTTGACGGATGTAATCCCACTTCGGACCGTCGGCTTTCTTCTCCTTGCCCTTGTCCTGGTCCATATCGACCATCGCGCCGTTGGCAGCGATGTGATTGAACTCGGCTTCGTTGATCATCGGGTGCTGGCGCGGGCTGTAGATCACCTTCAGCCAGACCAGCGAGAACACGATGCCGATTACGCCCATCACGATGAACACGTGCTGCCAGCCGAAACGGTAGACGATCCAGCCCATCAGCGGTGCGAACAACACGGTGGCAAAATATTGCGCCGAGTTGAAGATCGCCGAGGCGGTACCGCGTTCTGCGGTGGGGAACCAGGCGGCGACGATCCGTGCGTTGCCCGGGAAGGACGGCGCTTCGGCCAGCCCAACCAGGAAGCGCAGCATGAACAGCGCAACCACGGCCGTGGACATGCCGAATTCACCGACATAGCCTTGCAGCACGGTGAACAGCGACCAGGTGAAAATGCTCAAGGCATAGATTTTTTTCGAACCGAAACGGTCGAGCAGCCAGCCGCCGGGAATCTGCCCGGCCACGTAGGCCCAGCCGAAAGCGGAGAAGATATAACCGAGGGTGACGGCATCGATGCCGAGGTCTTTTTGCAGGCTGGAGCCTGCGATGGCGATGGTGGCACGGTCGGCATAGTTGATCGTCGTCACCAAAAACAGCATGAGCAGGATCAAATAGCGGACGTGCGTCGGCTTGGTCTCTTGCATGTAATCTACTTCCACTATTTATTTTTATACGGGAAATCAATGTGTGCGGTCGGCACCGGTGCCCGGTGCCGACCGGTGTTGCGTTTTACGATCCGATGTAAGAGGTCTTCACCACGGTGTAGAACTCTTGCGCGTAGCGACCTTGCTCACGCGACCCATAGGACGAACCTTTGCGCCCGCCGAACGGCACGTGGTAATCCACGCCGGCGGTCGGCAGGTTGACCATCACCATGCCCGCCTGGGAATGGCGCTTGAAGTGGTTGGCATACTTCAACGAGGTGGTGGCGATACCGGCGGACAGACCGAACTCGGTGTCGTTGGCCATCGCCAGAGCCGCCTCGTAGTCAGCCACGCGCACGACGTTAGCCACCGGGCCAAAGATCTCTTCGCGGCTGATGCGCATCGAGGCTTCGCTGTCGGCGAACAGGGTCGGTGCCAGGAAGTAACCTTCAGTGTCGCACGTTACCAGGCCGCCACCGCTGACCAACCGCGCACCTTCGCTCTGGCCGATGTCGATGTACTTCAAGTCCTGGCTGAGCTGGGCTTCGGAAACCACCGGGCCGATATCGGTGCCGGCCTTCAATGCATGGCCAACCTTGATCGACTGCATGCGCTCGGCCATGGCCTCGACGAACTTGTCATGGATGCCGGCGGTGACGATCAGGCGACTGGAGGCAGTGCAACGCTGGCCCGTGGAGTAGAACGCGCTCTGTACCGCCAGTTCGACGGCCTGCTTGAGGTCGGCGTCGTCGAGGATGATCTGCGGGTTCTTGCCGCCCATTTCCAACTGCACCTTGGCCTGGCGCGACACGCAGTTGACCGCGATCTGCCGCCCTACGCCCACGGAGCCGGTAAAGCTGATGCCGTCGACTTTCGGGCTGTTGACCAGCACTTCGCCAACCACGCGGCCGCTGCCCATCACCAGGTTGAACGCACCGGCCGGGAACCCGGCGCGGGAAATGATCTCGGCCAGGGCCCAGGCGCAGCCCGGCACCAGTTCGGCAGGCTTGATCACCACGCAGTTGCCGTAGGCCAGGGCCGGGGCGATTTTCCACGCGGGAATGGCAATCGGGAAGTTCCACGGCGTGATCAGGCCAACCACACCGAGGGCTTCGCGGGTCACTTCGACGTTGACGCCCGGGCGCACCGACGGCACGTAATCGCCCGACAGGCGCAGGCATTCACCGGCGAAGAACTTGAAAATGTTACCGGCGCGGGTCACTTCGCCGATGGCTTCGGGCAGGGTCTTGCCCTCTTCCCGGGCCAGCAGTTGGCCGAGTTCTTCACGGCGGGCGAGGATCTCGCTGCCGACTTTGTCCAGCGCATCGTGACGGGCCTGGATGCCCGAGGTCGACCAGGCCGGGAAGGCGGCGCGGGCGGCTTCGATGGCGGCATTGACTTGCGCTGCGTCAGCCTTGGCGTATTCACCGATGACATCGGACAAGTCAGACGGGTTGACGTTGGTGCAATAGTCAGCACCGGCTACCCATTGGCCGTTGATGTAGTTATCGAAACGCTTTGAATCTGCCACGGAGCTACTCCTTCTACTAAAGCGGTCGAGGAACGCAGAGCGTTCCTGGCTGCATTCCCACGCGATGCGTGGGAGCGATCGAGCCTTACGCAAAAAGCCGCTGATTGCTCAGCGGCCTTATCGTGTCTGTTACTGCTTGCCTTGCTTGTCGATCAGCGCGGCCAGGGCTTCGTATTCTTCTGGCAGCAGGTCGGTCAGCGGGGTGCGCACAGGGCCGGCGTCATAACCAACGATCTTCGCGCCGGCCTTGACGATGCTCACTGCATAACCGGCCTTGCGGTTGCGGATGTCCAGGTAAGGCAGGAAGAAATCGTCGATGATCTTGCCGACGGTCTCGTGATCGTCGCGGGCAATGGCGTGGTAGAAGTCCATCGCGGTTTTCGGGATGAAGTTGAACACCGCCGAGGAGTAGACCGGCACGCCCAGGGCCTTGTAGGCCGCGGCATAGACTTCTGCGGTCGGCAAGCCGCCCAGGTAGCTGAAGCGATCGCCGAGGCGGCGACGGATCGACACCATCAGTTCGATATCACCCAGGCCATCCTTGTAGCCGATCAGGTTCGGGCAGCGCTCGGCCAGTTGTTCCAACTGAGTGGCGTTCAGGCGGCAGACGTTGCGGTTGTACACCACCACGCCGATCTTCACCGATTTGCACACGGCTTCAACGTGGGCGGCAACGCCGTCCTGGCTGGCTTCGGTCAGGTAATGCGGCAGCAGCAACAGGCCCTTGGCGCCCAGGCGCTCGGCTTCTTGAGCGTATTCGATGGCCTGGCGAGTGGCACCGCCAACACCGGCAAGGATTGGCACGCTGGTGGCGCAGGTATCGACGGCGGTCTTGATGACCTGCGAATACTCGCTGGCGGCCAGGGAGAAGAATTCACCAGTGCCGCCCGCCGCGAACAAGGCAGAGGCGCCATACGGGGCCAGCCACTCGAGGCGCTTGATGTAGCTGTCGCGATTGAAATCGCCTTGGGCAGTGAAATCGGTGACCGGGAACGACAGCAGGCCAGACGAGAGGATGGACTTCAGTTCTTGTGGATTCATTATTCGAACACCCTGGACGCAAATGATGTGTTGTAGGAAACGGTTCAGCTTCATGTGAAGTTGTAGGTCATCGTACAACTTAAAATATGAACGTCAACTGCATTTCGTCTTTTGTCGGGTGTCGGGGTTGAGGCGCTTGTCGCAAAACCTTGTAGATCGGGCCTTTGAGCAGGATGGAAAAGACTGATGAAACTTGCCGACCGAGCACCAGGACCGCTCATCGCCACTGTCAACTCTGTCAGTAGGCGCCGTTATGGCAAGGGGGCATAACCCAGGCATGGCTGTGCTGTGCACGGCCGTAGTCCCTTTCACAATCTTTTAAGTGAGTCGCCCGTACGCGACGATCAGGGCTGCCTCACAGGGAGTGACATCATGGCGAAGAGCTATGCAAAACCGACGCTCAAGGGTTTTCCAACCACAGGGGAAGTCACGATCAACTTGTCACAGGTAGAGACGTTGACCGTGAAGATTCCGGATGCAGATTTCGACCCCTACTCAAACGCCCGACTGACTCTGGGCGTCGGCTCGACGTCTCCAACTCCGGTAGGCGCGTTTACACCGCTGACCGAGGGCGAGGAAGGTACGCCCTGCAAGGATGTGACAATGACGCTAACCAATGCCGACTTGACAGCTTACATCGGCAAATTGGTTGAGCTTCGTTATGAGGTTAGCTACGAGAGCTGGGATCCCGATACATCCGAGCCGCAAATGTTGCGGGTCAAGGCGTAGTAGCCATCTCCGTGCGTTTGTCGGCTGGTAAGCGAGCAGCAACGCAGTATCTGTGTGACTCACCTCATCTCAACTGACAGCAGCTAGCCCTGCGCCTGCGCCTCTTCATGGGCCTGGCGCAGCCGCTCGCGGCTGTTGGTCAGGTGCAACCGCATGGCCGCACGGGCTGCCTCGGAGTCCTGGCGGGCGATGGCGTCGTAGATCTCCTCGTGCTCGCGGCTCAGGCGGTTCATGTAGCGCTGCTGGTCATCGTGGGCCAGGCGCGCCGAGTTCACCCGGGTACGCGGAATGATGCTGGTGCCCAGGTGGGTCATGATGTCGGTGAAGTAGCGGTTGCCGGTGGACAGGGCGATTTCCAGGTGGAAGGCGAAGTCCGAGGCCACCGCATCGCTGGCGTGGGCGGCGCTTTCGTTCAAGGCGTCCAGGGCGGCGCGCATCGCGGCCAGTTGCTCGTCGCTGCGGCGCTGCGCCGCCAGCCCGGCGGATTCCACTTCCAGGCTGATGCGCAACTCCAGGATCGCCAGCACGTCACGCAAGGTGACCACGGTGGCCGGGTCGATGCGAAAACCGCTGGGGCTCGGCGTGTCCAGCACGAAGGTGCCGATGCCATGGCGGGTTTCCACCTGGCCGGCCGCCTGCAAGCGGGAAATAGCCTCTCGCACCACGGTACGGCTGACGCCATGGGCTTCCATGATCGCCGACTCGGTGGGCAATTTATCGCCACGCTTGAGCAGGCCGTCGCGAATCTGCTCGGTCAACACCGTCACCAGCTCCTGCGCCAGGCTGCGGCGCTTGCGGGGAAAGCGTGGTACTTCGATCGGGTTTTCCATGGGGCTGTGTCTCGGTAAACGGCTGAATGGCATCATCATAGCGCAACGTGGTTGTACGATCACCGTGGGTGCATTGATGAGTCTTGGGCAGAAATCGGATGGCCTTCATCGCGAGCAGGCTCGCTCCCACACTGGATCAGTTGTGTGCATTAGCATCCGGCTCACCACAAACCCCCTGTGGGAGCGAGCTTGCTCGCGATGGCGGTGGGTCAGCCACATCAATATCAACTGATACACCGCTATCGCGAGCAAGCTCGCTCCCACAGGTTTTGGGTGTTTATGCTGTCACGGTGCGCTCCACCAGTTGGCCATTTTCGATACGCACATGTCGCGGATGGAAACGTTTCAAGCTGCTTCGGTGGCCAACGCTGACGATGCTCAGGCCCGGCAACTGGTCGATCAACGCCTGGTACAGCGTCGCCTCGTCTTCTTCATCCATCGCCGACGTGGCTTCGTCCATGTACAACCATTGCGGCGCATAAAGCAATGCCCGGGCAAAGGCCAGGCGTTGTTGCTCGCCAGGCGAGAGCATGCGTTGCCAGTGGTTGCTCTCATCCAGCCGCGAGATCAGGTGCGGCAGGCGGCAGGTTTCCAGCACCTGTGCATAACGTTCGTTGGGGTAGATATCGCCGGCCTGTGGATAACTCATTACCTCACGCAGGCTGCCAATCGGCAGATAAGGCTTCTGCGGCAGGAACAGGTAACGCGCAGCCGGAAGCCGGATCGTCCCGTGCCCCGCCGGCCACAAGTGCCCCATCGCGCGCAGCAGGGTCGATTTGCCGCTGCCTGAACGACCACTGAGCATCACCCGCTCGCCCGGCTCCACGGTCATGTCGGCGTTCTCGAGCAGATGGCGACCGTCGGCCAGGTCCAGCCCCAGGTGATGAACCTTCAACCCATCGCCCTGGTTTTGCACATCGATGGCCGGCACACGGTCTTCGTTGTCGCTCATGGCCTGGCGGAAACTCAGCAGACGATCGCAGGTGGCGCGCCACGCGGCGAGGTCGGCGTAGGCGCTGATGAACCAGCTGAAGTTCTCCTGCACATTGCCGAAGGCCGAGTTGATCTGCATGAGCTCGCCCAGCTGGATCTTGCCGGCGAAGTAGCGCGGTGCGGCGACGATGAACGGGAAGATGATCGCGATCTGGCCATAGCCGGAGGTGAAGAACGTCAGGCGCTTGGACACCCGCATGATGTCCCAGAAGTTATGCCAGACCAGGCCAAAACGCCCGCTCAAGCGACGGTTTTCGTTCGGTTCGCCGTTGTACAGGGCAATGCTCTCGGCGTTTTCGCGCACCCGGACCATGGAGAAACGCAGGTCCGCTTCGAAGCGTTGCTGGTTGTTGTTCAGACCGATCAGGCGACGGCCGATCAGGTGCGTCAGCCAACTGCCCACCGCCGCATACACCAGCGCACACCAGAACATGTAGCCGGGGATGGTGTAGCCGAACACCTCGATGCTGCCTGACACGCCCCACAAAATGATCGAGAACGACACCAGGCTGACCACGGTACGCAGCAACCCCAGGCCCAGGCTCAGGGTATTGCTGGTAAAGCTGTTGAGGTCTTCGGAAATCCGCTGGTCCGGGTTATCGGTATAACCGCCCTGCTCCAGTCGGTAATAGTTCTTGTCATTGAGCCAACGGGCAAAATGCTGCTCCGTCAGCCAGGCCCGCCAGCGAATGGTGAGCATCTGCGTGAGGTACAAGCGATAGACCGCGCCGAGGATCGCCACCGCCGCGATGCCGCAGAAATACAGGATCAACTGCCAGAACGCCGCGCTGTCCTTCTCTTGCAGGGCGTTGTAGAAATCCTTGTACCAACTGTTGATCCACACCGAGATCGCCACGCTGAACAGCGACAGCGCGATCACGGCGATCAACAGCGTCCAGGCCTTGCCCTTCTCCTCACTGCGCCAGTACGGCGTGGTCATTTGCCAGACACGGCGGAAAAACTGCCCGCGCACCGCGTCATTGACCGCGGAATATTCAGCGTTCTGATTCATGGTTAAGGCTCAATAGGGAAAAGAACTCGGGCCGATCATAAAGCAACGGCCCGATGTGTCGCGAGGGTGGACAACACCTGTTCAGCGCAGGTTCAGCGACGCACGGGACGCTTTTGCAATTTGCGCTGCAAGGTCCGCCGGTGCATGCCCAGGGCGCGGGCCGTGGCGGAGATGTTGCCTTCGTGCTCGGTCAACACCCGCTGGATGTGCTCCCATTGCAGGCGATCCACCGACATGGGGTTTTCCGGTACCAGGGTGTCGAGGTCGGCGTGCTCGGACAACAACGCCGCCAGTACGTCATCGGCATCCGCCGGCTTGCACAGGTAATTGCAGGCACCGCGCTTGATGGCCTCGACCGCGGTGGCGATGCTCGAATAACCGGTGAGGATCACCACGCGCATCTCCGGGTCCAGCTCCAGCAGCTTGGGCAGCAGCACCAGGCCCGAATCGCCGTCCATTTTCAGGTCCAGGGCGGCGTAGTCCGGCAGGTCGGCCTGGGCGATGGTCAGGCCTTCTTCGGCAGAACCTGCGGTGCTGACGCGAAAACCGCGACGGGACATGGCGCGGGCCATGACGCGGGTAAACGTGGCGTCGTCATCTACCAGCAACAGGTGCGGCAGTTCTTCGCCGTCGACTTGGATCTCGTCACTCATGTTTCGTCTCCTCGGTCGGCATGGGGCAGGCGCAGCTCGGTGAGCGTGCCGCCTTCCTCATGGGGGTAGAGTTTCACCGAGCCGCCGGCGCGTGTCACGCTGGCTTTGCTCAAAAACAGGCCCAGGCCGAAACCTTTGCCCTTGGTGGTATAGAACGGTTTGCCGATCTGCTCGGCAATCGCCAGCGGCACACCGGCGCCATGGTCGCGAATACTGATGGTCAGCTCATAGACGTTCCAGTCCAACGCCACTTCCAGCCCTTCGGGGCAAGCGTCGGCGGCGTTGTTCAGCAGGTTCAGCAACGCCTGGGTCAGGTCCGGCGGCGGCGCCATGCGCGGCACCGGGCCCTGGCCCAGGCGCTGGAAGCGATAACTGGCTTCCGGGCGCATCAGGTGCCAGCGGTTCAGCGCTTCGTCGAGCCAATCGGTGACGTCTTGCATGTCGATGGCCAGCCGGCGGTTGGCCTCGGCGGCACGCACCAGGTATTGCAGGGTTTCCTTGCACAGCTTGACCTGATCCTGCAGCACGCTGAGATCATCCTGCAGCGCCGGGTCGTGGTGATCCTGGCGCATTTCCTTGAGCAGCACACTCATGGTCGCCAGCGGCGTGCCCAATTCATGAGCAGCGCCGGCGGCCTGGGTCGCCACGGCCAGCAATTGCTCGTCCCGCAAGCCCTCTTCACGACGGATGGCCCGCAGTTCTTCCTGGCGGCGCAGCTCCTCGGCCATGCGCGCGGCAAAAAACGTGATGACCCCCGCGGCCAGGGCGAAACTCAGCCACATGCCGTAGATCTGCAGGTTTTCCCGGGCGATGGGGAAGGTTTCCAGCGGATAGAAGCGCGCCAGCAACAAGGTGTACAGCGCCAGGGCGATACCGGAAAGAATCAGCGAATAGCGCCACGGCAACGTCACCGCGGCGATGGTCAGCGGCACCAGGTAGTAAGAGACGAAGGGATTGGTGGAACCGCCAGAGAAATACAGCAGAGCACTGTGAATAAACAGGTCTCCGGCCAGTTGTACGGCGTATTCCAGCTCGGTCACCGGCCACGAGGTGCGCAGGCGAATCGCCGTCAGCGCACAGAGCACGCTGGAGCAGACCAGGGTGATCGCCAATTGCAGCCAGGGCAGCGGCAGCAGGTCGAACCAATAGGCGAGCCCCACCGAGCCGGCCTGGGCCGCCAGGACCAGAATGCGGATGAATGTCAGGCGCCAGAGGTTCTGGCGAGAGGCGGAAGTCATTTGCAAAGGGGCGAGCATGAGCTCTCCTGATGAGCGCTCCAGGCGAATCGCACGGAGTATAACCAAGGCGCGGCTTGCAGCGGCAGATATGCGGCAAAGCGCCACAGCCTCCGGCCTTGCGGCGTGCCACAGAAAGCCTTTCACCGGGCATGATCTGTATAGAAGTTGTAACTGTGCGAACCCACCCATAAAAGCTAGAGTCTTAACGTTCACGCAGGCCCGGACCCCACCCCTGCACATCATCCCAAGGAGCTTTCATGCACACGTTCAGTCGCCCCGCCGCCCTGCTCGCCCTCAGCCTCGGCACCGTCGCCAGCCTGCCGGCCCTGGCCGCCGATGAGCTGCACTACAACCAGATTTCCCTGCGCGCCGAAGTCAGCCAGGAAGTAGCCCGCGACCTGATGATCGTCACCCTCTACACCGAGGAACAGAACACCGACCCGGCCAAACTCGCCGCCGCCGTCAGCACCACGCTGAACAAAGCCATCGGCCAGGCCAAAGAGGTCAAGGACATCAACCTGCGCCAAGGCAGCCGCAACAGCTACCCGATCTACGACAACAAAGGCCAGAAAATCACCGGCTGGCGTGAGCGCGCCGAACTGCGCCTGGAAAGCGCCGACTTCGCCGCCCTGTCCAAACTCACCGGCGAACTGCTGGGCGACCTGAAGATGGGCGGCATGGACTTCGCCATCGCCACCGCCACCCGTAAAACCAGCGAAGACGCCCTGCTCAAGGACGCCGTCAACGCCTTCAAGGCCCGCGCCCAACTGGCCACCGACGCCCTGGGCGGCAAGGGTTACAAAATCGTCAACCTGAACTTCAATACCAACGGTTATCCACAACCGTACATGCGCCCGCAGATGATGATGAAAGCGGCGTCGATGGATGCTGAGTCGGTGACGCCAGAAGTTGAAGCGGGCACCAGCAAGGTGACGATGACGGCGGATGGGGTGGTTGAGGTGTCGATGCAGTGATGATCGGCGGTGGTTCAGCCAGTCTCCCTGACTGAACCACCGAAGCCGAGCGACAAAACTCCCGTGGCGAGGGAGCTTGCTCCCGCTGGGCTGCGCAGCAGCCCCAAACCTGACACCTCGGTGTATCAGATGGATTCAGTCGCTGCTGTTGGGGCCGCTTCGCGCCCCAGCGGGAGCAAGCTCCCTCGCCACAGGGGATTACGGTGCAGGGCTGGCCGGTGCCTCAAGCTGATCCAACGCCTTGTCCACCAGCAACTGGCACAACTCCACCAATTGATGAATCCCCAGCGCCACGCTGCGGCGCGTGCCCTCCACTTCAAAGGCCAGGTCCTCGGCCATGGCTTTTATCGAGGCCAGGGTTTCGGAGGTGCTGGTCAGTAGTGTGTCGGCATCGGCTTTGGCGGTGACGGAAAACAGGCTGTCGATGCGCGGGTCGGTGCTTGGCTCTGGTTTTTTTGGGTTGAGGTAATGGTTAAGTGCCCGCTCGGCGGCGGCGCGGTCTTTGAGTAGGTCTTCGATGGAGTCGAAATCCGCCAATGGATTTGTTCTGTTGAAGTTCGGTTCAGTCTTTCCTTCGTTCATGTGCATGCTCCTGATGAAATTGGAGCCATCACTTGCCGTTATGGTCGTGAGGCTTACGACCTATTAATTTCGGGTTCCCACTCCCGGCCGCTGTTTTGCAGCGACAGGAAAAAGGTTAGAGAGCCCACTTCCGAGCGGCAACCCTAAAAAGCTGTGGGATGTTTCCTTTCGGGGCCAGTGATCCTTCCGACAAAAATGAATGACTCATCACACCTCCTGGCGCTGCAACCCCCGTGGCGAGGGAGCTTGCTCCCGCTGGGCTGCGCAGCGGCCCCTTTTCAGAGATGTGTGTATATCCGTTTTTTTTGTGACGGCGACTAATGGTTCCGCCCTGACGGCGGGTCACTTTCGAAAAGCGCGAAAGTAACCAAAGCGCTTCTGCCCCACCACTCGGCACCTCGCTTAGGCTCGGTGTGCCCTCACTCCGGCATTGCTCCGTGGGCCGCCGCGAAGGGCCATCCATGGCCCAGCGCGGCTACCTCGGCATCCATGCCGAGGTGCCCACGGATCAATGCCTGCGTTCGGCCATCGTGGTTAACGGGGCGCCGAGATCAACGTCCACCGCGAGGCGGCCTTATAGCCGACCTGGCTCTTGGTGAGACCGCGTTTCTCCTGTGGGAGCAAAGCTTGCTCGCGATGGCGGTGGTTCAGTCACATGCATGTTGAGCTTGCTGGCCTCATCGCGAGCAAGCTCGCTCCCACAATTTGGGTTGGGGACAGCCGAAGAAACAGACCGGCTGTAAGTCCGCCTCGCGAGCAAGCTTTGCTCCCACAGGTCCTGCTCAAACAGATCTGATGGGTGTACGACCAGGAGAACCAGGTCGGCTACCAGGCCGCCTCGGGGCGGACGTTGATCTCGGGCGCCCCGTTAACCACGATGGCCGAACGCAGGCATTGTGGAGTGGGCATCCCGGCATGGATGCCGGGATAGCCGCGCTGGGCCATGGATGGCCCTTCGCGGCGGCCCACGGAGCAATGCCGGAGTGAGGGCACACCGAGCCTAGGCGAGGTGCCAAGTGGTGGGGCATGAGCGTTTTGCTTACTTTTGCGCTTCTCAAAAGTGAGCCGCCGTCAGGGCGGAACCCTAAGCAGCCGTTACCGCAGCAATGGATATGTACCCCACCAACAAAACCCTGGCCGGCTGTCAGACCGCCTTCGCGAGCAGGCTCGCTCCCACAGTTGGATCGGAGTATGACCGGGAAAGCCAGGTCGGCTATTAGGCCGCCTCGCGAGCAAGCTTTGCTCCCACAGGCCTGACGGGTGTATGACCGGACAGCCTCGCCCCCGAAACAACAAGGCGCCACCCAGGGAAGCCGCAGGTTGCGCCGAGTACCACCCTCAACTCATGGGCAATGACGGTGCAACGCGCATCCCCCCGAACGCACGAATACCAGCACAAATGCTCCAGCAAAATTGGATCAAGACCATCGTCAGCATGAATGAAGCAAGCACATCAAGCGCGCAAAAAATGGCGAACATGCTGCAATGATTTACACCTGCCCCCCCCGATAACCGACAACTGACTGGAGCGATAAACAGGGATTTCAAACTCAGCCCATCAGTCCTCACACCCTTCTACGGCGCGGGTTTGAAGAGGTAACACCCGCCCTTTCCCGGTGCACCGCGGCCGAAAAACGCCCCCGAAAAGAGCGCTATTTACCCCGAAAAAACACGCGCAAACGATCAAATGCGTCGAAAGTTACACAGATGCGACATTAAGGTACGTTCGTGCCACTGTTTCGGGCTTGTGACCGCTCTGGATCTTGCATTGGGTATGGGGCCTGCATAAGTATCCGCAGGACGACTCACGAGGTCGCCCTCAAATCCAAAAATGACAACAAATCATGAGGCCAACATGCTTAAACAAGCGGTCATTCCGTTTTTAGTCGGCGCAAGCTTATTAGCCAGCGCACCTTTCGCCCAAGCCGCGACTAACCTGGTGTTCTGCTCCGAAGGGAGCCCGGCCGGTTTTGACCCTGGTCAGTACACCACCGGAACCGACTTCGACGCCTCTGCAGAGACCATGTTCAACCGCCTGACCCAGTTCGAACGTGGCGGCACCGCCGTGATTCCTGGCCTGGCGACCAAGTGGGATATTTCCGAAGACGGCCTGACCTACACCTTCCACCTGCGTGAAGGCGTCAAGTTCCATACCACCCCGTACTTCAAGCCGACCCGCGAATTCAACGCCGACGACGTGCTGTTCACTTTCAATCGCATGATCAGCAAGGATGACCCGTTCCGTAAGGCCTACCCTACCGAATTCCCGTACTTCACCGACATGGGGATGGACACCAACATCACCAAGATCGATAAAGTCGACGATCACACCGTCAAGTTCACCCTCAAGGATGTCGACGCCGCGTTCATCCAGAACATGGCCATGAGCTTCGCCTCGATCCAGTCCGCCGAATACGCCGCCCAGTTGCTCAAGGAAGGCAAGGCCGCGGACATCAACCAGAAGCCGGTCGGCACCGGCCCGTTCGTGTTCAAGAGCTACCAGAAAGACTCCAACATCCGCTACACCGGGAACAAGGACTACTGGAAGCCTGACGACGTGAAGATCGACAACCTGATCTTCGCCATCACCACCGACCCGTCGGTGCGCATGCAGAAGCTCAAGAAAAACGAATGCCAGATCACCCTCTTCCCACGCCCGGCCGACCTCAAGGCCCTGAAGGAAGACAAGGCACTGAAGATGCCTGACCAGGCGGGTTTCAACCTGGGCTACATCGCCTATAACGTGATGGACAAGATCAAGGGCAGCAACGAGCCGAACGTGCTGGCTGACCTGAAAGTCCGCCAGGCGCTGGACATGGCGGTCAACAAGCCGCAGATCATCGACTCGGTGTACCAGGGCGCCGGCCAGCTGGCTGTCAACGCCATGCCGCCGACCCAATGGTCCTACGACACCACCATCAAGGACGCCAAGTACGACCCTGAGAAAGCCAAGGCGCTGCTCAAGGAAGCCGGCGTCAAGGAAGGCACCAACATTACCCTGTGGGCGATGCCGGTCCAGCGTCCGTACAACCCGAACGCGAAACTGATGGCCGAGATGCTGCAGTCCGACTGGAAGAAAATCGGCCTGAACGTCAACATCGTCAGCTACGAATGGGGCGAGTACATCAAGCGCTCCAAAGGCGGCGAGAACCAGGCGATGATCATCGGCTGGAGCGGTGACAACGGTGACCCGGACAACTGGCTCAACGTGCTGTTCGGCTGCGACTCGCTGGCCGGCAACAACTTCTCCAAATGGTGCGACAAGAAATTCGATGGACTGGTCAAGGAAGCCAAGCGCACCACCGACCAGGCCAAGCGCACCGAACTGTACAAACAGGCACAACACGTCCTCAAGGATGCCGTGCCAATGACACCTATCGCTCACTCGACGGTGTATCAACCCATGCGCGCCAACGTGCAGGATTTCAAGATCAGCCCCTTTGGCTTGAACTCCTTCTACGGCGTCAGCGTCAGCAAATAAGGTGACCTGTGGCGAGGGAGCTTGCTCCCGCTGGGCCGGTCCGACGCTTCGGGCGTAGCGGCTCCTTTTTAAGCGCGATGGCGGTGTACCAACAACACCATCGCGAGCAGGGCTCGCTCCCACGGCATGCCGTTGCTTTAAGCCAAGACTCAGGAAATCGCCTACATCCAAAAGCACTGCGTACCACAGCAGTTGGTTTAGGACGTATCGCCTTTTCCCACAAGTCTTTCAGGCATTACGCATTTACCGCCAGGCCCACGACTCATACCGTCGGGGCCTGGACGGCTTGCTGATCCTGCGGCATCGCTACGCAATGGAATGAGCTCAGTGCTCCGGACCTGCCCTCGGACAGACACCGGCTCACTGTTAAAACACCCCGAACGAAAGAGGGAGCGTCATGCGCCATACCTTGGTTTTATCCGCATTGCTGGGCACCGGCCTGTTGGCCGCGACATCCGCAGCCCAGGCTGCTGGCGGCAGCCTGGTGTTTTGTTCCGAAGGCAGCCCCGCTGGGTTCGACACCGCGCAATACACCACGGCCACCGACAACGATGCCGCCGAGCCGCTGTACAACCGCCTGGCCGAGTTTGAAAAAGGCGCGACCAACGTCGTGCCGGGCCTGGCGACCCGTTGGGACATTTCCGAAGACGGCTTGAAGTACACCTTCCACCTGCGTGAAGGGGTGAAGTTCCATACCACCGACTACTTCACGCCGACCCGGGATTTCAACGCCGACGACGTGCTGTTCACCTTCAACCGCATGCTGGATCCGCAGCATCCGTTCCGCAAGGCCTACCCCACCGAGTTCCCGTACTTCAACGGCATGAGCCTGAACAAGAACATCGCCAAGGTGGAGGCGACCGGGCCACTGACCGTGGTCATGACCCTCAACAGCGTCGACGCCGCGTTCATCCAGAACATCGCCATGAGTTTTGCCGCGATCCTGTCGGCCGAGTACGCCGACCAGTTGCTCAAGAACGGCAAGCCGAGCGACATCAACCAGAAGCCGATCGGCACCGGGCCGTTCGAGTTCAAGAGCTACCAGAAAGACTCGAACATCCGCTACGTCGCCAACGATAAGTACTGGGCGCCGGAACGAGTGAAACTGAAGAACCTGATCTTCTCCATCAACACCGACGCCTCGGTGCGGGTGCAGAAGCTCAAAGCCAACGAATGCCAGGTCACCCTGCATCCGCGTCCGGCGGACGTGCCGGCCTTGAAGAACGACCCCAAGCTGCAACTGATCGAGAAGCCCGGTTTCAACCTGGGCTACATCGCCTATAACACCCGCCACAAGCCGTTCGACCAGGTCGACGTGCGCCGGGCGCTGGACATGGCGGTGAACAAGCAAGGCATCCTCAATGCCGTGTACCAGGGCGCGGGGCAACTGGCGCAGAACGCCATGCCGCCGACCCAATGGTCCTACGACGACACCATCAAGGACGTGCCCTACAACCCGGAAAAAGCCAAGGAATTGCTCAAGGCCGCCGGGGTCAAGGAAGGCACCGAAATCACCCTCTGGGCCATGCCCGTGCAGCGCCCGTACAACCCCAACGCCAAGCTGATGGCCGAAATGCTCCAGGCCGACTGGGCGAAGATCGGTCTGAAGGTGAAGATCGTCAGCTATGAATGGGGCGAGTACATCAAGCGCACCAAGAACGGCGAGCACGACATCAGCCTGATCGGCTGGACCGGCGACAACGGGGACCCGGACAACTGGTTGGGCACGCTGTACAGCTGCGATGCCATTGGTGGCAACAACTACTCCATGTGGTGTGACCAGGACTACGACAAGCTGATCAAGCAGGCCAAGGTCGTCACCGACCGCGACCAGCGCACCGTGCTCTACAAACAGGCCCAGCAGTTGCTCAAGCAGCAAGTGCCGATAACCCCTGTTGCCCACTCGACGGTCAACCAGCCGCTGAGTGCCAAAGTCGAAGGGTTCAAAGTCAGCCCCTTCGGTCGCAACGTGTTCTCGGGCGTCAGCCTGAACCCATAACCGTATAGCCACACAGCGAGGGTTTCCTTTGGAAGCCCTCACGCAGACGTCTTGCCTGAATTCGCCGATCAGGCGCCATGCAAACGTTTGCTAGCTGTGAATGAGTTGCAAAAACCAATAGCCGTATCACCTAAAAAGACCGGCATTAAAAAAGAAAGAAAAGGAGCTTTACCCATGAAACTGAGCAGCACCGCGTTACTGGCCTTGGCCATCAGCAGCGTCACCGCCACGGCATACGCAGAATCGCAGAGCCAGGCGTTCAATCCGGTGACCGTCAAGACCACCAGCGCTCAATCCGAAGCCACCGGTTTCGTAGAAGGCCAGTCGGTCAGTGGCACCACTCGCAACTGGTATTCCAACGAATTGCGACGCCGCGGCAGCGCCTTCAGCTACACGCGCGACGGTGTTGAACACCGCGATTCGCGCCGTACCAACTGGGTCCAGGGCACCATCCTGAACTACACCTCCGGCTTCACCCAAGGCACCGTTGGTTTCAGTACCGAAGTCGCGGCCTATAACGCGATCGCGTTGCTCGGCGACCACGATGACATCATGGGTGGTTCCAACCGTACCCTGGCGCACTCCGACGGCGACGCCGTCGACCAATGGAGCAAACTGGGCCTGGCGAACGTCAAGGCGCGGGTTTCCAACACCACGCTGACCGCCGGTCGTCAAAACTTCAGCAGCCCGATGGTCGACGTCATCGGTAACCGCGCCCTGCCTTCGAGCTTCCAGGGCGTGAGCCTGCACAGCGAAGAACTCGAAAACCTGGCATTCGACGTCGCGACCTTCGACCGCAACTCTCCCCGTACCGAGCAAAGCCTTGCCAAGTTCCGCTCCGAATACGGCAGTTCCTCGGCCGAAGCTGATCATGTGAACACCGCCGGTATCACTTACCAGCCGTTCGCCAGCCTCACCACCAGCCTGTGGGGCACCCAGGCCGAAGACCTGTGGAACCAATACTACTTCGGCGCCAGTCACGTATTGGGCGACAGCTCGGTGCTGAGCCTGACCACCGGCCTGAACTACTACAGGACTGTGGATTCGGGTAAAAGCAAGCTGGGTGACATCGACAACAATACCTACTCCCTGTCGTTCGGCCTGACTCACCAGGCCCACAGCCTGACGTTCTCGTACCAGGAAGTGGACGGTAACGAGTACTTCGATTACCTGCACGAAACCAACGGCATCTACCTGGCCAACTCCCTGCTGTCGGACTTCAACGGCCCGAACGAGAAATCCTTCCAGATCGCCTACGGCCTGAACATGGCCGAATACGGCGTGCCTGGCCTGAAGTTCAACATCTACCAGGCTCGCGGCTGGGGCATCGATGGTACGCATTACAACAGCACCGGCTATTCCGATGTGAGAGCCATGGACGGTGAACATCACTACGAATACGGCATCGGTGCGTCTTACGCCGTACAAAGCGGCCCGCTGAAAGCCACCGCAGTACGCGCAACCTACACCACGCACCGCGCCAGCGAAAACCAGGCGGATGGCAACCTCAACGAGTTCCGCCTGGTCACCACCATCCCGTTCAACATTCTCTAAACTGCCACCGGGCGGTCGACTCACAAGGTTGGCCGCCCGGTCTTTTGCCATTTACCCGATTGCAGAGGATTGACGATGAACATGATTCCCCTACGCGCCGCCATCGCCGCTGCGTTGCTGAGTGTCGCCGTCGGCGCCACCGCCAAGCCCCTGGTGGTTTGCACAGAAGCCAGCCCGGAAGGCTTCGACATGGTCCAGTACACGACTGCAGTCACTGCCGACGCCGTGGCAGAAACCATTTTCAATCGCCTGGCCGATTTCAAGCCCGGCACCACCGAAGTGATCCCGGCCCTGGCCGAATCCTGGGACATCAGTGACGATGGCCTGACGTACACCTTCCACCTGCGCAAGGGCGTCAAGTTCCACACCACCGAATACTTCAAGCCGACCCGCGACATGAACGCCGACGACGTGGTCTGGAGCTTCCAGCGCCAACTGGACCCGAATCACCCGTGGCACAAACTGTCGAGCGTGGGCTTCCCGTACTTTGAAAGCATGGGCTTCAAGGAACTGCTCAAGAGCGTCGAGAAAGTCGACGAACACACGGTCAAGTTCAGCCTGACCCGCCGCGAGGCGCCGTTCCTGGCCGACATCGCCATGGCCTTCTCCTCGATCTACCCGGCCGAATACGCCGACCAGTTGCTCAAGGCAGGCAAGGCCGGCGACCTCAACAGCAAGCCAGTCGGCACCGGCCCGTTCGTCTTCCAGCGCTACAACAAGGACGCCCAGGTGCGCTTCAAGGCCAACCCGGACTACTTCCGGGGCAAGCCGCCGGCCGATGCTCTGGTACTGGCCATCGCCACCGACAACAACGTGCGCATGCAGAAACTCAAGACCAACGAGTGCCAGATCGCGCTGTACCCCAAACCCGATGACATCCCCAGCATCAAGAAAGACCCGAACCTGAAGGTCGCCGAGCTGGACGCGATGACCGTCTCCTACACCGCCCTGAACACCAGCCACAAGTACATGAGCGACGTGCGGGTGCGCAAAGCCATCGACCTGGCTTTCGACAAGGAGGCCTACGTCAACGCGTTGTTCGGCAAGGGCAACGCCACCGCGGCGGTCAACCCGTACCCGCCGACACTGCTGGGTTTCAACCACGACCTGAAGAACCCTACCCGCGACCTGGACAAGGCTCGCCAGTTGCTCAAGGAAGCCGGCGTGCCGGAAGGCACCGTGTTCACCCTGTTCACCCGCAACGGCGGCGGCCCGACCAACCCCAACCCGATGCTCGGCGCGCAGATGATGCAGGCGGACCTGGCCAAGGTCGGGATCAAGGTCGACATCCGCGTGATGGAATGGGGCGAAATGCTCAAGCGCGCGAAAAACGGCGAGCACGACATGGTGTCTGCCGGATGGGCGGGCGACAACGGCGACCCGGACAACTTCCTGACGCCTATGCTCAGTTGCGAGGCCGCCAAGAACGGCGAAAACTACGCGCGCTGGTGCAACGAGAAATTCCAGGCGCTGATCGACCAGGCTCGCGCCACAGTGAACCCCGAGGAGCGCATCAAGCTCTATGAACAGGCCCAGGTGATTTTCAACCAGGATCAACCCTGGATCAGCATGGCCCACACCCGCATGTTCACCGCAATGCGCAACAACGTAGAGGGCTACGTGATTAGCCCGCTCACCACCAACAACTTCGCCACCACCCAGGTGAAGTAGATAAGAAAACGCCTGGCAACCCTTGACCCCAAGGGCTGCCGGGCACGCCTAACCGGCTGATGAGGTACACCTGAAGATGTTTAGTTTTATTGCCCGCCGACTGGGATTACTGATCCCCACGTTCTTCGGCATCACCTTGCTGACCTTCGCGTTGATTCGCATGATCCCCGGCGACCCCGTGGAAGTGATGATGGGCGAACGTCGGGTCGATCCCGAAATGCATGCACAGGCAATGGAACGCCTTGGCCTCAATAAACCGCTGTACGCCCAGTACCTGGACTACATCGGCAAACTGGCCCACGGCGACCTCGGCGAATCGCTGCGTACCCGTGAAAGCGTATGGACCGAGTTCAGCTCCCTGTTTCCCGCGACCCTGGAACTGTCCATGGCCGCCCTGTTGTTCGCCGGTATCCTGGGCCTGCTGGCCGGGGTGATCGCGGCACTCAAGCGAGGATCCCTGTTCGACCATGGGGTGATGGGCATCTCCCTGGCGGGGTATTCGATGCCGATCTTCTGGTGGGGCCTGATCCTGATCATGTTCTTCTCGGTGTCCCTGGGCTGGACGCCGGTGTCGGGACGGATCGACCTGCTCTACGACATCGAGCCGAAAACCGGCTTCATGCTGATCGACACGCTGCTGGCCGACGAGCCGGGCGCGTTCCTCGATGCGCTGCATCACCTGATCCTGCCGGCCATCGTGCTGGGCACCATTCCGCTGGCGGTGATCGCCCGCATGACCCGTTCCTCGATGCTCGAAGTGCTGCGCGAAGACTACATCCGCACCGCCCGCGCCAAAGGCCTGTCGCCGTCGCGCGTGGTGTTCGTGCACGGCCTGCGCAACGCGCTGATCCCGGTGCTGACCGTGGTCGGCCTGCAAGTCGGCACACTGCTGGCCGGTGCGGTCCTGACCGAAACGATCTTCTCCTGGCCGGGCATCGGCAAGTGGCTGATCGAAGCCATCGGCGCCCGGGACTATCCCGTGGTGCAGAACGGCATCCTGTTAATCGCCTGCCTGGTGATTCTGGTCAACTTCGTCGTGGACATCCTCTACGGCTTTGCCAACCCACGCATCCGTCACCAGCGCTGAGATCAAAACCATGAGTACTCCAACTACCGCGGTAGCAGTCGATCAAAGCCTGCTGTACCCATCCCCGTACAAAGAATTCTGGCAAGCGTTTTCCCGCAACAAGGGCGCCGTGGCCGGGCTGCTGTTCATGACCCTGATCGTGTTCTGCGCGATCTTCGCGCCCTGGGTCGCGCCTCACGACCCGAGCGAGCAGTACCGCGAATTCCTGCTGACGCCGCCGGCGTGGCTTGAAGGTGGGCAGATCCAGTTCCTGCTGGGCACCGACGAACTGGGCCGTGACTTGCTGTCGCGCCTGATCCAGGGTTCGCGCCTGTCGCTGCTGATCGGCTTGTCGTCGGTGGTGATGTCGTTGATCCCGGGCATCCTGCTGGGACTGTTCGCCGGGTTCTTCCCGCGCCTGCTCGGCCCGACCATCATGCGCCTGATGGACATCATGCTCGCCCTGCCTTCGCTGCTGCTGGCCGTGGCGATCGTCGCCATCCTCGGCCCAGGCCTGATCAACACCGTGATCGCCATTGCCATCGTCTCGCTGCCGTCCTACGTGCGCCTGACCCGTGCCGCCGTGATGGGCGAACTGAACCGCGATTACGTGACCGCCGCCCGCCTCGCCGGTGCCGGCCTGCCGCGCCTGATGTTCATCACCGTGCTGCCCAACTGCATGGCACCGCTGATCGTCCAAGCGACGCTGAGCTTTTCCTCGGCCATCCTCGACGCCGCCGCCCTGGGCTTCCTTGGCCTCGGCGTGCAGCCGCCCACCCCGGAGTGGGGCACCATGCTGGCCTCGGCCCGCGACTACATCGAACGCGCCTGGTGGGTCGTGAGTCTGCCTGGCTTGACCATTTTGCTCAGCGTGCTGGCAATCAACCTGATGGGCGACGGGCTGCGCGATGCGCTGGACCCGAAACTCAAGAATGCCGCCTGAGGAGATTCCCATGTCACTGCTAGAAATCAAGAATCTCAACGTCCGCTTCGGCGACGCCACCGCTGTGCCGGTGGTCGACGGCCTCGACCTGAGCGTGGACAAAGGCGAAGTCCTGGCCATCGTCGGCGAATCGGGCTCGGGTAAATCCGTGACCATGATGGCGCTGATGGGGCTGATCGAGCACCCCGGCATCGTCACCGCCGACGCGCTGAACTTCGACGGCAAGAACATGCTCAAGCTGAGCAACCGCCAGCGCCGGCAGATCGTCGGCAAGGACCTGGCGATGGTCTTCCAGGACCCGATGACCGCGCTCAACCCCAGCTACACCGTGGGTTTCCAGATCGAAGAAGTGCTGCGCCTGCACCTGAAGATGTCCGGCAAGGCCGCGCGCAAACGCGCCATCGAACTGCTGGAAAAAGTCGAGATCCCCGGCGCTTCCAGCCGCATGGACGCCTACCCGCATCAACTGTCCGGCGGCATGAGCCAGCGTGTGGCGATTGCCATGGCGATTGCCGGCGAGCCGAAACTACTGATCGCCGACGAACCGACCACCGCTCTGGACGTGACCATCCAGGCGCAGATCATGGACCTGCTGCTGGCCCTGCAAAAAGAGCAGAACATGGGCCTGGTGCTGATCACCCACGACCTCGCCGTGGTGGCTGAAACCGCCCAGCGCGTGTGCGTGATGTACGCCGGCCAGGCCGTGGAAGTGGGCCAGGTGCCGCAGTTGTTCGACATTCCGGCCCACCCCTACAGCGAAGCGCTGCTGGCGGCGATTCCGGAGCACAGCATGGGCGCCGAGCGCCTGGCGACCTTGCCCGGCATCGTGCCCGGTCGCTACGACCGTCCACAAGGTTGCCTGCTGTCGCCGCGCTGCCCGTACGTGCAGGACAACTGCCGTCAACAACGCCCGGCCCTCGATCCGAAATCCAACAGCCTCGCCCGCTGCTTCTACCCGTTGAACCAGGAGGTGGCGTGATGGCCGTCGTACTTACCGCCCGTGACCTGACCCGTCATTACGAAGTGTCCCGCGGCATGTTCAAGGGCCATGCGACCGTGCGCGCCCTCAATGGTGTGTCGTTCGAACTGGAAGCCGGCAAGACCCTGGCTGTGGTCGGCGAATCCGGTTGCGGCAAATCCACCCTCGCCCGGGCCCTGACGCTGATTGAAGAGCCGTCCTCCGGCTCCTTGAAAATCGCCGGCCAGGAAGTGACCGGCGCCAACAAGGCCGAACGCAAGCAATTGCGCAAAGACGTGCAGATGGTCTTCCAGAGCCCCTATGCGTCCCTCAACCCGCGGCAGAAAATCGGTGATCAACTGGCCGAGCCATTGCTGATCAACACCAACCTGTCGGCCACCGAGCGGCGGGAAAAAGTCCAGGCGATGATGAAGCAGGTGGGCTTGCGCCCCGAGCATTACCAGCGCTACCCGCACATGTTCTCCGGCGGCCAGCGCCAACGCATCGCCCTGGCCCGCGCCATGATGCTGCAACCCAAGGTGCTGGTGGCGGACGAACCGACGTCGGCGCTGGACGTGTCGATCCAGGCCCAGGTGCTGAACCTGTTCATGGACCTGCAGCAGGAATTCAACACCGCCTACGTGTTCATCTCTCACAACCTGGCGGTGGTGCAGCATGTGGCCGATGACGTGATGGTGATGTACCTCGGCCGCCCGGTGGAAATGGGCCCCAACGAGTCCATCTACAGCCGCCCGTTGCACCCCTACACCCAGGCGCTGCTGTCGGCCACCCCGACCATTCACCCGGACCCGAACAAGCCGAAGATCAAGATCGTCGGCGAACTGCCCAACCCGCTCAACCCACCGTCCGGCTGCGCCTTCCACAAGCGCTGCCCGTACGCCACCGAGCGCTGCAAGACTGAAGAGCCGGCCTTGCGTTTGCTGGATAACCGGCAGGTGGCGTGTCATTACGCCGAGCAGTTCCTCGAAGGCGCGGCATGATCGTGGGCTGATCACCCGTAGGTTCAGCCCTTGCCCTGGGTAATGCATCAGGCATGAAAAACCCCTCCAGCCCCAACTGATGTTCAGTCGGGGCTGGAGGGGTTTTCTTCAGGTCAGAAATCTACGTCTGGGTATCGCCTTCACCCTCCGCATCCTCATCATCCGGCGTATCAATCGGCGAACCATCATCATCCTCGCCATCGTCCGGATCACCTGCATCCGCATCGGTCGCGGCCAGCATCAACTCACCTTGAACCACCGAGCCACTCGACGCGTGCTTCTCATGCTCATCGCATTCGGCCCACGCAGCCGTGGAGCCCAGGGACAGCATCACCAACACCTTCAGCAAAAACATCATGCGTAGAAGCTTGTTCATAGCCACTTCCTTCTTTTCCGGATAAAGCCGGGGCCTGACGGCGCTCAAGAAAATCTAGTTCTGAACAGGCCGGTTCACCAGATAGGACGCTCCAGAACAGACAGAAATGCCACAACCCGACAGATTGGTTTCGAATAAGCGTTATCTCCAAACCTACTAACGCCAGGAACTCGTGTGGAGCCAGGCTTGCCCGCGATGGCGCCGGTACATTCAACACCCCACCATCGCGAGCAAGCTTTGCTCCCACAGAGGGATCTGTGCCGAACATAAATTTCTTGTCCACTGAAGATCCAGTGTGGGAGCAAGGCTTGCCCGCGAAGAGGTCGGCACAGCCAACATCCAGGCCAGCTGACCCACCGCTATCGCGAGCAGGCTCGCTCCCACAGAGGGATCTGTGCCGAACACAAATTTCTTGCCCACTGAAGATCCAGTGTGGGAGCGGGCTTGCCCGCGAAGAGGCCGGCACAGCCAACATCCAGGCCAGCTGACCCACCGCTATCGCGAGCAAGCTCGCTCCCACAGAGGGATCTGTGCCGAACATAAATTTCTTGTCCACTGAAGATCCAGTGTGGGAGCAAGGCTTGCCCGCGAAGAGGCCGGCATACCCAACATCCAGGCCAGCTGACCCACCGCTATCGCGAGCAAGCTCGCTCCCACAGGGGATCTGTGCAGAACACAAGTTTCTTGTCCACTGAAGATCCAGTGTGGGAGCAAGGCTTGCCCGCGAAGAGGCCGGCATACCCAACATCCAGGCCAGCTGACCCACCGCTATCGCGAGCAGGCTCGCTCCCACAGAGGGATCTGTGCAGAACACAAGTTTCTTGTCCACTGAAGATCCAGTGTGGGAGCAAGGCTTGCCCGCGAAGAGGCCGGCATACCCAACATCCAGGCCAGCTGACCCACCGCTATCGCGAGCAAGCTCGCTCCCACAGTGAATTATTTATGTTCAGGACACGGGACAAGCCATAAAAAAACCCCGCAGCTTTCGCAACGGGGTTTCGGTTTCAACGCTCAGCGCTTAGTGATGCTCACGCGTCGCGCGGAATTTCACGTCCGGCCAGCGCTCTTCCATCAGCGCCAGGTTGACTCGGGTCGGGGCCAGGTAGGTCAGGTGACCGCCGCCGTCCAGCGCGAGGTTTTCCACGGCCTTGTTGGAGAATTCCTCGAGTTTCTTCTTGTCGTCGCATTCGATCCAACGAGCGGAATACACGGTGATCGGCTCGTAGGAGCACTCGACCTTGTATTCCTCTTTCAAGCGGCTGGCGACGACGTCGAACTGCAGCACACCGACGGCACCGAGGATGATGTCGTTGCTGCGGGTCGGGAAGAACACCTGGGTGGCGCCTTCTTCGGCCAGTTGCTGGAGGCCCTGGCGCAGTTGCTTGGACTTGAGCGGGTCCTTCAGGCGTACGCGTCGGAACAGTTCCGGCGCGAAGTGCGGGATGCCGGTGAAGCCCAGGGTTTCGCCTTCGGTGAAGGTGTCGCCGATCTGGATGGTGCCGTGGTTGTGCAGGCCGATGATGTCACCGGCGAAGGCCTCTTCCAGTTGCTCGCGTTCCGAGGAGAAGAACGTCAAGGCGTCGCCGATGCGCACGTCCTTGCCGGTGCGCACGTGGCGCATCTTCATGCCCTTTTCGTATTTGCCGGAACAGATACGCATGAACGCGATGCGGTCGCGGTGCTTGGGGTCCATGTTCGCCTGGATCTTGAACACGAAGCCCGAGAACTTCTCTTCCACCGGCTCCACGGTGCGCTCGTTGGCGACACGGGCCAGCGGGCGCGGGGCCCAATCGACCACGGCGTCGAGCACATGGTCCACGCCGAAGTTGCCCAGGGCGGTACCGAAGAACACCGGGGTCAGTTGTCCGTCGAGGAACTCCTGCTGGTTGAACTCATGGCAAGCGCCCTGCACCAGTTCCAGTTGCTCGACAAAACGATCGTACTCGTCGCCCAGGTGTGCGCGGGCCTCGTCGGAGTCGAGCTTCTCGATGATCTTGACGTCGGTGCGCTCATGCCCGTGACCGGCGGTGTAGACGATGATGTAGTCGTCGGCCAGGTGGTACACGCCCTTGAAATCGCGGTAGCAACCGATCGGCCAGGTGATCGGCGCCGCCTTGATCTTCAGGACCGCTTCGATTTCGTCGAGCAGTTCGATCGGGTCGCGGATGTCACGGTCGAGTTTGTTGATGAAGCTGACAATCGGCGTGTCCCGCAAGCGGCAGACGTCCATCAGCGCGATGGTCCGTGGCTCGACGCCTTTACCGCCGTCGAGGACCATCAGTGCCGAGTCCACTGCCGTCAGGGTGCGGTAGGTGTCTTCGGAGAAGTCTTCGTGGCCCGGGGTGTCGAGCAGGTTGATCATGTGATCGCGGTACGGGAACTGCATGACCGACGTGGTAATGGAAATACCCCGTTGTTTTTCCATTTCCATCCAGTCGGAGGTGGCATGGCGGTCGGATTTGCGAGATTTCACCGTGCCGGCGACCGCAATCGCCTTGCCCATCAGCAAGAGCTTCTCGGTGATGGTGGTCTTACCGGCATCGGGGTGGGAAATAATGGCGAAAGTGCGGCGTTTCGCGACTTCGGCGGCCTGTTTGGTCATGGGAAATCGCCTGGCAGGTGATTCAAAAAAGGGCGGCGATTATAGCTCAACTTGTGCCAGGAACCGAACCGTTGAGCACATCCAGGGTGGCCAGATCTTCCCTGGCATGGGAACCTTTTGCTGCGTGGAGGCGTCCACCCCCCTGATACGAGCAACCGTCAGGGACTGAAAAATCAGCAAGTTAGCCTGACGAGGCTGCGCTCATGGCTCGATTTACCTGCCGTTTTACCGGCATGAAAAAGAGCTGCTTCTCGCGAACGTTCTCCCGGCAACCAGTGATGGTTTGCCGCCCGGGAAAGCGTGCGCCGACTGAAAGACAAAGGAGTCCGCCTGTGGCTATCCGCTATGGCAAAGGGCTTATCGGGGGTGCGGTCGTCGTCGCTCTCCTGGCCCTGTTGGTCCACTGGATCGGCATCGATACGATCCAACGCTACCACGACGATCTGCTGTTCTACCTGCAAGCGCACCTGCTGCTGGTACTGGCTTCCATGCTGGCGGCCCTGCTCGTGGGCATTCCCGCCGGCATCGCCCTCAGTCGCCCCGGCATGGTCGGGCGCGCCGAACGCTTCATGCAAGTGTTCAACATCGGTAACACTGTGCCGCCCTTGGCCGTGCTGGCCATCGCCCTGGGCATCCTGGGCATCGGCAGCGGTCCTGCCATCTTCGCCCTGTTCCTCGCCTCGCTGTTGCCCATCGTGCGCAACACTTATGAAGGCCTGAAAAACGTCCAGGGCTCCCTCAAGGAAGCCGCCGTCGGCATCGGCATGACCCCGCGCCAGGTGCTGTGGAAAGTCGAGTTGCCCAACGCCGTGCCGATCATCGTCGGTGGCGTGCGCGTGGCCCTGGCGATCAACGTCGGCACCGCGCCGCTGGCGTTCCTGATCGGCGCCAACAGCCTCGGCAGCCTGATCTTCCCCGGCATCGCCTTGAACAACCAGCCGCAGCTGTTGCTCGGCGCGGCCTGCACCGCCCTGCTGGCGTTGCTGCTCGACGGCCTGGTGACACTGGCCAGCCGCCTCTGGCTGGAACGCGGTCTGCGACCGTCATAAGCCCGGCTGGATAAAGGAAATCGTTTATGAAGAAGTTGAGCTTGATACTGGGCTGCGTTCTGCTGTTCGCAGGATTCGCCCAAGCTGCTGAAAAACCGCTGATCCGCCTTGGCGCCCGAGTGTTCACCGAACAGACGCTGCTGGCGGAAATCACCGCGCAATACCTGCGCAGCAAGGGCTACGACGCGCAGATTACCGGCGGCCTGGGCAGCAACCTGGCCCGCAGCGCCCATGAAACCGGGCAACTGGACATGCTCTGGGAATACACCGGTGTGTCACTGGTGGCCTACAACCATGTCACGGAGAAACTCGACAGCGCCCAGTCCTACGCCCGTGTGAAAGAACTCGACGCGAAAAAAGGCCTGGTCTGGCTGACACCGTCGAAATTCAGCAACACCTACGCCCTGGCACTGCCGGAAAAAATCGCCCGCCAATACCCGCAGATCAACAGCATCAGCCAGTTGAACACGGTGCTGCAGGCCGAAGCCGATGACAATCATCTGGTGGCCCTGGACACCGAGTTCGCCAACCGCTCCGACGGCCTGGCGGGCATGGTCGAACAGTACGGCATGAACCTGACCCGCAAGAACATCCGGCAGATGGACGCAGGCCTGGTCTACACCGCCCTGCGCAACGGCCAGGTATTCGCCGGCCTGGTGTACACCACCGACGGCCGGTTGAACGCGTTCAAGCTGAAGTTGCTGGAAGACGACAAGCATTACTTCCCCGACTACACCGCCGCGCCGGTGGTGCGCCAGGCGTACCTCGACGCGCACCCGCAACTGGCCGCACAGCTCAAGCCCCTGGCCGAGCTGTTCGACGACGCAACCATGCGCCAGCTCAACGCCCGCGTGGACGTCAACCACGAAAGCCCTTCCACCGTTGCCGCCGATTTCCTGCGCCAGCATTCGCTGCTCTCAACCCAATGACCTGGAGGAAAAGCCATGGATTTTCTTGACGCCTTTTCCCATCTGGACTGGCCGCTGGTACTGCACCTGACCTGGCAGCACATCACCCTGGTGGGCATCGCCGTGACCCTGGCAATTGTTGTCGGTGTGCCGCTGGGCATCTTCATGACCCGCTTCCCGGCGCTCGCCGGCCCATTGCAGGCCAGCGCCACGGTGCTGCTGACGATTCCGTCGATTGCGCTGTTCGGCCTGCTGTTGCCGTTCTATTCCAAGTTCGGCCAAGGCCTGGGCCCGATGCCGGCGATCACCGCGGTGTTTCTCTATTCGCTGTTGCCGATCATGCGCAACACCTACCTGGCCCTGACCGGCGTCGAACCGGGCATCCGTGAAGCCGCCCGCGGCATCGGCATGACCTTCGGCCAGCGCCTGCGCATGGTCGAACTGCCCATCGCCGTGCCGGTGATCCTGGCCGGCGTACGCACCGCCGTGGTCATGAACATCGGCGTCATGACCATCGCCGCCACCATCGGCGCCGGTGGCCTGGGCGTGCTCATCCTCGCTTCCATCAGCCGCAGCGACATGTCGATGCTGATCGTCGGCGCCGTGCTGGTCAGTCTCCTGGCCATCTTCGCCGACCTGCTTCTGCAATGGCTGCAACGCTCGCTGACCCCAAAAGGACTACTGAAATGATCGAACTTCAAAACCTCAGCAAAACCTTCAAGAGCAACGGCAAGGACGTCAAGGCCGTGGACTCGGTGAACCTGACCGTCAACGAAGGCGAGATCTGCGTGTTCCTCGGGCCGTCGGGCTGCGGCAAAAGCACCACGCTGAAGATGATCAATCGCCTGATCCCGCCCACTTCGGGCAAGGTGTTGATCAACGGTGAAGACACCACCGGCCTGGACGAAGTGACCCTGCGCCGCAACATCGGTTATGTGATCCAGCAGATCGGCCTGTTCCCGAACATGACCATCGAGGAAAACATCACCGTGGTCCCGCGCCTGCTCGGCTGGGACAAGCAGAAATGCCACGACCGCGCCCGCGAGCTCATGAGCATGATCAAGCTCGAACCCAAGCAGTACCTGCATCGCTACCCCCGTGAACTGTCCGGTGGTCAGCAGCAGCGGATCGGCGTGATCCGGGCCCTGGCGGCCGATGCGCCGCTGCTGCTGATGGACGAGCCCTTCGGCGCGGTGGACCCGATCAACCGCGAGATGATCCAGAACGAGTTCTTCGAGATGCAACGGGCACTGAACAAGACCGTGATCATGGTCAGCCATGACATCGACGAAGCGATCAAGCTGGGAGACAAGATCGCGATCTTCCGCGGCGGCAAGCTGGTCCAGTTCGATCACCCGGACACGCTGCTGGCGCATCCGGCCGACGAGTTCGTCAGCAGCTTCGTCGGCCAGGACAGCACGCTCAAGCGCCTGCTGCTGGTCAAGGCCGAAGACGCGGCGGACAACGCTCCGTCGGTCAGCCCCGAGACGCCAGTGGGTGAGGCACTGGAGTTGATGGACGAACATGACCGTCGCTACCTGGTGGTCACCTGTGCCGAGAACAAGGCCCTGGGGTATGTGCGCCGTCGCGACCTGCACCGCCAGACCGGCACCTGCGGACAATACCTGCGCGAGTTCAACGCCACCGCAGCCTATGACGAACACCTGCGGATCCTGCTGTCGCGCATGTACGAGTTCAACCGCTCGTGGCTGCCGGTGTTGGATGCCGAGCGGGTATTCCTCGGCGAAGTGACCCAGGAATCGATTGCCGAATACCTGAGCTCCGGACGTTCGCGCGGGGGCAAGACCAGCATTGTCTCGCCGGCCGAGATTGCCTCAGTCTGACCAAGCACGACTGCTTTTGTGGCGAGGGAGCTTGCTCCCGCTGGGTCGCGCAGCGGCCCCAAAAAAGCGATGAGCGCTTCGCACTCAAGCGGGAGCAAGCTCCCTCGCCACAAAGGCAAAAGCCATATTGAGCAAGGTCGAATACCAATCCAGGGGAACATCAATCTGTCACGCTGGTCGGTTACATCATGAGCTGTCGCGGGCCGAACGACGGATGTGTGCAAAAACGCGACATTTTTAGTTGATCTCAGGCCCCTCACGCCCTAAAGTTCGCGCCGAACGTCCATGCTGGAAACGATCCATCCGGCTCAAGTACTGACGACGAGACAGCAAGGCCAAGGGAATCACGCATCCCGTGGCCTTTTTGCTTTCGGCGACATGCCTTGGGAAGTAGGCGAACCAAAGTGGGGATACGGAGGACGTTCACGAGGGCTGCTTGCCCTCACACCCATTGATCCTGATGTTTGCCAGTAGGAGTCCCAAGTATGTCGATCCAGGTCGAAGATTATTTCGCGCGCGAAACCTTCCAGAAAATGAAAGCGTTCGCCGACAAGCAGGAAACCCCCTTCGTGGTGATCGACACCGCGATGATCTCCAAGGCCTATGACGACCTGCGCGCCGGTTTCGAATTCGCCAAGGTCTACTACGCCGTCAAGGCCAACCCGGCGGTGGAAATCATCGACCTGCTCAAGGATAAAGGCTCGAACTTCGACATCGCCTCGATCTATGAGCTGGATAAGGTCATGAGCCGTGGCGTCGGCCCGGATCAGATCAGCTACGGCAACACCATCAAGAAATCCCGCGACATTCGCTACTTCTACGAGAAGGGCGTGCGCCTGTATGCCACCGACTCCGAAGCCGACCTGCGCAACATCGCCAAGGCCGCGCCGGGCTCGAAAGTCTATGTACGGATCCTCACCGAAGGCTCGACCACCGCTGACTGGCCGTTGTCGCGCAAGTTCGGCTGCCAGACCGACATGGCCATGGACCTGCTGATCCTGGCCCGCGACCTGGGCCTGGTGCCGTACGGCATTTCGTTCCACGTCGGCTCGCAACAACGCGACATCAGCGTCTGGGACGCGGCCATTGCCAAGGTCAAGGTGATCTTCGAGCGTCTGAAGGAAGAAGACGGCATTGTCCTTAAGCTGATCAACATGGGTGGCGGCTTCCCGGCCAACTACATCACCCGTACCAACAGCCTGGAAACCTACGCCGAGGAAATCATCCGTTTCCTCAAGGAAGACTTCGGCGACGACCTGCCGGAAATCATCCTGGAGCCGGGCCGTTCGTTGATCGCCAACGCCGGTATCCTGGTCAGCGAAGTGGTGCTGGTGGCGCGCAAGTCCCGTACCGCCGTCGAGCGTTGGGTGTACACGGATGTGGGCAAGTTCTCCGGCCTGATCGAAACCATGGACGAAGCCATCAAGTTCCCGATATGGACCGAGAAGAAAGGCGAGATGGAAGAAGTGGTCATTGCCGGGCCTACCTGTGACAGCGCCGACATCATGTATGAGAACTACAAGTACGGGTTGCCGTTGAACCTGGCTATTGGTGATCGCCTGTATTGGCTGTCGACCGGGGCCTATACCACTAGCTATAGCGCGGTGGAATTCAATGGCTTTCCGCCACTGAAATCGTTTTACGTGTGATGTGTTTGGGCGCTTGAGCTCGTAGTTCTTGCCCTGTTGCGTAATAAAAAACGGCGCCTTTTCCAGAAATGGAAAGCGCCGTTTTTTTTGATGGGTTGGTGTGCAGATCCGTTATTTAGGTAACGGCTGCTTATGGTTCCGCCCTGACGGCGGGTCACTTTCGAAAAGCCCGGAAGCCGGCCCAGTCGAAAGTAACCAAAGCGCTTGTGCCCCACCACTCGGTGCCTCGCCTAGGCTCGGCATGCCTGGCTCTCCCGGTCGTACACCCATCAGATCTGTTTGAGCAGGACCTGTGGGAGCAAAGCTTGCTCGCGAATGCGGTGTTCCAGTCAATGAAGATGTTGGATGTGCCGGCCTCTTCGCGAGCAGGCTCGCTCCCACAGGATTTTCGTCGCTCACGCCATCACTGCCCCGCTCATGCAAAAGATCGAGTCTTTTGGGTGTGTTTATGAATGCTTCTCGATAACACACGGCATAATGCACGCCGTGATGAACAGTAAATGAACAAGGCGAGCGACGTGTTGAAGAAAACCCTGTTCCAGTTGCACTGGTTTTTCGGCATCAGTGCCGGGCTGGTCCTGGCGTTGATGGGCGTTACCGGGGCGGTGGTGTCGTTCCAGGATGAAATCCTGCGGGCCTTGAATCCACAGGTGCTGATGGTCGAGAAGCAGCCGGCCGGCGTCCTGCCGCCTGCCGAACTGGTGGAACAGATCGAGGCTGCCTCCGGCAAGACCGTCGCCATGCTCTGGGTCGAGACTGACAGCGGCAACGCCGCGCGGGTGATCTTTGCGGCACCTGCTGGGGAAAAACGTGGCGCCATGCGCTATTTCAACCCTTACAACGCGCAGTTCATGGGCGATGTGACAGGCCAGGACTTCTTCGGCCTGATGCTCAGGTTGCACCGCGTCCTGACCCTGGATGATGTCGGTCGGCAAATCACCGGTGCCTGCACGCTGATCCTGGTGTTTTTCTGCCTGTCCGGGCTGTACCTGCGCTGGCCGCGTCAATGGAAAAGCTGGCGCGCCTGGCTGGCCCTCGACTGGGGGAAAAAAGGTCGGAGCTTCAATTGGGACCTGCACTCCGTGGCGGGCACCTGGTGCCTGGTGTTTTATCTGCTGGCGGCCCTGACCGGGCTGACCTGGTCCTACGAGTGGTACAACAAAGGCGTGACCCGCCTGCTCTCCGATTCACCGAAAGAGGAACGGGTGCGCAATCGTGGCCCGGCGCCGAGCGGTCCACTTCCCGTGGCCGATTACCGGGCCATGTGGAGCAGCATCTACAGCGCCGCCGGCCCGGGGCTGTCGGCCTATAACGTGCGCATGCCGCCCGTGGCCGGGCAACCGGCGACCGTGTTCTACCTGCTGAAAAACTCGCCGCACGACCGGGCGCTGAACCAGCTCATCCTCGACCCGGCCACCGGCGTCATCAGCCGGCATAGCCGCTACAGCGACAAGAGTTTCAAGGCGCAGTTGCTGACCAGTGTCTATGCCCTGCATGTCGGCAGTTACTTCGGCCTGGTCGGACGGATCCTGGTGACCGTCGCCGCGCTGACCATGCCGCTGTTCTTCATCACCGGCTGGTTGCTGTACCTGGACCGCCGCCGCAAGAAGCGCCACGTCAGAAACGCCCGCCAGGCCCTCATCGCCAACCCGGGCAATGCGCCGGCCTGGCTGATCGGCTTCGCCAGCCAAAGCGGTTTCGCCGAGCGACTGGCCTGGCAGACCGCCGGCCAACTCCAGGCCGCCGGCTTGCCCGTGAAGGTCCAGCCACTGGCCGGTGTGCGTGAGCAGGACTTGAACGACGCCACCCATGCGCTGTTTGTCGTCAGCACCTTTGGCGACGGCGAAGGACCGGACAGTGCCCGCGGTTTCGAACGCAAGGTGCTGGGCCAGGCCTTGAGCCTGGAGCGCCTGCAGTATTCGGTGCTGGGCCTGGGCGACCGGCAATATGAACACTTCTGCGGCTTCGCCCGGCGCCTGCACGCCTGGCTGGCGGAACACGGCGGCAAGACCTTGTTCGCGCCGGTGGAAGTGGACAGCGGCGACCCTTACGCCCTGCGCCACTGGCAACAACAATTGGCGGAGCTGACCGGCCAAGCCCCGCTGGACACTTGGCAGGCGCCAAGCTTCGAAAACTGGACCCTCAGCCAGCGCACCCTGCTCAACCCCGACAGCAGCGGCTCGGGCGTGTACCTGCTGGGCCTCACCGCCCCCGGCCCGAGCAGTTGGCTGGCCGGTGACCTGGTGGAAATCCTGCCGCGCAATGACCTGTGGGCCATCGAACATTTCCTCGACGGACTCGGCCTCTCCGGCCACGCGCGCGTGCAAATCGATGGCCTGTCCCAGAGCCTCGACCAGGCCCTGGCGACCCGTCAACTGCCGGAAAACCGCGCCCACCTGGTCGGCCTGCATGCCCAGGCACTGGTGGATGCCCTGGCACCGCTGGCGATACGCGAGTACTCCATCGCCTCGATCCCGGCCGACGGTGTGCTGGAGTTGATTGTGCGCCAGGAACGTCACGCCGATGGCAGCCTGGGCGTCGGTTCCGGCTGGCTGACCGAACACGCACCGCTGGGGAGCGCCGTCAGCCTGCGGCTGCGCCGCAACAGCAGCTTCCACCTGCCGGCCCTGGGTGTGCCGATGATCCTGCTGGGCAACGGCACCGGCCTGGCCGGCCTGCGCAGCCTGCTCAAGGCACGTGTCACCGAGGGCATGCAGCGCAACTGGCTGCTGTTTGGCGAGCGCAACCGCGAACACGATTTCCACTGCCGCGATGAGTTGCAGGAATGGGTGACCTCGGGCGACCTGGAACGCCTGGACCTGGCCTTCTCCCGGGATCAGAAGCAGAAAGTCTACGTCCAGGACCGCCTGCTGGAATCGGCCGCGCTGCTCAAGCAATGGCTGGCCGACGGCGCGGTGATCTATGTCTGCGGCAGCTTGCAGGGCATGGCATCCGGGGTGGATCACGTGCTCAACAACGTGCTGGGGCGCGAGGAAGTGGAGCGGCTGATCGAGCAGGGGCGGTATCGGCGGGATGTCTACTGACAGAACCCATCTTAAGTACCCACCGCCCCCTTGTGGGAGCAAAGCTTGCTCGCGATGGCGAACTGTCAGTCAGCCACTTCTAGACAGATATACCGTTATCGCGAGCAAGCTTTGCTCCCACAGTGGCTTTTCCCACAGAGGTTCCTGGCGCGACTGACAGTCAAACCGGCTGCAACTTCTTCTCGAACACCGCCACGCCTTCCAGATCCCGCAACACCACGCTCATCTCCCCGCTCTGCCCGTCGATGTTCACCTCGCCAAAGAACTGATACCCGGCGAACGGCGAGGTGTTCTGGGCCGGCGGGGCTTTCTGGAACACCACTTCCGGGCCGAAGGTCTTGTCCAGGACATTGGGCCCGAAGCTGCCGGCATTCAATGGCCCGGCGACGAACTCCCAGAATGGTTCGAAATCCTGGAACGCGGCGTGTTCGGGGTGGTAGTGATGGGCGGCGCAATAGTGGACGTCGGCGGTGAGCCAGACGTAGTTGCGCACCTGATGCTTGCGCAGGTAGCCGAGCAGTTCGGCGACCTCCAGTTCACGCCCCTGGGCCGCGCCCGGGTCACCGTTGGCGACCGCTTCCCAGCGCGGCACGCCGGGGCTGACTTCGCCATCCGGCACACCCAGGCCAATGGGCATGTCGGCGGCGATGACTTTCCACTGGGCACGGGATTGCTTCAATTCGCGCTTGAGCCAATTCAACTGCTCACGCCCCAGGAACGGTTTGGCCGCGCCGAGGTTGGCGTCGTTGGCTTCGCGGTAGCTGCGCATGTCCAGCACGAACACATCCAGCAGCGGCCCGTAACCGAGCTTGCGGTAGATCCGTCCACCGCCGTCGGCCTTCTGCAGGCGCATCGGCGCGTATTCCAGCCAGGCCTGTCGCGCGCGCCCCACCAGGCTGTGGATATCCTTGGTCTGGTAGCGCTCGTCCAGTTGCTTGCCCGGCGACCAGTTGTTGACCACCTCATGGTCGTCCCACTGCCAGATCTGCGGCACTTCGGCGTTGAAGCGACGGACGTTTTCGTCCATCAGGTTGTAGCGATAGTTGCCGCGATACTCATCCAGGGTCTCGGCAACCTTGCTCTTGGCTTCGGTGGTGAGGTTGCGCCAGACGCGTCCACCCTCGGCGGTGATTTGCGCCGGCACCGGGCCGTCGGCGTAGATGGTGTCGCCGCTGTGGATAAAAAAATCCGGCAGGCGCAGGCGCATGGCTTCGTAGATGCGCATGCCGCCGATGTCCGGGTTGATGCCGAAGCCCTGGCCGACGGTGTCGCCGCTCCAGACAAACCGGATGTTGCGCTTGAACTGCGGCACGCTGCGCAGGTGGCCGAGCCAGGGTTCGCTGGCGACACCGCTCTGGGCGTCTTCGAAATGCACTCGGTAGAAAATTGCCTGGTCGCGGGGCAGCCCGGTGAGTTCGACCCGGGCGGTGAAATCACTGCGGGCGTCGGCCATGGGCGAGACGAAGCGGCGCGGATTGCTGAACGTGCTGCGGGTGTCCCACTCCACCACCATCCGCGCCGGACGGTCGCTGCGGCTCCAGATCATCGCCCGGTCGCCCTGCAAGTCGCCCGACTGCACACCGTCGGTGAGCACCGGCCGATCCTTGACCGAAGCCATCACCGCCGGCGCCAGCCCCGGCAACAACAACCCCGCCCCCACGGCTTGCATCACACGACGACGGCCCAGGTCGAATTCGCTCATGGTGTTCTCCCTTGAAATGGGAAAACTTAAGCATGGCTCTGTGAAGTGGGTGTGACAGGAATTTTATGACCACCCCAAAACCACTGTGGGAGCGAGCTTGCTCGCGATGGCAGGGTGTCAGGCAACCTATTTGTCGACTGATACACCGCTATCGCGAGCAAGCTCGCTCCCACAGGGGAGAACAGGGTTGGTCAGGCTTTTGCCGGCTCCAACGCCATCTCTACCACCTCAGGCCGCTTGAGCAGCGCATACGCCACCCCAGTTAGCAGGCTCCCCGCCACGATCGCCAGCAGGTACAACAGCGCATGGTTGATGGCGTTGGGGATCAGCATCACGAACAGGCCGCCGTGGGGGGCCATGAGCTTGCAGCCGAAGTACATCGACAGCGCACCGGTCAGCGCGCCGCCGGCAATGCTGGCCGGGATCACCCGCAGCGGATCCTTGGCCGCGAACGGGATCGCGCCTTCAGAGATGAAGCACAGCCCCAGCACCAGCGCGGCTTTACCGGCCTCGCGCTCGGTCTGGGCGAATTTGCGCCGGGCGATGAAGGTGGCGATGCCCAGGCCAATCGGCGGCACCATGCCGGCGGCCATGGCCGCGGCCATCGGTGCATAACTCTGGGAAGCCAGCAGCCCCACCGAAAACGCGTAGGCAGCCTTGTTGATCGGCCCACCGAGGTCGACGCACATCATCGCCCCCAGCAACACGCCCAGCAGAATCGCATTGGTGGTGCCCATGCTGTCGAGGAAGTGGGTCAGGGCGTCGAGCATCCCCGCCACCGGTTTACCGACGATGTAGATCATCACCAGGCCGGTGAACAGGCTCGCCAGCAGCGGAATGATCAGGATCGGCTTGAGCGCTTCCAGGCTCTGGGGCAGACGCGCATAGCGGTTGATCGCCTTGGCCGTGTAACCGGCCAGGAAACCGGCGATGATCCCGCCAATGAAGCCGGCGCCGAGGGTGCTCGCCAGCAACCCGCCGATCATGCCTGGCGCCAGGCCTGGCCGGTCGGCGATGGAATAGGCGATGTAGCCGGCCAGCAGCGGCACCATCAATTTGAACGCGGTTTCGCCGCCGATCTGCATCAGCGCGGCTGCCAGGGTTCCAGGTTCCTTGAAGGCCTCGATACCGAACACGAACGACAAAGCGATCATCAAACCACCGGCCACCACCATCGGCAACATGAACGATACGCCCGTCAGCAGGTGCTTATAGGCACCGCTTTTTTCCGTTTTCGCCGGCCCCGAGGCGGCGCCACTCGCGGCGCTTTCCTGCCGCCCTTCGGCCAAGGCTTTTTTCAGCGTAGCTTCGGCCTGTTTCAAGGCAATGCCGGTGCCACAACGATAAATTTTCTTGCCGGCAAAACGTTCGGTGGCAACTTCGATATCAGTCGCCAGCAGTACCACATCGGCCTCGGCGATTGCCTCGGGGCTCAACGGATTACGCGCGCCCACCGAGCCTTGGGTTTCGATCTTCAGGTCGTAACCCAAGCGCGCCGCCGCCTGCTGCAAGGCTTCGGCAGCCATGAAGGTGTGTGCAACGCCGGTCGGGCAAGCCGTGATCGCAACCAGGCGTGGAGCGCGCTCGGTCGACGTCGCCGGCTCTTGCGCGAACACGTCGGCCTCGCCCAGAACCTCAGCTTCTTCGGCACCACGACGCAGCACCGCATCAACGTCCTGGAGAGCCAGGGCCGGTGTGCTGCGGAACACCCGCTTGCCAACAAACCGCGACAGGTCCACCGGGCCGCTGGCGACCAGCAACACCCACTCGGCCGCTTCGAGGGTCGCGGCCGACAACTGGCGCTCCGGATGGGCCGCGTCATGGACTTCGACACTGGTGCTCCAACCCTGGCGCTGCGCCGCAGCGTCCAGCAGGCGGGCGCACAACACACTGGTGACCATGCCGTTCGGGCAGGCCGTCACAATGGCTAGTTTCATTCTTGCTAACCCTCTTATTGTTCTGTCAGGGGGCGCACGCGCACGCCCTGTTCAAGCGACGCCAGCAACGCGGTGTCGTGGATGCCAAAACCGATCTGCGTGACCGCCATGGCAGCGATGGCCGTGGCGGTGCGCAACGTCTGTTCCGGGGTGTCGGCGCTGAGCAGGCCGTGCAGCATGCCCGCCAGCAGCGAATCCCCGGCGCCCACGGTGCTGGCGACGCTGACCTTGGGTGGCGAGGCATGCAGCGCCGTACCGACACTGAACCAATTCACGCCATCGGCACCGTGGGAAATCACCACATGCTCGACGCCCTGGGCATGCAGGCGCTGCGCCGCTTGCGCCTGGGCCAATTCGCTCACCACCTCGCAACCCAGCGCATCGGCCAGTTCTTCGGTGTTCGGCTTGATCAGCCACGGCCCCGCCGCCAGGGCGACACGCAAGGCTTCGCCACTGGTGTCGAGGGCCACGTTCAGGCCGAGTGTTTTCAAGCGCGTGATCAAGGCCTGCAACCACTGCGGGCTGACACCCCGGGGCAAGCTGCCCGCCACCACAACCACGTCGTGGCCGGGGGCGATTTGCTCAAGGCGCGCCAGCAAGGCGTGCTGTGCGGCTTCATCAACCACCGGGCCCGGGCCGTTGAGGTCAGTGATGCGTCCGTCCTGTTCAGCCAGTTTGATATTGCTACGGGTTTCGCCGGGAACACGGATAAAAGCATCGACAAAACCACGCTGGGCAAACAGCGTCTCGAACACCTGGGCATTGTCTTCGCCCAGAAAACCACTGACCGTCAGCGTATGGCCGAGATCGGCCAACACCTGGGCCACGTTCACGCCCTTGCCGGCGGCGTGGGCGTGCATGCCGTCGCTGCGGTTGACCTGGCCCGGCTCCAGGCGCGCCAACTCCACCGTGAGGTCGAGCGCCGGGTTGAGGGTCAGGGTAAGAATCTTCGCCATTACAGCGCCTCCACTAATGCGCGCACGTCATCGGCGCTGCCCACGGCCAAGGCCTCTTGGGCCAGGGTTTGTACTTGCGCCAGGCTCAACTCGCGGACCCGCGCCTTGACCTCGGCAATGCTGCGGGCCGAGACACTCAGTTCGTCCACGCCCAGGCCCACCAGCACCGGTACCGCCAATGGGTCGGCCGCCAGTTCGCCACACACACCGACCCATTTGCCATGGGCATGGGCGGCGCGCACGGTGATGTCGATCAGTTGCAGCACGGCCGGGTGCAAGCCATCGGCCTGGGCCGAAAGGGTCGGGTGACCACGGTCGATCGCCAGGGTGTATTGCGTCAGGTCGTTGGTGCCGACGCTGAAGAAATCGACTTCCTTGGCGAGCACCGGCGCCAGCAACGCGGCGGACGGCACTTCGATCATGATCCCCAGTTGCAGGTCTGCCACGGGAATTTCCCGGCGCAGGCGCTCGGTCATGTCCCGGGCCTGGCGCCACTCATCGACGCTGCCCACCATCGGGAACATGATCCGCAGCGGACGGCTGTCGGCCGAACGCAACAAGGCCCGCAGTTGCGCTTCCATGACCTGCGGACGCTGCAAGGTCAGGCGGATGCCACGCACGCCGAGGAACGGGTTTTCTTCTTTCGCGATCGGCCAGTATGGCAGCGGCTTGTCACCGCCAACATCCAGCGTACGCACCACCAGCGGTCGACCGGCCAGGCCGTCGAGCACCTTGCGGTATTCGGCTTCCTGAGTCGCTTCATCCGGCGCCTGGGTGTGGGCCATGAAAATCAGTTCGGTGCGCAACAGGCCAATGCCTTCGGCGCCCTGCTCCACCGCGCTGGCGACGCCGGCGCTTTCGCCAATGTTGGCGAACACTTCCACGGCATGACCGTCACGGGTCACCGCCGGTTCGTGACGCTGCTCGGCGGCCACCTTGAGGCGCTGCTCGCGGGTGTCGCGCTCTTCAGCAGCCCGTTGCAAGGTGGCAACGTCAGGGTCCACGTGCAGGCGACCGCGCTGGCCATCCAGCAGCAAGGACGTGCCCGGCGCCAGCAACAATACCGCCGCACCGGCGCCCACCAGCGCCGGAATGCCCAGGGCCCGGGCGACAATGGCGCTGTGGGCGGTGGCGCCGCCACGGGCGGTGAGAATCCCCGCCACCCGCGCCGGGTCCAGGCGGGCCACGTCGGACGGGCCGACTTCGTCCATCACCAGGATGTAGGGTTGATCGGGTTCGTTCGGGGTTTCGACGCCGCACAGTTGCGCCAGCACCCGACGGCCGACGTCTCGCAGATCGGCGGCCCGTTCGGCCAGCAAGGCGTCCTGCAAGGCTTCCTGTTCTTTCGCGGCGGCTTCAACCACCCCCATCCACGCCGCTTGCGCACTCTCGCCCAGCTTCAAGCGGGTGTCGACTTCGTCGCTCAGCTCCGGGTCGTCGAGCATTTCCTGGTGGGTGATGAATATCTCGCGGATGGCCTTGGCCTTGGCGCGTTCAATCAGGCCTTGGATATCGCGGCGCACCTGGTTCAAGGCGTTTTGCAGGCGCTCGCGCTCGATGGCCGCCGATTCACCGCGCAACGGGTAGTCGATGGCCTGCAGCACCTGAATGTGGGCCGGGCCGATGGCGATGCCCGGTGCGGCGGCGACGGCCTGGATCAGGCTGCCAGATTCGGGCGCCAACACGACAGTCGCCACTTCGGCTATCACGGTTTCCCGCGGCGCACTCGGCGGCGGCAGCGGTTCGACTTCTTCGCCAAGGCCTTCTTCGATGGCCGCCAGCAGCGCCGGCAACGCATCGGCGGCAATGCTCCGCTCAGCGATGAATTCCAGGACCTGGCCGCGACGGGCGCCCAGGCTCAACAGCTTGCTCAGGCTCTTGGCCGACACGGCGCTGTCCTGGCCATCGACGATGCGCACGCGGATCTCGCCTTCGAAGCTTTTCGCCAACTGGGCAAGGATCTTCGCCGGACGGGCATGCAGACCATGGGCATTGGCCAGGCCGATGCGCGCGCTGGGCCAGTCGGCGGGCAATTCGCCGCCGAGCACCTCCAGCACTTTGCGGCTGCTGGTGGCGCGACCCAGTTCGTGGCCGCGGCCTTCGATCAGCAAGGCGCAAAGCCTTTCCAGCAACGCCTGGTGAGCTTCGCCGAGGCTGGCGAGGCAGAACAGCCCGCTCAACGGTTGGCCCAGGTAACGGATGGGCTTGTCCGGCGTGACGAACGCCAGGCCCGGACGCTTGACGGTCTGTTCACTGTGCAGCCACCACAAGCCATCGCCCAGGGGCAGCGCATCGACTTGTTGCAACACCCCGGCAAAGCCGTTGCTCACGCAATCGGCCTGGCGCAGCAGGCGAGCGCCGCGCCATACCAATTCTTCAAAATCGTCAGCCGACACACCGAGGCCGATCATCTGGGCATCCAGGGCCAGTTCCTGCGGCGCGCCTTGCAGCAGCTTCAGCAAGGCTTCGGCGGAACTGGCACGGCGCAGGGCCTGGCCCAGGTCCGTCTCGCCGAGGGCGCGGGTCAGCAGTTGCAGCAGGCGCAGGTGTTCGTCGGACTTGGCCGCGATGCCAATCGCCAGGTAGACGATCTGACCATCGCCCCAGTCCACGCCCTCGGGGAATTGCAGCAGGCGCACACCGGTCGAATGAACCAGGTCGCGGGTCTGCGGGGTGCCGTGGGGGATGGCAATACCTTGGCCAAGAAAGGTCGAGCCCTGGGCTTCGCGAGCCTGCAAGCCGGCGAGGTAACCCTCGGCCACCAAGCCATCGGCCACCAGTTTGTCGGCGAGCAGTTGCAGTGCAGCGTCTTTATCCACAGCGGTCTGCGCCATGGATATCTGCTCTAGAGTGAGCTCGAGCATGCTTTCTCCTTTTTGGCGTCCGGTTGGCGCCAGGTATTGTTTTGAATGAATCAGCTTAGCGTTGCAGGATGATTTTTGGCGTGATCACGGCAGAAGGGCCAAAAATCCTGCTAGCCTTGAAAATACGCTTGCTGAAACGTTTAATCTAGAAAGATTGGCACGTTACTCGATAATCTCTCATCCTTGAAGTGCAACTTGTCGTAAGCGCTTGGACGGTGACCGTCGGCTTGAATCGGGTAGGATGGCCCTTATCGTCGGGGCTAACTCGAAAAAACAAGGAAAACCGGGTTGAAACTCAGTGATATTGCCCAACTGGCCGGTGTGTCCGTGACCACCGCCAGTTACGTCATCAACGGCAAGGCCGAACAGCAACGCATCAGCAGCGCTACCGTCGAACGGGTGCGGGCGGTGGTCCTGGAACACGGCTTCACGCCCAATCCCCAGGCCGCCGGGCTGCGCAGTCGCCACACCCGCACCCTGGGCTTCATCCTGCCAGACTTGGAAAACCCCAGTTACGCACGCATCGCCAAGTTGCTGGAGCAAGGGGCACGGGCGCGGGGCTACCAGTTGCTGATCGCCAGTTCCGACGACGCCCCCGACAGCGAACGGCAACTGTTGCAGTTGTTCCGCGCCCGCCGCTGCGATGCGCTGATCGTCGCCAGTTGCCTGCCGGCCGGCGACGACAGTTACCAGCAATTGCAGGCCAAGGGCATTCCAATCATCGCCATCGACCGGGTGATGGAGCCGGCGCATTTCTGCTCGGTGATCAGCGACGACCGCCAGGCCAGCCTGCAATTGACCCGCAGCCTGTTGGAGACCCACCCTCGACAAATCGCGCTGATCAGCGCCCGTCCCGAGCTGAGCATCAGCCAGGAACGGGCCGCAGGCTTTCGCGAGGCCTTGGCCGGGTTCGAGGGCCAGGTGCTGATCGAGCATGGCGAGTCGTTCAGCCGTGAATGCGGCCGCCAGTTGATGGAGGAAATGCTCGCGCGCCTGGGGCATCTGCCCGACGCGCTGATCACCACGTCCTACGTGCTGCTGCAAGGGGTGTTCGACGCCCTGCACGATTTCCCGCTCAAATCGCGGCCGTTGCGCCTGGGTACGTTTGGTGACACGCAGTTGCTGGATTTCCTGCCCCTGCCGGTCAATGCCATGTCCCAGCAGCACCAACTGATCGCCGACAAAGCCCTGGAACTGGCCCTGGCGGCCATCGAAAACGATGACTACCAGCCAGGCGTGCAGGCCATCGCGCGGACGTTCAAGCAGCGTATTCACCAAGGCTGACGCTTCTTCAGGATTGATCCATGGAGTTGATCGACACCCACACCCACCTGGATTTTCCAGATTTTGACGCGGACCGCCCGGCGCTGCTGGCGGAAAGCCGCGCCTTGGGCGTGCGGCAAATGGTGATACTGGGCGTGTACCGGGACAACTGGCAGCGGGTCTGGGACCTGGTGCAAAGCGACCCGGACCTGCATGCCGCACTGGGCCTGCACCCGGTGTATCTCGATCAGCATCGGCCCGACGACGTGGCGCAGCTACGCGAGTGGTTGAGCCGCCTGGCCGGGCATCGGCAATTGTGTGCAGTGGGGGAAATCGGCCTGGATTACTACATCCCCACCCTGGACCGCGAACGCCAGCAGGCGCTGTTTGAAGCACAACTGCAACTGGCAGTGGAGTTCGAGCTGCCGGCGCTGATCCACGTGCGCCGCAGCCATGCCGACGTGATCGCGACCCTCAAGCGCATGGAGCTCAAACGCGCCGGGATCATCCACGCCTTCGCCGGCAGTTTCGAAGAGGCCCGCGAATACATCAAGCTCGGCTTCAAACTCGGTCTGGGCGGTGCCGCGACTTGGCCCCAGGCCTTGCGCATGCACCGGGTGCTGGCGAAATTGCCGCTGGACTCGGTGGTGCTGGAAACCGATTCCCCGGACATGGCCCCGGCGATGTTCCCCGGCCAACGTAACAGCCCGGCGCATTTGCCGGCGATTTGTGAGGCGTTGGCCGGGATCATGGGTATCAGCCCTGAACGCTTGGCCGAGACCAGTACCACCAATGCCCGCCAACTGTTCAACTGGTAAAAAAACCTGTGGGAGCGAGCTTGGTGGGAGCAAAGCTTGCTCGCGATCCAGGCACCGCAGCACTCAAGAGACCGCGGTGTTTTCATCGCGGGCAAGCCTTGCTCCCACCAAGCTCGCTCCCACACTGAACCTGCGGTGAATCAGCGGCAATCACACCCGAAACGCATTGATCAACTGCTTGAGCTGCACCACCTGGGCGGACAGTGCACGGCTGGCGTCTTCGGTCTGATGGGCACCTTCGGCGGTGCGTTCGCCGGCGCGGTTGATTTCGACGATGTTCTGGTCGATGTCATGGGCCACGGCCGTCTGCTGCTCCACAGCGGCGGCGATCTGCTGGTTCTGGTCGACGATCATGCCGACGGCGCCAAGGATATTTTCCAGGGCCTGCTGGACCTTTTCCGATTGGCTGACCGTGCCGCTGGCCATCTCATGGCTAGTGCCCATCGCCTTGACCGCGGCGCCGACACCACCGTGCAGGCGGGTGATCATCGCTTCGATTTCTTCGGTCGATTGCTGGGTTCGCTTGGCCAGGGTCCGCACCTCATCGGCCACCACCGCAAAGCCGCGCCCCTGTTCACCGGCCCGGGCCGCTTCGATGGCGGCGTTGAGGGCCAGCAGATTGGTCTGCTCGGCGATGCTCTTGATCACATCCAGCACGCGACTGATGGCCTGGCTGTCGGTCGCCAGTTGATTGATCACCTGCACCGACTGATCGATCTCGCTGGCCAAGCGGGCGATGCTGCCCTGCTGGGACTCCACCAACCCGCGCCCACTAAGGGTTTCGTCGTTCACGCTGTGGGCGCTGCTCACGGCGGCAGCGGCGCTGCGGGCCACTTCCTGGGCCGTGGCCGACATCTGGTTCATCGCCGTGGCCACCAGTTCGATCTGGCTGCGCTGGCCGGCGACGGCCTGGTTGCTCTGAGCCGATACCGTTTCCACCTGCCCGGCCTGGCGTTCGACTTCGGCGACGGTGCGGCCGACCTGTTCGATCAGGTCATGGATCTTCGCCACCGTACCGTTGAACACTTCACCCAGCTCACCCAGTTCGTCTTTGCTGCGGGCAACAAAATTGACCGTCATGTCCCCCGCCGCCACCTTGTCCATCATCTGGCCCAAATGCTGGAGCGTAGTGCGGGTCGAGGCGTAGAAACCGGCGTACAGGTAAAAAATCAACAGGAACACCAGCACCAGCGCCACGGCTTGCAGCACCATGTGGCTGCGGTTCTGCTCCAAACGCTGCTGCAACTGCACACCAAGAAAGCCCTGGGTCGCCTCGTTCAGCCGATAGGTCTGCTCCATCAGGCCGCTGACCTGCTCATAGAATGCCGGCCAGGGCGCATCGAGGGTGTCGGCCATCACCACCTGCTCCTCGATCAGTTCCGAGGCCTTCTTGAGGGCACTCTTGCTCCCGTTGGCCTGGGCGGCCAGTGTCTGTCCAGCCGCCTGGCTGGAGCCGAGGGCGTCCTGCAGTTTCAAGTCGTACTCGCCCTGGAGCTTTTCGATCTGCGCCAGCAACTCGTCGAAGCGGGTGCTCGACGCCGAGTTGAGAAACCCCAGCCCCAATGAGGACGCGCCCAGAGCCCGGCCTTCGCCGAGAATCTGGGTGACCTTGGGGGTCGTGCCGATGATCAGCTCACTGAGCTGGCGGATGTCGCTCTGGTTGTCGCGGCTCAGCCCCGCCTGGCTGGCGATGATCTGGCCGAACATCTGGGCGCTGTTGAGCAACTTGCCGATCAGCGCACTTTTGCTCTGCAGGGAGCTTTCGGCCTGCTGGGCCTTGAAAGCACCGATCATCTCGTCGCGCTTGGCCTCGAAGGCACTGACCTGCTCAGGCTCGATGGCCATGGCCGTCATGCCTTGCAGCCGTGCGAGGACCTGTTGTTCCAGGCTGCCGATCTTCGCTTCGACATCACCGGCCTTGCCGGATTGGCCCAGGCTGGCGTTGATCTGCACCAGGTTATTGAGGGTTTCCAGGTCCCGGCGCAGGGTCAGGCTGCTGCCCAGCAGGTCGAGGCTTTGCAGCTCCACTTGGGTGCCCTGGAATTCCCGATAGGACTCGCGCACCAGAAAGAAGTTGGTCACCAGCATGGGCAGCAGGAACAGCACGCTGATCAGGCTGAACTTCATGCCGAAGCTCAGGCGGTTCATCAGCGCGACGGCGGGCCAGAGCAAACTCTTCACAAGGAAGTCTCCCGGTAGTGTTCTTATTGTTATGAGCTCGCGCACGGAGACAGCAGAAAGCCACTATTCGGGCGCTGTCCCTGTATAGCCTAAATCGGCGGGGAGATTTGTAACTTAAGGTTAACGAGAAGGACTGACACGGTTCAGCTGTGGCGAGGGGATTTATCTGTGGGAGCAAGGCCTTGCTCCCACAGAATCCCTCGCCACAAGGAAATGTGTTGGTTGTTCTCAGGCCAACACCGTCCACAACGCAAACCCGGCATACCAGAGCACCGCCGCACGCAGCAACAATTCCCAGAGACGGTCCAGGCTGTTGATGCCGTCCGGCCCGGCGACGGGCCGGGGGATCTCGCCCGCCACCAGGCCGACTTTGTCGATGAGGGCGGCGGCGCTGATGTTCCAGTTCAGCAGCTCATGCAGCATGACCCGGCTGACCGCGACGAAATTGCCCACCAGGGCGAAGCTCGCCGCCAGCAACCGCACCGGCAACCAATCGAAGGCATGGCGCATTTGTGCGGCCCGCTCGGCTACGCCGGGGTTCTGGCTGTGCTCAGCGGCCAGCGCCAGCAGTCGATAACTCAGGGCGGCGACCGGGCCCAACACGAAGTACCAGAAAATTACCGCGAAAAAGCTCTGGTAGGCCTGCCACAACAAATGTCCCTGGACCCGCTCCAGCAACTGCTCACCGTCATCGGCTTCAATGTCCAGGTCGCGCTTGGCCACATGGGCCGCCGCTTGCAGGTCTTCCCGACGCCACGCGTCGCGAAACGGCCCGAGGCCGGCCAGCAGATCACCACGCCCCAGGCTGTAGATCACCACCAGCAAATGCACCGGCAGGGCCAGCAGACCATAGGCCACCGGCTCCAGCACCCACAAAAGCAACGCTAGCAGCGCCACGGGCAGCACCACCATCAGCGTCAGCACCAGCCAGGGTCGGCTGACCCAACGCGGGCTCGCCTCGAGCTTGTTCAGCTCGTGCAGCCAACCGCCGTCACGCTGGACCCGCTGGCGCAAGGCCGAGAACTTCTCGATCCAGACGGCCAGCAGCAACACCAGAAAACTCATTGTCCTTCCCCTTCGGTCAGGGCCGCACGATAGCGCGCCCAGTCAAATGCCGGTCCCGGATCGGTCTTGCGCCCCGGTGCGATGTCGCTGTGCCCGCAGATACGCTGCACAGTGATCGCCTTGAACGCCGCTTGCAACTGCCGGGTCAGGTCCACCAGTGCGACATATTGCGCGTCGCTGAACGGCAGATCATCCGTGCCCTCAAGCTCGATGCCCAGGGAAAAATCGTTACAGGTCTCACGCCCCTCGAAGCACGAGACACCCGCATGCCACGCGCGATCCAGACAAGAGACAAACTGGGTCACGGCGCCGTCACGCTCGATCAGAAAATGCGCAGAAACGCGCAGGTCGGCGATACCGATAAAGTAGGGATGTTCCGTGACATCCAGACGATTCTGGAAGAATTCCTGCACCTTGCCCGTGGCGAACTGTGCCGGTGGCAGGCTGATGTTGTGGATCACCAGCAGGGAGATTTCGCCTTCCGGGCGCGCATTGAAGTTGGGCGATGGGCAATGACGCACCCCCTCGCACCAACCGCTCGCGGAGTCCAACTGCATACAGGTTCCTTCGATGACGACGCTCAATGCCGCCAGTATGCCGTGATCGGACCGGGCTGCGCGATCACTTGCCGCGATTGAGCTGGCGCAGATTGCCCAGCACCGACTCCAGCGCGCGGTCGAACAACAGGGTGTCGTCCAACAGCCGCGCCGCTCCCCGGCGAAACTCCAGGGCCAGGCTGGTGCGACTATGCTCCAGCACCTTGAGGCCGGTGCGATTGACGAAGACATACTTGCCGGTGGCCTCGATGATCGCCGCCAGCTTGCAACGCAGGGTGTTGTCATCGTCCTCCTGGAACTCGACCCAGCTCCCCAGGTGCAACTGGTCGACCTGCAGCAGGCCCACATCATCTGCCGGCAAATGCACCGCCACGCTCTCCCCCGCCGATTTTTGCGGGGCACGCAGGACGATCTTTTCCAGCACCTCGACCATGACCGGTGAATCGAACGACTGGGCCTGCTCCGTTGCCTGGCCCATGCGCTCGAGCGCCTGGACATGCAGGACTTCCAGCTCACTGAAAAACTCGCCGGTGGCGAACGGGTCGAACGCCGAGCGGCTCAGGCCTTCACGCAGGGCCTTGAGCAATTCGGGCACCATCGCCAGCAAACGCAGACCGGCGTCGGGCTCGTCGTGAGGCTGGACGCTCCAGATCAATTGTTCCAGGGTCAAGACGTCGGCCTGCCATTCGGCGGAATACTTGCCATGCTTGAAGCACGTCAGCAGCAACACTTGGCTCCAGGCGTGTTGCACGAACTCCACCACGGCTTGCGGCAAGACTTTGCCCAACATCACCTGGTTCAGCGCCCCTTCAACGCGATGGCGCGCCAGTTCGGCCTTGGCCCGGCCCTCTTCGGCGTCGCGAATACGCTGTTCAAGCAATTCGCTGCGGCGGCGCTCGTCACTGGTGAAGGCCAGGAAATCGGCCAACAGCTCGGAGAAAATCGCCGGGTCATCGACGAAGTCGTTCAGCAGGCGCTGCACCACCTGCTCGATGCGCAGGTACAGGCTGTCGCGCTGATGGTCGTCGCAATCGCCCCAGCCCATGGCCGCGGCCGCGATTTCGTTAAGCAGCCGCCGGGCCGGATGGTTGCCGCGGCTGAAGAAACTCTTGTCCTGCACCGCGACCTTGAGCATCGGGATTTGCAGGCGGCCGATCAGGGCCTTGAACGAGTCTGGCAGGTTGTGATCGTCGAGGATGAATTCGAACATCATCGAGATCAGGTTGATCACGTCTTCATCGGCGCCTTCGACCACCCGGGACTTGCCACTGCGCACGCTGACCCGAGTCAGGAGTTGTTCGAGCTGGCTACGCAAATCGAACTCGTCGTGAACGGTAGGTGCCGGTACGTATTGCTGCAAATGAGAGAGCAACCGTAGCAGGTCACGGGTAGAAATCGGCTGGGGCGGTACGCTGGGTTCCAGGGTTGGCGCCACGCTGCCACGCACCTGCATCAACAGTTTCTGCAAGGCGGCGAACACTTCCTGCACGCTGTGATCGACCTCGGCATCGCCGGGCTTGTCAGCGATCTCGGCGTTGGGCCTGGGAGTTTCCTCGGGGCGATCCGATGCCCGGCGCGCCGGCGTAACCTTGAGCTCCGGCAGCACGCCTGTGGCGGCCAGCAACTGGTTGGCCTCGGTATAGAGTTGATCGCAATCGCTAAGCACATAGCGCTCGAACAGCTTGAGCAGGATCAGCTTGACCTTGATGCCCACGCCCAGGTTGCGCCCGGCCTGCAGGAACTTCTCGCACAGCAGTGCCGGGCTCAGGGGATTGTGCTGATTGGCCAGCGGTCGGCCCAGCAGCGCACCGAGCCGGGCCGTCAGTTGCTCCAGCGCCACGCCATCGCGCCTGAGCACCCGAGTGACCATCGCCTCGACAGCCAAATGGCGCTCCAGCTCGTCCTGGGAGCGCTGGGCTTGGTTGTCCGGCGCCAGGGTGGGCGCCAAGGTGGTGTGGGTCAGGTCGTACTGGGCAAGGCTGACGAAGGTCTCGAAAAACTGCTCGATGAATTCACGTTCAATGCTTTTGCGCTTCAGGCGCAGGTCACGCATGGCCTCGAAGTACAGGTTCTGCTCGACGTCGTCGCGCGCCCGATCGGCCATTTCAAACAAGGTGTCGTCGGCGTTATCGAACAGCCCTTGCAGGCCCAGGCGCAACTGCTGGGCGGCCTTGTCGCGAACCTGAAGCAGAATCACAGGCAGGCGGGCGAGCGACGAATGATTCGCCTGATCGGTAGACGCCTTGTGCAAAGGCACTACATTCCCGTCGTTGTGCATCCTGGCCTCCTGAAACGGCTTTCTTCGGCTCGCAACGTCAAAGCTATGACGTCAATCCAAAGGCGGATTATCGGGTAAAACAACCCTGTCGTACCAGCACACTCTGTGATCCATCTCGAAATACGGCGCAATAAGTGACCCGGGAAATGAGGAAATGTTGCGAGGACGCGACCAAATGCAGGTTTCGACACCCTATAATCAGGCCACTTTGTTTGTGGAGCCCGTTATGCCGAATCTACGTCTCGCCGATCTGACCGCCGAAATCGAAGCCAACGTGCGCCGTGCGTTGCTTGAAGACATCGGCAGCGGCGACATCACCGCGCAACTGATCCCCGCCGAACGCCTGGCCAAGGCCACCATCATTACCCGCGACGCGGCGATCATCAGTGGAACGGCCTGGGTCGATGCCGTGTTCCGGCAACTGGACCCGCGTGTCGCGGTGCATTGGCAAGTGCGCGACGGCGACCGGGTCAACCCCGATCAAGTGCTGTTCCACCTGGAAGGCCCGGCCCGTTCGCTGCTGACCGGCGAACGCAGCGCGCTGAACTTCCTGCAAATGCTTTCCGGCGTTGCCACGCGGGCCCGTTACCTGGCCGACTTTGTCGCCGGTACCCAGGTCAAGCTGCTGGACACCCGCAAGACCCTGCCCGGGTTGCGCCTGGCCCAGAAGTACGCGGTCACCTGCGGTGGCTGCCACAACCACCGCATCGGCCTGTACGATGCCTTCCTGATCAAGGAAAACCACATCGCCGCCTGCGGCGGAATTGCCCAGGCCATCGCGGCCGCCCACAAGATCGCCCCGGGCAAACCGGTGGAAGTCGAAGTGGAAAGCCTGGCGGAATTGAAAGAAGCGCTGGCGGCCAACGCCGACATCATCATGCTCGACGAACTGAGCCTGGACGACATGCGTGAAGCCGTACGCCTCAATGGCGGCAAGGCGAAGCTGGAAGCCAGCGGCGGGATCAACGAAAGCACGTTACGCCCGATTGCCGAGACTGGGGTGGACTACATCTCGATCGGCGCGATGACCAAGGATGTGAAGGCAGTGGATCTGTCGATGCGCTTGAGCCTCTGACAATAAAAAACGCCAGCCTTCAAGGCTGGCGTTTTTTTTCAGACCACCAGATTGTTCATCTCGCAGTACTCATCCCATTCCACACCCAGCACCTCGGCCGCTTCCTTGTGCAACGCAAGGCGCTGCGTCTCGAATTCTTCAGGTGTGCTGGTGTACTTGAGCGTCAACTCCCAAGGCTGCAGACCCTGGGCTTCGGCCTCGTCCTCGAACGCCCATTGGATCTGGTCTTTTTGATCGTCGGCAGACAAGTCCTTGATCTCTTCCAGCAACTGGGGCGCATCCAACACGTACTTCTTCAGCGCTTCTTCGTGCCTGGCTTCCTGGGTCAATTCTTTAACAGTCATGGCGTTCTCGTTGATCTGGGGAATGGAAGATGGATCTGGATCATCAAGGATCTCTCTGACGCAAAAAAACCGTGTGAAGCCCGGTTTATCTGGCCTTCAGAACCATTCGGGGATCATCTGAAAACTGCTGGGCGATGCACATGCAGGCACTGAATATAGGACGTTTTGCCGACGATTTACACGGTTCTTTACATCTATCCCACAAAAAAACATGCGCCTGAGAAACCAGGGGAGCTTGGGAACATCTGTCAAAATAACCAGTCATAGCCATGTGCCATGCCGGCACTTCACAAGGAACCCCAGTGATGCGCAGCTTTTCCAAACGTTCGTTGACCCGGCTTGCTACCGCGACCTTGCTGCTCGGCAGCCTGACCTTGACCTGCGTTGCCCAAGCGGCTGTTGAAGTCTCCTCTGATGGGCCGTCTTCCAACGACGCCATTCCTGCCCTTCGTTATGATCGATTTGATAAGTACGTACTCGTCAAGACCAACGTCAGCGTCAGCGCCTTGGAAAACCTGCCAAAAACCGTGAAGAACAACGCCGAGGAACTGGAAAGCCAGAAACGCACCCTCAGCGAGCAGGCCCGCCAGATCGAAGAGCTCAAGCGCAACAGTGGCTCCAGTTCCACCTCCAGTAGCAAGGAAATTGACGAGCTCAAACGCACCATCAAGGAACAGGAACGCGACCTGAACGATCTGGGCAAGCAAGTGGAAGAACTCAAGCGCAATAGCGGCTCCAGTTCGAGTTCGAGCAACAGCGAGATCTCGTCCCTGAAACGGGAGCTCAGCGATCAGGATCGCGAGATGGATCAGCTCAAACGCACGGTCGAGGAGCTGAGCAGGAAAGTGAAATAACGAGGGGGATGGTGCCCGAGACAGGAATCGAACCTGCGACCTTCGCGTTACGAGTGCGCTGCTCTACCGACTGAGCTACACGGGCGGTGGCTAAACCTAGCACCGTCCCCTGTGGCCAGGCAACCCGCGACACAGGGATTTTCACCGCACAGCAAAACGCCCCGAACCAGTCGGGGCGTTTGCTTGTTCAGCGGTTAGGCTACGGGGTGATTAAACGCCCGATGCCTTGGCTGCTGCGACGTCCTTGATGGACAGTTTGATACGGCCGCGGTTGTCCACGTCCAGTACCAGCACTTCCACTTCCTGGCCTTCTTTGAGGATGTCGGTCACTTTCTCGACGCGAGCATCGCTCAGCATGGAGATGTGAACCAGACCGTCCTTGCCCGGCAGGATGTTGACGAACGCGCCGAAGTCGACGATGCGCTCAACCTTGCCGACGTAGATCTTGCCGATCTCGGCTTCTGCGGTGATACCCAGGACGCGCTGGCGTGCTGCTTCTGCCGCTTCCTTGGTTTCGCCGAAGATCTTGATCGAACCGTCGTCTTCGATGTCGATCGAAGCCTTGGTTTCTTCGCAGATCGCACGGATGGTCGCGCCGCCTTTACCGATGACATCACGGATTTTGTCGGTGTCGATTTTCATCGCGATCATGGTCGGAGCGTTTTCCGACAGTTCGGTACGGGACTGACCGATGATCTGGTTCATCTGACCGAGGATGTTCAGGCGCGCTTCCAGGGCCTGGCCCAGGGCGATTTCCATGATCTCTTCGGTGATGCCCTTGATCTTGATGTCCATCTGCAGTGCGGTGACGCCTTTGGCGGTACCGGCCACTTTGAAGTCCATGTCGCCCAGGTGATCTTCGTCACCCAGGATGTCGGTCAGGACGGCGAATTTCTCGCCCTCTTTAACCAGACCCATGGCGATACCGGCAACCGGCGCCTTCATCGGCACACCGGCGTCCATCAGGGCCAGGGAAGCGCCGCAGACCGAAGCCATCGAGCTCGAACCGTTGGACTCGGTGATTTCCGATACCACGCGGATGGTGTACGGGAACACGTCAGCGGCAGGCAGCATGGCCTGGACCGAACGACGGGCCAGACGGCCGTGACCGATTTCGCGGCGACCGGCGCCACCCATGCGACCACACTCGCCCACCGAGAACGGAGGGAAGTTGTAGTGCAGCATGAACGGGTCTTTCTTTTCGCCTTCCAGGGTGTCCAGCAGTTGCGCGTCACGGGCGGTGCCCAGTGTTGCAACGACCAGCGCCTGGGTTTCGCCACGGGTGAACAGTGCCGAACCGTGGGTCTTTGGCAGAACGCCGACTTCGATGTTCAGCGGACGTACGGTACGGGTGTCGCGACCGTCGATACGTGGCTTGCCGTTGACGATGTTTTCGCGAACGGTGCGGTATTCGATTTCACCGAAAGCGGCTTTGACGTCGCTGGCCGATGGCTGGCCTTCTTCGCCGGACAGCTTGGCAACGACCTGGTCTTTCAGCTCGCCCAGGCGTGCATAACGGTCGGCCTTGACGGTGATGGTGTAGGCCTGGGAGATCGCTTCGCCGAACTCGGCACGGATCGCGCCCAGCAGTTCGGTGGCTTCGGCTTGCGGAGCCCAGGTCCAGGTTGGCTTGGCAGCTTCGGCGGCCAGTTCCTTGACGGCGTTGATCACCACCTGGAACTCGTCGTGGGCGAACAGCACGGCGCCCAGCATCTGGTCTTCGGTCAGCTCTTTGGCTTCGGATTCAACCATCAGCACGGCTTCGGAAGTACCGGCCACGACCATGTCCAGGCTCGAGGCCTTCAGTTGCTCGTAAGTCGGGTTCAGCAGGTAGCCGGTGCTTTCGTGGAACGCAACGCGGGCAGCGCCGATCGGGCCATCGAAAGGAATGCCGGAGATCGCCAGGGCAGCCGAGGTACCGATCATCGCAGCGATGTCCGGATCGGTTTTCTTGCTGGTGGACACGACGGTGCAGACAACCTGCACTTCGTTCATGAAGCCTTCTGGGAACAGCGGACGGATCGGACGGTCGATCAGTCGGGAAGTCAGGGTTTCTTTCTCGGAAGGACGGCCTTCGCGCTTGAAGAAACCGCCGGGGATCTTACCGGCAGCGTAAGTCTTTTCCTGGTAGTGAACAGACAGAGGGAAGAAGCCCTTGCCTGGATCGGCTTGCTTGGCACCGACAACGGTCACCAATACGCTGACGTCGTCGTCAACGGTGACCAGCACTGCGCCGGAGGCCTGACGGGCGATACGGCCAGTCTCGAGGGTAACGGTCGACTGACCGAACTGGAATTTTTTGATTACCGGGTTCACGGTGTCCTACCTTCTTTGTGGCTCTTGGGGAACTTGTCTTCTTGCGAAATTCTTGGGCAATGGCGGGAATCGGCCCGACGCCTGTCCAGGGTAAAACGTGTATCCAGATAAAACTTGAGGCTGGGAGCCTGCCATGCGCCAGCGGGAAACCCACTGACGTACGACAGACCACCAACCTCTAGCGCAATCGCTGATTAGCGACGCAGACCCAGGCGAGCGATCAGAGCGCTGTAACGGCTCACGTCCTTGCCTTTCAGGTAGTCCAGCAGCTTACGACGCTGGTTTACCATGCGGATCAGACCACGACGGGAGTGGTGATCTTTACCGTTGGCCTTGAAGTGACCTTGCAGTTTGTTGATGTTGTGGGTCAGCAGTGCAACTTGCACTTCTGGCGAACCAGTGTCACCAACAGCTTGCTGGTAGTCAGCTACGATTTGAGCTTTTTCTTGAACGTCGAGAGCCATGAGGCAATCCTTTTAGTCAGGAAACTGTTTCAAGGAAACAGCTTCAACAGGCCAGGGACAAATCCCTGTATCTATAAATGAGTAGTGACCGTGCCTGTTAACAGCCACACTCGCCAACCTGCTGTTACGCAGGCTGGTTCCGGTCATTCCGACCGAATCAGTCGACGCGGCGCAATGCGCCCGTCTTCGCTCACTTCACCGATACCGATGAAGCGACCGTTATGATCCTGCACCCGGACCATGCCGAACTTCGGCGCATCCGGGGCACGTACCGGCTGGCCGTTGAGCCAGTAGAACGCACTGTGTTCCGAGAATTGCAACAGCGGCCAATCCAGCAAGCCGCTGTCCGATGGCATCAGGAAACGGTCGACCGCTTCGTTGCCGCCTTCGGCATGTACCGCTTCAAGCTCTTCCAACGTGACCGTCTGGGCCAACGTGAAAGGCCCGGCCTGGGTCCGTCGCAATTCTGCCACGTACGCGCCACAGCCGAGCTGTTCACCAATATCCTCCACCAGGGTGCGGATATAGGTGCCCTTGCTGCAATCCACGGCCAGCCGCGCAGTATTACCGTCAAAGGCCAGCAATTCCAAGCGCGCAATAGTAACAGAACGCGGTTCACGCTCCACTACTTCGCCTGCACGAGCCAGTTTATACAGCGGCTGGCCATCACGCTTCAGAGCCGAGTACATCGGCGGTATCTGACTGATTTTCCCGCGAAATTTCGGCAAAACCGCTTCGATATCGGCCTGACCAACGGTCACCGGGCGCTCGAGCAAAACCTCACCTTCGGCATCCGCCGTGGTGGTGGTCTTGCCCAGTTGCGCCAGGGTCTCATAGCCCTTGTCGGAATCGAGCAGGTACTGGGAAAACTTGGTCGCCTCGCCAAAGCACAGCGGCAGTACGCCGGTGGCCAGCGGATCGAGGCTACCGGTGTGCCCGGCCTTTTCAGCATTGAGCAGCCAGCGAACCTTCTGCAACGCCGCGTTGGACGTGAACCCCAGCGGCTTGTCGAGCAGGATGATACCGCTGACGTTACGACGGATACGTTTGACCTGAGCCACCGATTACTCCTTGGTGTCTTCGGGTTCAGCCGCAACCGGGTGCTGACTGTCTTCAGCCACGGCGCGTTCGATCAGGGCCGACAGATGCGCACCACGCACGACGCTTTCGTCGTAGTGGAAGTGCAGCTGTGGAACGCTGCGCAGCTTCATTTCCCGGGCCAGCTGCATACGCAGGAAGCCGGCGGCCGAGTTGAGCACCTTGATGCTCTGGGCGATTTCTTCGGCGCTGTCCTGGCCCATCACAGTGATGAAAATCTTGGCGTGACCAACGTCACGGCTGACTTCCACTGCGGTAATGGTGACCAGGCCGACGCGCGGGTCTTTGACTTCGCGACGGATCAGTTGGGCCAGCTCACGCTGCATCTGATCGCCGATTCGTTGGGTACGGCTGTATTCTTTTGCCATGTCTTGTTACCTGTTACTGCCCCACGGTGAAACCCGCGAGGTCTGAAAGCGGCAAACGCCCGGCCTGGCAAAAGCCAGACCGGGCGTTGCGTTTAGAGTCCGCCAGCCCGGCAGCGCATGTTCATGCGGCTACCCGGCGCGGCTCTTGAAGTGCGCGAGTCAGAGGCTGCGAGCAACCTGGACCTTCTCGAAGACTTCGATCTTGTCGCCGACCTTGACGTCGTTGTAGCTCTTGACGCCAATACCGCATTCCATGCCGGCACGCACTTCGGAAGCGTCATCCTTGAAGCGGCGCAGGGATTCCAGCTCGCCTTCGAAGATCACGATGTCTTCACGCAGTACACGGATCGGACGGTTACGGTGAACAACACCCTCGATCACCATGCAACCGGCGATGGCACCAAACTTCGGCGAACGGAACACGTCGCGAACTTCGGCCACACCCAGGATGTTCTCCCGGACGTCGCTGCCCAGCATACCGGTCAACGCTTTCTTGACGTCTTCGATGATGTCGTAGATCACGTTGTAGTAACGCATATCCAGGCCTTCCTGCTCGACGATCTTGCGAGCGCCGGCATCGGCACGCACGTTGAAGCCGAACAGTACAGCGTTGGAAGCCAGTGCCAGGTTGGCGTCGGATTCGGTGATACCACCGACACCGCCACCGACCACACGCACTTGCACTTCGTCGTTACCCAGGCCATTCAAGGCGCCGTTCAACGCTTCGAGCGAACCACGGACGTCGGATTTGAGGACGATGTTGAGCGTCTTCTTCTCTTCCTGCCCCATGTTCTCGAAGATGTTTTCCAGCTTGCCGGCGTGAGCACGAGCCAGTTTGACTTCGCGGAACTTGCCTTGACGGAACAGAGCCACTTCACGGGCTTTCTTCTCGTCAGCCACAACGCTCATCTCGTCGCCAGCATCCGGAGTACCGTCCAGGCCGAGGATCTCGACCGGGATAGCCGGACCGGCTTCCTTGATTGGCTTGCCGTTCTCGTCGAGCATGGCGCGCACGCGGCCATAGTTCGAGCCGACCAGCACCATGTCGCCTTGACGCAGCGTACCGTCCTGGACCAGAACGGTCGCAACCGGGCCACGGCCCTTGTCGAGGCGAGACTCGACAACCACACCACGGCCTGGAGCCGAAGGCGTAGCGGTCAATTCCAGAACCTCGGCTTGCAACAGAACGGCTTCGAGCAGTTCGTCAACGCCGGTACCCATCTTCGCCGAGACCGGAACGAATGGAGTGTCGCCACCCCACTCTTCGGAGGTCACGCCGTGGACCGACAGTTCACTGCGGATGCGATCGAGATCGGCGCCCGGCTTGTCGATCTTGTTCACCGCAACCACCAGCGGCACACCAGCTGCCTTGGCATGCTGAACGGCTTCGATGGTTTGCGGCATCACGCCGTCGTCCGCTGCAACCACCAGGATCACGATGTCGGTCGCCTTGGCACCACGGGCACGCATCGCGGTAAACGCGGCGTGACCAGGGGTGTCAAGGAACGTCACCATGCCGCGGTCGGTTTCAACGTGGTAGGCGCCGATGTGCTGGGTAATACCGCCAGCCTCACCTGCCGCAACCTTCGCACGACGAATATAGTCGAGCAGGGAGGTTTTACCGTGGTCGACGTGGCCCATGACGGTCACGACCGGCGCACGGGAAACCGCCTCACCTTCAAACTTCAGGGACTCGGCCAGGGAATCTTCCAGGGCGGTGTCGCTGACCAGGGTCACTTTGTGGCCCAGCTCTTCAGCAACCAGTTGGGCAGTTTCCTGGTCCAGTACCTGGTTGATAGTGGCTGGCGTACCCAGCTTGAACATGAACTTGATGATTTCAGCAGCCTTGACCGACATCTGCTGGGCCAGATCGCCCACAGTGATGGTCTCGCCGATCTTCACTTCACGCACGACAGGGCCGGTAGGGCTCTGGAAACCGTGGGCGTTGCGTTTCTTCAGCTTGGCCTTGCCGCGACCGCCACGACGGAAGCCGTCGCTTTCTTCGTCGGTGGTACGTGGCGCAACACGGGGTGCTGGCGCCTTTTCCTTGACCGAAGCACGATGAGGAGCGTTCTTGCGCTCACCATCGCCACTGCCACGACGGTTGTCGTCGGCACGTGGTTTGTCCGGACGACGCTGTTCGTCGCGCTTGCGAGTATCGGCAGGCGCCGCAGCCGCAGCCACGACTGGAGCCGCTTCGCGCACAGGTTCGGCTACCGGGGCAGCAGCCTCGACGGCTTCTACCGGAGCGGCTTGCGCAGCAGCAGGCTGGCGACGCGCTTCTTCTTCGGCGCGACGCTTGGCTTCTTCTTCAGCCTTCTGACGAGCAGCATTTTCTACTGCGCGACGTTCTTCCTGTTCGCGTTTGCGCTCGGCTTCGATTTCTTCCGGGCTGCGCTGTACGAAGACTTTCTTCTTGCGTACTTCAACGCTGATGCTTTTGCTACCGGCAACACGCAGGGTGCTGGTGGTTTTACGCTGCAGAGTGATCTTGCGCGGTTCTTCCACTTTCGCCTTGTGACTGCTCTTCAGGTGAGTCAGCAGGGACTGCTTCTCACTGTCGGTCACATGTTCCTCGGCGGCGGTGTGCGGCAGACCTGCCTCACGCATCTGCTGCAACAGGCGCTCTACCGGTGTTTTGACCTCATCGGCCAGTTGTTTCACCGTGACTTGCGTCATGCACTTCTCTCCTCAGGCCGCGCCTAATTACTCGAACCAGTGGGCTCGGGCGGCCATGATCAACTTGCCGGCACGATCATCGTCAATGCCGTCGATGTCGAGCAGATCGTCAATAGACTGCTCGGCCAGGTCTTCGCGGGTAATTACGCCGCGCACCGCCAGTTCCATCGCCAAATCCTTGTCCATGCCCTCAAGCGAGAGCAGGTCTTCGGCCGGATGGGCGTCTGCCAGCTTTTCCTCAGTAGCGATGGCTTTGGTCAACAAACGATCCTTGGCCCGAGCGCGAAGCTCGTTGACGATCTCCTCGTCAAAGCCGTCGATGTTGAGCATTTCCTCCACCGGTACGTAGGCAATCTCTTCCAGGCTGGTGAAGCCTTCATCCACCAGCACCTGCGCCAGCTCTTCATCGACTTCAAGCTCTTCGATGAAGTTGCGCAGGATGTCGCCGGTTTCAGCTTGCTGCTTAGCCTGGATGTCCGATTCGGTCATCACGTTCAGGGTCCAGCCAGTCAATTGGCTGGCCAGACGCACGTTCTGACCACCGCGACCGATGGCCTGAGCCAGATTGTCTGCGCCAACGGCGATGTCCATGGCGTGGGCATCTTCGTCGACGATAATTGCCGCCACTTCAGCAGGCGACATGGCATTGATCACGAACTGAGCCGGGTTGTCGTCCCACAGGACGATGTCCACGCGCTCGCCGCCCAACTCGCCGGATACGGCCTGGACACGCGAACCACGCATGCCGATGCAGGCGCCTTGCGGGTCGATGCGCTTGTCCTTGGAGCGGACCGCGATCTTGGCACGCGAACCCGGATCACGGGAGGCGGCCATGACTTCGATCAGGCCTTCAGCAATTTCCGGCACTTCGATGCGGAACAACTCGATCAGCATTTCCGGCGCTGTACGCGACAGGATCAGCTGCGGGCCGCGGTTCTCGGTGCGGATTTCCTTGAGCAGCGCACGCAAGCGCACGCCAACCCGGAAAGTTTCGCGAGAGATGATGTCTTCGCGAGCCAGCAACGCTTCGGCGTTGTTGCCCAGGTCGACGATCACGTTGTCACGGGTCACTTTTTTCACGGTACCGGAGATGATTTCACCCAGGCGCTCGCGATAAGCGTCGACGACTTGCGCGCGCTCGGCTTCGCGAACTTTCTGCACAATAACCTGCTTGGCAGTCTGTGCAGCGATGCGACCGAACTCAATGGACTCGATTTTTTCTTCTACTACATCACCGACCTTGGCGCCCGGATGCGTTTCTGCAACCTTGCTCGGCCAGGTTTCGATAGCCGGATCGTCCAGGTCGGCTTCCTCGACCACCGTCCAGCGACGGAAAGTCTCGTAGGCACCGGTGTGGCGATTGATCTCCACACGCAAATCAACTTCGTCTTCAAACCGCTTCTTGGTAGCGGTGGCCAGAGCCAGCTCCAGCGCTTCAAAAATAACGTTAGCCGGTACGCCCTTTTCATTGGATACCGACTCAACAACCAGCAGTACTTCTTTGCTCATCGTACGCCTCGCCTTTCGCAAGCCATTGGATCCGCGGGATCCGCAGTATCTGGCACGTATCAGTCAAAACTGGGAATAATGTTGGCCTTGTCGATCATATCGATCGGCAACAGGAACTCATGGTCATCTACCTGCACCACGACGTCCTGCTCTTCTACACCGCGCAGAAGGCCTTGGAAGTTGCGTCGACCTTCGAAAGGCGAGCGCAGCTTGATCTTCACTTGTTCACCGGCAAACGAAGCGAACTGTTCAAGTGTGAACAGGGGGCGCTCCATGCCAGGCGAGGAAACTTCAAGGGTGTATTCGGAGGTGATTGGATCTTCAACATCCAGTACACCGCTGATCTGACGGCTGACGATGGCGCAATCATCCACCAACACGCCGCCTTCCTTATCGATATAAACGCGCAACAGTGAGTGGCGACCTTGAGCCGAAAACTCAATACCCCAGCATTCATAGCCAAGGGCCACGACCACCGGGGCCAACAAGGCCTGCAACTGTTCTAGCTTGCTCGACACCTGAACCCCCTCGTGCATGTTTGTGCATGCTGTGCAAATAAAAAAAAATGGGCGAATCGCCCATCCCTGAAACGCCGTCGAACAGCGGCGTTATAAAGTGTCCAGCTAACAAAAAGCCCCTTGGAAGGGGCCCCTGAAACTGGTTGCGGGAGCCGGATTTGAACCGACGACCTTCGGGTTATGAGCCCGACGAGCTACCAGACTGCTCCATCCCGCGACAAAGCTGGGGCGGAAGTATACGACCGATCCCTTACAGGGTCAATGTAACCCTTCCACCTACAAGAAAGCCCGCAATCGCGGGCTCTCCTGATAATTGGTACCGAGAAGGGGACTCGAACCCCTACACCCTATGGGCACAACCACCTCAAGGTTGCGTGTCTACCAATTCCACCACCTCGGCAATACAGCGTTTGAAACCTTCTTACTTCTGCTCTTGAGCTGGAGGTACGTCAGTCGCCGGGTTGGCCGACTTTTGCTCTTGAAGCACCGGGACATCATCAGAAGCCGGTTGTTGCTTTGGCGCTTCCAGTACCGCTGGGTTTGGCAAACCTACTTGAGTCAGCTCATGAGCTTTCTCTTTAGCAAAGTAACCTAACCCTAAGCTGGTTATGAAGAAACCGGCGGCAAGTATAGCAGTAAACTTACTAAGAAAGGTAGAGGAACCTTGGCTTCCGAACACAGTATTTGAAGCACCTGCACCGAAAGACGCACCAGCATCCGCACCTTTACCCTGCTGCAGCAATACGAGAGCAACTACGCCCAGTGCACCCAGCAGATGAAAAACGACTACGACTGTTTCCAGCATTTTTTCAGTTTCCCGCGGCGCGACAAATCGCACCGAACTCATCTGCATTCAGGGACGCTCCACCAATGAGCCCCCCATCGATATCCGGCATGCCGAACAGTTCGACCGCATTGGCCGCCTTCACGCTGCCGCCGTATAGAAGCCGCACACCTCGTGCCACTTCAGAATTCTCTGCCGCCAACTGTGCGCGGATGGCTGCGTGCACATCCTGCGCCTGTTGCGGCGAAGCAGTCAGCCCGGTGCCAATGGCCCAGACCGGCTCGTAAGCAATGACTGCCTTTGCAAAAGCACCGACACCCAGGTCTTCGATGATGCTGCCCAGCTGACGCCCGACAACTTCAAGGGTCTTGCCGGCTTCACGCTGCTCGAGGGTTTCCCCTACGCACAACACCGGAATCAGACCGCAGGCCTGGGCCGCAGCAAACTTGCGGATCAAGGTCTTGTCCTGCTCACCCATGATCTGGCGACGCTCGGAGTGCCCGACCAGGACCAGGGAACAACCTGCATCCACCAACTGACTCGGCGCAATCTCGCCAGTCAGCGCACCTTGCATGGATTCCACCGCAGAATTCTGCGCACCGACCGAAATCGATTTACCTTTCAAGCCATCAACCACTTGGTTGATATACAGGCAAGGCGGGAATACCGCGACATCAACACCGCTAGGCAAGGCCAGATGACGAAGGCCATTGATCAGCTCAGCGACGCTGGCGCGGGTACCGTGCATCTTCCAGTTACCAGCTACCATAGGGCGACGCATGCTGTACCTCGTCGGTCAAAGTGGGCGCAGATGTTACCCAACCGATTCATGACTGGCAAGCCGAATTCAGGCAGAAACTTCAGTAACCAGTTTTGCCAGCTCTTCGGCATAACCGCGAACTTGCGCTTCATCCTCTCCTTCGACCATGACACGCACCAAAGGCTCTGTGCCGGACTTGCGCAACAACACGCGCCCACGCCCGGCCATCGCCTGTGTCACACGCTCACTGGCCTGCTTGACCTTCGCATGCTCGAGAGGATTTACACCACCACCGAAACGCACGTTGATCAACACTTGCGGGCATTTGCGCAATGCCTGGCGCGATTGTGCGAGCCCTTCGCTGCGCGCCTTGAGCGCCATCAGCACTTGCAGGGCCGCAATGATCGCATCACCCGTGGTGGTATGGTCGAAGCACACGATGTGGCCGGAGTTCTCGCCCCCGATCACCCAGTTGCGCTCCAGCAGCTCCGAGATCACGTAGCGGTCACCCACGTTAGCCCGCACGAACGGGATATCCAGATCCGCCAGGGCCAGTTCAAGCCCGAGGTTGCTCATCAACGTACCGACCACGCCGCCCTGCAGCTTGCCACGCCCATGCAGGTCGCGAGCAATGATGAACAGCAGCTCGTCACCATCGACGACCGTACCGGTATGGTCAACCATCAGGACCCGATCACCGTCGCCATCGAAAGCGATCCCCAGATCAGCCTGCTCGGCCAGCACCGCAGCCTGCAACGCCTCGGTATGGGTGGAGCCGCAGTTGTGGTTGATGTTCAGACCATTAGGCTGGGCGGAAAGCACCACCACCTCGGCGCCCAGCTCGCGAAAGACGCTCGGCGCGACCTTATAGGTTGCCCCATGGGCGCAATCGACGACGATTTTCAGGCCGGAAAAACTGGTACCGGTCGGAACACTGCCTTTGCAGAACTCGATGTAGCGACCCGACGCATCGTTGATCCGCGACACTTTGCCAATCTTGCTCGACTCAACCACAGTCATCGGTGTGTCCAGCAGCTCTTCAATCATCAGCTCGATATCATCCGGCAGCTTGGTACCCTGGCCGGAGAAGAACTTGATGCCGTTGTCATCATGCGGGTTGTGCGAGGCACTGATCACGATGCCTGCCTGGGCCTGGAACGTACGCGTCAGGTAGGCAATGGCTGGCGTCGGCATCGGGCCCAGCAGCATCACATCGGCACCCGCCGATGTCAGGCCGGCTTCGAGTGCCGATTCGAACATGTAGCCGGAAATTCGCGTGTCCTTGCCGACCAGCACCTTGCACGCGCCCATTTTGCGGAACGCCATGCCGGCCGCCCAGCCGAGCTTGAGCATGAAATCAGGGGTAATAGGGTATTCGCCGACCCGACCACGAATACCGTCGGTGCCAAAGTATTTCTTGCTCATAAGTGCTCCGTCATTCTTATTCGGCTGAATCCACAGCTGCGATCATCCGCACGACATCCATCGTCTCGGCTACATCGTGCACGCGCAATATGCGTGCACCTTTGGCAAGGGCCAAGGCCGCAAGGGCGAGACCGCCATACAGGCGCTCGCCCACCGGGCGGCCCAAGGCATTGCCTATCATGCTCTTTCGCGAGACCCCTACCAACAGGGGCCGCCCCAGGGCATGCAAGGCTTCCATATGTTTGAACAGGCTCAGGTTGTGAGCCAGAGTCTTGGCAAAGCCGAACCCGGGGTCAAGAATGATCCGCTCGGCGGGAATGCCCGCGGCGGCACACTGGTCCAGACGCTCCGCCAGGAATTCACTCACTTCCCTGGTTACATCATCATAGTGCGGATCATTCTGCATGGTCCCCGGCTCACCGAGCATATGCATCAGGCACACCGGCAACCCGGTGGCCGCCGCCGCATCCAGGGCACCATCGCGCCGCAAGGACCGAACATCATTGATCAGGCCCGCCCCCAGTCGCGCAGTCTCACGCATGACCGCAGGCGTGGACGTATCGACCGAGATAATGACATCAAGTTCGTGATGGATACGCTCGACAATCGGCGCCACTCGCTCCAACTCTTCGGTAGGCGAGACCGCACGTGCGCCCGGCCGGGTCGATTCACCACCCACATCGATCAGCGTTGCGCCCGCGGCCACCATGGCCTCGGCATGCCGCAGCGCAGCATCGAGCTGGCTGAATCGACCACCATCGGAAAAGGAATCAGGCGTGACATTGAGAATGCCCATGACATGCGCATGGGCCAAATCAAGAACCCGGTTGCCGCAAGGCAACCGGGTCGAGGACTGAACAGAAGTCATTTCAAGCCTTAGACATCAGCGGCCGGACCGCCAATCGGTGTTTCCGGACGCTCACCCTGTACAGCCGGAGGTGTACCGGAGGTGCCAGTACCACCCGACCAGTCACGAGGCTCGCGAGGTACGCGACCCGCCATGATGTCGTCGATCTGCTCGGCATCGATGGTTTCGTACTTCATCAGGGCATCGGCCATGGCATCGAGCTTGTCACGGTTGTCCGTGAGAATCTGCCGGGCTGTACCGTAGCACTGGTCGATGATGCTGCGCACTTCGGAATCGATCAGCTTGGCCGTTTCACCAGAGAAGCTTGCATGCTGGCCACCGCCACCACGACCGAGGAATACTTCACCCTCTTCTTCGGCATACATCAGCGGCCCCAACTTCTCGGACAGGCCCCACTTGGTGACCATATTCCGGGCGATCTGACTGGCACGCATGATGTCGTTGGACGCGCCGGTGGTCACACCGTCGAAGCCCAGCGTCATCTCTTCAGCGATACGGCCGCCGTACAACGAACATATCTGGCTGATCAATGCACGCTTGGACAGGCTGTAGCGATCCTCTTCCGGCAGGAACATGGTCACGCCCAGGGCACGACCGCGCGGAATGATCGAGACCTTGTAGACCGGATCATGCTCAGGCACGACACGACCGACGATCGCGTGACCCGCCTCGTGATACGCAGTGTTCTGCTTTTCTTTCTCCGACATGACCATGGATTTGCGCTCCGCGCCCATCATGATCTTGTCCTTGGCCAGCTCGAACTCCTTCATTTCCACGACGCGCTTGCCGGTACGAGCGGCGAACAGCGACGCTTCGTTGACCAGGTTCGCAAGGTCGGCGCCGGAAAAGCCCGGCGTACCACGCGCGATAACTGCCGGGGCGACGTCGTCACCCATTGGCACCTTGCGCATATGAACCTTGAGGATCTGCTCGCGGCCGCGAATATCCGGCAGCCCCACCACGACCTGACGGTCGAAACGACCTGGACGCAGCAGCGCAGGGTCAAGTACGTCAGGGCGGTTGGTGGCGGCAATCACGATGATGCCGTCGTTCATTTCGAAACCGTCCATCTCGACCAGCAACTGGTTGAGGGTCTGCTCACGCTCGTCGTGACCGCCACCCATGCCGGCGCCACGATGGCGACCGACGGCGTCGATTTCGTCGATGAAGATGATGCATGGCGCGTGTTTCTTGGCCTGCTCGAACATGTCGCGAACACGACTGGCGCCCACGCCGACGAACATTTCGACGAAGTCGGACCCCGAAATCGTGAAGAACGGCACCTTGGCTTCACCGGCAATCGCCTTGGCCAACAGGGTTTTACCGGTACCAGGCGGGCCCACCATCAGCACGCCGCGTGGAATACGACCGCCCAGGCGCTGAAACTTGCCCGGATCGCGCAGGAACTCAACCAGCTCGCCGACTTCTTCCTTGGCTTCGTCGCAACCTGCGACGTCGGCCAGGGTGGTTTTCACCTGGTCTTCGGAAAGCAGACGGGCCTTGCTCTTGCCAAAGCTCATCGGCCCGCCCTTGCCTCCGCCGCCACCCTGCATCTGGCGCATGAAGAACATGAACACGGCGATGATCACCAGAATCGGGAAGCTGGCGACCAGGAGCTGGGTCCAGATGCTTTGCTGCTCAGGCTGCTTGCCTTCGACCACGACATGGTTGTCCACCAGGTCGCCGATCAGACCATTGTCCTGGATAGCCGGACGAATGGTCTTGAAGCTGTCGCCATCGGTGCGCTTGCCGGTAATCACATAGCCATCAACGGCTACACGCTCGACCTTGCCATCCTTGACCTGCTGGATGAAGTCGGAATAGTTGAGGGTCTGCGGCTCGTTAGGACTGGAGAAGTTGTTCATCACGGTCACCAGGACAGCGGCGATGATCAACCACAGGATCAGATTCTTTGCCATATCGTTCAATTAACTACCCTCTGAAGCAAGCTCCGCTACTGGCGCGTGCTTCGCATGATATTCACCGGCCTAACTTACTACATTACCTACGACTCTGGCAGGCGCCGTCTGTAACCCTTTGTGAAACACTTTCTACACAATATTCGCTAATGCTCACGGGACGAAATGCGAAAAACCTATCGCCCCGGTCGAAAAACCTCTTATTCCTCACTGCGACCACGGAAACCACGGCCCAGCAGGTACTGCTCACGGGAGCGATCACGCGATGATTTCGGCTTGCGCGTCGTGACCTTCTCGAACTGCTTGCGCACGCTCTTGTGGTATTCGTCGAAGCCTTCACCCTGGAAGACCTTGATCAAAAAATCACCACCTGGCTTCAACACCCGAGTCGCAAGATCCAGTGCCAACTCGCACAGGAACATCGATCGCGGCATATCAACAGATGCCAATCCACTCATATTGGGGGCCATATCGGAAATCACAAGGTCCACCTCGTTTTTTCCAACCGCTTCAAGGATCTGCGCCAGTACGGCGTCCTCGGTAAAGTCGCCCTGAATGAAGGTCACATCCGGGATGCTGTCCATTTCCAGAATATCGGAAGCGATCAGTGTGCCTTGCCCACCAATCAGACGACTGGTCACTTGGGACCAGCCACCCGGGGCGGCGCCCAAGTCGATCACGCTCATGCCTGGACGGATCAAACGGTCTCTTTCCTGAATCTCCAGCAGCTTGTAGCTGGCACGGGAACGATACCCGTCTTTTTGCGCCATTTTCACGAATGGGTCGTTGAAATGCTCTTGCAGCCATTTAAGACTTGTCTTGGAACGGGCCACGGGCCACCTCAAAAATAAAACGGGTCGTGATTAAGTGGGCGGTCCCGGACTTGCTCGGGTAAACTGGCCGCCGCTTTTTACAAGATCAGACGCAGGGGTCAGATTATGCCGCTCACTCAAGAGCAGAAGAAACAATACAAATCCATCGGCCACCATCTGAAACCGGTTTTGACTGTGGCTGACAACGGTTTGACTGAAGGTGTACTCGCCGAACTGGAACGCGCATTGGGCGATCACGAGCTGATCAAGATCAAGCTCAACATCCTCGATCGCGAAGCCCGCCTGGCTGCCGTTGCCGAACTGTGCAAGACCGGCAAGGCAGACCTGGTGCAGGTCATCGGCAAGATGGCGCTGATTTATCGCAAGAACTTCAGCGTCAACAAGCAACTGTCGAACGTGCACCGCTTCAAGTGATGCCAAAGGGTCAAGGGTGTGCCTCGCACACCCTGCCGCTCCAGCCGGGAACCGGCTGTAACACCAGCACCAATCCGGAAAAACCCAGCACCAGGTAACTGAATACCTGCCACTGGCTCGCATCCGGCCAGCCGAGACGCACCGCGAAGAACATCCCGCACGCGTACAACGACATGAGCAACAATTGCCCACGAATGTCGCGCCATAGACTGGCAAGGCCCTCGGCCTGAACCAGCACCAAAGCCTGAAACATTACGCACGCCGCGGAAAAACCCACCAGCAGCGCCGTCAGCATGCCTGCGATTTCATCGATGAGCAGCGGTGCCAGGCCGACTCGACCCAGCACCGGCAGCAAACCGACGTGCAACAACCAGACGCCGCCCACCCACAACATCTGGGTGAGCTGCCAGATCATGGCGCCCGCTCGCAGCGGGCGCCTTCGTTCAGATGTGACGGACTTCGACAATCTCATACTCGATGACACCACCTGGCGTCTTCACCACCACCACATCGCCCTCTTCCTTGGCAATCAAGGCGCGAGCGATGGGCGAACCAACGGAGATCTTGCCGAGCTTGATGTCTGCCTCGTCCTCACCCACGATCTGGTAAGTGACGCTTTCATCGGTCTCGACGTTGGCGATTTCCACGGTAGTGCCAAAGATCACCTTGCCGGTGTGCGGGATCGTCGTAACATCGATGATCACCGCATTCTGCATGCGACCTTCGATATCACGGACACGCGCCTCGACCATCCCCTGCTCCTCTCGAGCAGCGTGGTATTCGGCGTTCTCCTTGAGATCGCCCAGCTCACGCGCTTCACCGATAGCCTGGCTCAAGCGCGGGCGCTCGACCTTGGTCAGGAAAGCGTGCTCTTCTTCCAGGGCCTTCGCGCCCTGAACTGTCATCGGGTACTTGGTTATGCTCATGCCTTCAATCCTGCATGTAGATCCTGCAAGCGACGCACGGTCTTCTCGGGACCGAACTTGAGCGCTTCGCAGATCGCTTCGCCCGCAGCAATGGTCGTGGTGCAGTAGATCTTGTGCTGCAGCGCATTGCGACGAATGGAGTAGGAGTCGGCGATCGACTGGCGACCTTCGGTGGTGTTGATGATCAGCGTGACTTCGTCATTCTTGATCATGTCGACCACGTGCGGACGCCCCTCGGTCACCTTGTTCACGCGGCGCACTTTCAGGCCTGCCGCTTCGATCAGCCTGGCAGTACCGGCAGTAGCGACCACTTCGAAGCCCAAGTTGATCAGATCACGGGCCACGCCTGCAACCAGTGGCTTGTCGTCATCACGCACACTGATGAACGCCGTGCCGCCAGTCGGCAAGACTTCGCTGGCGCCCATCTGGGCCTTGGCGAAGGCTTCACCGAAGGTATCGCCCACACCCATCACTTCACCGGTGGACTTCATCTCAGGGCCGAGGATCGGATCGACGCCAGGGAACTTGGCGAACGGGAACACCGCCTCTTTCACGCTGTAGAAGTTCGGAATGATTTCCTTGGTGAAATTCAGTTCCTTCAGGGTTTTGCCAGCCATGACCCGAGCAGCGATCATCGCCAGGGAAACACCGATGCACTTGGAGACGAACGGTACGGTCCGGGAAGCGCGCGGGTTGACTTCGATGACGTAGATGTCTTCGCCCTGCAGGGCCAGTTGCACGTTCATCAGGCCGATAACGCCCAGCTCCAGGGCCATTTTCTTGACCTGCTCGCGCATCTCGTCCTGGATGTGCGCCGGCAGCGAGTAAGGCGGCAGCGAGCAAGCGGAGTCACCGGAGTGAACGCCCGCTTGTTCGATGTGCTGCATGATCGCGCCGATCACCACATCCTTGCCGTCGCTGACCGCGTCCACGTCCATTTCGATGGCGCAGTTGAGGAAGTGGTCCAGCAGCACCGGGCTGTCGTTGGAGACCTGGACCGCTTCACGCAGATAGCGCTTGAGCTCGTCTTCTTGATAGACGATTTCCATCGCACGGCCGCCCAGTACATAGGACGGACGCACCACCAGCGGGTAACCGATCTTGGCGGCGGCACGAATCGCTTCGTCTTCGCTGCGCACGGTGGCGTTTGGCGGCTGGCGCAGGTTCAGGCGCTCGACCATCTGCTGGAAGCGCTCACGGTCTTCGGCGCGGTCGATCGCATCCGGGCTGGTGCCGATGATCGGCACGCCAGCGGCTTCAAGGGCGCGCGCCAGCTTCAGCGGAGTCTGGCCGCCGTACTGGACGATCACGCCTTTCGGCTTCTCGACGCGGACGATTTCCAGCACGTCTTCCAGGGTCACTGGCTCGAAGTACAAGCGATCGGAGGTGTCGTAGTCGGTGGACACGGTTTCCGGGTTGCAGTTGACCATGATGGTCTCGTAACCGTCGTCGCGCAGGGCCAGTGCCGCGTGTACGCAGCAGTAGTCGAACTCGATGCCTTGGCCGATCCGGTTAGGGCCGCCACCCAGGATCATGATCTTGTCGCGGGTCGATGGCGCGGCTTCGCACTCTTCTTCGTACGTGGAGTACAGGTAGGCGGTGTCGGTGGCGAACTCGGCCGCGCAGGTGTCGACGCGCTTGTAGACCGGGAACACTTCCAGCTTGTGGCGATGCGCGCGCAGGCTCTTCTCGGTCACACCCAGCAACTTGGCCAGGCGCATATCGGAGAAGCCTTTGCGCTTGAGGCGGAACATCATGTCGCGGTCGATGCTGGACATGCCCAGGGTCTTGACCTTCTCTTCTTCCTTGATCAGATCTTCGATCTGCACCAGGAACCAAGGGTCGATCATGTTCATGCCGAAGATCTGCTCGACGGTCATGCCGGCACGGAAGGCGTCGGCCACGTACCAGATACGCTCGGCGCCCGGCACGGTCAGCTCGCGCTTGAGCACGCTCATGCTTTCCGGGTCGGCCAGGTCCAGCTTCGGATCGAGACCGCAGACACCCACTTCCAGGCCGCGAAGGGCTTTCTGCAAGGATTCCTGGAAGGTCCGGCCGATGGCCATGACTTCACCGACCGACTTCATTTGAGTCGTCAGGCGGGCGTCAGCCTTGGCGAACTTCTCGAAGGCAAAGCGTGGCAGCTTGGTGACGACGTAGTCGATGGACGGTTCGAAGGACGCCGGGGTCTTGCCGCCGGTGATGTCGTTCGACAGCTCGTCCAGGGTGTAGCCTACGGCCAGCTTGGCAGCGACCTTGGCGATCGGGAAACCGGTGGCCTTGGAAGCCAGGGCCGACGAACGGGATACCCGCGGGTTCATCTCGATGACCACCATGCGACCGGTGTTCGGGCAGATGCCGAACTGGACGTTGGAGCCGCCGGTTTCCACGCCGATCTCGCGCAGCACCGCCAGGGAGGCGTTACGCAGGATCTGGTATTCCTTGTCGGTCAGGGTCTGGGCTGGTGCGACGGTGATCGAGTCACCGGTGTGCACGCCCATCGGGTCGAAGTTCTCGATGGAGCAGACGATGATGCAGTTGTCCTTTTTGTCGCGGACAACTTCCATTTCATATTCTTTCCAGCCGATCAGGGATTCGTCGATCAGCAGTTCCTTGGTCGGCGACAAGTCGAGACCACGGGCGCAGATTTCTTCGAACTCTTCACGGTTGTAGGCGATGCCGCCACCGGTGCCGCCCATGGTGAAGGAAGGACGGATGATGCACGGGAAGCCGAGGCGCTCCAGGACGGCGTTGGCCTCTTCCATGCTGTGGGCGATGCCCGAGCGTGGGCAGTCCAGGCCGATGGATTTCATCGCCTTGTCGAAGCGCGAACGGTCTTCGGCCTTGTCGATGGTGTCGGCGTTGGCGCCGATCATTTCCACACCGAACTTCTCGAGGACGCCTTCGCGTTCCAGGTCCAGGGCGCAGTTCAGCGCGGTCTGGCCGCCCATGGTCGGCAGCAGCGCGTCCGGGCGCTCCTTCTCGATGATCTTGGCAACGGTCTGCCACTTGATCGGCTCGATGTAGGTGGCGTCGGCCATGGCCGGGTCGGTCATGATGGTGGCCGGGTTGGAGTTCACCAGGATGACGCGGTAGCCCTCTTCGCGCAGGGCTTTACAGGCCTGGGCGCCGGAGTAGTCGAATTCGCAGGCCTGGCCGATCACGATCGGGCCAGCGCCGAGAATCAGGATGCTTTTTATGTCTGTACGTTTTGGCATGGGTTTGTCACTCAAATCCGCAGGTCAGTCGGCTAGGCCGTCGAACAATCTTTGAAGCGCCCGAAGGGGCCGCCGCGCTCGGGGCCGCCCTCGGGCTTCTCGCGGTCAGCGTCGCTTGGCCATCTCGTTGATGAAGCGATCGAACAGCGGAGCCACATCGTTCGGGCCCGGGCTGGCTTCAGGGTGGCCCTGGAAGCTGAACGCGCTCTTGTCGGTACGCTCGATACCTTGCAGCGTGCCGTCGAACAGCGACTTGTGAATCGCGCGCACGTTGGCCGGCAGGGTGGCTTCGTCCACCGCGAAACCGTGGTTCTGGCTGGTGATCATCACCACGCCGGTGTCCAGGTCCTGCACGGGGTGGTTGGCACCGTGGTGGCCGTGGCCCATCTTCAAGGTCTTGGCGCCCGAAGCCAGAGCCAGCAACTGGTGACCGAGGCAGATACCGAATACCGGGATCTCGGTTTCCAGCACGTCCTTGATCGCCTGGATCGCGTAGTCGCAAGGCTCCGGGTCACCCGGGCCGTTGGACAGGAACACACCGTCGGGCTTGAGGGCCAGGACGTCGGCAGCCGGGGTTTGGGCCGGCACCACCGTGACGCGGCAACCACGCTCGACCAGCATGCGCAGGATGTTCAGCTTGACGCCGTAGTCGTAGGCCACGACGTGGTAAGGCAGCTCGGAAGCCTCGATCGTCGCGTGACTGTCGGTCTTCAGGTCCCAGACCGTGGAGCGCCATTCGTACTGCTTCTTGGTGCTGACGACTTTCGCCAGGTCCATGCCCTTGAGGCCAGGGAAGCCCTGGGCAGCGGCGATGGCGGCCTCTTCGGAAATGTTGTCGCCGGCCATGATGCAGCCGTTCTGCGCGCCTTTTTCCCGAAGGATGCGGGTCAGGCGACGGGTGTCGATACCGGCGATCGCCACGACGTTGTTGGCTTTCAGGTAGTCGGACAGGGGCATCGTGTTACGCCAGTTGCTCGCTACCAGCGGCAAGTCACGGATGACCAGGCCGGCGGACCAGACACGATCAGACTCGGCGTCTTCCGGCGTGGTGCCGGTGTTGCCGATGTGCGGGTAAGTCAGGGTAACGATTTGTTGGGCGTAGGAAGGATCGGTAAGAATTTCCTGATAGCCGGTCATTGCGGTGTTAAACACCACCTCACCAACGGTCTGACCGTCGGCTCCAATGGCTTCGCCGCGAAAAATGCTGCCATCAGCAAGGGCGAGTATGGCTGGCTTAGTCAAGAAGACCTCCCGTAAATAAAGCCTGAAAGGGCGATCGCAGGTTGTAAAAAAGCGGAGTGACGTATGGACACGTCACCCCGCTTGTTCACTGAATTATTCTGCGCGCTTTTAGTGGACACACTAAAGCTGTAGCTTACAGAAAAAGGCTTTTTTGGTCCACCGCTAATGAGCCTTAAAGGCAGGGGAATGCGACAGGACGTCGCGAAGCGGTGTAAAACGGGGCCCAGTATAACCTGAACCCCGCACTTAAGGGCATCAACGCAGGTCGAGAACGTCCTGCATATCGTACAAACCGGGCTCGCGGCCATCCAGCCACAGCGCGGCACGTACGGCACCCTTGGCGAAAGTCATCCGACTCGATGCCTTGTGGGTGATCTCCAGGCGCTCGCCTTCAGTGGCGAACAGCACGGTGTGGTCACCCACCACATCACCGCCGCGCACAGTGGCGAAACCGATGGTGCTGCGCTCACGCGCACCGGTGTGCCCCTGGCGCCCATACACGGCCACTTCCTGCAGATCGCGACCCAGCGCATCGGCAATCACTTCGCCCATGCGCAAGGCCGTTCCCGAAGGCGCGTCGATCTTGTGCCGATGATGCGCCTCGATGATTTCGATATCCGCATCGTCACCCAAGACCCGGGCCGCCATGTCCAGCAGCTTCAGCGACAGGTTCACGCCCACGCTGAAGTTCGCGGCGAACACGATCGGAATGTCTTTGCCCGCATCGGCCAGCAATTGCTTCTGCGCAGCATCCAGCCCCGTCGTGCCGATCACCATGGCCTTGCCGTGCTTGCGGCAGATCGCGAGGTTTTTCAGCATCACGTCCGGCAGGGTGAAATCGATCAGCACATCGAACTCGTCAAGCACCTTCTCCAGGCCGCCGGACATCGGCACGCCGATACGCCCCAGCGAGGCCAGCTCGCCAGCATCGGCGCCCACCAGCGTACTGTCGGGCCGCACGATGGCCGCCGTCAGGCCAGAGAGCGGCGAGCGCTGCTGCACCGCCTCGACCAGCGCCTTGCCCATGCGCCCCGCAGCGCCCATCACAGCTATACGTCGCATGCGAACTCCTTACAGGTCGCCGAAGAAGCGTTTCACGCCTTCGAACCAACCGGTGGTTTTCGGGGAGTGGCTGTTGTCATCCGCCAGCGAGTTGCGGAACTCCTCCAACAGCTCACGCTGACGCCGCCCCAGGTTGACCGGAGTCTCTACCGCCACACGGCACATCAGGTCGCCCGCACCACCGCCACGCACTGGCGCGACGCCTTTGCCACGGATCCGGAACTGCTTGCCGGTCTGCGTGCCCTCGGGGATTTTCAGCTTGACGCGACCGTCGAGGGTCGGGATCTCAAGCTCGCCACCCAAGGCCGCATCGACGAAGCTGATCGGCACTTCGCAGAACAGGTGCTTGCCGTCGCGCTGGAAAATCGCATGCTCGCGCACATTGATGACCACATACAGGTCGCCCGTCGGGCCGCCCTGGGCACCCGCCTCGCCTTCGCCGGACAGGCGAATGCGGTCACCGGTGTCGACACCGGCCGGCACTTTGACCGACAGCGTCTTGTACTCTTCGACACGCCCCTCGCCGTGGCAGGAGTCGCACGGGTCGGAAATGATCTTGCCTTGGCCATGGCAACGCGGGCAGGTCTGCTGCACCGAGAAGAAGCCCTGCTGCATGCGAACCTGGCCAATACCGCCGCAGGTCGGGCAGGTCACGGGCGAGGAGCCCTTCTTGGCGCCCGAGCCATCGCACGGTTTGCAATTGACCAGTGTCGGAACACGGATATTGACGGTGGTACCGCGCACCGCTTCTTCCAGGTTCAACTCCAGCGTGTAGCGCAGGTCACTGCCACGCTGGGCGCCACCACGGGCACCGCCGCGACCACCACCGAAGAAATCGCTGAACACATCACCGAAAATATCGGAGAAGTTCTGGCCGCCAAAACCGGCACCGCCGCCGCCCATGCTCGGGTCGACGCCGGCATGCCCGTACTGGTCGTACGCCGCGCGCTTGCTCGAATCAGACAGTACTTCGTAAGCCTCGTTGGCTTCCTTGAACATCTCTTCCGACGCTTTATCGTCGGGATTACGGTCCGGGTGGTGCTTCATCGCCAGGCGACGATAGGCCTTTTTCAGGTCTGCCTCGCTGGCCCCCCGCTCGACACCCAATACTTCGTAAAAGTCACGCTTTGCCATTGGTCTTTGCACTCTCATGGACGTCCGGCAAACCTCTCCTGAACCTTGCCAAACTCGTTGAGCCCCAATACAGGCCCGGACCCAACTCACGTCAATTCAACGATCCTGGTCATATTTCTTTCAGCCAGGGACCCGGCCAAAACGCGGTGCATGTCGCTCGGAAAGCAGGAGCATTCCCGAACACACCGCCAGCACCCGAACACTGTCGCATGCTGTAAAAATTCATTAGCTCCAGACACGCCAACGCGGGAGCAAGCTCCCGCGCGGCGACATCCTACCAGCCACCGCACAAATGCAGTCAACCGGCCGACCAACAAGCGATTACTTGTGGTCTTTCACTTCTTCGAACTCGGCGTCAACGACGTCGTCGGCTTTCTCGGCCGATTCGCCCTGCGCAGCCGCGCCCTCGGCAGGCTGAGCCTGCTCGGCGTACATCTTCTGAGCCACTGGCGCGGAGACCTTGGACAGCTCTTCGATCTTCGCCTCGATGGCCGCCTTGTCGTCGCCTTTTACAGCAGCTTCCAGGGCAACCACGGCCGCTTCGATGGCGGTTTTCTCTTCCGCAGTCACTTTTTCGCCAGCATCAGCGATCATCTTGCGGGTCGAGTGCACCAAGGCATCGCCCTGGTTGCGAGCGCTGGCCAGCTCTTCGAACTTGCGGTCTTCCTCGGCGTTGACTTCAGCATCGCGAACCATCTGCTGAATTTCTTCCTCGGACAGACCGGAGTTGGCCTTGATCACGATCGACTGAGTCTTGCCGGTAGCCTTGTCTTTCGCGCCGACGTGCAGGATGCCGTTGGCGTCGATGTCGAAGGTCACTTCGATTTGTGGCACGCCACGTGGTGCTGGTGGAATCTCGGCCAGGTCGAACTTGCCCAGGGACTTGTTCTGTGCGGCTTGCTTACGCTCACCTTGCAGTACGTGAATGGTCACTGCGCCCTGGTTGTCGTCAGCCGTCGAGAACACTTGGGATTTCTTGGTAGGAATCGTGGTGTTTTTCTCGATCAGCGCGGTCATCACGCCGCCCATGGTTTCGATACCCAGGGTCAGCGGGCTGACGTCGAGCAGCAGAACGTCTTTCACGTCACCAGCCAATACCGCGCCCTGGATAGCAGCACCCATGGCAACAGCTTCGTCAGGGTTTACGTCTTTCCGTGCTTCTTTACCGAAGAAATCGGTCACCAGCTTCTGAACCAGTGGCATACGGGTCTGACCGCCAACCAGGATCACGTCGTTGATCGCACCAACGTCGATACCGGCGTCTTTCATGGCGATGCGGCAAGGTTCGATGGTGCGCTGAACCAGGTCTTCCACCAGCGCTTCGAGCTTGGCGCGGGAGATTTTTACGTTCAGGTGCTTAGGACCGGTGGCGTCTGCAGTGATGTACGGCAGGTTCACGTCGGTCGACTGGCTCGAGGACAGTTCGATCTTGGCTTTTTCAGCGGCTTCTTTCAGGCGCTGCATGGCCAGCGGGTCACCCTTGAGGTTCATGCCGCTTTCTTTCTTGAACTCGTCGACGAGGTAGTCGATCAGGCGAATGTCGAAGTCTTCACCACCGAGGAACGTGTCACCGTTGGTTGCCAGCACTTCGAACTGATGCTCGCCATCGACTTCAGCGATCTCGATCACGGAGACGTCGAAGGTACCGCCACCCAGGTCGTAAACGATCACGGTGTGATCGCCCTTGGCCTTGTCCATACCGTAGGCCAGAGCGGCTGCGGTTGGTTCGTTGATGATACGTTTTACGTCCAGGCCCGCGATGCGGCCGGCGTCTTTGGTCGCCTGGCGCTGGCTGTCGTTGAAATAGGCAGGAACAGTGATGACCGCTTCAGTCACCGCTTCGCCGAGGTAATCTTCGGCGGTTTTCTTCATTTTCTTGAGGATTTCAGCCGAGATCTGTGGCGGTGCCATTTTCTGGCCGTTCACTTCAACCCAGGCGTCGCCGTTGTCAGCCTTGGCGATTTTGTAAGGCACCATCTTGATGTCTTTCTGGACGACTTCTTCGTCGAACTTGCGACCGATCAGACGCTTCACCGCGTACAGGGTGTTATGCGGATTGGTCACTGCCTGACGCTTGGCCGACTGGCCAACCAGAATCTCGCCATCATTGGCGTAAGCGATGATCGACGGCGTGGTACGCGCGCCTTCAGCGTTTTCGATGACTTTGGCCTTGCCGTTTTCCAGCACGGAGACGCACGAGTTGGTGGTCCCCAGGTCGATACCGATAATCTTGCCCATGTTAACTCTCCCGGAACTTGGATTTGGTTGCCGCAGCAGTGGTGGCTAACTGCGGTAGCACTTAAACGCTTGACATATAGATGGGGCCGCTACGACCGATTTCAAGCCTGCTCATCAATAGAAGGCGAAACCGGCGCTGGCGCCTTGCTGACCACGACCATGGCCGGGCGCAGCAGGCGACCGTTGAGCAGATAGCCCTTCTGGAAAACCTTCAGCACACTGTTTGGCTCGACGTCGGCACTTTCCTGCATCGCCATGGCCTGGTGATGCTCGGCGTTGAACGGTTCGCCATGCGGATCAAGGGTTTCGAGCTGATAACGCTTGAGAGTGTCCTGGAACATTTTCAGGGTCAGCTCGATGCCTTCACGCATCGGACGAATGTTTTCGTCATCCGGGTTGGACAGCTCAAGGCCGCGCTCCAGGCTGTCGATGATCGGCAGCAAGTCGCCGGCGAAACGCTCCAGGGCGAATTTATGAGCTTTCTCTACATCTTGCTCGGCGCGACGGCGGACATTCTGCAGGTCGGCTGCTACACGCAACGCCTGATCCTGCGCACCGGCCAGTTGCTCCTCGAGCACTTGTACACGTGCAGCCAGGTCTTCACCGGAAACCTGGGAAGCCTGATTGGCGTCTAGATTTTGCGTGTCCTGCGTCTGTTCGTCAGCCATAGATTTCTCCTCTCAACTTCGTCCGCGAGCTCAACTCGCGCTTCTGCCCCGGTATATGGGGTCGGGTTTTGCAGCTTCAAGGGCTATCTGACGAATTAACCTTACAAAAAACAGCTGCATAACCATTCCTCGCAGCGCTAAGAAAATCATCTGCCCAAGCAAATCGAGCTAAGCGAGGGCATTGTCAGGCCGAAACAAAACACTGTATAAATAACCAGACCTAAAGCCTGGGAGCGGCCTTATGCTGGTGCACCTGTCCGTACACAACTACGCCATCGTCGAACACCTCGACCTCGAACTCGATCGAGGCATGAGTGTGATCACCGGTGAAACCGGCGCAGGCAAGTCGATCATGCTCGATGCCCTGGGCCTGACGCTGGGCGATCGCGCCGACAGTGGCGTGGTGCGCCCCGGAGCGGACAAGGCCGACATCCTGGCGACGTTCGACCTGGTCGACATCCCCGAGGCCAGCGCCTGGCTGACCGAACGCGACCTGGACACCGACGGCCTGTGCATCCTGCGCCGGGTCATCACCGCCGAAGGCCGCTCCCGAGGCTACATCAACGGCACGCCCTGCCCCTTGGGCGATCTCAAGGCCCTCGGCGAGCTGCTGATCGACATTCACAGCCAGCATGAACACCAATCCCTGCTCAAGACCGACACCCATCGCCGCCTGCTGGATGAATACGCCGGCGCCACGGACCTGGCCCGGCAAGTCCACCTGGCTGCCCAACGCTGGCGCCAGACCCGGCAGGAACTGGATCGACTCTCCAATTCCGGCGACGAACAGCGCGCCCGCCACCAGTTGTTGAGCTACCAGCTCGAAGAGCTGGAGAACCTGGCCCTGGGTGAAAATGAACTGGAAGAACTGGAACAGGAACACAAGAACCTGACCAACGCCGAAACCCTGCTGGGCATCTGCCGCCAGGTGGTCGAACAATGCAGCGAGAGCGATTCGGGCAATGTCCTCAATGCACTGACAGCGAGCCTGAACCGACTCTCCAGCGTGAACAATTCGGTGGGCGCCTTGAACGAAGCGACCAACCTGCTGACCAGCGCGCAGATCCAGGTCGAAGAGGCCGTCGGGGAGCTAAACCGGTTCCTCGATCATTTCGATGCCGACCCGGCCCGCCTGCAATACCTGGAAGAGCGCCTGGACAGCATCTATACACTGGCGCGCAAGCATCGTATCCAGCCAACCGACGTTGCCGAACTCCAGCAGCGGCTGCTGGAAGAACTGGAAACCCTGAACGCCAACGATGAGTCCATCGAGCGCCTGGGGGACGAACTGGCGTCTTATGCCCGTCATTACCAGGAAAAGGCCAGGGAGCTCAGTGAATTGCGGCAGCATGCCGCAACAGGGCTGGCCAGCGCCGTGGAGCAGGAGATCCAGCGCCTGGGCATGCCGGGCGGGCGCTTCACCATCGAATTGCGCCCCAACGCTGGCGACGAGCTCCAACCCAATGGGCTGGAACAGGTGGAATTGCTGGTCAGCGCCAACCCCGGACAACCGCTCAAAGGCTTGGCCAAAGTCGCCTCCGGCGGTGAGTTGTCGCGAATCAGCCTGGCCATCCAGGTCATCACCGCACAAACCTCTCGCGTGCCGACACTGGTATTCGACGAAGTGGACGTGGGTATCGGTGGCCCAACTGCAGAAATTGTCGGCCAGTTGCTGCGCCGGCTGGGGGAACGCGGCCAGGTGCTGACCGTCACTCACCTGCCTCAGGTCGCCGCCCAGGGACACCAGCATTTATTTGTGCACAAGGTGCGCGGCGAGGACGCGACTCGTACCGCCGTGTCCAAGCTCAACAAAAACGAGCGCGTGGAAGAAGTGGCACGAATGCTCGGGGGCATCGACCTCACCAAGGAATCCCTGGCCCACGCGAAAAAAATGGTCGTTACCGCGAAAATCTGAGAACAGCAGAAAGCACGAAGGCGACCCTGGGGTCGCCTTCGTTCGTTTCGCGAACCTTAAGTCCGCGCGACATGCTTACTTTTTCTTGCGTACGTACAGCACAAGATTGTGATCAACCATCTCGAAGCCATACTTGTCGACGATTGCTTTCTGCAGCCGCTCGATTTCTTCGTCGAAGAATTCGATCACTTCACTGGTCTCGACGTTGACCATATGGTCGTGATGCTTGCCGTCGTCCAGCTCGAAGACCGCATGGCCTCCGTCGAAGTTGTGTCGCACCACAAGGCCAGCTGCCTCGAACTGGGTCAGAACACGGTAAACCGTGGCCAGACCGACGTCCTCACCAGCCTCCATAAGCGCCTTGTAGACATCTTCAGCACTCATGTGGCGTTGCTCGGCGGAATCGAGCATTTGTAGAATCTTGACCCGTGGCAGGGTCACTTTGAGGCCGGCTTTGCGTAGTTCGCTATTTTCAACCATGGTCAGCTTTCTCGCGATGCTGCTTCGCAGCTTCTCTTAATGCGGGTATGATCGGCGTTTACGTTGTCCCAGCCAAGATAGTGGAAGTCGCCCACCGATGCAAAACACCAAGCTCTTGCTAACCAGTTTCACCTTTGTGGGACTGCTCGCACTCGCCGGTTGTTCATTCCCCGGGGTTTACAAAATCGACATCCAGCAGGGCAATGTCGTCACGCAGGACATGATAGACCAGTTACGCCCGGGAATGACCCGCCGGCAAGTACGGTTTATCATGGGCAACCCCCTGCTGACCGACACGTTCCATGCCGATCGCTGGGATTACCTGTACAGCTTGCAGCCAGGCGGCGGTGAGCGCCAGCAGGAACGCATCAGCGTTATCTTCAGCCCTGACGACCAACTCGTCAGCCTGTCGGGTGACTTCATGCCTGGCGTGAGCCGTGACGAGGCCATCATGGGCAAGGACAGCGGCACCACCGTTACCGACCCGGCCCAGAATGCCGAACAGCCGAAACCGGAAAAACCGGTCAAGCCAGGTTCGCTGCTGGACCAGATCCAAAAGGACGTGGACCAGGTCGAGACTGTACCCGTCCCGACGCCAGAGCCTCTGGATACCTCGCCGCAATAAATCGCGACAATAAAAAACCCGGCATGCCGGGTTTTTTATCGCCTGCCATTCCGGCCAGGTTATTGCTCCAATTGGCGCGCCTGGGCAGCCTTGGCCGCGCGCAGGCGCCGAATTTCCTTCGGATCGGCCAACAACGGGCGATAAATCTCCAGTCGATCAGCCGCCTGCACCACCTGGCGCTCTGGATCGGCAACCTGCTTGCCAAAAATCCCCACCGGGCAAGTCGCCAGATCCAGTTCCGGGAATGCATCGGCAATCCCCGAGGCCACCAGCGCTGCGCGAACACTGGTGCCTTCCTGCACCACGCATGCGCGCAAGACTTGGCGATCCACCGCGGCATACACCACTTCTATCTCAATCAACGCTTGAGCTCTGCATTCTGCTTGGCCCGCTGGCAGAACGCGTCGACCAGGGTATTGGCAGCCTGATTGAACAGCGGCCCCAGCGTCGCCCGCACCAGTGGGCCGGCGTAGTCGAACGACAGGTCCAGGCTGATCTTGCAGGCCTTCTCACCCAGCGGCTTGAACACCCAGACACCGTGGAGCTGATTGAAAGGCCCTTCTTCCAGGTTCATCTCGATGGAATGCCCCGGCACCAGCGTATTGCGCGTGACGAAGCGCTGACTCAAGCCACTCTTGGCAATGTTGAGGCTGGCGCGCATATGAGTTTCGGAACTCTCCAGCACCTCCGCCGATGAGCACCATGGCAAGAACTCCGGGTAGCTCGCCACATCGTTGACCAGGTCATACAGCGCCTGCGCCGGATAGGGCAGCAAGGCCGAGCGTTGAATATGTGTCGTCATGTAAGCGTCACTTCCACAGCTGGGCGGCAAACACTACAAGAATGCCGATGGGCGCCACGTAGCGCATCAAGAACAGGCTCAAACCAAACAATACCGGGCTGCGCAGCGACAGTTCATCACGCACTGCTTCACGCCCCATGATCCATCCTGCAAACACTACGAAACACAAACCACCCAATGGCAGCATGATCCGCGAGGTGAAGAAATCAATCACGCCGAAGAAATCCAGCCCTCCGGTTGCGCCCCACTGGTAGAGATGGAACAGCCCGCCTTCGTTCACGAAAAACTTCGCTTGCTTCCATATATTGAAGGAGAACACCGTGCCCAGGCCGACAAACCAACAGGTGAAAGCCAGCCAGAAGGTTACCCAGGCACGACTGAGCCGGGTCCGTTCAACCAGGTAAGCCACCATGGGTTCCAACAGGGAGATGGCCGAACTCCAGGCCGCGATGGCCACCAGGAGGAAAAACACCACGCCCATTACCTGACCGAACGCCATGCTGCCGAAGGCAAAGGGCAGGCTGACGAACATCAACCCGGGCCCCTCACTGGGGTTCAGGCCAGCGGCGAACACAATCGGAAACAATGCCACCCCCGCCAACAGCGACACGAAGGTATCCAACAGCGCGACGCCGACAACGGTCCGGGTCAGGGATGCATTCTTGGGCATGTAGGCGCCGTAGATCATGATCGAACCAACCCCGACGCTGAGGGAGAAAAACGCATGCCCCATGGCCGGTAGCAGGCCATCCATGACTTTCTCAGGCTTGAAGTCGAACATGAAATGCACGCCTTCCATGAAGTGCCCGGTGGTCATGCTGTAGCCCAGCAACACCAGGATCATCACGAACAGCAACGGCATCATGATCCGCAGGCTGCGCTCAAGCCCGGCCACCACGCCCCGGGCAATCACCACCGCCGAGAGCACCATGAAGATCGTGTGCCAGAGGGTCAGCCGCCAGGGATCGGCGATCACATTGCCGAAGTAGGCGCCCACCTGATCCGGCGTGGCCCCTTGGAAATCCCCGCGGCCCATGTCGATGATGTAGTCCAGCGACCAGCCACCGACCACGCTATAGAAAGACAGGATCAACAGCGCCGTGATCATTCCGGCGAAGGCGCCCCACGACCACTTGGGCGAATGCCCTGCTTCCACCGCCAGCACCTTCAGGGCATTGGCCGGGCTTTGCCGGGCACGACGACCGATCAGGGTTTCGGCCAGCATCACCGGTGCGCCGATGAGCGCAATGCACGCCAGGAACATCAATACGAAGGCACCGCCACCGTAGACGCCGACCATGTAGGGGAATTTCCAGATACTGCCCAGCCCCACCGCCGAACCGGTTGCAGCGAATATAAAGACCCAGCGGCTAGCCCAACTGCCGTGGACAGAAACCTTGTCTGTCGACATCGTGATCACGCCCAAGCGTTCGAAAAAGAGGCCGCATTGTCCGGGATTCACTCAACGTGCTCAAGCACGCAGCTTCACCGTAGCCGACACGCACGCAACTGCCTATAATGCCGCCCCTATGGCTAAACAGAAGAAACACCCCACAGGGACCATCGCGCAAAATAAAAAGGCGCGACACGATTACTTCATCGAACAGCGTTTCGAGGCTGGCATGGTCCTGGCCGGCTGGGAAGTAAAGAGTCTGCGTGCCGGCAAGGCGCAACTGGTCGACAGCTACGTGCTGCTCAAGGACGGCGAGGCCTGGCTGCTGGGCAGTCATTTCACGCCGCTGACCACCGCCAGCACCCACGTGATCGCCGACCCGACGCGCTCGCGCAAGCTGCTGCTCAACAAGCGCGAGCTGGAAAAGCTCTTCGCCTCCGTGCAGCAGAAGGGCTACACCTGCGTCTGCACGTCGTTGTACTGGAGCAAGCACTTGATCAAGTGTGAAATTGCCCTGGGCAAGGGCAAGAAGGAATACGACAAGCGCGACACCGAACGCGAACGCGATGCCGGCCGTGAGCTGCAGCGCGCTGTGCGCAACAAGGGCAAGGAAGACTAGCCCGGGATCAACTGTGGGAGCCGAGCTTGCTCGCGATGACGTCGACACATCCGGTAGTGATGGGTCAGACAGACCGCTTTCGCGAGCAAGCTCGCTCCCACAGGGGTCCACCGGCGCGATTACATCCCTTTACGCCGCTCTGCCCGCGCCACGCGCTGCACTTCCTGACGCACCTCTTCCAAGACTTCCTGCACATACAAGATATGCCGGCTGGACACTTCCCGCGCCTGTTCGGCATGCCCGTCCATGATGGCCTGGTACAGCTCTCGGTGCTGGCTGATCAGCATGTCGCGAGTTTCACTGCGCTGCTTGTACATGCCGCCGATATTGGTGACGACGTTGCGCTTGAGCAGGTCGAACAAACCGCGGATGGTGTGCAGCAACACCGCGTTATGACTGGCCTCGGCGATCGCCAGGTGAAACCGGGCATCCGCCGCGCCCTCCTCCGCCCGGCTCACCTCGTCGTGGCGTGAGTAACAATCCTGCAGCTCGTCAAAGGCCGCCGTCAGCCGTTCGCGATCCACCTCCGTGGCCCGCTGCGCCGCGTAAAAAGCGCAGGACGCTTCCAGGGTGTGACGGAACTCCAACAAGTCACGCTGCGCTTCGGGATTGCTTTCCAACAGTTGCAGCAGCGGATCACTGAACGTCGAGCCTAACGACTCCACCACATAGTTGCCGCCGCCCTGACGACTGACCAACAAGCCCTTGGCCGCCAGTTTCTGGATCGCCTCGCGCAACGAAGGGCGTGACACGCCGAACTGCTCAGCCAGGGTCCGCTCGGCAGGCAGCCGCTCACCGGACTTGAGCGTGCCCTCAAGGATCATGCCTTCAAGCCGCTCGACAATATCGTCAGACAAACGGCGCTGACGAATCTGATCAAACCCCATAACTCAATTCTCCACGATCCCGACGGCTCGCCGGGCTCTCTATTCTGGCCCATCCGGGCCTTGTCCACACCCATCAAAGCCGTTTTGCACCACCGGATCAGATGCACTCTGCACCGCTTATTCGACGAAAGTTTCAGGGCGGCAAATTGACACACGACAACCAAGGCTTTTACCCTAGCCAACAGCGATTGTAAATTGGTATTACCAATTAACCAAACCCGCTGGCAGTGCCTGACCAACAACAATTAGGGGCCCACCCATTATGCAAACCTGGCAACAGCTCTACAGCCCGCTCGGCAGCCTCGGCTTGTCCGCACTCGCGGCCGTTATCCCCATCGTATTTTTCTTCCTGGCCTTGGCGGTGTTTCGCCTCAAGGGGCATGTGGCCGGCAGCATCACCCTGGCGCTGGCGATTGCCGTGGCGATCTTCGCGTTCCAGATGCCGGCAGACATGGCCTTTGCCGCCGCCGGCTATGGCTTTGCCTATGGCCTGTGGCCCATCGCCTGGATCATCGTCGCCGCCGTATTCCTCTACAAACTGACGGTCAAGAGCGGCCAGTTCGAGGTGATTCGCAGCTCGGTGCTGTCGATTACCGATGACCAGCGTCTGCAAGTTCTGCTGATCGGCTTTTGCTTCGGCGCATTTCTGGAAGGTGCCGCCGGCTTCGGCGCACCGGTGGCGATCACTGCCGCCCTGCTGGTCGGCCTGGGCTTCAACCCCCTGTACGCCGCCGGCCTGTGCCTGATCGCCAACACCGCCCCAGTGGCGTTCGGCGCACTGGGCATTCCGATTATCGTGGCCGGCCAGGTCACCGGAATCGACGCCTTCAAGATCGGCGCCATGACCGGTCGCCAATTGCCCTTGCTGTCGTTGTTCGTGCCGTTCTGGCTGGTGTTCATGATGGACGGCCTGCGCGGCGTGCGGGAAACCTGGCCAGCGGCATTGGTGGCAGGCTTGAGCTTCGCCATCACCCAGTACTTCACCTCCAACTTCATTGGCCCGGAACTGCCGGACATCACCTCCGCCCTGGCCAGCCTGATTTCCCTGACGCTGTTCCTGAAAGTCTGGCAGCCCAAGCGCACCGCTGGCGCCCAGATTGCCGGCGCCACCTCCAGCGCAACGGTCACCGCCAGCGTCGGCGGTTTCGGTCAACCGCGCAGCACCGTGGCTTCGCCCTACAGCCTGGGGGAAATCATCAAGGCCTGGTCGCCGTTCCTGATCCTGACCGTATTGGTGACGATCTGGACCCTCAAGCCGTTCAAGGCGATGTTCGCCGCTGGCGGTTCGATGTACGGCTGGGTGTTCAACTTCGCCATCCCGCACCTGGACCAGATGGTGATCAAGGTCGCGCCCATCGTGATCAACCCCACTGCCATTCCGGCCGTGTTCAAGCTTGATCCGATTTCCGCCACCGGCACGGCGATTTTCTTCTCCGCATTGATCTCGATGCTGGTGCTGAAGATCAATATCAAAACTGGTCTTACCACTTTTAAAGAGACACTTTTCGAGCTGCGCTGGCCGATCCTGTCCATCGGCATGGTGCTGGCATTCGCCTTCGTCACCAACTACTCGGGCATGTCGTCGACCATGGCCCTGGTGCTGGCCGGCACGGGCGCGGCGTTCCCGTTCTTCTCGCCGTTCCTGGGTTGGCTGGGTGTGTTCCTGACCGGTTCCGATACGTCGTCCAACGCGCTGTTCAGCTCGCTGCAAGCCACCACCGCGCACCAGATCGGCGTCAACGACACCTTGCTCGTCGCGGCCAACACCAGCGGCGGCGTGACCGGCAAGATGATTTCGCCACAATCGATCGCGGTGGCCTGCGCCGCGACCGGGCTGGTGGGCAAAGAATCGGATCTGTTCCGTTTCACCCTCAAACACAGCCTATTCTTTGCAACGATTGTCGGCCTGATCACGTTGGCCCAGGCCTACTGGTTTACCGGCATGCTGGTTCATTAAGTCCTACACGCAACACTGAAAAAACCGACGCCGAACCGTGATTCGGCGTCTGCTATTCACCACCGGGTCTGCAAGGCTGCTGAAAGATTTCCTGTCTATATTCAGCAGCCTCAGCGGACGGATAACCGGGACCACCCGGAGACACGCCTGATGAGCGAGCTTTTTTACAACGCCGTGCCGAACGCGACCCGTGTCGCCCCGCCATTGCCCGAGCCTCGGCAGTACCCCAGCGAAAAACCGCGACGGGTCTACCTGTTCGGTACTTGCGTGGTGGACCTGTTCTATCCCGAAGCCGGGATGGATGCGATTCATCTGCTGGAGCGCGAAGGAATCCGGGTGGACTACCCGCAAGGGCAAAGTTGCTGCGGCCAACCGGCCTACACCTCGGGCTACACCGAGCAGGCGCGGACAGTGGCACGGGCGCAGTTGGCCTTGTTTGCCGAAGACTATCCGGTGGTGGTGCCCTCGGGCTCCTGCGCCGGCATGCTGCGCGAGCATTACGCCGACCTGTTCAAGGACGAGCCCGACACGCTCAAACAGGTCCAGGCCCTGGCGGCCCGGACCTATGAACTGGCTGAATTCCTGCTGTTTGTCTGCAAGGTGCAGTTGAACGACAGCGGTGAGCCGGTGAAGGTTGCGCTGCACACGTCCTGCTCGGCACGGCGTGAAATGAACACCCACCTGCACGGCCGCGCGTTGTTGGCGCAGCTACGCAATGTGGAGCGAGTCGATCACAGCCACGAAAGTGAATGCTGTGGTTTTGGTGGGACGTTCAGCGTTCGCATGCCGGATATTTCCGGCGCGATGGTAGCCGACAAGACCCGAGCGCTGAAGGAATCCGGCGCGCACAAGGTCATCAGTGCCGATTGTGGCTGCCTGATGAACATCAACGGCGCACTGGAAAAACAGCAGGAGGCGTTACGCGGCCAGCACCTGGCGAGCTTCCTCTGGCAGCGTAGCGGAGGTGTCGCATGAGCACGCCGACGCTGATTCCGACCGTTGAGGTGCAGGAAGATTTTCGCGCCCGAGCCCACAAGGCCCTGGACGACACGCAACTGCGAAACAACTTTCGCAGCGCGATGGATTCACTGATGACCAAGCGGGCAACGTCCTTCAGCGATGCCCACGAAAGAGAACACCTGCGTGTGCTGGGCAATGCCGTCCGCGCCCGTGCGTTATCGAAGCTGCCCGACCTGCTCGAGCAACTTGAAAGCAACCTGACCCGCAACGGTGTGAACGTGCACTGGGCGGAAACGGTGGACGAAGCCAACGGCATCGTCCTCTCGATCATCCGCGCTCACGAGGCGCGGCAAGTGATCAAGGGCAAATCGATGGTCAGCGAAGAGATGGAGATGAACCATTTCCTCGAGGCTCGGGACATTGAATGTCTTGAGTCCGACATGGGGGAATACATCGTCCAGCTCGACCACGAGAAGCCTTCACATATCATTATGCCGGCGATCCACAAGAATGCCGGTCAGGTCGCGTCCTTGTTCCACGACAAACTCGGAGTGGAGTACACCAAGGACGTTGACCAACTCATTCAGATCGGTCGCAAGGTATTGCGGCAGAAATTCTTCGAGGCCGACATCGGCGTCTCCGGCGTCAACTTCGCCGTCGCTGAAACCGGCACGCTGCTGCTGGTGGAAAACGAAGGCAACGGGCGGATGTCCACCACCGTGCCGCCGGTACACATTGCCGTGACCGGCATCGAAAAAGTCGTCGAGAACCTGCGCGACGTCGTGCCGCTGCTGTCGCTGCTGACCCGCTCGGCCCTCGGCCAGCCGATCACCACTTACGTCAACATGATCTCCGGCCCGCGCAAGCCTGACGAACTGGACGGCCCCCAGGAAGTCCACCTGGTCCTGCTCGACAACGGTCGCAGCCAGGCGTTTGCCGATAGCGAATTGCGCCAGACGCTGAACTGCATTCGCTGCGGCGCCTGTATGAATCATTGCCCGGTCTATACCCGAATCGGCGGCCATGCCTACGGCGAGGTGTACCCGGGACCTATCGGAAAAATCATCACGCCGCACATGGTCGGCCTGGCCAAGGTGCCGGACCACCCGAGCGCCTCTTCGCTGTGCGGTGCCTGCGGTGAAGTGTGTCCGGTGAAGATTCCGATCCCGGCTTTGCTGCGCCGGCTGCGGGAAGAAAACGTCAAGGCGCCGGACAGCCCCCATCAGGTGATGCGCGGCCAGGGCAGCAAATACTCGCCCAAGGAACGCTTCATCTGGAATGCCTGGGCTCGGCTCAACAGTTCGCCACGGTTGTATCGGCTGTTCGGGTTCCTCGCCACCCGCCTGCGCGCCCTGACGCCCAACAACGTCGGCCCCTGGACCCAGAACCACAGCGCCCCCAAACCCGCCGCCCGCTCATTGCATGACCTGGCCCGCGAACACCTGAACCAGCAGGGAGACCGCCGATGAGCGCCAAGGACAATATCCTCGCCAAGCTGCGTAAAAGCCTGACCGGCGCCACGCCCGTTGCCGACAACTTCGACGTCGAGCTGGTGACGCAAACCTATCGCTATGCGCCCGAGGAACGAATCCCACAACTGCGCAAATTGATGGAAGCGGTGCACACCGAAATCCATCTGACATCCGGTGACGACTGGCCGGCGCTGCTCGCGCAATTGCTGCACGACCGTCAATTGCCGAGCCTGCTCATCGCCCCGACCACCGCGCACGGGGAAAAGATCACACAGTTCTGGGCGAACAATCCGGACCTGCCAACCCTCAAGGCCTACGACCGCCCGGTAGAAGAGTGGAAAGCCGAGTTGTTCAACGACACCCCCGCCAGCCTGACCGGCACCCTTGGCGCCATCGCCGCCACCGGCAGCCTGATTCTCTGGCCAACCCGGGAAGAGCCGCGACTGATGAGCCTGGTGCCACCGGTGCATTTCGCCTTGCTCAAGGCCAGCGAAATCCGTGACAACTTCTATGAAGTGCAGCAGGAATTCGAGTGGGCCCAAGGCATGCCCACCAACGCCCTGCTGGTATCGGGCCCGTCGAAAACCGCCGACATCGAGCAAATCCTGGCCTATGGCGCCCATGGTCCGAAGGATCTGGTGGTTTTGATTCTGGAGGACCAATGACCCTTCCGGCCCCTTTCCTACACGACGTCCAACAACTGATCCCGCAGAAACGCCGTTTCGACGATCCGCTGTCGACTTTGGCCTTCGGCACCGACGCCAGTTTCTATCGGCTGATTCCGAAACTGGTGGTGCGTGTCGAATCCGAAGATGAAGTGATTGCCCTGCTGAAACTGGCCCAGCGCGACCAGGTTCCAGTCACGTTCCGCGCCGCCGGCACCAGCCTGTCCGGGCAAGCCATCAGCGACTCGGTGCTGATTGTGCTCGGGGACAACTGGAACGGGCGCGAGGTTCGCGAGCAAGGCATGCAGATTCGTTTGCAACCCGGCGTGATCGGCGCCCAGGCCAACGCCTGGCTGGCCCCGTTCGGGCGCAAGATCGGCCCAGATCCGGCGTCGATCAACGCCTGCAAAATCGGCGGCATCGTCGCCAACAACGCCAGCGGCATGTGCTGCGGCACGGCGCAGAACACCTATCACACCCTGGCTGGCATCCGCCTGGTGCTGGCCGACGGCACGCGCCTGGACACCGAAGACGACAGCAGCGTGGCGGCTTTTCGTACGAGCCATGGCGAACTGCTGGAACGCCTGGCGACTTTGGGCCGCGAGACCCGCGCCAACACTGAACTGGCTGCGCGAATCCGGCATAAATACCGTCTGAAAAATACCACCGGCCTGTCACTCAATGCCCTGGTGGATTTCGACGAGCCTGTGGATATCTTGAGCCACCTGCTGGTCGGCTCCGAAGGCACCCTCGGCTTCATCAGCGCGGTGACCTACAACACCGTTATCGACCATCCGAACAAGGCTTCGGCGCTGATCGTCTTCCCCGATGTGGAGACCTGCTGCAATGCCGTCACCGTGCTGAAAAGCCAGCCGGTATCGGCCGTGGAGCTACTGGACCGTCGCAGCCTGCGCTCGGTGCAGGACAAACCGGGCATGCCGGATTTCGTACAACATCTGTCGACCGATGCCTGCGCCTTGCTGATCGAATCCCGCGCCGCTTCCTCGTCTTTACTGCAAGAACAACTGGCCCGGATCATGGCCTCCCTGGCCGGTTTCCCGGTGGAAAAACAGGTCGACTTTACCGAAGACCCACGGGAAAACGCCCGGCTCTGGGCGATCCGCAAAGACACCTTTCCTGCCGTCGGGGCAGTACGCAAAACCGGAACCACGGTGATCATCGAAGACGTGACCTTTCCGGTGGAACAACTGGCCATTGGCGTAAACCGCCTGATCGAGCTGTTCGACAAACATCACTACGACGAAGCGATCCTTTTCGGACACGCGCTGGAAGGCAATCTGCACTTCGTCTTCACCCAAGGCTTCAACAACCCTGAAGAAGTCGCACGCTACCAAGCGTTCATGGATGACGTGGCGCAGTTGGTGGCGGTGGAGTTCGGTGGCTCGCTGAAAGCCGAACACGGCACCGGGCGCAACATGGCGCCGTTCGTCGAGCTGGAATGGGGCAGTGACGCCTATCAGTTGATGTGGCAGCTCAAACGCCTGCTCGACCCCAGCGGCATCCTCAACCCGGACGTGGTGCTCAGCGAAGACCCGCAGATCCACCTCAAGCACCTCAAACCGCTGCCGGCCGCCGATGAGATTGTGGATAAGTGCATCGAGTGCGGTTTCTGCGAGCCGGTGTGCCCGTCCAAGGACCTGACCTTGAGCCCGCGCCAGCGCATCGTGATCTGGCGCGATATCCAAGCCAAGAAACGCGCCGGCACGGACACCAGCGAACTGGAACGTGCCTACCAATACCAGGGCATCGATACCTGCGCCGCCACGGGCCTGTGTGCACAACGTTGCCCGGTAGGCATCAATACCGGCGAACTGGTGAAAAAATTGCGCAGCCGTGACGCGACGAAGACGAAAACCGCCAACTGGATTGAAGGAAATTTCGCCACCACACTGCAAGGCGCGCGCTTCGCCCTCCACGTGGCCAACGGTGCGCGCATGCTGCTGGGCGCGCCTCGCCTGGCGAGACTGTCGGCCTCATTGACGCGCCTGTCCAAGGGCCAGGTGCCACAGTGGACCAACGCCATGCCCCAGCCGGAAAAGGCGATCCGTTTCAGCCCCGCCGTGTCGGACGAACGTCCTAGAGTCGTGTACCTGGCGGCGTGCGTGTCGCGGGTCATGGGCCCGGCGGCAGCGGACAAGGAGCAGATGTCGCTGTACGACAAGACCCTCGGCCTGCTGGAAAAGGCCGGTTATCAGGTGGTCTTTCCAGACAACGTGGATAGCCTCTGCTGCGGCCAGCCCTTTGCGTCCAAAGGCTACACCGAACAAGCCGAGCACAAGCGCCAGGAACTGATCGGCGCCTTGCTGCACGCCAGTCGCGGCGGGCTCGACCCAATCTACTGTGACACCAGCCCCTGCACATTGCGGCTGGTCCAGGACCTTGGCGACGTGCGCCTGGATCTGTATGACCCGGTGCGCTTCATCCGTACCCACTTGATGGATCGACTCGATTTCATTCCCCAAGAGGCGCCCATCGCCGTGCACGTCACGTGCAGCACGCAGCACCTCGGCGAAAGCCAGGCGCTGATCGACCTGGCGCGCCAATGCAGTAAAAACGTGGTTATCCCGGAAGGCATCCATTGTTGCGGTTTCGCCGGCGACAAAGGCTTCTCCACGCCAGAACTCAATGCCCACTCGCTGCGCTCACTGAAGGACGCGGTACAGCATTGCAGCGAAGGGATCTCCACCAGCCGCACCTGTGAGATCGGTCTTACCCAACACGGCGCAATTGACTACCACGGGCTGGTCTACCTGGTTGATCGAGTGACCCGTGCAAGGGTGACCTGAGAAAAAAATAGAACCCTGGCGAACGACGGCAGTCCACTAAGCAGGTCCTGCAAACGCAGGACTTCCTCAAATTGGTAGTCCTGATGGCCAGCAAATGCTGCCCTTGGGTCAAGGAGAGACACATGAAACGCTCTGTACTGCTAGGTCTGTTCGTCACTGCCTCCATGCTGGCGTCGTCTTCGTTTGCCGCCGATCTCTGTGATACCAACCTGAAAACCATCGAGAACGCGAAGACCCAGTATCAGGGCTCGGATATCGAGGCTAAAGTCGAGGCCAGCATCCAGCAGGCCAAGGCCCATCAAGCCATGAACACCAAGGAAGGCACCGAGAAATGCATCTCCGAAACCACCCAGACCATCCAGGAGATCCAGAACGTCAGCAAAGACGGTAAAAGCTCCTGACCGCTGAGGGCCAACCTTCGGGTTGGCCTCAGACGCGGATTGGCGTACACTGCAGGTGCTTGCCGCTTCAGTAGATCCACGAAGCGTCAGGCTCGGGGCCGTTTAGGATTCGACGCCGGTTGCGAAACTTTAGGTGCATGCCGAGTTGGTAACAGAACTCGTAAATCCACTGTTGCAACTTCTATAGTTGCCAATGACGAAACCTACGGTGTTGAAAACGCAGCTCTGGCTGCCTAAAACACTTCTGGTACCTTCGGGTCCAGCAATCATCAGGGGATGTCTGTAAACCCAAAGTGATTGTCATATAGAACAGAATCGCCGTGCAGTACGTTGTGGACGAAGCGGCTAAAACTTACACAACTCGCCCAAAGCACCCTGCCCGTCGGGTCGCTGAGGGTTAACTTAATAGACACGGCTACGCATGTAGTACCGACAGCGGAGTACTGGCGGACGGGGGTTCAAATCCCCCCGGCTCCACCACTTCATCATCTAAAGGCGTCCACGGACGTCTTTTTTTGTGCCTGAAATCCGGTAAATACGCGGCTTCCAGGGCTTCTGGGGACTTTTGAGAATTTCTGAGTTCCAGGCGCTTTGGTATCCCAGGTGGTATCCCGGGCTGCCAAGTGCTACTTTCAGGATACCAAAACGGTGCTGGAGGTAGCCCCCATGCCTACTAACGCAACCCGCCTCTCCGATCGCCAGCTCAAGGCAGTCAAGGCAACTGGTAAAGACTTCGTCCTCAGCGACGGCGACGGCCTGCAGCTTCGAGTACGCGCCAGCGGCTCGATGATGTGGAATTTCAATTATCGCGAGCCGTTGACCAGAAGCCGTCTTAATATGGCGCTCGGTCCATACCCCGACCTCTCATTAGCGAATGCTCGGAAGAAAGCAGTCGAGGCGCGAGAGCTACTTGCTCAAGGCATTGATCCCAAAGCCCAGCGCGATGAGCAAAGGCAAGCCAGATTGGCTGAGACCGAACACACCTTCGAGAAGATAGCCACCGCCTGGTTCGAACTGAAGAAAGACTCAGTGACGCCAGCGTATGCCGAGGACATTTGGCGTTCACTCACGCTGCATGTTTTCCCGAGCATGAAATCGACGCCGCTTTCTGAAGTCAGTGCTCCTATGGTGATCAAGCTCCTTCGCCCGATTGAGGCCAAAGGCAGCCTCGAAACAGTGAAGCGGCTGAGCCAACGACTCAACGAGATCATGACCTACGGGGTCAATTCAGGACTTATCTTTGCGAACCCCCTCAGTGGCATTCGGGCGGTGTTCAAGAAACCCAGAAAAGAGAACATGGCCGCGCTACGACCTGACGAGCTTCCGGAGCTCATGATGGAAATCGCGAATGCCAGCATCAAGCGAGTCACGCGCTGTCTGATCGAATGGCAGTTGCACACGATGACCCGCCCTGTCGAGGCAGCCACCACTCGGTGGGCAGACATCGATTTCGACAAACGCATTTGGACCATCCCACCGGAGCGCATGAAAAAGCGTCGCCCGCATACCATCCCGCTGACCGAACAGGCACTCGCGTTACTGGAGACGCTCAAGCCCCACAGCGGCCACAGGGAATACGTGTTCCCGGCAGATAGAAATCCGCGCACCCACGCCAACAGCCAGACCGCCAACATGGCGTTGAAACGCATGGGCTTCCAGGACCGCTTGGTCAGCCACGGCATGCGCTCCATGGCCAGCACCATCCTGAACGAGCATGGCTGGGATCCGGAGCTGATTGAAGTCGCGCTGGCGCATGTCGACAAAGACGAAGTCCGAAGTGCCTACAACCGAGCGGACTACATCGAGCGCCGGCGTCCGATGATGGCTTGGTGGAGTGAGCACATCAAAAAAGCGGCCACTGGCAACCTGTCGGCATCTGCGATCAATCAAACCAGAGACCACAACGTCGTGCCGATACGGTGAGCGCTCACCGGACGCCGCCGGTAACCGAAAATGACTCCCCAGATGGAGTGATGGTTGATTTGGCGACAGCGGCGACACCGGCGACAACCCGTGTAATACCTGGCCTGCAGCATGGCGAGAGATATGGCGACTGTCGCCGCTGCAAGCCTCGCTCTTTGGGCTTTCTCGGCCAAGCCCACGCGAGCGGGAAGGCTCCGCATTCCCACTCGCATGGGCTCACATTAAAAAACGACGAACGACCACCCAGCCATGTAATGCCACCGACTTCCAAGGTCTTCCAGCGCTACCAATAGGCGCAAGAGTCACCCCCAAAATACGGTTGACCGCGAGCGGAACGAGCGCTAAACCAGAACCGTACAAGCGCTGCCCTCGACAGCAACCCAGGTAGCCAGAACCTTTGAGGCTACGCCACATCGTGGTGGTTTTCCCCAAGTGCGATTAGCGTCCGGCGGCTCGCACGGTCACAGCGATGTGATGGATGCCACTTCTTCCAGAATGCCCACTGCGGCAACTCATGCCCCCTCCTGGCTGCTCTGCAGCAACTTATCCGCTTGGCTATTTCTTGCGCCAACCTTTTGCCCGTCTCTTTGCCCCCTAAAGAGACGGGCGCATCTCACACTGCTGCAGCCCTGCTCGCACGCGCCTTTGCGGCTTTCCCCCTCGTGACAATCGGCGTGACAAACACCGAATGCTCACTCGCCACAGCGATGCCGATGATGGTGCCGCAGCCCATGAAATGGACTGCACCTGACTGACAGTCAGGCATGCCCCAGTCATCGCATCACTGCCTTCACCCGACTCAGGATCTCGCGACACCGGTCTCGTCAGCCAGTGCAGCCTCCACCCGCCCACCGCTATCGGTGTTCAGGAGGCCAGATCATGAGATGCCCAAGCTCCCGGCCGTAAGGAGCCGTCAGTCCCGCGTTGGTGGACAAACCTCACAGGTCGCAGGGGCCTTGATCCCTGATATCACTCAACAACCGTGGCGGGATGAGTGAGGACGAAGTCGATAATCTCAGGAGAATAGCGATGCAACTGTGCGAAGCGTTCGAGCCACCACAACCATTGCTGGAATACCAGCAGGCGCCACTGCCCTACCCGGTCGAAGCACTCGGGGATTTGTTAGGCCCTGCGGTCGAACGACTGGCCGAGGTGATCGGCGTGCCCTGCGCCATGGCTGCACAGTCGGTGCTGGCTACCACTGCCTTGGTGAGCCAGGGTCATGCCAATGCCCAACTTGACGGCCGAACCTATCCGCTGTCCCTCTACCTACTGACGGTGGCGTCCTCGGGGGATCGCAAAAGCGCGGTGGACCATCTGGCACTGAAGGCGGCACGCGACTGGGAACGACAGCAGTGGACCCTGTATGCGGAAAAGCTCAAAGCCTATCGCGCCGCTACCAGCATCATGGCCAAACCCAAAACCTCAAAGAAACACGCGGAGGGTGGAAGGCGGTGAGCTATCCGAGCCGGTACCGCCGAGACTGATCATTGCCGAGCCCACCATTGAGGCTCTGGTCAAAAGTCTGTGCCATGGCTTGCCCAGCATGGGCTTGTTCAATGATGAAGGTGGCCAGTTCTTGGGCAGCAGCACCATGAGCAAAGAGAATCTGCTCAAAGCGATCACCACCTTGTCGACACTGTGGGATGGCAGCCCGATCGACCGGGCGCGCTCCATGGCCGGAGAAAGCCTGCGTGCCTATGACCGCCGCCTCAGCCTGCACCTGATGCTGCAGCCCTACCTGGCCAACCAGCTGTTCAAAGATCCGGTGATCAATGGCCAAGGCATCCTCGGTCGTTGCCTGATCAGTTGGCCCGAGCGCCTGGTCGGCCAGCGCCTCTACAAGGCGATCGACCTTAGCCGGGATGTCAGAGTCCAGCGCTACCAACAACGGATCACCGCCCTGCTGCAACAGCCCTGGTCGCTTCACCGGGATGGGTCACTCAATCCCGCCACACTGGAGCTGACTTCCCGTGCCCGCCGGGTCTGGATTGATATTCACGACACCATCGAATGTCAGTCTGGCGAGTTCGGCGAGCTGGCCGGCGTCCAGCCTGTCGCGGGCAAGGCGGCGGCGAATGTACTGCGTATCGCGGGCGTGCTGGCCATGGTTGAAGAGGCCGGTGTGTTGGATGAAGCACACATCCAGCGCGCCTCCACGTTGATGGATTACTACCTGGCCGAGATTCAGCGCCTGACCGAACAGGAGCCGGTCAATAGTCGACGCGAAGAAGCGGATCGGCTGCTGCGCTGGTTGGTGCAGAAAGGCTGGACCCACTTCACCGTCCGCGACGTTAATCGCAACGGTCCTCGTTTTGCCCGCAAGAGCGCTGACCATACCGCTTCTTTATTAGTCGTGCTGATCACGCATCGCTGGCTGAGCAGCCGCGACGGAAAAACGTTCGAGGTCCGCCATGTTTCGCCTCAATGACGCGGTGCGCCGCTACCAGGCGCAACATCAAGCGCAGCCAGAATCGCGGCGTGTCGCCGCCTCTGTCGCCACCCTGTCGCCACGCGCCAGGCCAGAAACGACGCGGGTTGTCGCGACTGTCGCCGCTGTCGCCGCTGTCGCCACACCACCCTTGGACCCTGCCCTCCTCGCCCGGCTGATCAAGCAACTGCGCGAGGAAGGGGCACTGCTGCAACACCACGAGAACGCCCTCCTGATCCGCCCGACACACTGGCAGCAGGTGGACCGGCTCAGCCCTCACTGGAAAGCCTTGCTGCTCTTTCTGCAAACAAACGAAAACGGTGATGACGATGGCCTTGGTCGGTCGGCGTGATGGTCGCAACTTTGGCTATGGCCGCCAGCTAAGTTACGCCGGCCCGCAAGCGCTCAAGGATCTGTTTGCCGGTGGCCACTTCGCCACGGTTAAAGCGCATAGCGATCGTTGGCAAGCGTTCGTGCGTTGGTGTCGGTCAGAGGACGGCCCCGGTTACAACGATGCGCGCCAGATTGATCGACAGACGCTGCAAGACTACGCCGCTTACCTGCGCCAGCAGATCCAGCAAGGTGAACTCTGCATCGCCACCGCGCAGAACCGCCTGAGCAGCGTCAACCGCACCCTCGCTGCGCTGCGCGGTGATCAGGACGTGAGGATCGCCAGCCCGAGTCAGGCGTTGGGACAGAAGCGCTCAAGCGTACGCACCCGCGCACCGGATGGCCAAGACCGCCAACAGGTGCGGCGAGTGCTTGAGGTACTGGGCGAACAACACCACGAGCGGGTGGCCGCGATTGTCCGTCTGGCCCGAGCAACCGGCATGCGCCTGCGCGAAGCGATACTGGCTGATCTGCCGCGATTGCACCGCGAAGCCGAACACTTGGGCCGCATCAACATCCAGGACGGCACCAAGGGCGGCCGCTCAGGCGCATCAGCGCCGCGCTGGGTTGTGGCCAATGAAGAGGTGAAGGCGGCCCTGCAGTTGGCTCGTAATGCCTCGCCGTCCGGCAGCCGCAACTTGCTGGCCCGCGACGAAAGCTACGCCGCGTTCCTGCATCAGATCGTACTCCCCGCCCGCGAAACGTTGCATGAACACGGACTGAAAGGCTTTCATGAACTGCGAGCGGCCTACGCCTGCGAGCGTTACGAACAGCTCACGGGCCACGCCGCACCACTCAACGGTGGTCACTGTCATCACATTGACAGTGAACTAGATCGACAGGCGCGGCAACAGATCAGCCTTGAACTCGGGCATAACCGGATCGATGTGGTGTCGGCGTACATTGGTGGCCGATCATGAGCAGACAGTTCGATATGGCGCTGTTCCTGTGCGGCGTACTGAATGGCTCAAAGGTCACGCAGCAACGACACCTACGCCAAGCCCGAATCATGCAAGCGGTCATTCAGCAACGATGGCAGCAAGATAATCCCTGGACCTGGCAGCTAAAACATATGCGCTGGTTTTTCACTCAGCACCTGAAAGACCACTCCGACGCCACCCGGTATTACTATCAACTCACCGTCCTAATCATTTGGAAGCGATTGGGCCACCACCGAAAATTGCTGATTCAGTTGCTCAGCTAGACGTAGGGCCGCATAACGGCTTGGAAAGTGAGAGTGGCCATATTATTGCTTACTTACTCGGCTCAGGCCGAAGCCTTGCGTCCGCGCTTGGCCTTGAGGGCGGCGCGTTGGGTTTGGATGCGCTCCAGCAGCACGCTGGCCGGTTCGTCGTTGGGGTCTTGCGGCACCAGTTCGCCACGGAAGGCTTTCGCCAGAATGCTTTGGGTCAGGTGACCTATACGGCTTTTGGCCGAGGCGACTGTTGTTTCCAGTTGGTCGGCGAAGGCGAAGAGTTGTTCAATGCGGCGGACAATTTCATCTTGCTCCGTGTTTGATGGCACTGGTATAGGGCATTTGGCGAAATCGATAATCGACAGATGCTGAATGGCCATTCCCTGTGCTTTGTCCCTCACGAAGCGTTGTGTGAAATCGCTGTTCGATAACAGTTCAAGGTAACGCTTGTTCATCGTTGTGGATCGTAGCCAGCAGACAGCAACGCTCTGATTGATGCAGAAATCTTCCTCAGTTTTTACAAGAGCTGCGCGCCCAATGCTTCCATCCTTAGTGATTAGTAAGTCGCCTTTGATGGGCTTGTCTTTGTCTGAGAGAGCCTCGAAGGCCTCTGTCGTTGTCAACCCGCAGTCTATAAGTTCAAGTTCAAAACGTTGAACGTCTTTGGCCGTCAGAAGTTTTTTACCCGACTCGGACTTAGGCATAGGCCGAGTGAACCCGTAAGTAATCCACTCGGAAATTTTTCCCCAAGTAGTGAAACACCAGCTTTCAGGTATTTCGAAGAGGTAACTCTCGTCAATGTCAGACTGTACAGAGGACTTTTTCTTTTTGAGTTCAGGCTGCTCATTCAGTAGCGCTAATTTTGCTAGCCTGTCATTTTTAATTACATCTTCACCAGTCCCTGTTGACTGATTTTGCTTTCGCCACTCCTCCGTTAACCGCCCGGAAACCGCTGCGGCAAGGACGGATTGGCGGAAGCGTTTGAAAAGGGTGGGGATAGCGTCGATTCGGGCTTTGAGGGTGTCAACTTGAGCCAGCAGTTCATCGAGTTTTTGAGCGATGCGGATTTGTTCGTCTGCTGGCGCCAAGGGGAACGGGAAAGCTCCGAGCTTTTCCGAGTCGATGCTTTGAACGGTCGTTCCATCTTTGGAACATGCCGAAAGAATTTCCCCCCCAAAACTCTTGAGCATGTAAAACGCGAACTCAGGGTTTATGCCCTCAATGGGGCGGAGAACCTTGATGTCCTGATTAACGGTCAACTCGACACCAGCCAGGGCAACTGGGAAGGTGTGCTGAAGAATACCGCTGCGGGTCACCATCAAGACTGCGCCGGCCGGATAAAGTGTCATTCCGGCCGCGCCGACGGCCATTTGAGAAATCCGGTCTTCGGCATCTACCAGCAAATCTCTCTTCATGTCCTTGGGCGACACCCACGGTACATCGGGGCTAGACCAGAATTCAGCGTTGGCTTTTGAAGGGGTCTTGCCCCCCGAAACACCGCCGATATCCAGCAAAGTAAAGCTCGTCCAGCCTGTCGGCAACCCGCCACTCATTCTCCAGCTCCCACTTCCAGCCCCATTACCTCGGCCATTAGTTGCTTCTGCACCGCCACTTCATCGCCGGCACCTAGCGCCTTCATCAGTTCTTCTAGCTCATGCAGAGCTTCGGTCAGTTCGGCCATGGCTTCGCCGGCCAGCGTTTCCGGGTCGGGGAGGTCGGAGGCGTCTAGGCTGGACGCATCCTTGAGCCAGCTGATGTCCAGTGAGTCGCCACGCTCGCGGATTTGCTCGCGGGTAAACACGCGGAAGCGGCTGGTTTCTCCGATACCTTCGACATTTTCGGCGCGTGGGCTATTACCGTTGGCATCCTCGCCATAGGCTTTTTCGAAGGGTTTGAGGTGGCTGTTGCCGAATGGAGTGCGCTTGCCGAAGTTGGGCATATTGCTGCGCAGGTCATAGACCCACACGCGCTGGGTACAGCCTTGCTCCTGGCGCGGGTTATCGGTGGTGCCCTTCTGGAAGAACAGCACGTTAGTCTTCACGCCTTGGGCGTAGAAGATGCCGGTGGGCAGACGCAGGATGGTGTGCAGGTTGCACTTATCCATCAAGTCGCGGCGCACGTCGGTGCCGACACCGACTTCGAACAAGACGTTGTCCGGCAGCACCACGGCGGCGCGACCACCAGACTTAAGACCACGGTAGATGTGCTGGAGAAAGGCCAACTGCTTATTGCTGGTCTTATAGGTCAGGTCATCACGGGTAGGGCCGCCACCGCCTTTAGCCGTGCCGAAGGGCGGGTTGGAAAGGATTACGTCGACCTTTGGCAAGTTGGCACCGACCTGGCCAAGGGCGTTGCCTTGGTGGACAACTCCTTCGTTGTCGCCCTCCATACCGTGCAGCAAGGTGTTCATCAGCGCCAGGCGGCGGGTGCCGGGGACCAGTTCCACACCTATGAAAGCCTTGCTGCGCTGGAAGGTGCGCGCCTTATCGTCCAGATAGTAGTAATCGTCGGTTTGGCTCTTGACATAAGCGTCTGCTGCGATCAGAAAGCCAGCGGTGCCAGCTGCCGGGTCTTGAATGGTCTCGCCAGCCAGCGGTTTGATGCAGCGAACGATGCTGTCGATTAGCGGGCGAGGGGTAAAGTACTGGCCCGCTCCGGATTTTGTCTCGTTGGCGTTCTTTTCCAACAGACCTTCATAAAGGTCGCCGAGCCCGTCCTCGCGCGCGCTGAACCAGTCGATTCCGTCCAGGCTCTTTACTAGCTGTTCGAGATGACGCGGCTCCTTGAGGCGCGTCTGGGCATCAGTGTAGATGGCGGCGATTAAGGGATCGCTGTTCTTGCCCAGATCCAGGAGCATTTGGCGGTAGTAGTTGAGCAGCTCCAGACCTGACTTGTTCGACAGGTCTGGCCAGCGGGCACCGGCCGGCAGCTTGTGGTTGAAGTCGTCGTTGTTCTGAACCTGCTCGTATTCCATCTTGATGAACAGCAGCAGGACCAACTCGGTAACGTAGTCGCTGTAATTGATGCCGTCGTCGCGCAGGACGTCGCAGAGGTTCCAGAGTTTCTGGACGATGTCATTATTGATCATTGGATACTCTGAGAAAAGAAGGTATCAGGTCGATCGGGAAAGGCGTGGAAGCCCCATGCGAGTCATCGACCTATGTAAAAATCGAAAGAAAAGGTTTGCAGTGGCCGAAGCTGGCCATCATGTTGCGCGAGAGCCTATGGAGATCTGCCTGACATTGCAAGAGACCATCCCGACGCCCCCGGCTGATCACGCGGCGGCGGACCAGAGGTTATCGCCGAGTGTTTCCAGCACTTGCTCCAGTTGGCCTCCAAGCAGCTTGTCGAGCCTTTTCAATCCGCCGTCATTGGAAAATGCACGGTTCAGTTGCTGCTTATCGACCACAATTTCATGGACCAATTGGGTCGCCAGGCGATCCAGCCATCTGCGCTGAACCTGGTTCCAGGGTTGAAGGGCATAGATTTTCTGCATGGCGTTGGCGACCCTCTGCTCAAAAGGAATCAGCGCTTCACCCAGTGCAGCCTGACGAATGTAGCCGATCACGCTGGCAGCGATTTCCTGATTACTGTTATTGAACCAGGCGCTACGCAGACTGGCTTCACCGAATGCATTCTGATCGAGCAACAGGCGGATCTCGCGGAGTTGTTCACGTGTCAGATCTTTCGGGCGGTTTACCACTACAGACAGGGCCGCGGATTGGTTGATCTGCAGGTGGATGAATTCGCGAAAGCTGTCCAGATAGTCGGAAGGCTTGCCGTAATGACCATAACTTTGTTCACGGACCAACAGCTTATCCGGGTGATGCGAGATCACCGGATAACGATAGGTACCGAGCAACTCGTTCACCGTGGCAAGCTGATTGAGCAACTGGCTGTGCTGACGAACGAAATTTGCTGCTTGCTGGGGGCCCAGCTCATGAAGATGCTGGTGTAGGCTAGCCGGCTCTACTCCCCAGAGTTCATGTAGCTCATCGAGTTTATGCTTGATGTCCGGCCGCGTCTCAGCTCTGTGCTGGGCCTTGCGCAGGATACGCATGATGCGCTGGTTGAGTTGGTCTAGTACGTCATGGGCATGACTCGTCTGCTCATTGTTGCCCGGCGCTTCGTGGCTATGGTCGCTGGTAATTTCATCCAGCAATTGCTCCAACGTGATGCTCGGGTCTTTTACCAGTGGCCGCATCGTATCGACCGATTCCAGGCTGGCGTACAGGTCCACTGGGTCATAGATGCGGAATACGGTCTTGCCTATGTCATCGCAGCGCCGGGTCGCGCGGCCTTTCATTTGCTCATAGAGGATGCGAGAACGCACGCGACGCATGAACACCAGGTTGCAGATCGAGGGCACATCAATACCGGTGGTCAATAGGTCGACGGTAATCGCGATATTGGGATATTTCTCGTTCTTAAAATGGCGAATACGACTTTCAACATGGTCGCTCTGGCCTGTGATGACCTGTACCGCAGCCTGGTTGTAGCTCTCCTCGTAGATATCCTTGAAGGCCGAGTCGAGAAGGTTTTTCACCCTTTCCGCGTGAGCCTGACTGACGCAAAAGATCATGGATTTCTCTTCGCCGTTTGGGTCGATATCTCCAGCAAGGGCTTCGCAGATGACCCGGTCGAAGTCAGGTGTAATCACTCGGCGGTTGAATGATTCGATTTGGAAATCCAGCTCATCTTCCAGCTCGGCGACGTCGACTTCGCCAGTTTGCGTGTTGATTACGCTGACCTTATCGCCTCTGTCAAAATGAATGCCGTTTTCGCTTAGCTCGGTTCTGTAGTTGATTGGGGGTTCATGATCGATCAGCCAGTCATCCGCGACCGCTTCGCGGTAACTGTAGGTGAACACCGGTTTTCCGAAGATCTCCGTTGTCTGTATCGCCGGGGTGGCGGTCAGCCCGATGCGACAGGCGTCGAAATAGTCGAGTACGCGACGATATTGCGAAAGGTATTGGCTATGATCCCGAACGGAAAGCTCGCCTTCAGTCATCTCCTGATCAAGGGTATAACCGCGGTGCGCTTCGTCAACGATGATGCAATCGAACTCGCCAACCGGTGGTGGATTATCCGAACGGAAGATACGACTGACCATGGCTTGGACAGTGGCCACCTGGACGCGGGTCTCCGCTTCAGCCGCCATATCGCCGAGCACCTTGACGTCGTAGATTTGCGCGAGGGTCTGATTCTGCTCCAATGGCATATCGTGGAACGAATCGATGGCCTGTTCACCCAGAGCACTGCGGTCTACCAGGAACAGGATGCGCTTGAACCGTGACGATTTCAGGAAGCGATACATTAGGCCGATTATCGTACGGGTCTTGCCAGTCCCGGTGGCCATGGCCAATAGACAATTGCGTTTGTCTTCAGCCAAGGCCTTTTCGACAGCCAGGATGGCTTTCTCCTGGTAGTCTCGCAGCTTCAGGTAGCCAAAACCTTCTGTATGAAGTTTGGCTTCGGCTTTTGCCCGGTCCTGTTTGAGCAGGTCGAGCAGATCGTCTGGCCGGTGGAAGTCTTGCAGGGCACGACGGGTATTGGCGGGGCTGCGAAGGTCTCTGAACCAGGTACCGGATTGCTCAGCAAGCTGCTGGATGTACGGGCGACCATTGCAGGCGAAGGCGAAGGGGATTTGGAAGCGGCCGCCTTCTCCGTCTTCCCATGCGTCGGAACGACCCGCTTCGCTCCAGGCGGTCAGGTGCGCGGTGGGATCGAGCCCTCGAGCGTATCGTTCGGCTTGGGGAATGCGCTCCGCGATGTTGATGCGCTTGCGCTTGGCCTCGACTACAGCAATCGGCATCAGGCCGCGGAACAGAATATAGTCTGCCTTGGAATTCAGGTTGGACATAGGCCACTCGGCAATTGCCTTGTTCTTGCCCTTTTCTGGACGCCCGCCTTTGGTATAGGTGAGATCTAAAGAGTCGGCTTCCCAACCCGCCTCATTGAGCTGCTGGTCGATGAGAATACGGGTAAGGTCTTCATCCAGATCGAACTGTCTGGTCGCTCGTTTGGTTTTCTTGGCGAACTCTTGAGAGACCTTGGCTTGAGAAGCCAGCTCTTTGCGCAAGGTCTCAAGATTCCGTTCATGCTCGGCCCGCAAATCGGCCAGTTGCTTTTCCTGCTCGTCCGCCTTCTGTTTGTAGTTGCGCGACTCGATTTCCATTAGGTGCGCGAGCTCTGCGTGCTCTTCGGCTTCACGCTTGAGCAGATCTGCCAGATGGTGGTTATCTCCCAGTTGATGATCCGATTCGCGCAACTGTGCCTTGAGTTGATCAATCTCCGTTTGCAGCTCGCGCAGCGGCGCGCTGGGATCTGCTGGCGTGATAAATTGACCAGGCTTGAATTTGCTATCGGCTTTACCAACAGCGCGGTGGTACCAGACGCAAAGTTCGCGGGCGACTTTCAAGCCATCGAGCGCCTCCCGGTGGCAAGTGCTGAACTCGTGAGTCGCCTTGTTTCCTTCAATACGCAGCGTATGGAAGAGGCTGACAATATTTCGATCAAGCTGGATTTCACGGCCCAGTTTGTAAAGCAGGTCGGCCTGTGTGGTCTTGACATCAAATTCGATGGCAGCACGGCTGGCAAGGTCCTGCGCTAGGGCTTCTCCCAACTGTCGGAGCTTGATCAGCGTAATGTTGGGATCGCTGCTGAAAGCTTGCTCGGCGCTTGCGGCCAACTTATTGAAAACCGGGTCGTGTTCGGCAAGGAAGAAGAAGTTAGAGCGTTGGGACATTGCGTCATTCCTTAGACTGGTTCTGGCAGCGATCATGTGCACAAGCGCAAACAAATTATTTCAACTTTAACGAAGAATAATGGCACTTGACCAGCACTCACTGCCCCGCGCCTCACGGAGCGCCGGTGTCGATACGCGCCGCATTCCAAATTGGTATCACTTATGGGGCACCCATGGCAGCATCACCGACCTCACAGAAAGCCGGCTTGTCTTACTCTCCACGTATGCACGCGTAGGCGGTTGGAAAATACACAGCGCTAATCGAGCTTCGTGGTCTCAGCCCAATAGTTGGCAGCTTTAATGATTCGCTCGCAGCCAGAAATGGCATTAGGGACCAAATTCTCGTGCTGACTGTCACTCATCGAAATGCTGATCTCGGCATGAGCTTCTCTAACTGCTCCCCACAAGCTCAGATAAGCTTTCGCCAGCTGGTCGCTGGGTAGATCCAATGCACTCAGCTTGTTCAGCTGCTCGTAATAGCCTTCAAGTGATCTCCTTACCTGACCCCAATCAACTGTTTTAGTCAGCGCCCCCAAGCCCTGAACGCAGTCCAACAGGCGTACAGCAAAGTCGTGCATGGATAGGGCGGTATGGCTTATTGAATTTTGAAGAAAAGTCATTTTCTCCTTTGCCTTCTCTACTTCGCGCAGCGCCCTTTCCTCATCACGTCGATCCTTCGCATTTGCTATCCACACCGATGCCAGTATGGCCGCGATAGAACCCACAGCCTGAACCCATGCTGGCGCGTTGGGATTTCCCCAAGGCCAATTGAAGATCCACCAAGCGGCTAGGACGACTAACGGCGATACAAGCAGAGCACTGACAAGGCCGCGTGGGCGGATGGTGAATACTATCTCTTTCGGCATTGCCATCTCCGTGCCATCACAAAAACACGAAGCTTGCCCGGTGAAGTTTGGCGAGTCCATAAGGCGCTTCATGATGGCACTCAGCTCATCCCAACTTCCAGGTTGCATAAAGGCTAAAAATGGCAGTAGTTTGCGTCCAGCCTGGCGCCTCATCGGCATTCAGGACCAGCTGCACAAACCAGGACATGGGCAGCGTCGGTAGCAGGGATCCCCGTGATGTCACCTAGGCTGCCAAGCTCCAGCGCCAGCCCCCCGCCGTTGATGGTACCGATGTAGATCGGCGAAAACGCCTGCTCATGCTTCCTGGCACCCGCCAGGTCCGGCACCGAGCCATACAGCACTCTCGACAGAGGCAAAGCAATTAGCCATCATCGTTGCGGGCAGCTCACATTCACGATGCCATCGCCAAATCCACGACGCACCTAGTCGCACCCGCCCTCACTGATCGATTCCCCTCATCGGGCCCGACGAACGCTTGTATGAGGATGGGCGCAGCAAGCCCAGCGGCGGCGGATTTCAAAGATATCGGAGTTTCGGTATCGAAGGAGTTGCCGATGGGGTGGAGCGGGCGAATCTGGGGTTGTAGACGGCGATGATTGAAGCGTTTGGGGAAACCAGGCGGCCAACATTAACCGCGGTGACCTGCCCTGATTCCCTGCCCCTGTTAAGCATTGAGAACGAACCAACCTACTGCATCGGATGCTGCGCACCATGAATGTGATGAACGTAATGCCCCAACTGTCCCTGTCTCCCTGTGGCCCGGTGAACGAAGCCGGGGAGCAGGTACATTTTCGTCAAGGCGACCTTGACGGCGCCTGCGGCCCTTACAGTCTTCTGATGGCGCTAGTTGCCAACGGCATCATCAGCCGCTTCGAGGCCAGTTACATGGGGCTGAACGACGGCCGCACTCGGCTGGGCAAATTCCATAATCGCCTAGCCGAATTCGGCGGCCTGATCAATAACGGTACCAACGGATGTGACTTGGACTGGCTAGTCGACTGTTTTCGCAACCAGATCAGCCTTGAGAAATTCAGCGGCAACACTCGCTCTATGGTGACCGAGCTGGTGGCAGCAGTAACCAATGGCTACTCCACCATCATCGGAGTCGACTGGCCGGGCGGCGAAGGTCATTGGTTGCTGGTCGTTGGCTATCAAGGTCAGGTGGTAGAAGTAGCGGGTGCCAAGTCCCAGACCAACGTCACCCACCTGCTCTGCCTCGATCCATTCCTCGAAGCCCCTCGGGTGTCACTGTGGAATGCGGTGCTGGAGGTGCAAACTGCGGATGGAACGGTGGTCAATGCCGGGCCGTTTCCGTCCAACCATTGGGGAGGTGTCGAACCGAGCAAGTGCCGGATTACCAATGGATTGGGCATCGGGAAGCGGTAGGGCTTGGCTGGACTTTTCGAGCGGCCGACAAGCGTATTTTCAAAATTATCCGGAGCAAGATTGATGACCACTCCTCGAGTTTCCAATGCACTTTGGGCACAAATTTCCAACCTCAGTGGCCAGCGTTTAGATACACCTGCCAACCGATCGGATTTTGAAGTTCAGGCAGTCAGCCCTACTCACGTGACCATAGCGACACACAGCAGCACTGTCAGTGTTTCGCGGCAGGCATTTGAACAGACGCTGGACTATCTGCTCACTCAGGGACATCAGGGGCATTCCAATCAGGTCGCAATCGGGTCCAATAAAGACCCTTTGCTGGCAAGTCCGCTTTGCCAGGCTGCACGCAGAGAGCCTGGTGGTAGTTCCGGGCCCATGGTGATCACGTATGTGCTACCGATTCTTGAAGCATGTGGATCAGTAGGTATAGGTCGAACCGCCCGCCCCAGTACAGTCTGGTTGTTACCATGAGTCTGTAAGGGAGTGACATTGTATGAAACCCTTTCGGCGAGACGGTCAACATCGAGAACGTTTCGCCAGCCCGCCGAATGGGGTACTACAAAGTGTCAGCTCTTCTAATACCAACCCACAAACGACTAAAACACTCCAAGGAGGGCAAAGTCCTAAGTGAACGGTAAAAAGGTGACCGAAGCGATCGCCGAATGGCGGCTCAGCCCCCGACCTTGCGCAGCCGACCAACGGAAAGTAGCAAATAGCCACTCCTCGTAGTAGGCTCGTGGCCAAATTGACATCATCCCCCAAGCCCGCAGTACAAGGCAGTTACCATGTCAAAGCGAAGGATCCGCTACGCTGGCTTTCGGCCTTACTGTACCTGTTGCCCGAGCACCACTGCTGGTGTCGAGCAGACCGGGCACTATTTGCCGGCGGTTACCCTACCCCGTTCATTTCAGGCTCCCCTATGACCGAGACTCCCCCCTCCAGCGCCCATCGGCGTTTAATGGAGGCGACGCCCCCTGCGCCGAAAACACCATTGCGCGAACCTCGTTTCAACCTCACCCGGGATGTGGTGCTCCCTGCGCGTACCCGACTGCAACTGGACGAGTGCCTCGCACGCCTGCGTTTTCACACCAAGATCTACCAAGACTGGGGATTTGCCGCTGTAGACCCCATGGGCATGACCGCCATCTTGAATTTCTACGGCCCACCCGGCACCGGTAAGACGCTTTGCGCTGAAGCCCTCGCCGGCCAGCTGGGGTTGCCGTTCATGGCCTTGGGTATTGCGGAGCTGGAAAGCAAGTTCATGGGCGATACGGCAAAAAACATTCAAGCCACGTTCGAACAGGCCCGGCAAACCGGCGCGTTGTTGTTCTTCGACGAAGCCGACACGCTACTGGGCAAACGCCTGTCGTCAGTCACCCAGGGGGTGGACAACGAGGTCAATGCCATGCGCTCGACCTTGCTGATCGAGCTGGAGCGCTTCGAGGGCATCGTGGTGTTCGCCACCAACTTCGCCAAGAACTACGACGAAGCCTTTCGCAGCCGGATCGGCTATCACGTCGAATTCTGCCTGCCCGACTTGGGTGCCCGGCAACAGCTCTGGGAGCGCTTCCTGGTCGAGCAGATTCCGCTGGCCGAGCCACGTGAAGCACTGATCGAAAGCGCTAGCCAGCGTTCCGACGGCCTGTCCGGCCGGGAAATACGTACCTGCATGCGCCTGGCCCTGCCCAAGTCGCTTCTTGCCGCCGAGAAGCACGGCCTACTCCCGTGCTTGCACGCCGAACATGTGCACGCCGCCATCGATGAAGTTTTGGCCAGCCACCACCAGGTGTCGACGCCGCCTTCCAATAGAACACACAGCGAGCAGGACGTGGCGCGCGCCAAGAGCCTGCTGGGCCTTCAATAACTCAACAACGAGCAAAGCATATGGGATTCTTTTCAAATGTTTGGGGCGGCATAACCAGTCTTGCCACATCTACAGTCAACATAGCCAAGTCGGCCTGGGAAAAAACCAAAGAGGTTGCCAGCAAAGCGATCGGATGGATGGCGGAAAAAGCTGAAACCTTCGTTGGCACCGTGAAAAGTGTCTGGCAGAAAGTCAAACCCTTCATCGCCAAGGTGGTACAACCGGCACTCAAGGTCGCAGCCAAATGGACGGCAGCGAATCTGCCCACCTTCCCTTGGGTCAGCGCCGCAATCACCGCCTTCGACAAAGCCCTGGAGGCCTTGCTGGCCTGGGACAAGACCGAAATGGCGAAAAAGCTCGACGACGCCATCCACTGGGTCATCCAGCGAGCCAAAGACCTGAACGACATAAACCTCAACGAAGAGGAAATGGCCACTGCCGAGCAGCATGAAGAAACCCTGCGCGCAGCCCGCAGCGAAGTGCGCGGCGATGCCGCCAAGGCCATCGACCTGGCCAGTCTGATTACCAGCTATGCCCAACTCAACACCCGCATCACCCACGTGATGGAGAACAACAATATCGAGGACTTCGAGCATTATCTGCGCCTGCGTGCTGCGCAGAAGTTGCTCAAAGACACCGAGAAACGTCTGATGCAGGCTCAGGACATCCATGCCATCAACGCCGATGACCTGTTCCTGATGGAGATCGGTGCCGAGCTGCTGAAGAAAGTCCCGGCCATCAGCGATGCCGATACTCAGCGCCTCGATGACGTCATTCACGCACGCTTCCAGCAGAAATTAATTCCGTTCGTGTTCGAAGAAATGATCATGGCCTGGGGCTACAATCTGGAAACCATGGAGAAGGAATGGAAAGCCGAGAGCGAAGGCATCGCCAAGGATCAGGTACTGCTGCGCAGGCTGGAAATCGGCCAGCGCCTGGCTGAATTGGATGCCGAAGAAGCCGCCATGCTGGCCGACCTACAGGCTAAAGTCCCTGCCCTCAAGGCCCGGATGGACAGCAAGCGCAAGCGCACCAATGAAATGCGCAGCTATGTATTTGCCGCTGAAGGCTTCCTGCAAATGCTGGAAAAAAATCCCGAAGACTTCGCCGACAAAGAGTATTTGCTCAATGACAGCAGCGCCGCTGGCATGATCATCATCGAGTGTGCTCAGCACGGCAAACAATGGGAGGAGCTCAGCGAATCCGAGCAATTCCTGATTATCGACTTCGCCAACATCTTTGAAGAAGCCAGTCGCGCCCGAGCGGCCAGGCTGGTCGAGGTGGCCGTGTGAAACCCGAAGAAATCATCGGCTTTCTAATACCGGGAAACGACCCCATCCAGCTGATTTTTGGTGGCGTTTTCCTGATCCTGATCGCAGCTACCCTGATCGGTGTATGGCGTGGTGCAACGCCGGCGTCCTGGGAAAAAAAGTGGAACGGTAACGGCCAGATCGACGACCGCGCAGATAACTTGGATGTCGAACATGGCTCAGTCAACGAAATCAGTGCGGCCGTCGCCAGCACCGGCGAAAAACTCGCTGACATTATGCCAGGCATTCTGCTGATTCTAGGTTTGCTCGGCACCTTCCTCGGCCTGGGTATCGCCTTGAACAAGGCCTCAACGATCCTGCTCGAAGCCAACGCTGGTGGTGGTATGGACAGTGCTATGGCCAACCTGATGGGCATGATGGAAGGCCTGGGCACCAAGTTCAAAACTTCGACCTGGGGCATCATGGCTTTCCTGCTGATCAAGGCCTGGTCGGCCCGCAATGGCTATGAAGAACGACGGCTGCGCTGGTGTGTCGGCAAGATGAAAGCCGCCTTCGAGTACAGCCGCCAGGCCCAACAGCAGGAGCGTCAGCAAACCCAACATGCACTGATCGAGGCCTTGGGCAGAATCGACCAGACGCTGATCAGCCAATGGCAAGCCAGTCACGCCTTACTCGACACCCAATGCAAGCTGAATAAGCATGCCGGCGTCACCTTGGTGGCAACCCACAAGGCCGTTCAGGAGCTGCAACAAGCCTTGGTGCCAGAAGTTCGTACCCTAAATGCCAGCCATGTGCAGGCCCGCGATGCACTGCAGGAAACCGTCAGCAACCTGCAGCAACACGGCCTCACTCTGAGCGCGACCCACACTGCCGTTCAGGAATTGCAGCAAGCACTGGTACCCGAGGTGCAGAGCCTCAACACCAGTAATACCCAGGCCCGCGATGCACTGCAGGAAACCGTCAGCAACCTGCAGCAACATGGCCTCACTCTGAGCGCGACCCACATTGCCGTTCAGGAACTGCAGCAAGCACTGGTACCCGAGGTGCAGAGCCTCAACACCAGCAATGCCCAGGCCCGCGATGCACTGAAGGAAACCGTCAGCAACCTGCAGCAACACGGCCTCACTCTGAGCGCGACCCACATTGCCGTTCAGGAATTGCAGCAAGCACTGGTACCCGAGGTGCAGACTCTCAATGCCAGCAATGCCCAGGCCCGCGATGCACTGAAAGAAACCGTCAGCAACCTGCAGCAACACGGCCTCACTCTGGGCGCAACCCACTCCGCCCTTCAAGAGCTGCAGCAAGCTCTGGTACCCGAGGTGCAAGCCCTCAAGAGCAGCAGTGAGCTGGCCCTCGATACGCTGCGCGACTCCGCAAGCGCTCTGCAGCAGAGCAACGAAGGACAGCAGCTACAACTCAAGGCCACCCGCACTGCGCAAAAAAGCCTGGAGCAAGTCGAAGCCAGTCTCAGCAACCTGAGTGCAATCTCCGAAGCTGCCACGCAGATGGCCAGCGCCGCCAGCGATGTTGGGCAGTCCGCTGGTGAGTTGCAGTCGGTCATCAGTGGTTTCAAGGACGGTGTGGCTGATGTGCTGGGCAGCATCAAGCAGGATCTGGGTACTACCATCGACCAGATGGGCAACAGCTTCACAGACAACATGGCCACTATGTCCGCGACCATGGCCAACGCCACCGACGGTATTTCAACGGCCGTCACCGATCTGTCCAGCAGCGTCAGCCAGACGATGGATAAGATGCAAAAGTCCAACGAAGACTCGATGGAGATCCAGAAGAAAGCCCAAATCGAATTCCTGGCGACCAGCCAAAACCTGAACATGAACATAGGAGGCATGACAGGCCTTGTCGAGGACCTGCGCGAACGCATCGTCTCGGGCCTCAAGGCCGTGTCAGAAAGTGGCCGGCGCATGATCGCCGTCGACTCTCAATTCAAGGAAGTAACAGAAAAGGCTGCCCGCAGCGCCGTAGCTATCGAAGAACTGGTCGCCGAACTGCAGAACCTTCAGCACTCCAGCCCCTTGCAACCGGTCATGGACGCCGTCGCCGGCAGGGTAGATATGATCGGGCACAGCTTGCAGCGCCTCGACGAGCACCTGCTAGCGCTAAAGTCTGCAGCCGATGACGAGCGCCAGTTGCAAGCCATTAGCCAATTACAGGGCCCACTGGAGCGGATCGTCGAGCGGCTTGAATACCTCGACACCCGTCTCGAGCAGTTGAGTCTCGATGCCGAAGAGGCGTGAAGGTAGCCCTCCATGAAAGACAAACCAAATGAATGGGTCTCCATCGCCGACCTGATGGCCGGGGTTATGGCCGTGGTCATGCTGCTGTTGGTGATGTCGGTGCTGCAGAAGACCTACTCCGACCTCAAGCACAAACAGGAGATGGAAAAGAGCAGCACCTCACAGCGCGAAAAGGTCGGCGTAATCCTCAGCCAGCTCAAAGCCTCGCTCGAGACCAGTGAGAACGACGGGCTGGTGGTACTGGATGTCAACGCCCAGAAGATGACCCTGCGCGACGGTATTTTCGGCCGCGGCAGCGCCTGCGTGACTGACCAGGCCAAACAGGCATTCGCCAGCATCGAGGCGCGCATCGCCGATTTCCTGGCCACGTTCAGCAACGGCAAAGTGTATGTCGAGGGGCACACCGACAACCTGCCGGTATCGCGCCCAGTCACCAACTTCGAAGCGTTCTGCACGGTATACGACGACAACTTCACACTTTCCGCCGCTCGCGCACGCGAGGCCCGCAAGCTGATCATCGGCGACCTTGATACGGCCAGCGCCAAGCGCGTCGTGGTGGCCGGTTACGGCGACTCCCAGCCTATCCCTGGTATCGCACCAGAGGATGCCCAGCAACGGCGCATCGAAGTGCGTTGGGTGATACAGGAAGATCGCTAGACCGGGTTCGCCATACTTTTCACCACAAATAAAGGATTCCAGTAATGGGTATCACCTACAGACAAGATGACGACCTGGCGTTTCTCCAGTACTGCACGGAGGCAGACATCCGCCAGCTGGCCAAGTACCTGATGCTCGATAACGATGGCGAAAAACGGGTTGCCAGCGAGATCGCTAACGATGAGCAATTCAAAAAACTGGAGGGCCAGCCGGACCAGTGGCGCCAGTGCTGGAAACTGGTGGCCGGTGAACTGCAGCATTTCGGTGGCGACTCGATCGTCAACTTGTTTCGCCGCCAGGGCGTGCGGTACAAGGAAATGCTTTGCGACGTTTGCGACAAGGCGAAAGCCAAGTACAACAGCAAAGCGTCTGCCTATGACATCGAAAACAAACTGATCGAGCGCCTGGTCGAGCAGTCTTGGGACAGCATGTCTGACGCCGAAAAACGCAAGGCCATGGAATCGATGAATATTCCTGGTGCCATTGAATCCATGCCCCTGGCCGCAATCATCAAAGCTATCAGTTCAGGTGGCATAGGGTCCTTTGAATGGTCTGCCTGGCTCGCCAATTCCGCCCGCCAGTACTTCGGCAATGCCTTGGTCATGGGTGCCGGTGGCGCCGCTGCGCTGATTGGCGGACGCGCCGTGGCCGCCTTCGCCGGGCCGGTCGCGGCGATCGCTGTGACCATACCGTTGCTGAGCGGCACCGCCTACCGGGTTACCATTCCAGCGGTCATCCAGATCGCCTACATGCGCCGCAAATACGAAAAAGAGGACCGTTTCTGATGCAAGCCGCCGCCGACCTACTGCAGAAAATCTGGGTTCTCGATGAAGCCGCCTTCTCCAAAAAACTGCTCGACGCCTTGGCTCAGGGTAAAGCTGTGATCCATGACGGCGTGGCCTACTGGAAAGCAGGTAGTGGCGAGAGTGGGATTATTCAACACCTGCCATTCAAGGAAACCATGATCAAGTCCGCCGAAGAAGCGATCAAAGCTGCACAAATGACAACCGTCATGGCCGCAGCCGCTTCCACCTGCGTGATCCTCGGCGCGTTGATCATCCAGACCAAATATCTGGCCGCCAAACTCGACAAGATCCAGAACACCGTCGACGAAATCGCCAAAGACCTGCACGCCCAGAACATTGTCTATTACATGGACAAAGTCACCGACTACATCGGAGGGATAGAAGTTGCTCGCACCCTGCTGAAGGACCGCAGCCTGGCCCATGAGATCAGGGAAGTGGCCTACCCATTACTGGCTACCGCAGCGGCCAAGCGCAATCACGCGCTGTCCTTCATCGACAATATCCTCAACCTGGCGCATAACAGCAATGAACTGACCAACAAGCATTACGAACTGGTGGTGAACTTCGCCCACATGATGCTGGAAATAATGCCCTTGGGAATGCACACCGAATACCTGCTGGCCGCCCGCGTCGGCAAACCACAATTGGCCCAGCAAATCCTGGAAGACGGTGCCGAGCGCTACCAAGGGGCCATGAATCTCTACAAAAACTTCCTAAACGATCAACACCGCAGCCTGATCCGAGGCAGCATCGGCGAAAAGGCCGAAATATTCCATCGCATCGAACACAAAGCCAAACAACTGATCCACTCGGAAGAAAACCGGCTGCTGCTGTCCCTGCCCAATGGTCGTATGGCTGTTCTGAAAGCGGCCTGAGTCCCAGCCAGCCTGATCGCTTGTTACAGCTTGCATGCAAGCGATCAGGCCCGGATATTCAACCGGGATATAAGCTGCCTTCTGAGGGTGCTCAGCTGATCAAACTCAGGGCCTCACAATGCCGTTTACCAAGTCATAGACCAGCGTAAACGCTACGTCCGCTCGCGAGGTGTAATTGCTGCCCTTACTTACAGCCATAAACACCGCCGCAAAAACTCCGCCACCGCTTTCTCCAACCACCCTGCCGCCCGCATCCTCAATTCCTTGCTCCCACACTTCGGGCAGCGCTCAAACCACTCCCCAGGCCGCAGTGCATCGCTCAGGGGCACCACGGTTTGCTTCCAACCACAGTTGTCACATACAAAGGTAAAAGGCCTCGGAGGCATCGGCATCACTGTTCTCCTGAAGTCGTTTCAATAGCCGGGATACGCCCGCTCGATCTGCTCATCAAACTCCCCGCCAACCCCGCAGTACTCACGCGGAACACGGTCAATGTCCTCGGCCATTTGCTCGATCACCTCACGCAGTTCCAACTGGATGAGCCAGCGCGCCGGGATAGCGGCAGCGCCGTATTGCACGCCGAGCAGGTGGCCTGCTATCAGGCCGGTGCTATCGCTGTCGCCGCTGTGGTTTACGGCCGTGATGACGCCGCTTTCCAATGAGTCCGCAAACAACGCACACCATAGACCGATGGCCAGGGCTTCTTCGGCGACCCAGCCGCCACCGAGTTCGCCAATACGTTGTGGAGTGGGCTGGTAGCCTTCGTAAAAGAAGAACAACACGCGCTCTATGAGGCTACGAGTTTCTTCCATACCGGGATTTTGCCCGTAATGGGCCAAGCTCTGAGTGACTGCGTGCTCCAGGCTGTCTTGCCGATCGACAATGCGCTGGAGAATATCGGCGAACAGCCCGGCCGCCAGATAGCCCGTCGGATGTCCATGTGTCAGGCGCCCTGACTGGGCAGCGTAGTCAAAGGCATTAGCAAAGAAAGCACAGGGCGCAACACGCACCAAGGCGCCACAACCTTTGCTATTGTTCACGGCCACAGCGCCCAGCCGCGGACTGGTCTTGAGTGCACCGAGGCACGCAGTGCCAGGGGCGCGGCGAGACCAGAGCGCCAGTTGCTCGATCAGCCACCCATCCCTGCTGACTGGTATCGCCGCAGGGTACTCCTGGGTCATCAGCCAGCGCAGCAATGCATGATGAATAATGCTGGGGACGTGGCAAGCCTTTCGTGAACTGCTGCGCACATAAGCCCGCAGCAAGCCTTCTGCGGTGAAAAGCATCATTTGTGTATCGTCGGTGATCGCACCGGTGACTCCGTAAGCCGGAGTAAAATCGACAATTCCCTGCGGACCGAACTTAGCTGCGATTGCAGACCACTCGAGAAACTCCACTGGGGCGCCCAGCGCATCGCCAATGGCCCCACCCAGCAGACAACCTTTGATCCGCTCAAGTCTGTTCATGTCCTTTCCTTATCCCTCTGCCGGGATCAATTCCTGCAAAATCACCAGCTTTCTTTGCAACTGCTTGACGTGTTCTTTCTCTGCGCGCAGCGCCGAGCGCAGTTCCCGGTTCTCCATCTCCCAAATCCGTGCCCAGCGCACATCCTTTCGACAGGCAATCGCCATTTGCCAGAGCTCACGCACCCTTAGGTACTGCAGCAGAAGTACCAACAGGATTGTCCCCATCATCAACAAGGCCCCTGTCGAAAACGCTTCCGACATATTCATGTCCACTTCCTTTGGTGACTTCGATTCATTTCGAAGACAGACACACGATATGTAGTGATTTATGACAGGTCTAGAATGTAGACTTATACAGGTAAAGTATTCGCGCACATGGAGAGGGTATGAAACGAAAGCAATCTATCGAGCAGGTACGCTGGGATCTGGCACTTCGCTATCGTCTGATCGAGACCGTCGCCTGGTGGGAAGGCCGTCTGACCACGGGACACTTGATGCAGAGCTTCGGTATCAGCCGTCAGCAGGCGTCCAAGGACATCAACACCTACATCACGGAACATGCGCCTAAAAACCTTACATATGACAAAAAAATAAAAGGCTACGTGCCCGGCAAGGCGTTCACGCCACTGTTCATCGACGACAGCGCAAGCGCTTATTTGCACCTGCTCTACCAGAACAACGAACGCGCTCCTCACATTGACGGGCTCGCCCTGGCTTACGCCCACACCAAGGTGCTGGAAGTCCCGGATCGCCCAATCCGGCCGGAGGTCCTGCGCCCACTACTCAAGGCCTGTCGCGATGGCCTGCGCCTGGAAACCGAGTACGTATCGCTCAACACACCGAACGTGGAAATTCGCCTGATCGCCCCTCACACACTGGTCTACACCGGTATGCGCTGGCATGTGCGAGCTTACTGCGAGAAGAACGGCCAGTACCGCGACTTTGTACTCAGCCGCCTACGGGGCCAGCCGGATTTGCTCGACGAATCGCAGAACACTCGTGAGCTGGATGAAGACTGGAATACCGAGATACCCGTCATTTTTGCAGCCGACGGGCGGCTAAACGCAGCGCAGAAGTCAATCATCGAAACCGACTTTGGCATGACCGATGGCCAACTGGTGGTGCCCAGTCGTAGAGCGCTGGTGAAGTATGTATTGCAACGCTATCAGATCGACCCGAGAAACCAGGCCACTAACCCCGAGGCACAGCAAATCGTGGCAACCAACCTCAAGGAATTGCGCCCCTGGCTCATGAATGACTGACCCGCATCTCCCTTTTCCAAGGTGCTTCGCTCATGGTGGAGTTTGGGCTAGCGGTCATTGCGGTCAGTCCACATTCTGTCAGGCCAGGAGCACACTTCGAGCCAGGTTTGTCTGAAAGATGTGAAACCCATTGGGATTGCTATGCACGAAGAACAGGTGCGCTGACAACCGTTCCATACCTGACAGCCATGCACAATCCGTTAACCAGGCTCATGTCGTACGGAGTCAGACAACAAATGGCTGTCAGATCAGGGCAGGCGACAATACATGCCAGTGACTTCGCCCGACTGACGGCCACATTCAAGCGGTTCTTCGAGTACAGAAAACCAATGTCTCGGGGCAGATAATCTTCATTCGAGGTCGTCATCGACACGATGACGATCTCTGCTTCCTGCCCCTGAAACTTATCCACAGTACCGACTCGAGCACCCGCTGGCAGCTCTTGTTTCAACAATTGCACTTGCAGGTTATAGGGGGCTACTACCAGGATGTTTTCGATGCAGATCGCGTGCTCGACGCCCTTGTTATCCACATTACGCTGGCGCAAGAAGTATGCGTAAAGGTCTTTGACCTGTACCGCCTCTTCGTCCGAACTCTGACTGTTGCCATCGTGCTCCACAGGGCAAAACATCAGCCCGCTATTCGGCACTTCCGGTCGCTGGCCATCCAGCACCAGCACCCGCTGCTCGGTACCGGGCGCCGAAGAAAGTTGACCTTCGTACACAGCCTGCGAAATGAACGAGCACACGCTGGGGTGCATGCGCCAGGAACACTCCACGAACAGGTGCGATAGTGGGTGTGCCATCCAGCAGATAGTCGAGGATGGAATCGCCCGAGCGGCCCGGATGCACGCCTTGCACCGGCTGTGACAATTGCATCTGTTCGCCCATCAGTACGATGTTGCTTGCAACCATACCCATCGTGACCAGGTTCGCCACGCTCACTTGGCCAGCCTCGTCGATGAACAGATAGTCCAGTTGCTCGGTGAAGGCGGGATCGGCAAACAGCCACGCAGTGCCGGCCGTCAAATCAATGTTGGGCCCCCAAGCATCGAGAAATTCGGTTTTGTCCTCGATCGAACGAATGCAGCGGCCAGTGAATTCCGTACCCTCTCCCTCTGAGGACTTTTTCAAACCCTTGAAAATGAATTCCTCCTCTTGCGCACGAGACTAGACAGCCGCCAGCAGGTTATTGATAGCGTGGTGCGAATTGGATGTCACGCCTATGCGCTTGCCTGCTACCCGGTGGTGCAGGTCTGACGTCCTCAGTCAGCACCACTGATTACCACATCCATCTAACAATGGAGGCAACGGTTTTCCTGTCAAAGTGTTGCGACAAGGACATGTGCAATGAACCTTCCAACCCACTGATCTACTGTGTCTGGACCCACTCAGCGAAGCGCCAAAGGCATCACTGTGGAACGCGGTCATTGCCGTCTATGACGACGAAGGCAAAGCGGTGCGCGGCGGCACATACTCCTGCGATCATTGGGGCATGGACGGCCAAGTCTCGCCATGCAAGCTGGATCAGTTGTTGACGCTCTGCTTGGAGAGCTAATGCACACTGCCCAAGCCTTGGGCCTCAAGGATCATGCGGTCGAGCATTGCGAGCATGTCGTCGACATCAATTTCCTGGAAACAGCCGCTCTGCTCCTGTTCGAGGATCATGGCGGCGAACTCCTCGCTGTACTCGACCTCACCCTCTGCTTCAACTACCGAGGGTGATGGGGTGTCCGGGTAACCTTCAGCTTGATCTTTACACATCGCAAACCTCGAACTGAATGAGACTTTAGCTAAACGGTCGCGCCAGCTTGGCCTTGAAGATTTCCAGCCCCGTCGCAGACCGGACATCCAGGTCGACATGCTGGCATGCAGGGCAAGCTGAAAACCAGTCTTTGCCCTCACGCAACGCATCGCTAGGTGGCACAGTTGTTTTATGCCAATGGCATTGGGGGCAAGTGAATGTGAAGGGATGTGGTGGCCAGGGCATTAGAGAAGAACCTGCTGGTGGTGGAAAAAACGCGGTCGACAGTGCCGCAGTTGTCAGGCCGATTCAGCCGCTCGTTTTTCCAGCTCCCATTTCATCTCCATGTATTCACGGAAGAACTCGTAGCCTTTCTTGGCGACGACGATGACGCCAACAATTGCGAACAGATTTTTCATGGTGCGGCCTCTCGGGGTTACAGATCTCAGTGGCTCGGGTCGATGAAAACCATCGTTTTGCCTGTTGATGAAACAAGCATGAGGGGCGTTCGCGACAGGGAGTGTTGTGATCGGTTGAGCCGACAGTTTTCGCTGAGAACCGCATCCTGGGCCTGAGCGCCATTCCAGATGCGGTGTTCAGAACGAGGTTGTTGAGTAACCAGATGCATCCTGCAGGGTTTACTCGGTTTCGTGTTTACTGGCGAGGCTCTTGAGCAACACGTTATTCATGTGTTTGGAATGTGTGCATATAGCGCCGGCTTCCCAAGGCTCTGCCTCCATCATCAGATACTGCTTAACACTGTCGATGGTGTTGTTCTTATAAAACTCTTTCTTCGCCGCGGGCATGAAATTACTCAGGCGAGAGTTCTTGTCATGGCTGATCAGGCAGAGATTGCCGAACGAATTCAGCGTGCCAGCGTCGAGCTGAACTTGTCCGTCTAATGGATGCTGCGGGTAGTAATGCTCTACCGAACTACGGAAGGTAAATTCATAGGATTTAACCGGCTCGCTTGCGCCGTGCTCAAGCCAAAGCAGGTAGTCCAGAAAGTTGAACACCAGGTTGTTTTCGATGTTGCCAAACGTCAATCTGGACTCAAATTTCTCCGCCGTAATGCTTTCGCGGCGTGTCTGACATCCACCCTTGTTCTGATAGATGATCGCGTAGTAATCCAGGCCTGCCTCTGGAGCGAGAAAGCGGTCAAAGACAAACGCCTTGGCGACCGACTCCATGTGCTGAAGATAAGCTTGAGCGTCAATCTGATCAGCATGAAACAGGTGATGCAGCGCCGCATTCAGCCAGTGTTTGTAGACCAGCGTTGGCGTAGAAACATGAAATGCCGACAGCAGCATCAGAATGCGACGGTTGATGCCTTCATTACCGTCCTCTTCGCCGAAGGTATTCACATAACTTCCTCGACCAGCGCGGCTGCGCTCACCGCCCTCATTCCACTTGAAGCGTTTGAGACTCCAGCCATCAGTGCCCTTGATGAACTCGCGCTTGATTACATACTGGTCAAACAGATACTTGCAGCGCAGCAGGCTGAAGGTAAAACGCTTCACCGCGGCCACTGGGTCGGGTTGTTTTAATACGTACTCTTCAAAGGTGTCGAGCAGGCGCTTGTCATCCAGAGGGATGTCCGCTTGGATATCGACGCGAAGCACATGCAACAGGAAGTTCGGGAAGTTGATAATCGTGTTGAAACGCTCCGGCGAGTCTTCACTTGGCTCATCCTGCTTCGCAGCGACCGGTGCCTTGGCAATGATCTGATCAAGGGTCAAGCGAGTGTCCTGCTGGGCAGCCACCTCTTGCGTACTGTGCAACGCAGCCCGAAGCGAATCGAAGTCAGCGAGTTCAAACCGTCCCCAGTTCTTTTCGCCAAAAATGCTGCCACGCTGGCCAGGCGTGAAGCCCATTTGCACATAGCGCTCCATGTTGGCACAGGCTTCCCACACTGCGTGCAAGCAATTCTGACTCCGCTCACAGCCTTGCAACTTCTCCATCATCCGCGCCTTGAGCACTTCGTGCTTTTCCAGCTGCTCACCGCGGTTGTTCATAATCTCGAAGTAATGGTTCAGGTCCGTATCAGCCGGTACCTTAACCCGCATGATTTGTACGAATTCAAACAAGTAGTCGGCAAATTGCTGAGGCGAAATTCCCTTCTCCTTCAGCTTCTGAGGCAAGACTTTCTGGATCAGCCGATAGCCATTGAGGATGCCGGTATTGATCTGCCTCTCGACCAATACCTCGGCAGGATCGTCGTTGAACTTCCCCTCGAAGATCGCCGCAAAGGTCGCGCGCGAGTGTTCGCGGCTGTCAAAGTGAATGCTCAAAGTCGAATACCAGGCGAGATCCACCAACCGGGTGTTTTTCAGATACGACGTCAACAACGACAGGGTCGTCAGCCGCTGCTGGCCGTCAATGGTTTCAAACACCGGGGTTTTGCTATCCGGGCGCTCATACACCACCAGAGTGCCAATATAGTAATTGCGCGCTTTATCAGAGGTCATTGGCAGGTAGTCGATCACGTCCTGAATCAGCTGAGTGATCTCACCCTCCTCCCAGGCGTAATTACGCTGATACATCGGGATAACATACTCAACGCTACCGCTCAGCAGCGCCTTGATGGAAAGCTGGCTGATTTCATTACTCATAATATTTCATCGCCTTGAACAGAGCCTCGATCTCATCGGTCCTGGTTGACTTCGTACCGCTCATCACCGCCAGACTGCAGTTGATAAAGTCGGCAGGACGTGTGGCGTCTTTGATCAACCTGAACAGATTGTTCTCCAGCACGTGGTTATCCATGCTTGCCAGCTGCACTACCTGCATCTTCAGGCGCAGGCTATAGGCCCAGACGAAAACCTTTTCGATGGCACGAGAGATATCCGCGTGACCAAACTTGTCGATGTAATAGATCAACAGGCAATCGAACATCGCCCGTACATAACAATCGCCGGTTCGGGTTCTTGCCGGGTAAGTATTGAGGGTATCCATGATAGTTTTCGCATAGCCATCGAGCCCCTCAGCCCCCACCAGTTCATGCCCGTTCCAGGACTCGGCGCTGATCCGCGCTACTTTGCTCTGGTAGTGGCTGATCAGCTCAAAAAAGCGCCGACCATTGATGATGAGCTGGTCCAGATGGAAGGGAAAACCGAGCTCGCGCGAGTCGATCTTGCGCTCGTACTGCCCGTTGTAGTTATCTACAAAATGGTGGGCGATGCGCAGTTGCTCCACATAGGGATAGCTGGCCACCGTGTCAATGTTCACGCCCTTGAACAAGTCGCTGTCATCTTTGCTGAAGTAACGAGCCGAAACCCCTTTCGACCAGTTGCGGATGCGGTACAGGTACTGGGAGAACAGTGTGGCCAACTCCTTGGAGTCGCTGTTCTCCCAACGCGCTACAGTTGCCGCCTTCAATGGCTCGTCATGCGGGCCGAACTCACGCAGATGATAAGCCTTGAGCAAATCATGGGGCTCCAGGTCCCGGCCCCGCGCATTCTGCGAGTCGAAGAATTGGAAGGCTTCCGACACATCGTTCAAGGCCACGGCCACGACCTGGCACTTGTTCAGGAAGAAGTCGATATGCACCTCGGTGAAGTCCGCGCGGGAAACGATGCGGGCCACCTCAAGGTAATTGCTGTGGATGTTCTTCTGCGAGATCTCGCTGCTAAAGCTTGGGTTCACCATCGCTTGCTCAAGTTTTAGCAGGCGCTCTTGCAGGTCTTTGCGTTCGAGCTTTTTTTCTTTGTTACGCTGAATCAACGCACGGGCCGCCAGCAGCAGGCTGACAGTCCGCTGCTGGCCGTCGACGATGTTCCTTGTCCCACCCTCTTGATGAAAAACGATAGTGCCCAAGCGGTAGGCGGACCTATCCTTGTGGATGGCGATATCGGAGAACAGTTGGTTGATATTCTTCCCGGTCCACTTGTAGGGACGCTGGTACTGGGGAACATCCAGCGCAGAATCCATAAGCAGTTCATAGACACTGACGATCTTGCTGGATAGTTCAGTGGGTTGCGGCAAGTGAATCGCTTCCGTGCTCAGATTGGTCATAGCAGTCGGGTTCTTCCGGTTAGGAGTTCTTGCATCATGCCTTGCTCAGGAGAGCGGGTTAAGGTGGGCAGCAGACTCGGATGCTGCGCACAGCCGCTGAGCTTTCGGCGCCAATACTGGACGTGTGCACAGGTAAGCAATCCGCTCACAGGTTGTACCAGACAAGCGCCACTTGGCTGGTTTTTGCCTATTTGCAAACCCGAGCAGGAACTTACCTGTACTTATATTTGACATATCGCCAAGCAACGTTTTCCTGCAAGTCGGGCTCAGCGTGTTTTCAGCAGCGCCTCAAAGTCCGAAGCCTGAATATCCGAAGCCCCACTCAACATGTCCCGCGCCAACGCCCGCCGCTTACTCAGCAACTCATCGAGTGTCGCTTCGAACGTCGGCATCTGCGCATCACGAACCGTCGGGTAGTACACATAGACATCCTTCTCCTGTCCAATCCGATAAGCCCTGTCAGTTGCTTGATCTTCCTTGGCCGGGTTCCAGCAACGGGTGAAGTGAATGACGTGGTTGGCTGCCTGCACGTTCACCCCAAACCCGACAGCGATGGTCGACAGAATGATGACTGCGAATCCCGGCAGCTCCTGGAATTGGTCGATCAGCCGCTGCCGGCTATTCGCACTCTGGCTGCTGGTACTGGTATCGCCGTTGATGACGGTTGCCCGAAACCCGAAATGCTCCTGGATCGAGTGCTGCAACTCCCGCTGAATATCACGCAACTCGGTAAAGACAATGACCTTGTCGCCATTTCCAGCTCTTTTGATCGACTCAAGGGTCTGCATCAACCATTGCAGCTTCGGCGAGTTGTCACGCAATCGCTTGTCTGGCTGAACGCTGTAAGGATGAGCACAAATGAGCTTGAGCTTGTGCAGCAACCCGAGCATGCCGGAGGTCTTTTGATCGAGCTGTTCTTCAATCTGCTGCTTCTGGCTGTAGGCGGATATTTCCGACAGGTACAGATTGCGCTGCAAGGCGTGCATGCTCAAAGAACGGCACGCCGAGTCTTCAATTTTGGCAGGCAGGTCTTTGGCAACGTCCTGCTTGGTTCGGCGCAAAGTCTGCGGATCGATAAGCCCTCGAAGGCGCTCCAGGGCAACCGTGTCACGCTCCAACGCGGCTTCGATTGGGCGCTGATACTCGCGACCGAACTGGTTCAAACCACCTAGAAAACCTGGTTGAATGAAGTCGAACAGACACCAGAGATCGATCAAGGTGTTCTCGACAGGCGTACCGGTACACGCCACTCGAAATCTCGCAGGAATGGCTTTGATCGCCTGAGTCACCAGTGCCGCGGGGTTCTTCAGCTTCTGCGCTTCATCGCACACGACGATCGACCACTGCTGGCGCGCCAGGGAAAACTCCTGATCGCGAAGTGTCTCGTAAGTCGTCAGGACGATTCGGGCGCCACCCACCCAACCTGGGCGCAGCAAATTCTTGATGCCTTTTGCTTTCAAGTCAGCAGGGATTTCTTCCTTCTTGAACTTCACTGCACTCAAGGCTGAGCCATACAGCTTCAACACTGGTAGCGCATCAGCGAAGAAGAACCGATGAAGCTCACGCTCCCAGTTATCAAGCAACGAAACTGGGGCGACGATAAGTGTCGGTTTGTCTTGTGGATATTTTTCCAGGTACCAGACAAGGAAGGTGAGCAACTGGATCGTTTTCCCAAGCCCCATGTCATCAGCGAGCAAGCAACCTGACACGTCCGCGGGGGACAAGCGGAACAAATGCTGCAACCACGCGACGCCTTGAAGCTGGTGCTCACGCAATACGACCTCAGGCTTGAGCAAGCTGGGCAACTCTGGTATTGCATCCAAAGCGGCGCGTAATGCTGCTTGGCGAATCTCAACGTAGGTCGGTTCGTCGATGTTGTGGCCGATTTGCAGTACGGCGCGACCAACTTTTTCCTGTTGCTGGACCAGGCCGGTCTCGACAGGGGCGATCTTCTTGGACCAGGCATTAAACAGTTGCTCGGCGGCGGCAATCGACAGCGGTGTTTCGGACTCTGGCAAACAGACCGTTTCATCACCGGCAGCGCGAGCTTCGTCCAGTCGCTGCTCAAACGCTTCAAATTGAGCACGGTCGGAAGGATCCCAACGCCCAAGAACTTCTGCGTCAATGCCCAGCGCCGCCACATCCTTCGGCAACCAGTTCTCTGTCGCCTCTTTGACGAGGAAAGGCGAAGTTATTTTTTCCGCTTCCCCGATGCCTGTCACACGATCGCCGTATAGAGACAGGTCAAGGACTGAGTCGAACTCAATACCGGCCGCTTCGTTTTGCCAACGCTTAAGCAGGTCGCTGATACCTACCATCTGCCGCAAATCAAAATCGCTGAGCTCCAGCTCATAGCCCTGCCAGAAACCAGCTGGCATGCCAGCGGCCAATTTCAGCTGCAACTCATGCACGAACGGCGCGAGTTCATAAGCCGCTTTGAATTCAACTTCGATGGGCGCTTGCGGCGTTGGCGAGATTGGTTCGAGCGTCAGATTTACCTGCTCGATGCGCTGTCCCGCTTCATCCAGTTTGGGCTCCAGACGAAAGCGATGAAAGAAAATTCCAGCCTCGGCCAAGTCGTCTTCATAGGTCCCGGCATCCAGAACTTGCGCGGCGCTGTCGCCGAGTGCGCTGTACGGGTTGCGGACAAATGAAAGCGCTTCGTCGCCCGCGACCCGACGCCCGGGCAGCGAGCGCACATAGTCCAATACAGATTTGACTTCAGGCTCAATCAGGACGTGTGTTAACGATCCATCATCACCGATCACCCGATATCGATCCTGAACCTGATTGGCACCGTCGAAACTCGCAAGCCAGTTTGCCGGCTGGCCTTCGAAGCCTGGTTCCAGCTCGATAACAGGCGTATTACCTACTGTCGATTTTCGCGGGTTGAGTCGCAAGCTTTCAGGTTTGATAACGACGGTCTTATCCAAGAAGCCATCCATACCGGCACCAGCCTTGCGCGCCAACTTCCTGATGCTAGCCCAGCCAATCTGGTTAGTTACTTCACCCGGCTCATTTTGCTGAGCCAGATAAAGTTGCCGTACCGCACCGGTCAGTTTCCACGATGACTCAGACAGAATTTCCATTGTTTCGTGGTACTGGACGATGGCCCCCGTACGCTGCACCTGCACATTTGCATTGGACTGCGGGTCACGCCATCCACTGATGGAGACTTTGAAGTCGTCGGAGGCAAGACTGCCCTGGCTGCTCAGTTGCGGGATGAGAGTTGTCTGTGGCGGTAACCCCAATAGCGGCAGACTTGTTAAGTGCTCTGGCTCATCTAGAAGCCGATAGAGCTCATCCCACGTCAGCAGCCAGCGATCGCTGAGTTGGGAGACGAACTCCTCTTCTTCCAACTGGTCCAGATAGCTTGCCAGCGGCCAGGACTCCGTATTTTCCGCCAAGCTCAGGGGATAACAAACGCCCTGCTCCTCAATGGAAAAAACAGGCTCAGTATTTTCTAACGCCGAATTCATCTGCAGGCCAATGCCTTTGAGGAAACGCTTGAGCATTACTGTCTCCAGAACCGGAGTGGCTGGTGATTGACGGGCTTGAAGCCCAGGCGTTGGAGCGCAGCAACGGCGGCCAGGTCGTTGTCATCGAGCTGGACCTGAAACGCACCGCCGCGCGCGCGCTGGTCATAGACTTTGTGTTTGACCGACTTCAGGGCGTCACGGACTTGGTCTTCGAAAGGCAATGGTTTGGCTGAACCTGGCGCTCCGGCCTGACTTTGCACGCGAATACCCAATTTCTCGAGGGCATCATCGAATTTGCTGAGCCAGCCCTCTACGCGATTTGGGCGGCTAGGTGCAGGTGAATGCCGCATAGGATTGAAAGCACTTGCCTGCTTCAGATCTGCTTTAAGTGCAAGCTGAGATTTGTCCGGATTGAACGGTGAATTATCTGCTTTGTACACATAGCAGGCATTACCTGTTCCAGAAAACTCCACGAAAAAGTAGTTTCCAATCTGCATGACTACAGCATTATTGTGCCCGGGACCGCCTACCAACTTGCTCAAGCGCCCTTTGTTCTTCTCACGGAAATGAACGAAGTCCCGCCCACTGTCTTGCCAGGCGTCCGAGCCCATGACGATTCGGGTGTAGCTCATTTGGTTGGCAAATCTTAGCCAGTAATACAGGCGCGACTGATCAACCTCGGAGTCTCCCTTCAACAGGTTGAAGAAGTGCTCCAGATCTTCCTTCGCGAACCACGCAACGACCATTGCACAGACATCTTTTTCAACGTACTGCAGCCAGCTGTTTTGTCTGGAACGGATCTGAGGGCTGCCCCAGTTGTCGAGGGCGACCTGTTTGAGCAGCGACGACGGTTTCTCTCGATACGCTGCCAAGTGATAACGCGACAGGCATGCACTCAGAATGTCGTTCATGTACCGCGGATGCTGCCGGCCGATGTCGACAAGGTCGGCTAAGCGCTGAGAAAACTCGGCGTCATCCAACATAAATATACGAGAGATAAGTACGTTAAAGATCCTTCGCCACAGCCAACTGCTGTCAGGGATCTGCGCAATCGTCTGCAATGCCGAAAGGTCGCTGATCTCTCCCTTGAACATCTGGTCACCCAGCCTGGCACCTGCCTGCTCGGAAAAAAGCTCCTGATGCTGCTGGACGATATGCACCCATTCCTTCTCGCGTTTTTGCTGACCACTGACGCATTCGAAGCCAAGCTGAACGTCTGCCCGCAACACACACCAATTGGCGTTCCGATCAGGCGTGGCGGCCTCGTACCCAAAGTAGCTAAAGCACAGCGCCAACCAATCTCGGCGGCTCAGTCTCCGTTTTTCAATGCGGTGATGGATTTCTTTATGCACTCGGTCAAAAAGCTGGTCATCGTCCAGTATCGGTCCGACTCGCTCACTCTTGTCCGAGAGACCGGCAAAAACCAAACGCCATTCTGAGGCGTTGAGTGGGAGTACATTGCGGAATTTGTTTATCGCAGCGCGGCGCTTTTCCTGAGGTGGCGGCAAAGCCTTTTCAGCGCGTTCAAATCTTTCGTAAAGATCAATTCCCGCAGCACCCAGACGGGGGAATCGCGCCAGCGGTTCAGGCGCTGCCCCGGTTCGATGCGTGGAAAGACTCAGGTTAATAGCGGCGGAAAGCCTCGCGATTGGGCTAGTCATCGGCTCATCGCCAACTGACACTTTTCCATATCGGTGTTATTGAACACCGGTACCTCTGGCTTGAGGTTGTCCTCCTTTTCCTTCAAGCCAAAGAACTGCATGCGCAACTCCACTCGCCGGCTCTCTTCCTTGGTGTCCTTTGCATTGTTGAACGACACACCGCCTGCCAGGAAAATCGATCTGATTTGCTGTTGGTGCTCCGGCGACAATCCGACTTGGAGCGGGCTGCGGCTATCGAGCAGACTACACATCACCCACTCTGAACGCTGCAGTGAAAGGTGCAGGTTATAAAGATAGGAGCCGTCGGTGTCTGTCGATCCCTCGATCACAACCTGTTTGAACCATTTACGGCCTTCTTCACTGTTAGCCGCGTCCAGAATCATCGGCACAACCTCTTGAAGTGCCGACTGGCCATCGTTGCTCAGCGCGTACTGGTTATGCCCAAAGCGGCCAGCATCCCCGAAGCTAATCCTATTGTCCTTGCAGTCCACGACGATGGTTTTACTGGCAGTCTTCGCCTGAAGGCTCAGGTGCTCGCAGATCTGACTGATGTCCCTATTACGTTGCTTCTCTCCCTGCTCCGCTTGGTTAATACGCTGCGTCACAGAACTCAAAGCCGCCACCATGACCACGAGAAATAGAATCATCATCGCAGTCATCAAATCAGCGAAGGAGATCCAGAACGGCTTCTCTCCCTCGTCTTTTGAACGGACAACCGAAGGCATTTGCTTACCAAACATCGACTAGCCTCCGTTACTGCCTGATTCGTTCCATGATGTCGCCGAAGTCTTCGAGACTTTCCTTGACCCCTTCTACACCGCCAGCGAGGCTCTTGACTGCTTTATCGAGCTCGGCATCCAGACTACCCAGCGTTTGTCTCAAGGTCCGATCCATGCCATCACCGAACTCTTTAAAGCCGTTACCCAACACACCACTGATGTTTTCCAGGTATTCATAAACTTCACGGTTAAGCGCCTGCATTCGCTCGCTTTGAACCTTCAGGTCCTGGAGATACTGGCTGCGGCCGCTGGCCTCCCCTTGTGCGCTTGCGACAACCCCTTCGATGACCGCGAGAGTTTTCGCCAGCGCTTCACGATTGTTTCGATAGTCCGCAACCACGGTGTTCAACTCACGTGATGCCTGTGCAAGCTCAGTACCTGCGCCCTGGACTGTGCCCATCAGCCCCGCAGTCGACTCACTGGCACGCGCAACGCTTTGTCCGGCCGTTTCAAACCGCTCAGCCGCCGCCCGCATCTTGTCTGCGCCTAGCTGCATGCTCTGCAAATGCTGCTCTGTTTGGGCACTCAATGCCTTAACGGTGTCCTGTGCAGATTTCTGTTGCTCTGACACTGTTTGCAGCAACGCCTTGACCTGTTCGTCAAGACCGCCCACCAAGTCACGGGTGCCTTGATGCAGGTCAGCCTGTGCAGCGCGGGTGGTTAGATCCATCTGCTGCTGGCCGTGCTCCAATTGCTTGAAGACTGCCGAGAGTTGCTCACCCAGCACCTCAACGGAGCCCGCAATTTTCGCCATGGTTTCCTGTTGACCTTGGCCGATGTTCTGCTTGATCGACTCAACAAAAGCCTGGAGATTCTCAGCCATTGCCTGTTGGCGAGCCTCGCTTTGAGCAAACAACTTCTCCAACTGCTCGGCCATTCGAGCACCTGCCCCCTCCCCTTCGTTGCCGATACGGGCAACCGAAGCCTGGAGATTGGCGAGCATCTCGTTCATCCCCGCTTGCATGGCGTTCTGTCCGGCCTGCATATCGGAGAGTAACTGAGCGATCATAGTCGAGCTGTTTTGGGTCGAGGACTCGCTAGCCGAACGCATATCTTGGATCAGCGTCGAAAAGCCTTGCTGCATCGACTGCATTGCGGCAACGGACTGACCCATCAGTTCGTGTAGACCGTTGAACTGTTGGCCGAACGTACCTTCCAGCTTATTCATGAAGGCAACTAGAACATCCTGAAGAAGGTTCTGTACTTGCCCTGACTGGTCGCCACTGGCGGCCTGAACCGCACCCGCAATAGCTTCAAGGGGGGATTTGAGACTGTTCTCAATCGCACTGCTTACCTGATCGGCCAACAACTGCCCAGAGTCACGGTAAGTCGTTGACAAGGTATCCGCTAATTTGAGGCTTTCGCGGACTTGGGTATCAACGAGGTTCTGCAGCATTTCCCGCAGATCGGTTACCAGGCTGTCCTTGAGCTGACGGGTTTGCACGGAGCTTTCAGCACTCGAGCGCACAAGCTCCGCTAGATATTCCTCACCGACACCACTGTCGAAAAGCCCGTCGATGGTTTCGTTGAACGCTTCAAGAAGCCTGTAGCATTGGCCCAGACGCCACTTTTCAGTAATCGTGACGGCTATAGAGGCCATGATTGAAATAAAGGAGCCGATGAACGCAAACAACACGTCCTTGAGCAGCTTATCGACGCTGGCATTTACCTGCTCAGGGGTGCTTGGATCAAAATGCTGTAGGCCTAGCATCAAGCCGAAGAAGGTTCCGACAATACCGATGCCGGTCAAAATACCAGGCAGGTGTTTATAAAACTCGGTTCCCAGCGGGGTATCAACCACGCTTTGAGGTGAGAAAAAATGCGCGGCTCCGGCGGTGGCGCGCGACCGGACAAGAACCTGTTCGCCTTCTTGAAACTCAAACTGGTCGTGCAGCGTTTCAGCGTATTCGTGCCAAGAGTGCTCCAGCTTGCTTCCATTGAACAGTTGCTCCAATTCAGAGCGCCGTTGAGACGGGGCGAGCGCTTTCACACCGTGCACACGTTTAGTCAGTTTTTTCAGCTGACTGCTAAGTTTGAAGGATGGACAAAAATAACGGACAAAGTACCAAGCGCACAAAATGAAAACGAAGCCAACTACCGTTATTGGCGCGATCAGCTGCTCGGAGCTTGCTGCACCCCATAGATGCAACAGCGTCGAAAAATCCATACTTTCCGCCTTCAATTTAGCAATTTTTTGATGTTCGGGACGCTTGCAACAACCACATTGATGCGTCAATCGCCAATCCCGTTGGTGATCGATGACAGCACCTTGCTCGGCACGCGTTTTTCAGGGCACAACAAAGTCGGAAAGGAAGGGCGGTAGTTTCACTACGACTGATCAGGAACCTTCCGTGGACAAATGTTAGAGAATCATGTCCTTATGCCAGCACCTTAGCCTGAGCCTTGACCGTCGTAAAGCCGGACGCGATCAATGGATCCCTGATCTGAGAGATCCGATAGGCTTATCGGGTGTGTGCTCCGCGACCACTGTACAGAGACACCAAATCCCCTCCAGCCCCTCTGCAATTTAATCCGTGTCGAAACTTTGATTCTGCACAGCCAATTCGCGAACCATCAGCTCAATACGCGCGACATCTTGAGAAGTTGGAGCACGAGCGCATTTGCCGTACGCGACAGCAATAAGGCACGCGCCGACTCGCCAGAGCGAGTGAAGGAATGAACCAAGCGCCAGCAATCGCTATCAGTAGCCGTTGGTTCCACTCAAAGGCGAAATCCGAAGTACAGCTGTGGAATTGAGCTTTGGTCGACGTAAAGGCAGGAATTTAAGAAGATTCGCGAATGGTATTCCATAAGGTATTCCAATAGAAAATCTAACCAAAAATAATCAATAAAAATCAATACGATACAGAATCAATTCAAATTACCCCGGCCCACCAATTCATCATCTAAAGACGTCCACGGATGTCTTTTTTTGTGCCTGAAATTCACGGCTCGACGTAATTAAACGTCAGATGGCTTGAAGGGCTCGCAGTGCTTCTGGGTGCTGGCTTGCAACCCTTAATAGGGTTTGTGCCGCACCGGCAGGTCGCCGACGACCTTGCTCCCAATCCTGCAATGTACGCAGGCTGACTCCCAGCAGCTCGGCAAATGCACTTTGAGATACACCGACTTTAGCCCTGGCCTCAGCCGCAGCCGAAAGCGTCACCTCGGTTGTGCGTGCCGCCTTGCCAGCTTTCATTTGGCGTACCGAAGCCAACAAGTCTTTTTGAAAGTTCTCCATTTCATGATCCATTGCTGATCTCCTCTTTCAATTGATTCAGGAAGGCGGTCGGCAGGTTGTCGAACTTCGCCTTGGCGTAGGCTATCAGCAACCAGATGTGGCCTTCAGGAAGCGCGTTGTAGTAGATAACCCGCGTACCACCACGCTTACCCATCCCGCCACGAGACCATCGCACCTTGCGCAACCCACCACAGCCGGGAATCACATCGCCAACCAACGGGTTTGCAGCCAACCAGGTGATGAACGCCTGAACCTTCTCAAACACCAGAAGCAGGTTTCACGGCGATAACCATGATCTCCACCAGCACCTCAGGCCGCGCCAGACGTGCCTGAACAGTGGCCCGTGCCGGAGCACTATCCGCTGGCAGCCAGGCGTCCCACACCGAATTCATCAGAGCGAAATCACGATCAATGTCCTTGAGCCAGATCTGCGCGCTCAAAAGCTGGCCCTTGTCGCTGCCCGCCAGCGACAACAAGGCTTCTATCTTGGCCAGCACCTGCTGCGTCTGCTCTTCGATGCCAACCTGTAGATCAGTGGGCACCTGGCCGGAGAGGTAAAGCAGATCGCCATGACTGACCACACCGGACATCCGCACGCTGCTCTGAAAACGTTGAATCGTTGCCATCGGGTTTATTCCCTGAATTGAGAAAGTTAAGGCGCCATGCCGTCGATCAACCGGACCAGACGCTGGGCACTACCGAATGCCAAGGTCATGCCCAGCGCACCCTGGCCGCAATTGACGTACAGGTTCTCACAACCACTGACGGCCAGAATCGGCCGCCCGGTGGGGGTCGCCGGACGCCAACCGGTCCAGGGCTGACAATCATCGGCGTTCCCTCCCAGACCGAACAATGCCTGCGTCGAGGCTTTCAGTTGTTCGATACGCTTAACGGGAATCGATGCGTCCAGCCCACACAACTCGACCATCCCCGCGACGCGTAAGCGATCACCGATCCGGGCGAACACTGTTTTACGCCGCATGTCAGTCACGCTGACCGTCGGTGCATTCATCGAATCAGTGATCGGCAACGTAATGCTGTATCCCTTGAGCGGGTAGACCGGCATGCGCACACCGAACGCTGATAACAACCCCGCACTGTAAGCACCAGCCGCCAGCACGACCGCCTGCGTCCCTAAAAGACCAGGGCCTTCGATGGCGTGGTGAATCTCCAGCGCGGTGATGCGCCCGCGTTCACGTCGGAAAGCGGCAACCTCACTGTCGAACAGAAAACGCACACCCTGCTTGCTCAATAGTCTCGCAAGCTCCTGACAAAGCTTGCGCCCATCGACCGCGCATTCGCTGTCGGTATGGACCGCACCGTGAAACGCCTTCTTGTAGCCCTCAAGTGCAGGTTCGATCGCCAAGGCTTCGGCGGGGCTGACGATTTTTTGTTGCCTGGCGCCTTGGGCGGCCTGGAACTGCACCTGCTCGCCGGCCTTGCGCAGGCTTTCAGCATCGGGGTACAGAACCAGTTTTCCGGTACGGGCGAAATCGCACTGCACCTTTTCCTGACTGATGAAGGCGTCCAGCGCCAGCCGACTTTCATGCGCCAGTTCCAGCAACTCGACAGTGGTCTGGCGCGAAATGGACGTACGGCAGGCCGCGAGAAACTCCACACACCAGCGCCATTGCTCCACGCTCCATTGCGGCGAAAATTTCAGCGGTCCGTTGCGCGCCAACAGCATCTTCGGAATGCCCGGTAACAGAGAGGGATCAGCCAGTGGTTGCACATAGCTGTAACTCAATTGCGCTCCATTGGCAGCACTGGCTCCCATGCCTGCCTCCCCCGCACGATCGATGACGGTGACGTTATGACCGGCCTTGTGTAAAAACCAGGCACTGCTCAAGCCAACGATTCCAGCGCCGACGACACAGATTTCCATTACGCCACCACCCTGTCCGACAGGTCCCAACCCACAGGCCGCCGCTGGTGCCAATCACTGACTTGCTGGTAGGCATGGGCGATCCGCAGGACCAATGGCTCGGCGAAAGCACGCCCGACGATCTGCATCGAGACCGGCATGCGTTGCTCGTCGAAGCCCGCCGGCAGCGCCACTGAACAGAGATTGAGCAAGTTGGCGAAACGGCCGAGCAAGGCCAGCGGCGTACCGTACTCATCGACCTGATTCAACGGCACACTGCCAATGGCGTTGGTCGGAAACACACAGGCATCGACATTGGACATGGCTTCGTCCATGGCTTGACGGGCAACACGTCGTTGGTTGTGCAAATGGATATAAGCCGCCGCGTCGATGGCGCGCCCGCTCAGCACCCGACGCTGCACATGAGGATCGAAGCGCAGATCATCGCGTTCGAACAGGCTACCAAGGCTAGCGTAGCCTTCGGCACTCATGAGGCCACCGGCAACGCGCATGCACTGCTCCAGCGAAGTCGGTAGCGGTTGTTCGACCAGATGCATGCCCAGTGCGGCCAATTGCTCAAGCCCTTGGTCATAGGCTGCCAATACGCCAGGCGCGATGTGTACGCGTTCGGCCTGTGGCAGCACCCAGATGCGCAGACCGGCCACCGGAAGATTCAAACCTGCCGCGGCGCTGAACACTGGCGACTTGGCCGAGACCGGATCCAGCGGGTCCGGCCCCAGCAGCGCGTCAAGCATCCACGCGGCGTCTTCGACGGTGTGGGTAATCGGCCCCACCGAATCCAGCGATGGGCACAACTCAATCAAACCGTGACGGCTGATCAACCCACGCGTGGTTTTCAGGCCAACCAGACCACACATACCTGCGGGAATCCGCACCGAGCCGCCGGTGTCGGTGCCCAATGCCGCGCTTGCCAACCCGCCGGCCACGGCCACCGCTGAACCACTGCTGGAACCCCCTGGAGCACGATGCACGTCGGCGTCCCATGGGTTCCACGGCGTGCCCATCACGGCATTGGTGCCCCATCCCCCGAAAGCGAATTCAACGGTGTGGGTCTTGCCCATGATGATCGCCCCGGCGCGCTCCAGTCGCTGCACTGCCGTGGCGGTGAGCCGCGAGATACGCGGCTCCTGCGCCAGCGAACCACCGGTTATGGCCTTGCCGTCGATCTCGAACAAATCCTTGATCGCAACCGGAATGCCATGCAATGGCCCCAGGTTGACACCGGCAGCCCGCTGCCGATCGGCCGCGATGGCGGCACCGAGCGCGCGCTGGGGATAGGCCTCGACATAAGCATTGAGTTGACCGTTGAATCGCTCGATCCGCTCCAGTTGCGCGCAAACCAGGGACTCGCTCGTGAGCGCTCCGGACTCCAGCGCTTGCCGCAACTGGCCAATGCTGTGGGAAGCGGTTCGATCCTTGATGTTCATGTGTTCAACCTCGAATGGTTTTGCGTCCGCGAGAAAATCGTACTTCCAGTACTCGCGATAACAGAGAAAGAGGGAAAGCGATGACGAAATAGAACAACCCCACCAGCAGGAAAATATGCATCGGCAAAAAGGATTCGGACGCGATGGCCCGGGCCGCCAGCATCAACTCATCGGTGGCGATCAAGGCGCACAGGGAGCTGTCCTTCAGAATCGACACGTAGGCATTGAGCAACGGCGGCAACATGCCGCGAATGGCTTGCGGAAAGATCACTGCGGTGAAGGCTTGCAATGGCGTCAGGCCGGTGGCGATGGCCGCCTCACGTTGGCCACGATGCAAGGAGTCCAGTCCACCGCGCAGGATTTCCGCGACGTAGGCCGAGCCCTGCAAGCCCAAACCGATGGCTCCGGCCCAGTAACCCGACAGCGTCAGCCCGAGGCTGGGCAAGGTGAAATACAGTGCCAGCAGCAACGCCAGGAGCGGCACTGCACGCATCCCCTGGATGAAGAACACCGCCAGACGCTTGAGCAGTACGCTGGGACTTTTCATCGCCCAAGCCAGTAACGCGCCCAACAGCGCCGCCAGGGCGAAGCCTGTCAGGGACAGCTCGGCGCTGACCCGTGCTCCGAGTAGCAGGCGCGCAATCCAGTCGCTCCAGTATTCCGGGTATTGCTGGAAAAAACTGATCATCGCGCCGCCCCCAGATGACGTTCAAGTCGGATGAATCCCACGCCAATGGGCAGGATCATCGCCGCATAGATGCACATCACCGCCAGATAAATCAGCGAGGTCTGGAACGTGGATGTCACAAGATTGCGTGCCAGGAACATGATTTCCGGCACGGCAATGGCCGAGGCGATGGACGTGTCCTTGATCAGTTGCGTGACATAGTTGGCATAAGCCGGCAACGCAACGCGCAGGGCCTGGGGCAAGAGGATGTAGCGCAGAATCTGCATACGGTGCAGGCCGATGGCCTGCCCGGCTTCATGCTGGCCGACGTGCAACGATTGCAAGCCGACTCGGAAAGTATCGGCCAACACGGCGCTGCCTACCAGGCTCAAACCGACAATGGCCGCCAGCCACGCGGGCAGATTGATTCCCAGATAGGACAGCCCGAAGTAGATCAGAAACAGGTGTGCCAGCGCAGGCACGTTGCGCATCCATTCGATGAAACAGGCGATGGCGCCGAGTACCAGTCGTGATCGGCTGAATGTCAGTAAAACCGCCAGCACCAGACCACCCGCGCTGGCCAGCACCAAGGTGCAGAGGGCAATTTCCAGCGCGTTCATTGCGCCTTTCAACAGCAAGGGCAACAGCCCGAGGAAAGCTTCCAGATTCGCCATCAAGCGCTCTCCACAGCCATGCGCCCAAGAAAACTGCGGGTACGTTCGTGACGAGGGTTGTCGATGACTTGCGCCGACGGCCCCTGTTCGACAATGCGTCCGCCGTCCATGAAGATCACCCGATCCGCCACATCGCGGGCAAACCTCACTTCGTGGGTGACCATGATCATGCTGCGGCCCTCTTCCGCCAGCTCGCGAATCACGGCCAACACTTCGCCGACCAACTCGGGATCCAACGCCGAGGTCGGTTCGTCGAACAGAATCACTTTCGGTTGCTGGGCCAAAGCCCGGGCGATGGCGACCCGCTGCTGCTGACCACCCGACAATTGCTCGGGATAAGACTCGGCCTTGTGCCGCAGATGGACTTTTTCCAACATCGCGTCGGCCAACTCATACGCCTGCTTGCGCGGCATGCCTTGGGCCTTGATGGGACCGAGCGCGACGTTATCGCGCACGTTCAAGTGCGGCCAGAGATAGAACAACTGGAACACCATGGCGATCTCGCGGCGCTGCGCAGCCATCTCCCGGTCACTCATCAGGCGTAAACGCTTACCGTCCTTGACCTGCCCGATCAGCTCGTTCCCCAGCCAGATCTCGCCACTAGTCGGTTTTTCCAGGTAATTGATGCAACGCAGGCAGGTGGACTTCCCTGATCCGCTTGGGCCAATCAGCGACAGGGTCTCACCGGGCTTCAACTCCAGGCTGATGCCCTTGAGCACTTCCAGATCGCCATAGTTCTTGTGTAATTCGTGCACACGCAGCAACGCGGTGTCAGACGGGCTCGACATCTTGGCTAACCTCTTTTTTGTTATAGGCATGGCGATGAGTCGGAGCATCCGCATGAGTCCGCCCCATCGCCGCACACACTTATTTGCAGCCAGGTAGCGTCCAGTCCGCGGGGCGATCGACGCCCAGGCGCAGGTCCTTGCCTTCGGGCATGAACCAGACATCCTGGGTCAGGCCGTAGCGAGCGCCGATCTTGCGCATCTCACAGTTTTTCCAGAGCGTCTGAATCTGCGCGTTGACCGCCGTCACCAGTTCCGGGCTGGCCTTGTTGAAGCCGAACACCACCTGACCCAAGCCAGTCAGCAGTGGGAAATTCGGATCGTTGTCGACGAAGGCGTTGAAATGCAGGTGCCATTGCTCATTGCGGGAAATGGCGTATTGCATGACCGGTGGGTCGCCGATCACCGCATCGATGCGTCCGGCGAGCAGATCGCGAACGGCCGCATCGGACGTGTCGTACAGGGCGACTTGCAGGCCATCGATCTTGCGCATCTCAGGGATGAACGAAAAGCCGGTGATGGTGCCGACTTTCTTGCCTTGCAAATCCTTGAGGCTGTTCCAGTTGGTCTTGTCTGTCTGAGTGATACCGTTCTTGAAGTAGTGGATCGGGTCGCTCAAGGCCATGATTTTCGAGCGTTGTTCGGTCCAGCCCATGGTGCCTGCCATGACATCCACGCGCTTGGACTGCACCGATGCAATCGTCCCTGACCACTCCATTAATGCCGGTTTGACCTTAAGGCCCAGTTTTTCGGAAATTTGTTGAAGGATTTCACCGTCATAGCCGACCATCCGACTATCTTGATACCCTGTTCCTGGCATATCACCACTGAAGGCGATGGTCAGGTTTCCCGGCTCTACTGTCTCCAATGCGAACACCGGTGCCGCAGCCAGCACGGACACCAGAAAACCGGCACAAATACCGGAAAAACGCTGAACTTTGGACGTCTTCATCGGATGCTCCTCAATAGTTTTTATGGTGGCAGCAGAACGTTTCGCATAGGCCCATCGTAGTGGGACCGGCGGTATAACTTGTTGGATGCTTTGCACGAATGATTGAACATTTGCGACATTCTGGCGGCACAGAGCCTGTGGCATCCCAGGAAAGCCTCGTGGACGGGCTCGATCATGGGCAGGCGCGTCATCCACCCATGCGCCGCGGCACCGCCGAGCTGTCCATTGGCATCATGTTGTGGCCACGCTTCCCCTTGCTGTCGCTGTCAGGGCTGACCGATGCGTTGCGGCATGCCGCCGATACGGGTGATCAAAGCCGCCCCATACGCTGCCAATGGAAAGTACTTGGCACGCCCGGGCAAAGAGTCATTTCCAGTAGCGGACTGGACGTACCGATCGACAGTGAACTCGCTGACCCGGAGCGTTTCGACTACATCGTGGTGATTGGTGGATTGCTCGATTCCATCGAGGCGGTGCCGAAAACCTATCCCGCGTTCCTCCACCAGGCCGCAGCCGCACAGGTGCCGTTGATTGGCCTGTGCACCGGCAGCTTCGTGCTCGCGCGACATGGCCTGATGGACGGGCGAACGGCGTGTGTCCACGCCTATCATGGCGATGACTGGAAGCACCGGTTTCCCACGTTGCGCTTTGTCATCAACAGAGACTTTCTGATCGACCGGGACCGGATTACCTGCGCGGGCGGTGTTTCAGTGATCGAACTGGCCCTTCATCTGATCGGCATGCATTGCGGACCGGATCGTGCGGGCAAAGTTGTGCATCAGATGACGGTGGCAAAGAACACGTCCAACAGTTTCGTCGACCGACGCAAGGCGCTCGGATACGCCAGTTCATCCAATCGTCGGCTGCATGAAGCCGTGATGTTGATGGAAAAACACATGGCCCAACCCCTGGATATCGAGGCCATTGCGCATCTGCTCGGCACCAGTAAACGGCAATTGGAACGCCTGTTTGTCGCTGAAACCAACAACAGCCCAGCCCAGTTCTACCGCCAGGTCCGACTCCGGTTCGGCAGATGGCTGCTGGTGAGTTCCGATCGCCAGATCGGTGAGATCGCCTTTGAATGTGGCTTCGCGGATGCCCCGCATTTTATTCGGCACTTTCAGAGCATGTTTGGCATGTCACCAGGGAAGTTACGCAAGGCCCTGATGCAACAAGATGGGAAATAACGGCGCAAGTGACCGTAACCCTCGGTATAACGCCATTGTTGGAGAAACCGCCTTACGACCTTGGTGTTTTCATTGCGGCCAACGTCGCCAGGACTGTACACGCAGCCATCTCAGCAAGGCACCCCAGCGCTCATCACGCTGAGCAGCCCCAGGCGCAATGCGTGATTGACGGCGCTTGTCACCGCCTTGAGCGACGCCAGCAAACTACTGCCGTCGCGCGCGGCGCCAAATAGCAGCCGGTTATTCACGCGAATCTCGACATAGGCCAGTGCTTCGGCCTGAGCCCCATCGCGAGCAGCGTGCTCATGATAATCGGCGATATCGAAGTGAACGCCACGCTGGGCAAATGCATCGACCAGCGCCGCCAGCGGACCGTTGCCCTCACCGCGGAGATCGAACTGGGTGCCACCCATGTCGAGCACGCCCTCCAGATAAGTCACAGCGCCTTCGCTGACCAATTTAGGCGGCAACAACGTGTAGGGATTGCCCTCGTCCAGATAGTGCCGGGTAAAGCACGCAAGGATCATCTCGCTACTGATCTCCTGGCCCGATCCATCCGCCTCTTGCTGGACCAGGTTGCTGAACTCCATCTGCAACCGGCGCGGCATCACGACCCCATGCTGTTCAAGCAGATAGGCCACGCCGCCCTTGCCGGATTGGCTGTTGACGCGAATGACCGCCTCATAACTGCGCCCCATATCCGCCGGATCAATAGGCAGATAAGGCACTTCCCAGAAGCCATCGGGGTTGGCCTGGCGCACTGCAAAGCCTTTCTTGATCGCGTCCTGATGCGACCCTGAAAAGGCCGTGAACACCAGCTCGCCCGCGTAAGGATGGCGAGGATGCGTGGGCAACTGATTACAGTATTCCACCTCGCGCTGGACGTGGAGGATGTCCGAGAAATCCAGCTGCGGATCGATACCGCTGGTGTAGAGATTCATGGCCAGGGTGAGGATATCGACATTGCCGGTTCGCTCGCCGTTACCAAACAGCGTGCCCTCGACCCGTTCGGCACCGGCCAGGCAGGCCTGCTCGGCGGTGGCAACCCCGGTGCCCCGGTCATTGTGCGGATGGACGCTGATGATCACGCTGTCACGACGGCTGAAATGCCGGCAAAACCATTCGATCTGATCGGCGAAGACATTGGCCGTGGAGACTTCGACGGTCGTCGGCAGGTTCAGGATCATCTTGTTGGTAGGCGTTGGTGCGAAGACGTCCGTCACCGCCTCGCAGACTTGCAATGCGAAATCCAACTCGGTGAAACAAAAAGTCTCGGGGGAATACTGGAAGGTCCACTGCGTCTCGGGATTGTTGTCCATGTGCTGTTTGATTTCGCGAGTGGCCTGGGTGGCAATCTCGATGCACCCGGCGCGGTCAACACCGAATACCACGTCTCGAAACACCGGTGCGGTCGCGTTGTACACATGCACGATAGCGCGGGGAGCGCCCTTCAATGCCTCAAACGTGCGCTCGATGAGATGGCTGCGGGCTTGCGTCATGACCTGAATCGTCACGTCATCGGGAATCGCACCGGTTTCGATAAGTTCGCGCACGTAATCGAAATCGGTCTGCGAAGCGGCTGGAAAGCCTACTTCGATTTCCTTGAAACCGACCTTGACCAACAGGTCGAAGAAACGACGCTTGCGTTCGGCATTCATCGGCTCGATCAAGGCCTGATTGCCATCGCGCATATCGACGCTGCACCAGCTAGGCGCAACGGACTGGACCTTACCGGGCCATGTGCGGTCCGGCAGATCCACGGTGGTGAAATGTCGATATTTGCTGGAAGGATCCTTCAGCATCATGGCGTTTATCCTTTTTGATACGTCCATAGGTGGGCAGGCTCGGCATCTGACGCCACCGAACATTGGATCCAATAATAAATGAACATAACTTGATGCAAATTGCGTAGTCACATCAACCGCACGGTGAAATCCACAAAAAACGCTAATAATGTTTGGTTTTTTGGTTGTTCGTGCTCTACACCTAAACGCGAGAGCAATTTTTACTCTCGCGAGTCGGAGTCACCTTACTGCTCTGGTTGCTGGGGAAGGAATAAGCGGTATCAGAGAGAGGAGACGACGACGTAGGAGCATCCAGCCCCCCTAGCGCGACGATCGAAACTGGCGTCGTAGTCGGTCATGCTCCGTGGAGAGCGCTTCGAAGGCCCGCTGCAAGCGCTGCTTGCGCCAGGGTGTTGTCCAAGCCACTGCCTATTCCTATCAGCGCGTCAGATGCCCGGACCGGTCACGTGGGCTGGCAAACTGGCCAAGCGATCCCAGCCGTCTGTATCGATCCCGGCGCAGTTGGGCAACCACAGTGTTTGCAGCGGCAGTTGCTCCAACACAGGCACCACGACCGATGTGATCCGCGATTCCCCTGGATCAGCCCCAAGCGTCAGGTCCCGCAGCGGCATGCCTGCGAGATGGGCCACCCCGGCGTCAGTCAGCCAAGGGCTGTCATACAGACCCAGGCGCTGCAGGGGCAGGTCCCGCACACAAGCCAGGTCGGCATCGCGCAGGTTCAGGCCGCTTATTTCAAGCTCCTCCAATGGCAATCCCAACTCGACGAGCTTGCGCAAGACCTTACCGTCGACGCCCTGACAAAAGCTCAGATTGAGCCGCTTCAGCGGCAGGCCAGCCAGTTGTTTCAGCTCCTTCCAGGTGATGTCGTTCAAGGACAGGTCCAGGGACTCCAACGCCAACCCACGCAGATCACTCAACGTACTGGCGCAGACGCCTTGCACGTCGGAGAGTCCCAAGCGCTTGAGCGGAAACTCGTGCAGCACATCGAGCCGCTCGATCACCTGCCGTAGACACTTGAGGTCCAGCTCCGCGAGCGGCATTCCCTCCAGTACTTCAAGATCGTCTTCGCAGATGAACGCAGAGTGCAGCGAAAGCTTTTCCAGGGGCAGCCCCCGAATCGCCTGCAACACGCTCTCGCTTGCATAACAGTCATCCAGACTCAACGAGCGCAACCCCGTCAGGTCGCGAAGCCAGGAAGGATCGTCGAGGACCGCGCCGCTGCCACTGAGGGACAACTGCTCAAGGGGATGACTTGCCAAGTGCGCCATGCCACGGGACGTCAGCTCGCCCACGCGTTGCAAGGTCAGGTAGCGTAGCTTGAGGCGTGACAGTGCTTTAAGGCCGTCGTCGGTGATGTCATCGCAACGGTTCAACGACAATTCCTGCAAGGGGCTGTCGCTCAGTTGACGGAGGAAACGGTCGTCGAAGTCCTCGCCGTAGGTTTGCAACTTCAGCCGACGCAAACGCGCGGGCGATGGGAGGCAATTGGCGTTATCGTCGCGGGAAAAATTACTGACTTCCAAGGTTTCGAGGGCATTGGCGGGCAAACGCTGCCACGTCTCCGGCCCGCAGATAAACCTCGGGCTGTTGAGCACCAAGGTGCGCAAGGGCAGCCCGGCCAGGGCGTCACACCACTGGGGTTCGGCGTTGTTCAACTCCAGATGGTCGACCGGCAGGCCACGCAGGTGCGACAGCAAAGGGCCGGGGAGGTTTGTGTGGGCCGTGGTGTTCAGTTGAGTCATCACCACCTTAGCCGCCGGATCGCCCAGGCCCGCCGCGATGCGTAAACCTTCCAGTGATGCCTCCCCGGTATCGAGCAGATCGCGATAGAGCGATGCGCGTGCGGCGATGTCATCGGGGTTGGCCGCGAGTTGGGCGATAAGAGCGTTGCGGTTGGGGGTTGCCACGGTTTACTAGTCCGAATTGAGCGGGCGCAGGGTGTGCTGCGAAACGGGGTTCATCTGCCTGTTGTTTGTGGGTGCACAGCGCCCTGAGATATCAATCCAGGATCAGGCTCCAGATCACCAGCAACGGCAATCTCGGCATTTTCATGATGTGAAGCTTCACGAGCTTTTTTATGATTTGGGATATCTGGTCGGCGGATAACAGCAGTTCCTTGCTGAAATATTTGCGGCCGAAAAACATAACCCTCTGGAAGAAAAATCCTCCATCAATGAGAACGGCGGTTCGCTTCACTGGCTTTTCCTTGGGCAAAAAAAAGCCCAGGACTGCTGGGCAGGTTCTAACAATTGCCTGCGCGCTGTACTGAGCTACTGGGCGAAAATCTATTCGCCTATGCGGCCTATGTCAAGGTCGAAAGTGACGCAGAAAAATACAACCACTGATGTGCCAAAAATCCTACATGAAGCTCGGAAAGTGACGTCTTGTAGCGCTCGGACGGAGGGGGCTATAGTCCCTCGTCGCCCCAATGGCGACTCGGGTTTGGCGACCCGGCAACGAGGTAGCTCCTTTCAACTGAATGAGGTCCTACCGATGAACCGATACATGCCCATCACCGGCGTCGACTGCGTCCCCGCTACCCTGCTGATCGACACCGAAGCCCCGCTTGATGTCCTCTTCGAAACTGCTGACTACCGCATCCGTACCGTGACCCAGCTTCTGGAAAACATTGCGTTCCGCTCGGAGATCAGTTCCGACACGCTGGTGCTTTCCGACTTTTGCAAAATGCTGACGATCGCGCTGCGCGATGGGTGTGATGTGATGGATGTGATTGGCAGGCGATTGCGGGCGCAGGCGGCGGAAAGTGAAGACGGGCGACTATGGCCATAACGTAGCCCCCACCGTCGGGAGCAACTACATCTATCTACTCCCATGAGCTGTGGCGCAGTTCGTCAAGAACTGCGCCACATTTTCAACCCAAAATGGCGCGATTCTGAGAACTGCGCCATAATCGCGCCAAACCTTCTCTAACAGCGCCAACATAACCATGCCTTCGACCACCGACATACTGAACAGTATCCTGGCATCCAGGAGCGGGGCGAGCCTCTCAGAGCTTTTGACCAAGCACCCGGAAATCGCCCGGCGAACGGCGCAGCGCATCCTTGCAAACCTGGTCGAAAGCAGCCAAATCACTGCACAGGGAGAAGGCAGGGCACGACGTTATTTCGCAATAGAACACCAGGCCGAAACCCACGCCCTGAATACTGACACCGATGCCTTCCCTGCCTTCATTCCATTATCTGCAGACAGCCGGGACATACTCGCCTATATCAACCAGCCCACAGAAGCGCGCAAGCCGGTGGGCTACCAGCGTGACTTTCTGGACGCCTATCGTCCTAACGAGACAGGGTACTTACCTGAGTCGTTGCGGCGCCAATTGCACAGGATGGGCAAAACCGCAGATGCGACGGAGCCAGCAGGCACTTATAGCCGGGCGGTTCTGAATCGCTTGTTGATTGATCTGTCGTGGGCATCAAGCCATCTGGAAGGGAACACCTACTCACGGCTCGACACGCGACAACTCATCGAGCAAGGTAAGGCAGCACAGGGCAAGGCCGCTATAGAAACGCAGATGATCTTGAACCATAAGACAGCTATCGAGCTTTTGGTCGAGAACATCGAGAGTGCCGAGTTCAACCGCTACACATTGATGAACCTGCATAGCGCCTTGGCCGAAAACCTGCTGCCCAACCCAGCAGACGAGGGCCGAATTCGCCAGCACGCCGTCGACATCGGGAAAAGTACCTATCGCCCGCTCTCAACGCCACAGCAAATTGAAGATGCACTGGACGTCCTGCTTGGCAAAGCCAATCAGATCGCTGATCCGTTCGAGCAGTCTTTCTTCATGATGGTGCACCTGCCCTACTTGCAGCCCTTTGCCGGCATCAATAAACGCACATCCCGACTGGCAGCAAATCTCCCCTTGTTCCGGGCCAACCTTTGTCCGCTGACCTTCTTGGATGTACCGGAGCAGGCGTACAGCCGAGCCACGTTGGGTGTGTACGAAATGACCCGTGTAGAGCTGCTTCGCGACCTGTATATCTGGGCCTACGAACGCTCAACACAGGAATATCTGGCAATCAAGCAAGACCTTGCGGAGCCGGACCCTTTACGCCTGGCATGGCGAGACCTCATCAAGAAGACCATTCGGGAAATCGTCACTCACCCAGAGCTTGACCCGTTGTTCTGTATTCAACGCTCCGTAGCGGAATATGTTTCGGAAAGAGAGCAGCCGGAGGTGCAAGCACTGATCGTCGAAGAACTCCGTCGACTGCACGAAGGGGTGCTCGCACGCTACGGGTTACGACCATCGGAGTTCATGTCCTGGAAGTCGCTCCATGGCCACTGATGGATGATCACTGAGGTGATGTTTGCCCTCTGCATCGCCGCGCTGAACGCCACCATCGGTGTACTCATCAAAGTGTTGATGAGCACCTTCACGATAGACAAGCTGACGGCCCTTGGGCCAGTCACCTATCCAGCCACACGGCCATCCACCTCTTAAATAGATGGAAAATATTTCCTTTTTCAGATGGAGCATGAGTTTTGTACAAGAAATTTACAGGGATCGTTTTTCTGCTATTGAGCGGCTGCTCACTGCATCCGTATACCAAGGACGAGCTGCTGAACACTGGCGTAACCAGCCCCGAGTACTGCCTGACACAGGAGCGGGCGGAGGTGGAAAAACGGGTACAAAGCTATCTGAACCACTGCTTTCACCCACAAGTGACCGAGCTCACGACGGGTGGGAGACTCGTCAATACCATCCAATTGAAAGTCGACAGCAATGCCGACAGAAGCGACATGGTGCTATGGGCGCCGACAATCTACGGCAGCCAGTTCTATATGAACGTGATCGTCTCGGAAAAGAACCCCGCCTGCAAAACCACCATGACTGCCGTGGCTTCAGGCTGGGCCTTTGAGCGAAACTTTCCGAAGATCCTGGAAAGCGCGAAGGGGGAAGACCCGTGGTGCCCGCTGTAAGCTCGTTGTACGCAAACCCGGGACACCCAAGGCGCGACAGGAAGAAAAAGAAGGGGACAGCAAGATAAACCTGCCCATGGTGAGCGATCACAATCCGGCTTTTGTGGCGAGGGGATTTAGCGAAACATCGCACCGCCCCGCTGGGCTGCGCAACAGCCCTAGAGCAGTAAACTCAATCTTCCTGGCACACCGAGTTTGATCGTTCCCACGCTCTGCGTGGGAATGCATCCCGTGACGCTCTGCGTCACCCTTCCAGAAGCGGAACGCGGAGCGTCCCTGGCGACATTCCCACGCAGGAGCGTGGGAACGATCGATATGTATTTTCAGCCTTAAAAATCACATGGTTGCAATTTGTTCCATGAGAGCTTGCTCCCTTGCCACAATGAAATTATTGGACCGCCTGCCCAGCTGATCCAGAAGGCGTCGCTGTAACAGCCGGCTCTATAACCTTCGCGGAACGCCCTGTCTCGACATCGCGAATTTCGTAATACCACCATTTCATCGAAGATATGCCATAAAGCCCATAGGTACGGCCCCCGACCAAATCCACGGTCATTTCAACTGGACTTGAGTATCCGGTTCCAATAGTTTGCTTAACGGAAAGTTTATGTCTTCCTGCGCCGAGTCGATATTCGGTCTGGCGAGCGAGCTGATATAAGGATTCATCGTCATCGATCTTAGATATTGACAGGCTTTTGTCATACTGCCGAATCGTCGCGACCTCTTCCCAGGGTTTTCCTTCTGCGCTCTTATGCTCGTAATGAATGCATCCCGTCAGTGTGAAGCAGAACAAAGTCATCGCTATAAAGCGTAAAACAACATCGTGTCGCATCAATGGCCCTCCAAGGCACGTTTCTTCACTATCTAACTCGCAGGTTTCGCATTGACATCAAAGCCGCCCTGATCATTAATTTCAGCATCTGCTCTTAACACGTCAAAATCACAACTCCCTTTATTCAATCGGACATTTATTTCATTTACACCATTCAGGGAAGGATCAATAAATTCGACCGAAAGAGCATAATCCCCCTCAGATAGCTCTAGCGAAACCGTATCCGAGATACTGCCGATTTCAACACTCTTACCTTTGACAGCAAATGGAACTCTAAACGCCCGAACAACCTCCGTACCCAGTACAGATTCCTCTTCATTGATAAAAATATTAACTTTATGAACCCCATCCTCAGTTAAGGCCCTAAAAGAAGCGCTTCCCACTCGCCAAGAAAATCCTTGCGCATAGCTCCGATCACTCCAGTCGTTATATGGCTGATCGAGCGAGCTCAGAAATACGCAAAATTGTGAGTATGACAGATACACACTTTCTTCAAACCTAGCCATTATTCCACCACCTTAATCCTGACTTTTTCTCCGTCTGACAATCCTCGGCATGCATTCCCTATGCACGCGCCAGCCGCCATATTATCCCTCGGGCTTATGGGTCTAACACTCGCGCCAGCCCCACCTTCCTTAAACATAGCTGGTGGGTACTCATCCAATTGTTTCCCAGAAACCTTCGGGAGACCACCAATGGACTCCTTCCTATTCCCTGGAGCTCCTGGCCTATCGATTGTTAATACATCCGGGTGACCATCTCTTTGCGCATCTGAAATATGATCAGCCGCCTCCCCGTATTTACCACGGGATATCTGTATTTCTTTCGCACAAAATAAATCTGTCCCCTTTTCACAGTCCCCTTTTCACACTCGCTGTCTACGCTTCGCAGCGCCGGTTACCCGAACACCACGCAAGACTCGCTTCCGGTGGATGGCTAGTCCTTGCCGGGCGGGGTTAGTACCCGCTGGGTTTCTTACGCCATTTCGTGACGGCTTGCGCCGTCAGTCCCTGGCAGAAAAAAGGAAAAAAGGGGACAGACTTATTTATAAACCGTGTCCCGTCCTGAATAAGGTTTACACCTTCTGATCTGCTTTCAGGAGGACGTAATGGAATCAGTAAAAAGGCGTAGTCAGCGAGACTACACGCTGACCTTTAAATTGTCGGTCGTCGATCAGGTCGAAAAAGGCGAGCTGAGTTATAAAGAGGCTCAGGAGCGCTACGGGATTCAAGGCAAAACGACCGTTCTGACGTGGTTACGCAAGCACGGTCGGCAGGATTGGAGCCCAGGCACATACATTGGCTCGCCGAGGATGGGGTCTATGCCCGACAAAAACCGACCATTAACGCCAGAGCAACGCATCAAAGAGCTTGAAGAGCAGTTGGCGCTGTCCAATCAGAAAGCGCAGTTTTTCGAGGCGGTCGTGGATGTCTTGAAAAATGACTACGGTCTCTCTGTCGTAAAAAAGCGTCCCGGCAAGTCCTCGCCCAAAAACGAATCCAAAACCTGAGCATCAGCAGGGCTTGCCAGTTCATGGAGATAAGCCGCCAAGCTTACTACAAACGCAATCGCGCCGATGCGGCGCGTCTCGCTCTGGATCAGAAAGTTGCCGATTTCGTTCAGCAAAAACGTCAGCGGCAGCCACGTTTGGGCGCCCGAAAGCTGCATTACTTGCTGCAGTGCCAACCTCAGCTTGAGCTGCAAGTGGGTCGAGATCGCCTGTTTTCGATTCTGCGTGAACGGCGTTTATTGGTAGCCCGCAAGCGGGCGTATCACAAGACAACCGACAGCCATCACCGCTTTCGGCGTCATCCAAACCTGCTCAAACCCGGTCCTAATCAAGTTATTCCCAGCGGCCCGGAACAAGTCTGGGTGGCTGACATCACCTATCTGCCCACTCAGGAAGGTGTGGCCTACTTGAGCCTTGTGACGGATGCTTTTTCACGAAAGATCGTGGGCTATCACGTCCATGAAAGCCTACACACCGAGTCGGTCGCGCAGGCGCTGCGCCGAGCGGTGAAATACCGTCGAACGGAGCAGCCGCTGGTGCATCACTCAGATAGAGGCAGCCAGTATTGCTCGGGAATGTATCAGGAGTTGCATGTGAAGCACGGCATCAGGTGCTCGATGACTGATGGCTATGACTGCTACCAAAACGCCTTGGCAGAGCGGGTCAACGGGATATTGAAGACAGAGCTTTTGCTCCAGCGGCCACAGGATTTAACGCAGGCGAAGAAGATGGTCAGTGAGTCGGTATCGATCTACAACCGCGAGCGTCCACACCTGTCTCTGAAATACAAAACGCCCGATGCGATGCATCGGGCGTTGGGGTGAAATAGGTGTAAACCTATTTCAGGACTAGACACCGAGCAAAAACAAAAAACTGGCTCCCTCTGTGCTTACAAAAAACAAGTCTGCCCTTTTCTCTACAGCTGCACCGGTTGCTTTTGAACTTATTACATAACGAACACTAAATGGAATGGCGTTCTGCTTTCCGCCCAATACTCAGCAGCTTCCAGCCAAGCCGTTACAAAACACCCCAACGCATATGGGGCCTGAGACCATCCTTTAGCTGCATCGCGTAGAACAAGACAATAACCATCAGCAGGCAACCAATCCATATCACCCAAACACTCGTCAAGAGCGTCCCAGTTGTTTCCAAAATAATCTGGAAACTGCATCGCCGACGCGACAACTGCAAACAAATCCTTATCTGACCTTACGTTCGCTACTGACCTCGCAATTACCATATCGCCTAGAGAGTCCAACTCATCTTTAATCTCCTCAGCGCGAACAAAGTGGATCGAAACTGCCGACGCTTTTTTCAAGTAGCTCATATTCGCCATGACTACCTCCTGACCGGATCAACTTGAATGAAACTTTCGTAATGATCGTCTGTGTAGTACATCCTACCGGAGTTTGCATCTTGAACTACCCGACGTGTGCCGCGATTGCTCGCGCCTGGTGTATCAACGGTATACTCACGGTAATCTCCATCTGGCAGCTTACCTTCTTTGTTCCTGAAGATGGTTCCATCTTTACTGTGGGGAAAAGGACCGCCAGCTTCGATACGATCAAGAGTCTTATTTACCTCAGCTAAACGATCAGCATCCTTGAGTGGAAGATTCCTAGCCCCTTTTTCACCATCGGCCCCCACAACCCCAACCTTAACCCCGGTTGTACCACCCTTCCCCCCAGCCGTCGACGAGAACAGCCCCCGGTCCTGACTCAATCCATCCGCCGCAAGCTCCGTCAGAAAGGCAGCCCCATCGCCTTTATCGGTACGCGTCTTCTCGACGATGCCGGTATTGATGGCCCGCTCGTTACTTCGAGTAATTTCCCAAAGCGCTGCGGAACGATCGAGCCCGGCGCTCCTGCCGTCATGCAGCATCTTCTCATTAGCCGGAATCTCATCCACCAGCTGTTTGGTCACTTGCAAACAGCTCGCCGGGTTATTCCGGCAGTACTGTCCGAACTCTTTGTTCCGAGCCGTATCGAGGTTGTTGTAATAGTCCCTGACGGATTGGCAATCCGCCGGGGAGGCGCACGTATTGAGCTTCTGTTCTCTTTCGACCAGTTCGGCATGGAACAGATAGTTGAATTCCGTCGCTTTCTTGGCGATCGTCGAACCTGTATTCAGGTCGCCATCGACCGCAGCCGCTGCCAGAAGCCCCGTCAGTTGCGACAGCATCAGTTGCAGATTTTTGTTTTCACCCGCCACCTTGGCCATGCCGGGAATCAGCGCTTCATTCAAACCGGCGGCAACCGCACCGGTCTTGAAGTCGCTGCCCGTCAGCTCAGCCAGCAGCCCCCCCATGATCGCGTGGGCAACAATTTTCTGTGGGCCGCCATCGGGGAACTTGATGGTATCGCCCACCCAGTTGAAGCCGGTCGCCATCGCCACATTGCCGGCCTCTCCCAGCAGGGCAGCATTGAAGTTGCTGCCAAAGCTGCCACCACCGATCGCGGTGGAGATACTGCTGGAGATCACTGCTTGCCCGGTTGTGCGGATTGCAGTGTCAGTCGCGGTGTTCCAACGGAAGATATCCTTGGAGGAATTACTCGCGCTCGATGCCGAACCTGCCGACCCCGTCGACGGCTCGACGCCTTGAGTGGTCGTGCTGGAGCTGTCGGCACTACTAAACCATTCTTGGTCCGCGTATTCGGATGCATAGGCGGTAAAACCGGCAATCGCCGCACTCTTCAAACTATCGGCGCTGACTGTTTCCTTCAGCGCGAGTCCCAGGTTGCCTTTGTTCTCAATGGTGCTGGTGACCGCCGTGGTGCTCAGGCTGGTGGCGACCGCAAGATTGGTGCCCGACAGTCCGAAACCTGCCGGCCCCATGATGAAAGACATCAAAATCGCGATGGCGATCTTGGCCCCAGCTCCCAGACCGGAATTGTCATACTCGAAGCTGTCGTGGATTTCCTTCACCTGGCGCCAGTCAATGTCGCCACGCGCCTGGGCCTCTTTCATCCAGGCCAGGTCCGGTTCAGCCTTCACCATTGCATCGATGGTTTGGCTGACGCTCTGCTGATCCACTTGTTTGACATCGATGCGCAGCCCATCGACGGCCTTGATCACCAACTTTCCTTGGGCAACCAGAGCGCTCTGGCGCAAGGTTTCGTCAGTCCGCCCCTCGCCTTTCATCTTGTACCAGGCCAGGTCGCTTTTGCTCTTGGTATGGCTCTCGTCGTGGAAGTCCTTGACCCCTTCGAAGGTGATGCGCCCACCGCTGTCGATGATCAGGTCGTTGCCGCTTTGCAGCTTCGCCACTTGATAGGTCTGATCGCCACCGCTGACCAACATCAGGTCGCCCCCGGTGTTGATCTCGCTTCCGATATGGGTGAGTTGCGTCACCTCATCGCGCCGTGCGGCTTTACTGCCCCAGTTGCCCTTTTTCTTCATGTCATACAGCGAGTAATCACGATTCTGCTCAGCCAGCAGACTCAGCTGCTTACCCGCCACCAGATACGCCTCGTTACCCGCCGCAATCTTGCTCGCGACCATCAACAGATCATTGCGCGCAGCAACCCTTACATCCCCCCCAGCATCGAGGGTGCTCGCCTGCTGCGAGACATGGTCCTCTTCCTTGTTGATCTTCTTGCCGCTGCGTTTGTAGCGGTACTCGCTGGAGTTCTCGTTCGCCGCCGAGATCAGCGCGACATCGTTACCGCTCAGGTTGATATCGCCCTTGGCTTGCAGATGGCTGGCGACTACGGTCAGGTTGTTGCCGGCGGTGACGTTCAGGTCGCCGCCCGCCTTGACTTCACTGGCGTGCTGAACGGTCTGGCTCTGTTCCCAGAAGTGGCGTTTGTCCTGACGCATCGAGCCGCTTTCTTCGCGAGCCGCGGAGATGACAACGTCTTTGCCCGCACTCAAGTCCGCGTTGCTGCCCGCAGTGATCGCGCCGCCTACGTTGAGCAGATCGCCCGCTGCACGCATGGTGAGGTTGTTACCGGCCTCGATGCGCGCGGCACTGTCGACAACGGAGGTTTTCGAACTGAAGCCCTTGCCGCTGTTCTCGAGGGTGGTGATGGTCCGGTCGTTGCGGATGTCGCCGGTCAAGGTCAACAGCTCGACGTCCTTGCCTTTGAGGATGCCGCCTTGCATGTTGACCAGGTCTTTGCCCGCGACCAACTTGAGCCGCTCGCCAGCCTCGGCCAGGCGCGTGTTGATCAGGTTGTTCCCGGCTGCCGCCGAGAGGTTCTCGCTGGCACGCAGCGTCCCGGCGTTCTTCAGGTCGGTGCCCGCAATCAGGGTGAGGTTCTTGCCCTGGATCAACGCGCCATCGGCCATCAGCCGGTTGTTGGCCTGTGCCAGGTAAAGCACCGGCACCAGGACATGTTGGCCATTGACGACCTGGTCTTCCATCCAGACGATGTCGTGGGTCAGCGCGGCGACTTGTTGCGAAGTCAGGGTCACGCCAAGGGTCAGGTTCAGTTGTTCCTTGCTGGCGATGGCGTTGTTCATCAGGTACTTGAACATGCCTTCGTCGCTGGTCTGTCCGGCAATGAAACGCTGCCCAGTGCGGGCCAGCACCGCCTGTTGGATCAGGCGTTGTTCGTACAAACCATCGCCCAGGCGCTTCCAACTGGTATCGGGGTCATAACCCAGGTTATCCAGCAAGTAGTCCGAGCTCATGAACTTCCTGAGGTCGGTCAGCGCGGGGTTGGTTTCAATCAGGTATTTGGGGCCGGTGATGACCCGGCTGGCGTCCGAGCCCTGGACAGTGGCCCGACTCTGGTCGTGGCTGTCTTGCGCTGCGGCCGCGCTGTCGACGACACGGAACAAACCATTCTCGCCAGTCGGCAAGGTGAACCCGGGCATGGTGGTCGGGTTGACTTGTTGTTGGGCCAGATCAGGCGGCAACTGCGGGTTGAGCACCACGACCGCTGGCTGTGCGGCGCTGGCCACATCGGTGGCTGCTGACTTGGTTGCACCCGCCAGCGGTGCCCGGAACTGCACGATACTGCTGTTCTCCAGGCGCTGCGTAGCCTGGATGCTGATATTGCCGCCCGATTGAACAACCGACGGTGCCAGCGACTCTCCTGGCGTCACGATCGTGATGTCGCCCACCTGGCGAAAACGGTTCAACGCATCGACCGGCAGTTGTTTCGGGTTGGCCTGGGCGTTGTAGGGGACGATGACCCTGGCGCGGAAACGCTCGTCGGTGCCATCGGTGACCCGGCCGGTGTTCCAGGTCCGCGTCCTGACGCTAGTGCCGGAAGCAGCGCCAACGTTAGCGAAGTTGTCTGCGGTGATCAGCAGGTCGGAAGCCGAGGCCATTACACTGTATTGGTTGGTCACCGCAGAGCCATCAACGGTCAGCTTCGCCCCACTCATCAACGTGGCACTGGCCGAGTCTTCAAGCACTGCGCTTTGGTAGGTTTCACTGGCCACATAGTCGACGTTGTGGTGGTCACCACCGCAGTCATAGCATTTGACACTGATGGAGCCCGACACCAGCTCATCGGTGGTGGAGAAGACGTCCTTGCGATTGATCAGGGTGTCGCTGCGCAGCGACATGTCCTTTGCCGACTCAAGGGTGCCGGAGATGTTCTCCAGCAACACGCTGCGAGCGACGCCATCTCGTGCCGCGACATTCAGTGCCCCCAGGCTGTAGACGTCCGCGCGATAGTTGGTGAAGCGGTTGAAACGCAGGGCCATGTCCGCGCCGCTGAAGATCAGGCCGCGGTCGTTACGGGCCTCGTTGGCAGCCAGTTCGACGGTGTCGGCGCCACCCAGCGTGCCCGTATTGACCAGGCTCGTGGCGGCCAGGGAGAACTTGCCCCCGCCAGTGATCCGGCCGGCATTATTCAGCGCACCGAGACTGCTGATGGTGGTCATGCCACCGCCAGCCAGGCGCGAGCCGCTGGAGAGATCGAGGCTGGCGGCGCTCAGATCGAATTGATCGGCACTGCTGAGGCGACTGTTTTCGGTGCCGACATAAGCGCCGGTCAGCTTCAGATCCAGATCAACGTCGCTGCTGATGATGCCCGCGTTGTTCCAGGTGCCGCCCGTAGCCAACAGGCTTTGCACCGCGACCAACTTGCCGCTGCTGGTCTGATTGAGCTGGCCCACCTTCAGGTTCAGGACATTGGCTTGGATATCCGAGCTGTTGTCCCAACGCGCCGCGTCGACGGTCAGGGTGCCTGAGGTCATCAGGCTGCCGCCAATGTTGCTGAACCTGGCGAGGTCCACAGCTAAAGTGCCGGTGCCCACATGACGAACATTGCCGCCAGCATTGTTGAAGCCTGCCATCTGCAAGGACAGGTCCTGGGTGGCCGCTTCAATGACGCCGCTCCGGTTGTCCAGCAGCTGATCAACCGTTAGCGTCGCGTTCCCCAGCTTGCCCACCGAGCGCAACTTGCCGCCCTGGTTATCAATCGACGCAGCCGTGATCAGCAGGCCGTTGGAACCCTCCACCAGACCGCGCTGGTTATTCAGTGCCCCGGTCAAACCGAAATCAACGGCGTTTGCCGCTGCGCGTCCGTCGCTGTTGTCCAGATTCTGAGCACGTACAGTCAGGGCCTGTTTGGCGAGCACTGCACCGTTGCGGTTCTCAAGCGTGGCGGTGGTGATATCAACGTCATCGGACAAAGCCGAAACCTGCCCGCCATTGTTGAGCACCGCTTGTTTCGCATCGAGATCGACGGACTGTGCCTGGATCAACCCAGCTGCGTCGGCCGAGGTGAGCGACTCGCCGTTATCCAACACCGTGGCCAGCGTGGCTTTCAGCCAACCGCCGACACTAGCAAGGACACCGCCACGGTTATCGAGACTGCTCGCCTCGATATCCACGTTCCCAGCCTGGGTGATGGCGCTGCCATCCTGGTTGAGGAAATCCCCGGTGATATCGACCTTCAGATCACCTTGGCTGAGCAGGCTGCCTTTGGTGTTATCGAGGCCACCGCCGCTGATCGTCAGCCCCTGCTCAGTGCTGATGATCGCCTCGCCGTTATTGAGCAGTTGCTGGTAAGCGGTCAGGCTCATCGCCTTGACCGAGGCGATATAGCCGTCGGCGCTGTTGTTGATGTGATCTGCGGTCAGGGTCAGTTTCCCCTGGCTGACCAACTTGCCGTCCTGCTGGTTGAAGCTTTTCAGCGTGGCAACGAGATCACCCTGGCTGGTGATTTGTCCTGCGCTATTTTCAGCATTGCCGCCCCCAAGGGTCAGTGCGGCGTCGGAGGCAATCTTGCCGCCGCTGTTATCCAAGGTTCTCGCTTCGAGCTTCAGGAGGTCGTTGCTGCTGATGACGCCTGCGCTGTTCTTCAGCGTCCCGGCGACCAGGGTCTGCTCGCCGTCGCTGGCGATGATCCCTTTATCACGGTTATCCAACGCCCCAGTGGCCAACGCTTGAATTTTGCCTTGGCTGACCAGCGTGCCGGCGCGATTATCGATGTCCTTGCTGTCGAGCGTCAGGGTCTTGCCGGCGGAAAAAGTGCCGCCGCGATTGTCGAGGGTCTGCGTGGTCGTGGCTTTCAAGTCGCGACTGGCGATGACGCTCTGCCCGCGGTTGTCGATATTCACCGCGGTCAGCACGACATCGCCAATCTGGTTGCGGGTGTTATCGACGTTGACGCCTGCTTCGATGATGCCGAGGTTGTTGAGCTGGCCGTCGGTGGTCAGCGTGACCTTCTCGCGCGCCGCGATGGCGCGCTGGTTGCTGAGAGCGCCCTTGGTCGTCGCCTGAACATGGCTGCCGGCATAGATCGTCCCTTGGGCGTCCAGGCTTTGAGCCTTGATCTCGACGGCACCTGCCGCCGTGGTTTGCGCCAAACTCAAATGCCCATTGGCATCCAGCTGAATATCCCCCCCACTGGCAACCATCTTGCCGTCCAGCTTCACGCCAACCCCGGCCTCGGTACCCACCAGCTTGATCGCGCCGGCGTACATACCACCCAACGCCGACGAGTCGATAGCCAGCTCTGGTTTCGCACTGCCATCATCGGCCCGGGCAGTGGCGTTCAGGGTATTGGCATTGACGTCATTGCGCCCGGCCACGATGGTCAGGTTCTTGGCCTGGATCTCGGCGTTGATCTTGGCGCTGCGGGTGATGATTTCGAAGCGGTCGACGTTGTTCGCGTTCAGGCCCGCGCCTTCAATGGCGACGCTGCCCTGGTCCACCTGATAGCGACCCACCTGGCCGTTTTCGATGATCGGCTTGCCCGTGGTCAGGGTCGCCTTTGGGGTATTGATAAACCCGCAGCCATTGCAGGTGATGCCATAGGGGTTGGCGACGATGACATGGGCCGACTGCCCCGCCACTTCGGTGTAGCCGCGCAATTGGCTGGGGTTGCCGCCGTTGACTTCGTTGAGGATGACCTTCGCGGCCGTGCCCTGGAGATTCGGGTTGCCGAGGATGATCCCGCCCAGTTGCGTGGACTGGGCGGCGTTGGTGGCGTTGTTGAGGATCACGCCGTTGCTGCCGACGTTGTAGTCCTTGAACTGGTTGTGGGACAGGCCGCTGCCGTTGGGCTTGGCGATGTTGACCACTGGCACGCCGTTGCCGGCCTGCCCGAGGCTGGTGCCCGGGGCGCTGACCACGATGCCGCCCGCCTGGGCCCACATTGGCTGCCAGAACATGACGTTGGCCAGCAGGAACGCCAGGCCGCGCTTGGGCATGCCCCAGAAGGCGTCGCGGGTTTTCAGGGCAGCAGAAGGCTGGCGGGCCAGGAAGGCGTATTGGCGGTCGTCCATGATCAGGTCTCGTTACAGCAGAAATTAGATGGATACATCCACGCGGAAGTAGATCGGCGCTTCGCGCTCGGTCAGGGCATCCGGACGTTCCAGGGAGTGGGCGAAGGTGACGCTGGCGCTCAGGTGCTCACCGCGGGCGAACAGCTCCAGCGAGTTGCTCGACATGCGCCCGTGCTCATCGTCGTTGTAGTGATTGCCTCGAATCACGCCCAGGTCATAGCCGAGGCTGGTGCCGTATTCGGCGAACACCGGGCGCAGCCACTCCAGGGTCACCGGGCGGCTCCAACGCAAGTCGTTGCGCCAATAGCCGCCGCTGTCGCCGGACAATGTCTGGTCCTTGTAACCACGAATCGACGACAGGCCGCCCAGGCTCATGCGCTGGGGGCTGAACAGCACGTCTTCGCTACGCTGGCCGGTCATCAGGCTGCTGAAGCTGAAGGACTCGCCGCCCAGCATGAAGGGCTGCAAATAGCTGAGGGTCGCGGTGTATTTGCGATAGCGCGCATCTGGCACTCCAGGGCCCGGCTCATGATCGCCCTGGGCATCGAGGGCACCGATACCTTGTTGCAGGCCCAGGTCGAGGTTGACGAAGGCATTGCCCACTCGCCGGCCATGGTTGATGCCGAACTGTGCCTCGCTGATGCGATTGCTGCTTTCAGCGAGCTTGCTGTCTTCGATGAAGTTACTGGTGCGCAGGTACGCAAGACCAGTATTGAGGGAGGTCTTGCTCACCGCGTCGCGATGGACCACACGTTCCAGGCGCACCTGATGGTTCTGGCTGTCGCCGCTCTGCTTGAAATTGAAGCCGTTGGCCTGGCCCACGGCGCGGTACTCGCTTTGGCTGTAGGTGTAGCTCAGGTTCCACCAGCCAAACGGCAGGTTGTAATAGAGCATGCCGTTGCGCGAGGTTTTCTGGTGATCGCTGATGGCATCGTGGCCACCGCGCAAGGCCAATTGGTCAGCCAGGCCCAGGGGACTGTCCCAGTCCAGGGAGGCGCCCCATTGCTGCTCGCCCGTGCTTTTCTGCCCGTCGTTATGCCGTGACAGGCCAGCGCGCCAAGTTTTTTGCGCAGTGTTATTGACCCGCACTTCGCTGCCGCCGATGTTCTGCCCCGGGGTCAGTTCCATTTGTGCACGGTTGGACGGCAACCGGTTCAGTTGATCGACCATCTGCTCCATCTCACGCAGATTGAGCAGTTCGCCGGTTTTGCCGGGAAACGCCATCGCCAACTCGCGATCCGACAGCTTGCTGTTCTCGGCACCTCTCAAGCCTTCCAGGCGACCCTCGACCACCAGCACTTGCAGGTGACCGCTGGACAGGTCCTGTTGCGGTAAGTAGGCACGACTGGTGACCAGGCCTTTGTCGAGATAATGGTCAGTAATGACTTTGAGCAGCTCGTTCAACTGCGGCACGCCCAGGCATTGGCCGATGTAAGGCTTGAGCAGGCGTTCGCGCTCCGCATCGGACAAAGCATCGGCGCCCTTGAGCTCGATGGTCTTGATCGGAAAACAACGGGTATCGGCAGGTGCCGTGGGCTGGGCCGGCTTCGCCTCCTTGCCGGGCAGGTCCTTGAGTTCTTCAAGGCGTCGGCGCTGCTCTTGGAGCAGACGGTCCTGGCGTTCACGGATCAGGTCCGTGTCGCCGGGGGTTGGCGCGGCGACAGCAATGTTCATCGCCAGAAAACACAGCGACGCAACAACTAGCCTCGTCCCTAAGGCAAATACGGACATGTTCGATCCCTCGATACAGAAATGACAGCAGGCATGCACAGCAATGCGCGCACACCAGACCCTGCATATCGCTTTCGGTTCAAGAGAGCGGGAATTTTCCACTCAAAAAAGAGACGCGTCTCACAGGACGCGTCGAGAAACACAACAAAAATGACGGCTCAGATTGCGCAGACGCCTACAGACACTCATCCAGGAAACCCACCACAGTCCCCATGCAAGCCATCCGCTCCTCGACATGGGGCATATGGCTGGAGTGTTCGAACAACGCCCAGCGAATGTCGGGAACATGATCCACATAGGGTTTGACCACCAACGGCGTCGCTTCATCGTATCGGCCTGAAATCAACAGGGTCGGCACCTTGATCCGAGGCAAGCGATCAACGATGGTCCAGTCCTTCATGCTGCCGATCACATGGAATTCGGTGGGGCCGTTCATGGCGTGATAAACGGTAGGATCGGCATCGATCTGGGCAAAGGTCCGGGCGACGTCTTCGGGCCAGGGCGTGACACGGCAGACATGACGGTCGTAGAAAACCCGAGCGGCCTCAAAATACTCGGTAGACGTCAAGGTTCCAGCCCGCTCGTGCTTGAGCAGTGTTTGCTGCACCTCAATGGGTAGAAGCTGGCGCAAGCGATTGACTTCAAGGAGCCAGGTGGACATGTCCGCCGGGGAGTTGGCGATGATCAACCCGCGCAAGCCCGCGGGCTGGAGCACCGCATGCTCGCTGGCCAACATGCCGCCCCAGGATTGCCCCAACAGTGCGTAATTGTCGCCAATGCCCAGATGATCCAGCAGGTTCGCCAACTCATCGAGAAAGAGCGCCACGTTCCAGAACGAGGGGTCTTTTTCCGGCAGATGGGTGGAACGCCCATTGCCCAGTTGGTCGTAATGAATCACCGGATAGCCACTGTTGGCAATATCCTTGAAGGCATCGACATAATCGTGTGTACAGCCCGGGCCGCCATGCAGGATCAGCAGCGGCGTACGGCCACTGCTGAAGTCGCCAGTGATGCGATACCAGGTTTGATACGGACCAAAAGGCGCAAAGCCTTCGTGCGTTACGGGAAAATCCATTTCGTGCCGCTCCCCAGGAATCCTGCGGCACACGATACCGGGGACTGGCCGGCGGAATAACTAGAGAAACAGATAGGTTTTTGCCCGATTTCAGCTATCGAGCAACCGATAATGCACCGCCCTGACCACGGCCTGGACTCGATTCCTGGCGCCGAGCTTGTGCATTGCAGACGTCAGGTGGAGGGTGATGGTGGCCAAGGAACGATTCAGTTGCCTGGCGATGTCCGCCGCCGTCAACCCTTCAGCGGCCAATCTCAAGCACTCACGCTCGCGTTTGGTCAGGCGAACCGGGCATGCGCGGGCTTCCTTGCCGAGCAGCGGAAAAGCCGCCTCTTGCAGGGCATGGGAAATCAGGCTGAAGTCGCCCAGGGTTTGCCGGACATCCTGCAGGGTGCTCCCCTTCGTATCGGCGCGCAGCCCGGTCAATGTCGCAAAGCCGCCTTTGGGTAAATGCATAGGCACCGTCACGCCGCAGGTCATGCGCGAATCCTGCAGGTAGCTCACGACTGGTGCATGACTCTGGCCGATGAACGGCTGCAACACCGTGTCGGCCTCCGGTCGATAGGACCAGACAAAAGGAGAAATGGCATTGATTGCCAGATGCTGGACAGGGTCGATCTGGTAATAACCTTCTTCACACCAGAGCGAGTGCCAATCACGGGGGGTATTGCGCAACTTCAGCACAGTCGGGGTGATCAGTGCCCCATCATGATCCAGCGGCACCGGACTGTAGTCGTACACCAAGGCTTCAAAGCCTAGCGCCTGGACCATCCCCAGGGTGTTGTCCATCTGTTCGTCCAGGCTCCTGCCAGACAAAAGACGGGTATTGAAGTCAGACAGCTTGGCCTGCATCCATTCGGCTCCCTTATTAATTTCAATCCTGAAATCGTGCAAGTAGAATGCCACGCCTGAGCGAGGGAATGCCAGATCAAACCTATAAGAATTGCTAGCTTATGGGCGCGTAGCTTCCTCGGTAAGGTTTAGCCAACGGGCGGTACCTGAGCAGGAGAGCAATGATGTGGCGTGAGATCGAGCCAGACCAGCGGTACGACGTGGAAGTCGATGGTCATCACCTGGTGGCCTATGGCTTTGGCGACGGCGACGAAGTGCTGTTGTGCCTCAATGGCGGCCCGGGATTGCCTTGCGATTATCTGCGTGACAGCCATGGCTGGCTCAAGGAAAAGGGCTTGCGGGTCATCGCTTTCGATCAGTTGGGTACCGGCGCCTCGGCCAGGCCTACTGACGAATCCCTGTGGGACATCACCCGTTATGTGGCGGAGGTAGAGACCGTCCGCCAAGCCCTCGACCTGGGCAAAGTGCACCTGCTGGGGCACTCCTGGGGTGGCTGGCTGGCGATCGAGTACGCCATTCATCACCCCCAAGCGCTGAAAACCCTGATCCTGGAAAATACCGCTGGCGATATCCCTCACCTGTCCCTGGAGCTGGAGCGTCTGCGGGCTGCCCTGGGCAGTGAGACCGTCGCGATGATGCAGCGCCATGAAGCCATGGGCACCCTGGATCATCCGCAATACCAGGCGGCCATCACTTTGCTCAACTATCGCCATGTCTGCCGTCTGGATGAGTGGCCAGCACCGGTGACACGTTCCCTGGGCGACTGGAACATGGGGCCCTACATGACCATGCAGGGCCCCAACGAGTTTCTCTATACCGGCAATCTCAAGGACTGGAATCGCATCGAGCAGATGGCCAGCTTCGAAATGCCCGTGCTGATCACCACCGGTCAACATGATGAACTGACGCCAGCCTGTGCAATGCGCATGAAAATGGCGCTCAAGGATGTACAACTGAATGTGTTCCCCAACAGCAGCCACATGCCGTTCTACGAAGAGCCCCACGCCTATTTCCCAGTCCTGCTGGACTTTCTGCACCGCCATCGGAACTAGCCCATGAACCTGGCGCGCTACCGTTTCATACTGTCGCGCCCGCTACAGCTATTGCCGGTGCTGTTTGGCATCAGCATGATCACCTTTGTGCTCGTGCGCTCAATTCCCGGGGACCCCGCCCGGGCGCTGCTGGGCTCGCGCAGCACGCCGGAGGCGCTGATCAGGATTCGTGCCCAGTACGGTCTCGACCAGCCCTTGTGGATGCAGTACTTCTACTTTCTCAAGAACCTGTTCAAAGGCGATCTCGGCCAATCGCTGCTCTACAAAGTCGACGCCTTGAAGCTGATCAGTACCCGCATTGAGCCAACCTTGTTCCTGGTGCTCGGCAGCGTACTGCTGGCGCTGCTGATTGCCGTGCCCCTGGCAACGGTGGCGGCGCGCAACAAGGGCGGCTGGCAGGACCACCTGATTCGCCTGTTCACCACGGCAGGGCTTGGCATGCCGGCGTTTTGGCTAGGCATCATGTTGATCCTGCTGCTCAGTGTGCAGTTGGGGCTGTTCCCGGTCTCAGGCTATGGACGTACAGGGTGGGACAAACTGCATCACATGGTTTTGCCGTGCCTGACCATTGCCTTGGCACTTTCCGCCGTGCTGGTGCGCAATCTGCGCGCCAGCATGCTCATGGAGCTACAAGCCGATCATGCCACCGCCGCACGGGCCCGGGGCTTGTCCGAGCGGGCGATATTTCGTCGGCATGTGCTGCCCAACTCCCTGGTACCGGCGGTCAACCTGCTGGCGGTAAACATCGGCTGGTTGATCAGCGGCACGGTGGTCATCGAAAGTCTGTTTGCCATTCCCGGCATCGGCCAATTGCTGGTACGCGGCATCTTTACCCGCGACTACATGGTGGTCCAAGGCGTGGCCATGGTGCTGGCCCTCGCCACCGTCACGGTCAATTTCCTCGCTGATGTGCTGACCGTGATGATCGACCCGCGGGTGAACATGCGATGAGCGGCCAGGCCCTCAGTCCCACCTGGCGTCTGGCGTTGCGTTTGGGCTTGCGCAACCGGCGCCTGGCCACCGTGCTGGGCCTGGCGATTCTGTTTGGCTGGCTGTTGCTCGCACTCTTCGCACCCTGGGTCGCGCCCTTCGATCCGATTGCCCAGAACACCGATATCCGCCTGCTGGGGCCGAGCCTGGCCCATCCGTTCGGCACGGACAATTTCGGTCGCGACGTTCTTTCCCGAGTGATCTGGGGCGCGCGCATCGACTTGCAGATTTCCGTGATCGGGGTGGTTTTCCCATTCTTGATCGGCACTTGCGTCGGCGCCTTGGCCGGCTATATCGGTGGCCGGTTCGACACGATCTGCATGCGCCTGATCGATATTATTCTGGCCTTCCCCTTCCTGGTGCTGATGTTGGCGATCATGGCCATCCTCGGCCCCGGCCTGGGCAGCTTTTATATTGCGATGGCTTTGGTGGGTTGGGTGTCCTATGCACGGCTGATCCGTTCGCAGATCCTGGTGCTCAAGCAAAGCGATTTTGCTTTGGCGGCGAAAAGCCTGGGCTTCGGCCATGGACGCATTCTGTTTCGGCACCTGTTGCCCAATGCCATGTTCGGTTCGATCGTGTTTTCCATGTCCGACGCGGTGCTGGTACTGCTCAATGGGGCGGCGGTCAGCTACCTCGGCCTGGGGGTTCAGCCACCCACCGCCGAGTGGGGCACGATGGTCGCCGAGGGCCAGAGTTTTATCACCAACGCCTGGTGGATCTGCACCTTCCCGGGACTGGCGATCGTCACCCTGGCCATGGGCTTCAGCCTGCTGGCCGACGGTGTCGCCGAGCACCTGGGAGAACGCCCATGAGCACACCGGTGCTGCACGTCGAAGACCTCAGCGTGATCGCCGGTCACGGTGAGGGCGAAGTCACGCTGGTGGATCGTGTGTCATTTGACCTGGCCGAAGGCGAAATCCTCGGTCTGGTGGGTGAAAGCGGTTCAGGCAAGACGATGGCCTGCCGGGCATTGATGCGCTTGCTACCCTCTGCAAACCTGCGGGTCCAGGGCAAGGCCGTGCGCCTTGCCGGTGAGGACCTGCTGTCGCTGGATGAAGCCGACATGCGGGGCATACGGGGTCGGCGGCTGGGGATGATTTTTCAGAATCCCGGCAGTCATCTCGACCCGTTGATGCGTATCGGTGAACAGATCGGCGAAGGCATACGCCTGCATCAGGGGGCGTCCAAACGTGAAGCACGGGCGAAGGCCATTGATGTGTTACGCCAGGTGGGCATTCCCGATCCGCTAACGCGGGTCGACAGTTATCCCCATGAGTTTTCCGGTGGCATGCGCCAACGCGCCATGATCGCCGTGGCATTGGGTTGCAACCCCCAGGTGCTGATCGCCGATGAGCCGACCACCGCCCTGGATGTCACCGTACAGGCACAGATCCTGCGCCTGCTCCTGGATTTACGCGATCAACGTGGGCTGTCGATCATCATGATCACCCACGACCTGGGGGTCGTCGCCCAGACCTGTGATTCCATCGCGGTGATGTACGCCGGTCGGCTCTGCGAGCACGGCAACAAGCTTGATCTGCTGACTCACCCACGACATCCCTATACGGCGGCCCTGATCGACTGCCAACCGGCTACCAGCGCCGGCCATGCCATGCTCAAAACCATCGCCGGCCAGCCTCCTCTGCTGGATGCGCTACCCACCGGTTGCCGCTTCAACCCACGCTGCCTTCAGCAGGGCAGCCAGTGCACGCGGCTGTTGCCACAGATGCAAGTCACGACAGAGGCACACCGAGTGGCCTGCCATTACCCGCTGCCGGTGGGAGTTTCGTCATGACCCTGTTGCACGTGAAGGATCTACAGGTGCGCTTCGCCGCCCCTGGCAGTGGTCCGTTCGGAATCAACAGGCAATGGGTGAAAGCCGTCAACGGTGTGTCGCTGAGCCTGGCCACCGGGGAAGTGCTTGGGCTGGTGGGTGAGTCGGGCAGCGGCAAGAGCACCCTGGGTCGGGCCATCTTGCGCCTCACTGAGGTCAGCGCCGGACAAATCCTGTTCGATGGCGTGGATATGGCTCAGGGCAAGCGGATCGACATCGAGCGACTGCGCCACGAAACCGCGATGATTTTCCAGGATCCTTATACCGCCCTCAATCCGCGAATGAGCATTGGCGACACCCTGGCTGAAGTGCTGCGAGTGCGCTGTGCGATCCCTGCATCGCTGATTCGCCAGCGGGTCGATGAACTGCTGAACCTGGTCGGCCTGCGACCGGAGCTGGCCCACCGCAAGCCGGGTTCGTTGAGTGGCGGTCAATGCCAACGTGTGGGGATCGCTCGGGCACTGGCCATCGAGCCACGGTTGATCATCGCCGATGAATGCGTGGCCGCGCTGGACGTTTCCATCCAGGGACAGATCATCAACCTGCTGCTGGAGCTGCGACAGCGCATGAACCTGGCGATTCTGTTCATCGCTCACGACCTGGCGATCGTTCGGCGGCTCTGTGATCGGGTCGCCGTGATGTACCTCGGCGAGATCGTCGAGCAAGGCCCCACGGAGGCCGTGTTCAGCAGCCCGCGGCATCCTTATACCGTCGCGCTGATCCAGTCCATTCCACACATCGACCCGACTCGACCGTTGCTGAGCGCCCCCCTGCCTGGCGAGCCACCCAGCCCCCTGAACCTTCCATCCGGCTGCGCTTTTCACCCGCGCTGCCGGTATGCACAACCCATCTGCGCGAAAACGCCGCCCCCCATCCATGACATCAATGGACATCGTTATAGCTGTGTGCTCGGAGAGCCATTGCTCTAAAAAACATTCATCAATAGGGAGTTTGACCATGCGATCGAAACATTTGAAGTTGCTGACCGCCGCGACGTTGACCGTTTGCACACTGGCGGCCGGTGTCGCCCAGGCGGCAGGCGTGCTGACCATCGGTTGCCGTGAAGAAAGTACGACGTTCGACCCGATCAAAAGCGCGCAGAACCGTGATAACTGGGTGTTCTCCAATGTCTACGACGTATTGGTGCGCGTCGACAACACCGGTACCAAGCTGGTACCGGGGCTGGCCGAAAGCTGGCAGGTTTCCGACGATGGCCTGACTTACACCTTCAAACTACGCTCGGCCAAGTTCTCCGACGGCTCACCGATTACCGCCAGCGATGCAGCGTTCAGTCTGTTGCGCATTCGCGACAACAAAGGGTCGCTGTGGAGCGACTCCTACAAGATTATCGACAAGGCCCAAGCACCCGACCCGCAGACACTGGTGGTGACACTCACGGGCCCTTCAGTGCCCTTCCTCGCGCAGCTGGCGTTGCCCAACGTCTCCATCCTGTCGCAAAAGGCCATGGAGAAAATGGGGGAGGAAGCCTATGCCCAGGACCCGGTTGCCTCTGGCGCCTTTGTCGTCAAGGAATGGCTACGCGGTGATCGCGTGGTGCTGGAGAAGAACCCCAACTTCTGGCAGGCCGACAAGGTGAGCCTGGATGGCGTGGAATGGATCTCCATCCCCGATGACAATACGCGGATGTTGAAGGTACAGGCCGGGGAACTGGATTCGGCGATCTTCGTGCCCTTCTCGCGCGTCGAAACCCTGAAGAAAGACCCCAACCTGGTCGTACACATGGATCCCTCCACCCGTGAGGATCATCTGCTGATCAACCATGAGCACGGATTGCTGGGCAAGCCTGAAGTACGCCAGGCCCTGGACCTTGCGATCAACAAAAAATCCCTGGTCGATACCGTGACGTTCGGCCATGGCCAGGTGGCGTATTCCTACATTCCTAAAGGCGCGCTTTATCACAATGCCGATAATCTGCAGCGCCCGTACGACCCCGAAAAAGCCAAGAAAATGCTGGCAGATGCAGGCGCCTCAGGCCTGAAGCTCAACTATGTGGTCAATGCGGGCAATGAAGCCGACGAGCAGATCGCCGTGCTGGTCCAGCAACAGCTCGCAGCGGTCGGCGTCACAGCCACCTTGCAGAAAGTCGACCCAACCCAGAGTTGGCAAATGCTGATCGACGGCGATTACGATCTATCCGTGATGTACTGGACCAACGACATCCTCGACCCGGACCAGAAGACCACCTTCGTGTTGGGACACGACACCAACATGAACTACATGACCCGCTACAAGAACGACAAGGTCAAGGATCTGGTCGCGGCCGCGCGGGTAGAAGTCGACCCGACCAAGCGCAAGCAGATGTATACCGACCTTCAGGCGATCGCCAAGCAGGACGTCAACTGGATCGATCTCTACTACAGCCCGTACATCAATATTTCGCGCAAGAACATCGAGCACTTCCAACAAAACCCGCTGGGACGCTTCTCTCTTGAGGAAACGGTGAAGCGCTAGCAAGTAGTGGCTTTGATCCGCGTCGGATAGGGCCCGTGGCAATGCCTTGATCACAAGTCGAGGCTTGCCACTTGATGGCCAAGGAACATCGGCCGCTCCCCGCTCATCTCGCACAGCAGCGCTGTGACGGCGCTCCCTTCAACCGTGCCGTGCTCTTGCAGAAAACCCGCCACGGCGCTGACAGCCGGCCAGTAACGGTGCACCAGGCAACTGCAGCGGGCGATGGCCTGGGATTGGGCGTCGAGCAGTTTGCGCGGAGGCAACAGGCTGATCAGTTCATGCCCCCGGTCCAGGTCACCGCGGCCGCTGCCCCTGATCAACCGGTCGGACCGGCGGTGCCGGTAGACCGCTTCGGCCACCGGCCCCGCGAAGCAATGGAGCAGGTCTCGCTCAATGGCGTCGACCATCGAGGGCAGGTATTCAGCGATCCCCGGGGCCTCGAAGGCCGGGCGCGAGACCAGGTAGTCAGCTTCGACCCACCCTTCTGCGTATTGCGGGTTGCCGCGCAGGTCGAACAGAGGACCCGTGCAGGCTTCAGCCTTGGTACGCACGATGATGCGTTTTATCGGTTGGCCGTTCCACCAGAAAGCCAGGGCATGACCGGCTTCGTGGAAGGCCGTGCTGCGCGGGCATTTGTTCATTATTGGGTCCGTCACGGCAGGCGCCATTCATATCATCTGCCTCGCCGCTAGGCTTCGATAAAAGATTATCCCTATCGACCGTTAATACTGCGCCTATTAGCTATCTGGCAAAGGAGGACTAGCCTGAATTCAGGCTGGTGCAATCCGGCCCGTGAAACCTGACAAAGAGATACGAAGCGTTCAGAACCGTACTGGGCTTGCCGTGGGCCACCGAATGGGTAACCAGACATCTCCCGCGTTGCCGTGTGGCCGCACACGATCAGTTGAGCGAACTGTGAGCCCTGCGCCCTGTGTCATCTATTTCGCCTGTCGCTATTCGAAGCCCGGCCGGGCTGGATAGCTGGATGAATACGACCAAAGGTAGCTTCTCATGGCAAACGAATCGAAATGCCCGTTCAATCACGCCGCTGGCGGTGGTACGACAAACCGCGACTGGTGGCCGAACCAGCTGAATCTGAAGATCCTGCACCAGCACTCCTCGCTGTCCGATCCCATGGGCGAGGATTTCAACTATGCCCAAGCGTTCAAGCGCCTGGACTTCCAGGCCCTGAAACAAGACCTGAATGCACTGATGACCGACTCGCAAGACTGGTGGCCGGCAGACTTCGGTCACTATGGACCGCTGTTTGTCCGCATGGCCTGGCACAGTGCAGGCACCTACCGCACCGGTGATGGGCGCGGTGGCGCGGGTTCCGGCCAGCAGCGGTTTGCACCGCTCAACAGCTGGCCAGACAACGTCAGCCTCGACAAGGCACGTCGGCTGCTGTGGCCGATCAAGCAGAAGTATGGTCGCAATATCTCCTGGGCTGACCTGATCGTCCTCACCGGCAACGTCGCGCTGGAATCCATGGGCTTCAAGACCTTCGGTTTTTCCGGTGGCCGCGCCGATGTCTGGGAACCGGATGAAGACGTCTACTGGGGGTCTGAAAACAAATGGCTGGGGGGCGATGTTCGCTACGGCAAACCCGACAAAGCCGCCATGCAAGACCCCGGCGAAGGCCAACTGGTGGCCGAGCCTGGCAACGAAGAAAGCCGCACTGACGATGGACGCAACCTGGAGAACCCGCTGGCCGCCGTGCAGATGGGGCTGATCTACGTCAACCCGGAAGGTCCCGAGGGCCAACCCGACCCGGTCGCCGCCGGGGTGGACATCCGCGAAACCTTCGCCCGCATGGCGATGAACGACGAGGAAACCGTCGCATTGATTGCTGGCGGCCACGCCTTCGGCAAGACCCACGGCGCAGGCCCTGCGGACAATGTCGGCGCCGAGCCCGAAGCCGCAGGCCTGGAGTTGCAAGGCCTGGGCTGGAAGAGCACCTTCGGCACCGGTAAAGGCGCCGACACCATCACCAGTGGCCTGGAAGTCACCTGGACCACCACCCCCACCCGCTGGAGCAATAACTACCTGGAGAACCTGTTCGGTTTCGAGTGGGAATTGACCAAAAGTCCGGCCGGTGCGCACCAGTGGACGCCGAAAAACGGTGCAGGCGCGGGCATCATCCCCGATGCCCATGACCCGGCCAAACGGCGCAACCCAACGATGCTGACCACTGACCTGGCGCTGCGCTTCGACCCGATCTACGAAAAGATCTCGCGGCGCTTCCTGGAAAATCCGGACCAATTGTCCGACGCCTTCGCCCGCGCCTGGTTCAAGCTGATCCACCGCGACATGGGCCCGCTCTCACGCTACCTCGGCCCGGAACTGCCCAACGAAGAACTGCTGTGGCAGGACCCCATCCCGGCGGTCGACCATCCGCTGGTCAACGACAGCGACATCGCCGCCCTCAAAGGCAAGCTGCAGGCCTCGGGCCTGTCGATTTCACAGCTTGTGTCAACAGCGTGGGCCGCGGCTTCCACCTTCCGTGGTTCCGACAAACGCGGCGGCGCCAACGGTGGCCGTCTGCGCCTGGCCCCACAAAAGGATTGGGCAGCCAACCAGCCAGAGCAACTGGCCAAGGTGCTGGCGACCCTCGAAGGGGTCCGGAATGAGTTCAACGCCGCCCAATCCGACGGCAAGAAAATCTCCCTGGCGGACCTGATCGTGCTGGCCGGCAGCGCCGGTATTGAACAAGCCGCGAAAAATGCCGGGCTCAGCGTAACGGTACCGTTCGCGCCGGGACGCATGGACGCTAGCCAGGAGCAGACGGACGTCGAGTCGTTCGGTTTTCTCGAGCCCATCGCCGATGGCTTTCGCAACTACCTCAAGGGCCGGTATCGCGTGTCCGCCGAGGCACTGCTGATCGACAAGGCCCAACTGCTGACCCTCAGCGCCCCGCAAATGACTGCGCTGATCGGCGGTCTGCGGGTACTGGACACCAATGTCGGCCACACCGCTCACGGTGTCTTTACCCAACGGCCCGGGACGTTGACCAACGACTTCTTCGTCAACCTGCTCGACATGGGCGTGGAATGGAAAGCCCTTTCCGACACCCAGGAAACCTTCGAGGCCCGCGACCGCAAGACCGGCCAGGTCAAATGGACCGGCACCCGTGTCGATCTGGTCTTCGGCTCCAACGCCCAGCTACGGGCCTTGGCCGAAGTCTATGCCAGCCCGGATGCCCAGGAGCAGTTCGTCAAGGACTTCATTGCGGCGTGGGTCAAGGTGATGAACCTGGATCGGTTTGATCTGCGGTGAGAAGAGTCCGCCGGCATGAGGTCGTGCAAGGAGGCGACCTCATGAACTTTTCTTCACCCCACGCCTGCGTGTGATTGGGTAAAGTCCCCTCGCTCATTCAAGAAACTAAGGTTTTAGCCCGCGCTCCCAGCGGGCTTTTTTTTGCCTGGCATTCAGGCTGACGAATGTGCATTACCCGACGCAGGCACGACAGCCGCCTGCGTCGCTCGCTGTGGTTTCAACACAGGCTGCTCCAAGGCCGCACGCCCATAAAACAGCAACGCCATCAGCCAACAACTCAACCAGACGAAAATCCCTGCCCAGAAGGTATGAGACATGTAGTGCCAGCCCTGCAGGACCCGCGTCGTCCCGTAGACAAACCCCAAGGCCAGCGCCCCATACATCAAGGTTTTCGAATGACGCCAACGGTAACGGCGGGCGACGAAATACAGCGCCAGCATCGTGAAGCCGCCGGACGCATGACCGCCGGGCCAGCAGCGACCGTCACCGGCAACGTTCAGCAGGTCGAAATTCTGGAACCACTCCTTGTGCTCGATCTTGCCGGCGTATTGGGTGGTTTCCACCGGGCAGTACACGCTGGTGTGGCCCTTGAGGTAATGGATCACCCCGGTGCTGAGGGAAAAGGCGAAGACCACATAGAGAAAATCGCGCCGATGTTTGTGGGCAAAACGCAACGGCGCGGCCAACCGGGTTCTCTCCAACAGACGAAGCAATCCCGGGCGCTTCTGCGGCGTGAAGATCGACCAGACAAACGACAACAGCGCCCCGATGATCGCCGCCTCGCCGGTCCAGTTCGGGATGATCCTGGCCCATTTATGGGTGATTTTCTCGAACAGCCGCACGTGCTCCAACGGAAAGACCTGGTGCAGCGGGTCGTAGAATAAATTGCTGAAGGCGATGTCGATGCGAGTCATGTCGAACAGCAAGAACACCACCACGGCGCAGACCAGGGGAATTCCGAGATTGAGCCCGTAGAAACGGGCGCGAGCAGACGTCAGCATGGGCGGTCCTAATCGTGGGAAAAGTTACTGACAGCCACCGAGCGCCAGTCAGATGCCTCGATAAAACCGAGCAACTGCGGGGCTTGTGGCTGGGCGGTGGAGACGAACAGCGAAGCGCCGTAGCCAAACGTCGAGGTAGGCCGCTGGAGCGTGGTTTCCAATGCCTGCATGCATTCGCTGTGGGTGACCAGGATCAGGTTGCGCCCGGCGACTTTGTGGGCCAGGGCATTGCGCAGAAGGTCGTGGCGGCAATTGATCAGCCAGTCGTCGCCAGCACTCACCTTGTTGAACATGTAGCCCGCCGTCTGGGCCGCACGGACCAGAGGGCTGTTGTAGAGGTCGGCGTTGTCCAGGCCCAGTTGCTCGAACCGCGCCCCCAACCCCACCGCAACGGCACGGGCACGGTCAGTGATGCCTTCGCGATCATTCAGGCACGCGGCCTTGGAGTGATCGCAGCGCTCGACATGACGCACCAGTACGATCATCTCGCCCTTGGCCCAGCCATCGGCCAAGGCCCGGGCGCCGCCAACATTGCCATGGGCCAGGTCCGGTATCGCCGCCGGGCTGAGCAGCCAGAGGGTCAACGGGATGACCAGCAGCGCCGAAGCCAGCACGACCACAGCGTTTTGGTAGCGGGCAAAGCGGCGCGTATCGATCGAGCGCCTCAGGCCGAAAAGGCTCAGTCTCAGTTCCACATCAAGCCGCCCCGACGGCATCTACCCAGTCATTCGATGGCGCGACAGTAGAGAGGCCGACGTGGGCAGGCGGTGAAACCGATGTGAAAAAAAGCTTAGTGTGGGAGCAAAGCTTGCTCGCGAAACAGACACCTCGATTCTGTGGCAGACCGCATCGCCTTCATCGCGGGCAAGCCTTGCTCCCACAGATAGCCGGAAAAAAACTTACAGATCTTGAACCCACCGCCGATATAGCCCTGCTACATGCTCTTGCTGGCTCTTAACAACAACAATCTTCCAGCGTACCGATGATCAAGCAGCACAACGTTCCTGGAGGAATTTGATGAACAGCTGGTTTGGCAACATTAGCGTCAACATGAAATTGGGCCTGGGCTTCGGCCTGGTGCTGGTACTGACCTGCCTGCTGGCCCTGACCAGTTGGACCAGCCTGGGTGGGCTGATCGACCGTAGCAATTGGATGAGCGACATCACCCAGCTCAACGCCGGCCTGACCAAACTTCGGGTCACGCGCCTGCAATACATGCTGACCAACGGTGACGAGACCGCCGCCCAAAACGTGCAGACCACCCTCGATGGTTTCGTGGCGCAACAGAATGCCCTGCTCAGCAGTTTCAAGAGCCCGGAAAACGTCAAGTTGCTCAAGGAGCAGAGCGCAGTCATCAGCGCCTATCAGGTGTCCCTGAACAAAATGCGCAGCGCCTACCGCACGGGCAACACCGCCCGAGATACCATGGGCACGAACGCTGATATCGCCTACAAACTGATCGAGACCCTGGATTCGGACGTGCGGAATATGGCCCCCGGCGACGAGCGTTTCGCCCAGTTCCAGGCCATCACCCAGGCCAAGCAGGACTTCATGCTGGCCCGCTATGAAGTGCGCGGCTACACCGCCAACAGCAACGCCGACACCGAACGCAGGGCCGTCGCCCAACTGGACGCCGCCATCGCATCGCTCAAGCCGCTGAACGAGCACTTCTCCAGCACCCGCCAGGATGAACTGCGCCAACTGGAAAACACCCTCGCCCAATACCGCAGCGCCGTGCAGGCCTTCAAGCTGGCCACCGCCGACGCGGTACAGGCACGCAAGGAAATGACTGAACAGGGCGCGTCAATCGTGACGTTGAGCGAGCAGCTGTACCAGATCCAGCTCAACCGCCGCGACGCCGAAAGTGCCCAGGCCCGCACCCTGCAACTGGTCAGCACCCTGTTGGCATTGCTGGTCGGCGTCATTGCGGCCGTGATCATCACTCGCCAGATCACCGGCCCGCTGCGCGATACCCTGGCCGTGGTCGAGCGCATTGCCAGCGGCGACCTCTCGCACACGGTCATCGTCACCCGCCGTGATGAACTCGGCGTGCTGCAACAAGGCATCGCGCGCATGGGCGTGACCCTGCGCGACCTGATCAGCGGCATCCGCGATGGCGTGACCCAGATCGCCAGCGCCGCCGAAGAACTGTCCGCGGTGACCGAGCAGACCAGCGCCGGGGTCAACAGCCAGAAAGTCGAGACCGATCAGGTCGCGACCGCCATGCACGAAATGACCGCCACGGTGCAGGAAGTGGCCCGCAACGCCGAAGAGGCCTCCCAGGCCGCGGCCGCCGCCGACGGCGAAGCCCGTGCCGGTGACAAAGTGGTCAGCGAAGCCATCGCCCAGATCGAACGCCTGGCCAGCGAGGTGGTGCGTTCCACCGACGCCATGACCGTGCTGCAACAGGAAAGCGACAAGATCGGCAGCGTCATGGACGTGATCAAGGCCGTGGCCGAGCAGACCAACCTGCTGGCGCTCAACGCCGCGATCGAAGCCGCGCGCGCCGGTGAAGCCGGACGTGGTTTTGCCGTGGTGGCCGACGAAGTCCGTGGCCTGGCCCAGCGCACGCAGAAATCCACCGAAGAAATCGAAGGCCTGGTGGCCGGCCTGCAGAACGGTACCCAGCAAGTGGCGGCCGTGATGAACAACAGCCGCAACCTCACCGACAGCAGCGTGGCCCTGACCCGCAAGGCCGGCGCGTCACTGGAAAACATCACCCGCACGGTGTCGAATATCCAGTCGATGAACCAGCAGATCGCCGCGGCCGCCGAGCAGCAAAGCGCCGTGGCCGAGGAGATCAGCCGCAGCATCATCAACGTACGTGACGTGTCCGAACAGACCGCCGCCGCCAGCGAAGAAACCGCCGCCTCCAGTGTGGAACTGGCACGGCTGGGTAATCAGTTGCAGATGATGGTCAGCCACTTCCGCGTCTAACGCCCTACCCGATTTGTGTGACCCACTGTGGGAGCGAGCTTGCTCGCGAAGGTGGAGGTTCAGCCAACTTCAATGCTGGCTGGTCCGACGCCATCGCGAGCAAGCTCGCTCCCACAGGACTTGCATCCGCGCAGCCCACGAATCGCTCTTTCGTACACATCTCCCGCCCACGTCCTACCGTCTTTTTTTGCGTACTGCTGTACGGTTTTCTCCTGACAAGAACATTCCGTTCGAACAGGAGAGGCACCGACATGGACGCAGACAACGGCTCTCTGTTGCACACGCTCGTTGCCTCGCCAATTGGCGAGGACGCTGCAAAAACCGATTTCAAGACCGCCCTGCAGCGAATGGGGCTGACATCGGTATTCGACATCCTGCGCCTGGGCAAGGCGCAGTTCGCCCAGGCGCTCGCCAGGCACTGCGATGCAGATGCCGGGCAGGCCTACGACAATGCGTCGAGCCACGCCCGGCAGATCAGCCGCTTGTACCTGGAGCATCAACTCTGCCCCAGCGCCACCAAGCCCCGTGTGCGACGCAGCCTGGACTCAGACCCGACATCCGGGCCGATCAGCTACCAAGCACTGTTCCAGGAAAACTGGGATCGGTTTTGCAAGGACGGTGACATCGCCGCGATCGACTCGCCCGTAGCCTACCTGCGTGCGCTGTACCTGTTTGCCAGGCAGTTGGAAAACAGCTCCACCCACGCCCGCAAGATCCCCCTGGAGAAACGTCGACCGGACCTCAACACACTGATGCTCGACCCACACAGCGCCTTGGTTGCACGCCCGATGCTCAACATCGTCAACGACACGTTGCGCAGCCATATCGAGGCCAGTCTCGATGACGGCACGACCGTTCAGCAGGCCTTGGCCAGCGCACACTATCCCTTTTCACTGCCCTATGATCTTCACCACCACCAATGCCTGCTTGGCTTGGGCGCAGGTAAACCCGCCCTGGGTGAAGTCAATTATCGGATCAGCCTGAAATTGCCGTTTTGCCAGGACGGCTCAACGTATGGACACGTTTTTCAATCGACTGTCGAAGCGCAAAAACTGCTTTCAGGGCTCAGCCCGGCGCAACAGGCACTCTTGCTCGCACCGCTCGCTTCGAACTCCGATTTCGAGGCCTTGAAAAAAGCCTATGGCACTGAAGATGTGAAGCGCCTGGGTGATTTCACGTTCTTCAAGGAGCGCACCGGGCTGACGACGGAACAGGTTGAGCAGCTACTGGCGCATGGCCGATACAGCCCTTGCCTCTCGCCCCATAACCCGCCCCCGACGCGTAACCTCCAGGGCGCCGCTTACATCAACGGCCCCGACACCACCTCCGCTTTGGTGCTTGAAACCAACAAGAACCAGCGTGGGTTTGGTAACAAGTCCTACGAACGCTTCGACCGCATGCAGCGCATGGTCCGACTGCAACGATGGACCGGTATTGCCTTTGCCGAACTGGATACGCTGATCGTCAATAGCCTGCATTCGGAGGGCAACACCGCCATGACACTCGGCGCCAACACCTTGCGCGCGCTTGGGGTCTATCAGTACATGACGCGGCGCCATGGCATCACCCCTGAGGAGTTTGCTTCGCTGGTGCACGAAATGCCGACCTGCGCTTGCGCAGAACGTGTTCCGTTGTTCGACCAAGTATTCAATCGCACCCGTTTACTCGAAAACCCTGCGTGGGAGAAACAGGCGACGGACCTCGATCCCACGGATCTTGAAACCCTCAGCTATCTCGGCGCGGGCCTGGGGCTCGCACTCACGGAAGACGCGTTGTTGTTGCTGGTGAAACAGACCGGGAAGTACCTGGCGCTAAAAAAGGATTTGCCTACAGTCTCCTCACTCTACCGCCAGGCCCGTATCGCCCGGATGTTTGGCCTGTCGCCGCTGGCGTGCACGGAACTGGCCCGGTTACTGGGAGGCGATACATTCTGTCGGGCGTTGGTGACCGGAACATTGACCGCCACCGGTCCGGACATTCTCGACGTTTTGATGGCGATGGACTGGGCGCTGGACTGGCTCAAGCAAAACGATCTCGATGTATTGCAGTGGTGTCGCCTGTTCGAGAGTGCCAGGCATGACTTGCCGTTGGATCAGAACCTGGAAAAGCGATTGGCCGCACTTCGAGAACACGCCCAATCCAGCCACGATCCTCAACGCCTGGTAGAAACGCTGCTGCACGACAGGGCTGACGTGTCCGCCGAATACCTTCCCTGCGTGATGAAAATGGCCGGCACGAATGCCACGGAAATAGTCCAGGCCATCATCGCCACTGTCGGCAAAACACCGCCATTGCTGGCGCACGTGCTTCGCACCGCTGAAGCCTGCCAGAAATTGCATCTGAGCAGCAGCACGCTACAGGCGTTAATGGACCATCCCACGTGGTTAGCCTCGAACAGTTCAGGAACGCTTACACCTCAAACGCTGTATTTGCTCGAACGGTTCAATCATTGCGCGCGCCGTCAGGCGCAGTCGGAAGCAAACCTGTTGCACTACTTGCAACTCGCCAACCAAGACCTACCGCAGCATTCAGCAGAGACAGTCAACAGCCTGCTGGCCCACCTGCTGGGCTGGAGCACCGAGCAAGTGAGTTACCTGACAATGCTGCTGACGCCCAAACGCGCCACCACCATGCAAGCCGTGGATTGGGTCATGCGTTGCCAAGCGTGTTGCTTGAGCACGGGCCTGTCGGCAAGCCAGCTGCTCAAGGCCGCCGCACTCAATAGCGACAGCCTGACACAGGACTGGAAAATCGTCGGTGAAGGACTGATCGCTGCGTGCCATTGAGGCCAACATTTTTTTATTCAAGGATTGAATATGACCGTTGCTATGAAAAAGCAGCTGGATGAAAGCCTGCGCGATGCGCAGTTGGCGCTCTATCTGGACAAGGTCGTGCCCGACAATAGCCTGACCGGAACGGTACGGCTCAAGACGGCTCAGGACCTCTACGAATACTGGCTACTGGACGTACTGGTCAGCCAGGATGTGCCCACCACGCCTGTGGCGTGCGCCATCGCCAGCGTTCAGCAATACATCAATCGCATCCTGATGAATATGGAGCCCGGCTACGACCAGGCAAGCATCACGCCCGAGCACCTGCAGACGTGGCGCAACGAGATGCATCAGTACCCCATCTGGGCGGCTCATCAAAAGCTGCTGTATTTCCCCGCAAGTTACCTGGACCCGGCCCTGAGGAATAACAAGAGCGACAACTTCCAGCAGTTGGAAAACGACCTCAACCAGAGCCGGATCCAGGACGATGCGGTTCAATCGGCGGTCATGGCCTACCTGACCCGATTCGAAGAAATCGCCAACCTGAATATTCTCAACGGCTACATCGACGGCGAAGACTTTGCCAACAGCACTTACTATTTCATTGCCAAATCAAGATCGGAGAATACTTATTTCTGGCGCTCGCTGGACATGGCGCAACGCCCACTGGGCGGCACGCCAGCACCGTCCCCGGCCATCGCCGCCAAACTGGATCAGCCGGATCCATCGGCCTGGTCGGATTGGGAAAAAGCCGATGTGCCCATTCCCGAAAGCGCGGTCGAACACTCGATTCGTCCTGTCTGGTTCAACAATCGTCTGTTTGTTGTCTGGGCAGAATGCATACAACAGGATCCGCGCGCCTTCACCATTGACTCCGCTCATACCTCCGTCGGGCAGTCGGGCACCAGTCATCCGCTATTGCGCTTGAGCTTTTGCTTCAAGAAACAGGATGGAAACTGGAGTACGCCGCGAGTTGGCTTGCAGGGTTACTGCGACGACAAAGTGCTTTGCGGCAAGGACCTTGGTGCAACCCGGGCATTGATAGGCTCTGTTGCGGTGCACTACAACAACGGCTCGCATGACTCACTGTTTATAGCCTTGTGTGCACGAGAACTCAAAACCGACACGCCCTACTCGGCTGGCAACAATTTCAGATTCATTAAAACGGCTTGTATCGATAAGAATCTCATCCCTGAGTTGAATAGCTCAGCTACCACGGAGCAAACGGCAACAGAAAAATCTCTCCCCTACGAGACCGCCGTGAAAATGCTCATAGGCGCTGTCGAGCAACGTATTCAAACAAAAACACGCTCGAAAATCATACTCGCTGAAGCTTCCCTCCCGACGAGCATGAGCGATTCCATGTCTAACTTCGACGGGTGCCAGAAGCGGATCAGAATCCGATCCACCCATGGCCATACCGCCTCCACGCTCACGCTACACATGACTGCAGACATCGACAATCGCGCCAGCCTCTATGAACCACCTGAAAAAAGACGCTTAAGGCTTGAAACCAGACACGATCAGTTCCCAAGAATCCAGATTCACTTAGTGTTTCCCGCCCGAAGCCTGCCGGAAACACCCTACGTGGAACTGGATGCAGGTTCATACCTGGAAGTAACCAGCCACGCTCCGTTACCTCTTAACCAGAGCCACATATTATCGTTCGACCACATGATCGACGTGCTCAAAGACTCTGAACACTCGCGCGGTATCACGCTCGATGCCTACACAGACCTTCAGGGGAAATTACTTTCTACAGAGGCAGTGCGCCATCTGATTATCGAAAGTAGACGCAATAATGGCAGCACCACTTCCGGACAGGTACAAAACTTATCAATACAAGCAAACAACTCCGCAGCGCTAAATTTTGGTAAGGCACTAGTCTTTCTTGATGAGCCGCGAAACATTCAATATGTGATTTTCCGTCAGCCAACCGCCTCGGCGGCTCAACCGCTGTCGTATGAAAACCTGACCGTGGTGGCGCAGTCCAACCCGGCACCGGACCTGAGGGATTTTTTCGAGTTCACTTGGCATAGCGAGGATCTCAGCCAAGACGGCGATACATTTTTTTGTGGGGTCGCCTTTGTCTACCCCGATGAACCGGAAACAAAGCTCTATTCCGCCCTTAAAGCCATCAAGCTGAACTGTATCCCTACGCACCTTCAAGCTCCAGGCATTACCCCCTCATCGACGGCCGGACTAGGCACCACCCAATTTATCGATTTCACCCATAGCGCCATCAAGACCAGCGATGCCGGAGACCAACTCCGCCAACCGATCAGGTTGAATACCACCTTCGCCGCAGAACTGATCCGGCGTACTGAGAACAGTCTCGATGAGCTGTTCGACTGGACCACACAACACCTGCCAGAACCCGCCATACCAGACGACGCCAACAACGGGATGGACTTCCACGGTCCTTACGGTCGTTACTTCACCGAACTGTTCCTCTACGTGCCATGGCTGGTTGCCCAGCGCTTGAACGCCGAACAGCGCTATGAAGAGGCCGAACGCTGGTTGCGTCGCCTCTTCGATCCAGGTCGCGGCCAGAAAAATTGCTGGAGGGCCGTTTCTTTAATCGATAGCACCACGCCGTCGTATGCCGACCGGACGCCCCACGACCCTCATCAGATCGCGCTCAGCCATCCGGCGCACTTTCGCAAGGCGCTGTACTTCCTGTACCTGGACATCCTGATCAATCGAGGCGACGCCGCCTACCGCCAGCTGACCCCGGACGGCCTCAGCGAGGCAAAGCTGTGGTACGTGCGGGTACTGGATCTGTTGGGGCCACGCCCGAGCGTTCAATCGGTCGATCATTGGGTAAGCCTCAGCCTGCAAACGCTGAGCGAAACCACCAGTGACGACTTACGCACATTTGAACGATCACTCGCCCGCTCCCAGCCCTCATTGCCCGTTCGCAAGGGCAGCCTGCACGCGTCCTGGCCAGCCATCGACAGCCCGCATTTGCGTCTGCCGTTCAACCCGCAGTTGCTCCAGTGCTGGGACATTGCGGAAAGCCGCCTGTACAACTTGCGGCACAACCTCGACATCGCCGGCAAGCCGCTGCATCTGCCGGTATTTGCTGTGCCGCTGGACCCTCGCGCATTGCTCGGTAGCCCAGTACTGAATACCTCGGACAATACGGTTCGAGGGCTGCCGAGTGCATCGATCCCACACTATCGGTTCTCGGTCATGCACAGCCAGGCATTGAGTGCAGTGGAAAGCCTCAGCCAGTTTGGCGCCTCGCTGTTGTCGCTGATCGAGCACAAAGAACAGGCCCAGCTGCAGGAGCTACAGCAGCAGCAAGCATGGAACCTGGCGAAAATCTCGGTCGACCTGCAACGCCAGGCCTTGAACATCGACCGTCAGCAACACCAGGCGCTGCTGGCCAGCCAGGCGATTGTCCAAAGCCGAATCGACCACTACAAAATGTTGCTGGAAAAGGACGTCAGTCCAAACGAGAGACTGGCCACCCAGTTTCAACTGGCCAGTGGCACGGCCGAGATCGTGGCAACGGCGTGCCAGATCGCGGCAGGGGGCCTGATGGTGATTCCGAACATTGCCGGCTTCTCCTTTGGCGGCAGCCGCTGGGAAGGTCCGATGCTCTCTGCCAGCGCATCAGCCCACAGCGCCGCCATTACCAGCCGTATGGCCGCAGAAAACATCGACCGCACGGAGTCGTTCAATCGCCGCCGGGATGAATGGATACAGGGACACAACCAGGCGCAGCTCGAACTTGCGCAGATCGACGCCCAACTGGCGCACTTCAACGAGCAGCAAACCGCCACCCGCCTGCAGTTACGCCTGGCTGAAACCGGCCTGAGCCAGGCCAAGTCTCACTACGACTTTCTCAGCAAGCGCTTTACAAAGACGCAACTGTATCAATGGCTGAACAGCCGGTTCGCGCAGTTCTACCGCCAGGCTTACGACACGACGCTCGCCCTGTGCCTGGCCGCCGAGGCCTGCTGGCAATACGAAATTGCCGATTTCGCGACGCGATTCATCCAACCCGGCGCATGGAATACCACCTATCGAGGGCTAGGAGCAGGCGAGCAATTGAAACTCAGCCTGTTGAACATGCAGGCCAGATATCTGCGCTGTAGCGAGCGAGAGTTGGAGATCCGCAAGACGATTTCACTGCGTCAATTGAAGGACCAGACCCCAACCTCGACGATCAACAAGCCATGGCAGGACATGCATGCCGATCTGAAGAAAGGCCAATGCACGTTCGAGCTGCCCCACGAACTGTTCGACGCTGATTACAAGGATCAGAAACATTACCTGCGGCGGATCAAAACCATCAGCGTTTCCCTGCCGGTCGTCGTCGCTCCTTATGAAAATATCCGGGCCACGCTGACCCAGACCTCCAGCAAAGTGTTCATGGCCCCTGATGACCCGCGACAGGTCATGGAGGACCGGCGCGCCAACCAACAGATCGCCCTTTCCACCGGCGTCGACGACAACGGCTTGTTCACCCTGAACTTCAACGATGAACGCTACCTGCCGTTCGAATACACCGGCGCTGTCTCCACGTGGCAACTGGCCTTCCCCAATCCTCAAGCACAAAAAGACCTGTTGGAATCGCTGAGCGACGTCATCGTGCACATGAGCTATACGGCCAGGGCCGCCGGGGGTGCGCAATGAACGAGCAACCCGCATTGCCGGTTACCGCGCCGACCCTGCCCAAGGGCGGCGGCGCCATCCAGAGCATCGGCAAAGGTTGGGGAAACGTCGGCGCCCACGGCACCGCATCCTATGAGATTGCGTTGCCGATTTCGCCAGGACGCGGCTTTGCTCCGCCCTTGTCTCTGCGTTACGACAGCTCGGTCGGCAACAGCGTGTTCGGTATCGGCTGGGGACTGTCGTTACCCAGCGTGGCACGACGTACCAACAAGGGCGTCCCGGCTTATGCCGAGGATGACGAGATCGTCGGCCCCAGCGGTGTGGTCTGGTTGCCGGAACGCGACGCAAACGGCGTCATCCGTTCAACCCTCATCAATTGCTACAACACGCTGGCCCTGGGCACGACCTACACCGTGACGCGCCATTTTCCAAGAGTCGAAAGCGGCTTCGACCGCATTGAACATTGGTCGTCGAACAACGACAAACCAGGTTTCTGGCTCGTGCACGGTGCCGATGGCAGCCTCCATCTTTTCGGCAAGAATCCCCAATCGCGCCGGGCAGATCCCCGGCAAGCTAGCCGTGTCGGTGAATGGCTGCTGGAGGAAAGCCTGAACGCTCGCGGCGAGCACATTCTTTATCAATACACAGGGGATACAACGGCCCAACGCTATTTGAGCCACGTGCGCTATGGCAATTTCCAGGCCGACGCCGACCTTTACCTGTGGAAAACGAGTCAGCCCACGGCTGTGCAATGGCACTTCGAATTGGTGTTCGACTATGGCGAACGAAGCGCCGGGTACGACCAGCAACCGCGCTATGAAGGCCAACGATGGCAACCCCGTAGCGATGCTTTTTCCACCTTTGCCTACGGTTTTGAACTACGCACCGAGCGCCTGTGCCGCCAGGTGTTGATGTTCCATTGTTTTCCCGAGGAACTGGGCGCTGCCCCCGTCCTCGTTCGACGCCTGCTGCTTGATTACCGCCAGACACCCCTGGGATATCACCTCCTGAGCACCGCCCATGACCAGGCGTTCGACGACCGGGCAGTGGCGCAGAACCGCCCTCCCGTTGAATTCAGCTACAGCGAGTTCAAGCGCTTTCCAGATCCTGGCGCCTGGCAACGTTTCCAAGACATGCCAGGCCTCAGCGGCGACCTGGGTTTTCAAGTGGTGGATCTGTACGGTGAAGGTCTGCCCGGTGTGCTCTATCAAAGCGACACAGGCTGGTATTACCGCGAACCCATTCGAGCCAAAGCCAAGACGGATGAAGTGGCTTACGACCAGTGGCAAGCACTGCCCCGCATCCCCGTCGCCGATACGGCAAAGCCGCTGCGCCAGACGCTAGGCGACCTCACCGGCGATGGACGGCTGGACTGGGTCGTTGCCCAACCGGGGCTCAACGGTTTTTTTTCCCTCGGTGCTGATCGAAGCTGGTCGGATTTCGCTACGTTTCACGCGTTCCCTGCAGAATTTTTCCATCCACAAGGGCAACTGGCCGACCTGATGGGCGAAGGGCTCGGCGACCTGGCCATGATAGGCCCACGCAGCATTCGCCTGTATGCCAATCAGCGCGAAAAAGGCTTCTCTGCGGCCCGGGACATCCCTCATAACTGCGATGACGATGCCTTGCCAGTACTCACCGCGTCACCCTCCGAGCTGGTGGCGTTCAGTGATTTGCTCGGCAGCGGCCAACAGCATCTGGTGCGCATTCGCCACAACGAAGTGAAGTGTTGGCCAAACCTGGGCCGTGGACGTTTCGGCAAAGGCATCGTGTTGGACTTTCCGGGCCTTGCCCACCAGACCTTCGATGCCTCGCGCATCCGTTTTGCGGACCTGGATGGTTCCGGTGCTGCCGACCTGATCTACCTGCAAGCGGATCAAGCACTGATCTTCATGAACCGCTGTGGCAACGGCTTCGCGCCTGCGGTTGCGCTGCCCTGGCCGGAAGGCCTGCGCTACGACCGCTTATGCCAGGTGAACATCGCCGACCTGCAAGGGCTCGGCTGCTCCAGCCTGATACTGAGCGTGCCGTACCTGACCCCGGCGCAACATTGGCGCTACGATTTTGTTCGTGAAAAACCGTATCTGCTGACCGGCACCCACAACAACATGGGCGCCGCCCACAGCATCACCTACCGCAGCTCGGCCCAGGAATGGCTGGACGAAAAGGCGGCAAGAGTAAATGCCCGCGACCCCCTTGCCTGTCATCTGCCGTTGCCTCTGCACCTGGTGTCGCGCCAGACCCAGGTGGATGAGATCAGCGGTAATCGCCTGAGCCAGAGATTCTCCTATCGCCAGGGTTATTACGATGGCATCGAACGGGAATTTCGCGGCTTCGGCTTGCTGCTGCAAACCGACAACGAAGCCCATCCCAACGATGCTGACTCACCAAGCTTCACCGCGCCCTGCTTGAAAAAAAGCTGGTTTCATACCGGACAGTCGGTGGACATGGCCCGAACCGGCTATCACGACGCTGACCGGGCAGCCGTGGCGCTGGGCAAGGCGTTGCTGTGCCAATACGATGCTGGCAGCAATAGCGACGTACTGATTGATCCGCCAGACGCAGCGACCACCCTTGAAATGTGCCGCGCCCTGAGTGGCCATTTACTGCGCAGCGAGACCTACGCAAGGGATAAACGCCGCCAGTTGTATTCGGTCCAGGAAAACCGTTACCGGGTACGTTTGCTACAAGCGCCCGAAGGTCATCGGCGTTATGCGCGCCTGCTGCCCTTGCCGCTTGAGTCCATCAGCTTCCAGTACGAAGGCCTGAGCGACGACCCACAGTGCCAGCACACCCTCAACTTGCAGCATGACCGCTACGGCGCCCTGACTCACAGCGTGAACGTCCATTACGCCCGACGCAAAACCGCCAGCGATACACCGCCCTTCAGCGATACTGACCAGCAACAATGGTGGCGAGACGCTCATGATCCGGCGCAACAGTTCTACTACCTGAGGGAAACCCGTGCCGAGTTCATCCATCTGCAAGCCGCTCAAGGATGGCGACTGAGCCTGCCCTATCGCCAACGCACCAACGCCTGGAAACGCCCCAAGGCCCCCGAGGCCGAAGGCTTGGCCCCACAAGATCTGACTTACGAAAAACTCATCGGGCTCAGCAAGGAAGCAGCCTGGATGACCCAGGGCGTTCTGACCGGCCTTTGCGTGCAACGCTACAAAGACAGCACCCTCGCAGAAACCTTGCCGGACGGCGTCGCTCATTTCGAGGCCCTGGTCGATCATCTGGAAACCGCCGAGCTGGACGAAGCCGCTCTGCATGCCTTTCAACTATTGCCACCCACCTCTCGCCCCAAGGGAAGACTGCTTGAACGATGTGGCTACCATCGCATGGCCGACTTTCTCCCCGCGAGCACGCCTTCGAGAACCCTCTGGTCAGTCAAGAGTGGCTTCGCGACCTACGCAGGGCTGGAAGGCTTCTATAACGCCAAGGCGATACAGCCGAGCAGCAGCCACGGCGTGACCGAGATCAGCTACGACACGTGCAACTGCTTTGTCACCGCGTTCAAACTGCCCGATGGCTGTACTACTCGGGCCCGCTACGATTACCGCTCACTTTTGCCCGTGAGCATTACCGACCCCAACGGCAACGTACAGGAATGCCTCGCGGACGCGTTCGGCCAAGTTTTGGCCACCAGCGTCTATGGCGACGAGAACGCCACCCGTGTGGGTTTCAAACCGCTCGAGCAGTTCGACCGAGCGCTCTTCAAAGACCCGGCAGAGGCCATTCAATCGCGCAGGGAGGCCCTACAGCAGGCCGCCACGGCTACCTATTACGCCCCCTTCAGTTGGATGGGTCGCGTATCGAAGGCGGCACTGATGGACGCCGACTGGCTCGCGCGCTGTGTGGCGAACCGTGACCTGCTCCCCACCGGGCATATCTGTGCTTCGGCTCGAACCCGACTGTCGAACCTCCCAGTACTTTCTGTCGACGATGCAAAACTCAAAGGTGAACTTCACGCCTCGGTACGTGAGCCGATGCACATCACCACGCTGGTTGCCGATCGTTACCCCGATGATCACCAGAAACAAATCCGCGTCACCAAGACGTGCTTCGACGGCTTTGGTCGCACCTTGCAAAACAAGCAATGGGTGGAATCGGGCAGGGCCTACGTCGTGGACGCCAACGGTGAACTGACGCTCAAGGACGGCAAACCGCAGGAACAGATCGCAGCCACCCGCTGGCGCATCAGCGAACGGGTGGAATACAACAGCAAGGGCTTGGCGATCCGCATCTACCGTCCTTACTTTGCCGATCAGCATCGCTACATCAACGATGCGTCCTTGCGGCAGTTTGGGTACTACGACCAGCAGTTCTACGACGCGCTGGGGCGTGCGACCCACACCCGTCTCGCCAAACGAGACGGCCTTTGCTATCTGCGGCGACTTACCCGTCACCCTTGGTACAGCGTGGATGAAGACGAGAACGACACGCTGGAAGACGTCATGGCCGAACCTTCCTCGACCGCAGGAGGTGTGGCATGAACGCACGCCTTCATCGCAAGACCCCCACGGTCAACGCCATCGACAGCCGTGGCCTGCTGGCGCGACAGGTCGCCTACCATCGATGCCGGGTGGACGAACCCGCCCAGGCGCGTATCACCCAGCAAGACCACGACCTGGCCGGACGACAGGTTGCGCAGCGAGACCCTCGTCTGTTTGCCACGGCAACCGACGCCAATCTGGTCACGGTCTACAGCCTGTCCGGCAAGGCACTGCTGGTGAACAGTGTCGACGCTGGATGGCGACTGAGCCTGCCTGGCGATGCCGGGCAGATCGTGCACCGCTGGGACCAAAACGAACAGCATTGGCGAACGACCTACGACAACCAACTCAGACCGACGGCGGTCCTGGAGCGAGCAGCAGGACAAGCCCCGCGCCGAGTCGAGTGCCTGCGCTACGGTGACAGTTCGCCAGAGGCGGCGGCGCGCAACCTGTGCGGTGCGCTCATCCGTCACGATGACAGCGCCGGCACCTTGCTCATCGACGAATATGCGCTTTGCGCCAAGCCGCTCAGCCAGACCAGGCGCTTGCTGGCCGACATCACGCCACCCGACTGGCCTGCCGACGAGAAAGACCGCGATTCACTGCTTGAAGAAGGGAAAGGCCACAAGACGAGTTGGCGCTACGACGCCCTCGCACAGCCCATTCAACAGTCCGATGCGGCCCAACACCAACAGCGCTACGCGTTTGATGTTGCCGGCCAACTGATGTCCGTGAGTTTGAAAATAAACGACACGGCCACTGAAAAAACCATCGCGAAGGATTTCGTTTACAACGCACTTGGCCAGGTTGAATCCCAGACCCTCGGCAATGGCGTCGTCAGTCGCGCCGTTTTCGATCCGGCCAACGGTCGCCTGACCTCACTCTGCGCATCGGTCTCTGGCCGCACCTTGCAAGACCTGCACTACAGCTATGACGCGGTGGGCAACGTGACGCGAATCGAGGACAAGGTCCAACCTGTGCGGTTCGGCCATAACCAGCGGGTCGAAGCCATCAGCACATTCGCCTACGACAGCCTCTACCAGTTGATCCGCGCGACGGGCCGTGAAGCGGCGGGACTGAGCGTTGCGGCACTCAGCAAGACACCGGTCGACCCCGGGCAACTGTTCAACTTTACCGAGCACTATGAATACGATGCCGGTGGCAACCTGACCGAACTGCGCCATGCTCGCGAAGGCAACCACTACACCCGGACACTGAACGTCGCTGCCACAAGCAATCGGCTCCTGTCCTGGCGCACGGGTCATTCGATGCCCGCCACAGCAATGGATTTCGATGCCAACGGTAACCAGCAGAGCCTGGACCTTGGTCGGACGTTGCGATGGAACAGCCGCAATCAACTCGACAGCGTGTTACTGGTCCAGCGCGAAGACCGTCCCCCTGACATTGAACGCTATGGCTACGACAGCAGCGGCCTGCGGGTGCGCAAGATACAAACCACCTACACCTCATCATCGACGCATATTCGAGACGTCCGTTATTTGCCGGGCCTCGAGATTCGCAGCCGTCCCGGCGAACGCCTGGAAGTCATCACCCTGCAAGCCGGCCGTTGCAACGTGCGTTACTTGCATTGGACTGAAGGCCGGCCCTCTGGCCTTGCCGCCAATCAGATGCGCTACAGCCTGGACGATCATCTGGGTTCCAGCTCGCTGGAACTCGACGAACAGGCCGCACTGATCAGCCAGGAAAGCTACCTGCCCTTTGGAGGAACTGCCTGGATGGCCTCCCGCTCGGCCGTGGAGGCCGATTACCGGACCCTTCGCTACTCCGGCAAGGAGCGCGATGCCAGCGGCTTGTACTACTACGGACACCGGTATTACGCACCCTGGCTGCAACGCTGGATCAGCCCGGATCCGGCGGGAGCGGTGGACGGGTTGAACCTGTATTGCATGGTCGGGAATAACCCGCTGCGATTCGTCGACCATCAAGGGCTGGTGCTCGTTGATGCTCAAGGGCGGGACATTGACCCATTCGAATGGACCCAGCGTGATGGTCACGAACGATCGAAAAAAATGATGCTGCCGCCGCCAACAAAGCGTACGAAACAAGCCGCGCAAATGCATGGAGAAGGTTTCGATAGCAGCCCCAGCTTCAGCAAGACAAAGCGCAAGGAACTGGTCGTTCACGCCTATGGCGTTATTCAGGACCGCACGGGCGATAACGATATGGTCCTCAACGAGCATTACAACCTGCCAGCGCCCAGATCCGGCCCAACGGGGTATCGCGGGGTAGACCCGGATTACGACGGCTCCGCCACCAGCGAGAAGTTCTACTTGAACTTCGGCAGCTACAAGATCAGCAATACGCCTGATTACATCGAACACTTGGCCGACAATTACCGCGACCGGAAAAAAGACCCAAACCATCAATTTCAAGTCGATCCTGAAGCGCTGAAGCTCGACCCAACGCTGAGCAGGACCATCGACAACCTGTATGAACTGCAAGGCCCAACCCGCGAGCTCATCGAAAAACATATCGATGCCTGCAACGCAATCATTCCCATACGAGCCGGAGGACCGGGAGCCCATGGCGAAGTTGGCGTGTTGAACTCAGTTGTTGCGCTGTACCCGGGCCAAGCTGAACGGGTGCTTTCGGATACGACGCTGTTCACCGAAAAACTGACGGGGCAGCTGACCCAGCCGGAGCCATTTATTGCCTGCTTCAACTGCAGCGGCATCATTCCCGAAAACGTCCGTATCTCGACCGGCCGCAACCCCAGGGACTATTTGGTGTACAACTTTCATGTATCGGAAATCAAATAATGAGCCGAGACGTTGAAACAGCCATGCCCTGAACCTGGAGCACGGCCCGGAAAGAACATGGGTATCTGGCTCTAGACATTAATCGCATTGGTAAACACCAACCGATTCCCGAACGGATCACTGATCGCCATGTCCTGGCTACCCCAGGGCATGGCCTGGATCTGGGGGTGGGCGTAGCGGTATTGCTTGGCCAGCAATTGCTGCTGGAAGGCTTCCAATTCATCGGTCTCGATCCGCAACGCCGAGCCCGGTGTGCAATCGCCATGGTGCTCGGACAGGTGCAGCACGCAGTCGCCGCGGGAGACTTGCAGGTACAGCGGGAAGTCGTCACCGAAACGATGTTGCCAATCGACGGTAAAGCCCAGGAAGTCGACATAGAACGCCAACGCCTTGGCTTCATCGAAGATCCGCAGGATTGGGGTGGTTTTACCGAAGCTCATGGGTTGCTCCCTGGCTGAAAAGACCCAGTGTAGATGGGTTGACCTCAATGCTTCGGCCTTGAACCCGGCTTCTTTAGTGTCGCAGTGCCATTATTGTGACGCAAATTTATACAATTTCAGCCGCTTACACGCCATTCGATGGACTGAACCCCTGGCGCAGATCGCCTTCGCGCGCCAGGAACCGACCTTCCCGTCGCCCGTTTGCCTGTCCTTCGCGATAGCTCAAGACACCATTGACCCACACGCCATCAATACCGTCGGCAGCCCGTTGAGGTTCGTTGAAATCAGCCACGTCGCGAATGGTTTGGGGATTGAACAACACCAGGTCCGCCCAATGCCCTTCACGAATTTCGCCCCGTTGCTTGAGGCCAAAGCGCGCCGCAGAAAGGCCGGTCATTTTGTGCACGGCGGTGTGCAACGGAAAAAGCCCGATGTCACGACTGAAATGTCCCAGCACCCGTGGGAAAGCGCCCCACAAGCGCGGATGGGGAAACGGGTCTTCGGGCAAACCGTCGGAGCCGACCATGGACAACGGATGGGCGAGGATCCGTCGTACGTCGCCTTCATCCATGCCGTAGTACACCGCACCGGCCGGTTGCAGGCGCCGCGCTGCCTCCAGCAGCGACACGTCCCATTCGTTGGCGATGTCGGCCAGGTCACGACCGCCCATTTGCGGATGCGCTGTCGACCAGGTGATGGTGATGCGATGGGCATCGGTCACCTGCTTGAGATCCAGGGTCGAGGAGCTGGCCGCATAGGGATAGCAATCACAGCCGACCGGGTGGGTTTTCGCCGCGTTCTCCAACGCCGCGAGCACCTGCGGGCTTCGTCCCCAATTACCGGCGCCCGCGCATTTGAGGTGGGAAATGATCACCGGGCTTTGGGCGTGCCGGCCAATCTGGAAGGCCTCGTCCATGGCTTCGAGTACCGGTTCGAATTCGCTGCGCAGGTGGGTGGTGTAGACCGCGCCGAACGCGGCCAACTCTTCGGTCAGTTGCATGACTTCGTCGGTGGACGCCGAATACGCGTTGGCGTAGGCCAGGCCGGTGGACAAACCCAGCGCCCCGGCCTCCAGGCTTTCGCGCAATTGCCGACGCATGGCGGCGATTTCTCCCACCGAGGCGGTGCGCAACAAATCGTCCATGTGATTGCTGCGCAACGCCGTGTGCCCGACCAACGCAGCCACGTTGACCGCCGGTGTGGCGGCCTCTACTGCCCCACGATAATCCGTAAAGCGCGGGTAGGCGAACGCCTGGGCCGTGCCGAGCAGGTTCATCGGGTCCGGTGGATCGCCCCGCAGGCTCACCGGCGAAGCGCTGATGCCGCAGTTGCCGACGATGACGGTGGTCACGCCCTGGCTGAGCTTGGGCAGCATCTGCGGTTGGCGAATGACCACCGTGTCGTCGTGGGTGTGCACATCGATGAAGCCAGGCGCGAGCACGCGGCCGGCGGCGTCGATGTCTTCAACCGCGCGGGCATCGCGCAAGTCGCCGATGCGTTCGATGCGACCGGCGCGAATGGCGACGTCGGCGCGGTAGCCAGGCGCGTCGCTGCCATCGATGACCAGCGCATTGCGGATAAGCGTGTCGTACAGCATGTCAGTCTCCCAGCGGCAAGTGATCGTCGCCGCCGCGGTAATCGTCCAGGGCGAGTTTGACCCGCCGCAGGCGCTCTTGATTGTCTTCGGGGTGGGCCAGCGCCAGCTCGGTGGCGAGCACGTCGATGGCCAGCAGCATGCCGTAGCGTGCCGCCGTGGGTTTATAGATGAACGAGGTTTCGGCGCCTTGCAGGGGTAGCACGCAGTCGGCCAATTGGGCCAGCGGCGAGTCGGCGCGGGTGATGGCCAGGATCGCCGCACCGTAGCTGCGGGCCAGTTCCACCGCGCTCAACAGCTCCGGCGTGATACCGGTCAGTGAACAGGCGATGACCAGATGTTGATCGCTCAGCGAAGTGGCGGTGATGCGCATCATCACCGGGTCCCGGCAGGCGGCAATCGAGTAACCAAAACGCACCAGCCGTACTTGCAACTCCTCACCGCACAGCGCCGACCAGCCACCAAGGCCGAACGCATGGATCATCCGCGCCTTGCCGATCATCCGCACCGCATCACCGAACCGCGACTCTTCGAACGCCGACAAATGCTGGCGCAGGGTCGCTTCGATATCGCCAACGATTTGTCCATAAAACGCCGATTGCTCCGGCGCACCAGCCGGGTCGAGGAAACGGCTGCCGACACCGCTGGCCTGGGCCAGTTGCAGGCGCAAGTCCCGCAGGTCGCGGCACCCAACGGTACGGGCGAAGCGCGACAGCGTAGCGCTGCTGACTTCCGCCCGTTGGGCCAGTTCATCGAGGCTGGCAGAGGCGGCAAAGCCTACGTCGTCGAGCATCAGCCGGGCGATTCTGCCTTCGCCGGCGCTGAAGGAATCCTGCCGGGAGCGGATCTGGTAGAGGATGTCCATGGCGGCTCCTGTTGGGTGGCGTTGCGCTCAAAGCAAGCGTGAAAGCCCGAGGGTCAAGGCGAACGCGACCACGGAGATCAGCGTTTCGAGTACGGTCCAGGTCTTGAAGGTTTGCGTGACGGTCATATTGAAGTATTCCTTGATCAGCCAGAAGCCGCCGTCGTTGACGTGGGAAAAGATAACCGACCCGGCGCCGGTCGCCAGCACCAGCAGCTCGGGGTGTGGATAACCCAGGCCAATCGCCACGGGCGCGACGATGCCCGAGGCCGTGGTCATTGCCACGGTGGCCGACCCCGTGGCGATGCGCATCAGTGCGGCAAACAGCCAGCCCATGACCAACGGTGACAGCTGGAACTCCTGGGCCAGGCCGACGATCTGTTGCGTAACCCCGGCGTCCACCAGGATCCGGTTCAACCCGCCGCCGGCGCCCACCAGCAAAGTGATGCTGGCGGTCGGTGCCAGGCATTCGTTGGTGAATTTGAGGATCGACTCACGGTTGAAGCCCTGGGCCAGGCCGAGGGTCCAGAAGCTGAGGATGGTCGCCAGCAGCAGGGCAATCACCGAGTTACCGATGAACAGCAGGAATTGATTGAAACCGCTGCCCGGCGTGGAAATCAGGTTGGCCCAGCCGCCGATCAGCATCAGGATCACCGGCAGGAGAATGGTCCCCAGGGTCACGCCGAAGCCCGGCAGGTTCGCGCGCGGCTCACGGTCGAGGAATTGTCGTTCCAACGGGTTCTCAGCCGGCAGCTGAATGCGCGGCACGATGAATTTGGCGTACAGCGGGCCGGCGATGATCGCGGTGGGAATGCCGATCAGGATCGCGTACAGCAAGGTCTGCCCCACCGAAGCCTGGAACGCCTGCACCGCCAGCATCGCCGCCGGATGCGGCGGCACCAAAGCATGCACCACCGACAGCCCGGCGACCATCGGCAGCCCCACCATCAGGATCGACACGCCCACACGCCGGGCAATGGTGAAGGCGATGGGCACCAGCAGCACAAACCCGACTTCGAAGAACAACGGCAGCCCGACCAGGAAGGCAATGCACACCATCGCCCAGTGGGCGTTGCGCTCGCCGAAACGCTCGATCAGCGTCTGCGCCATCCGCTCCGCCCCGCCGGACTCGGCCATCATCTTGCCGAGCATGGTGCCCAAGGCCACCACCAGCGCAATGTGCCCCAGCGTCTTGCCGACACCCGCCTCGTACGCCCCCACCACACCCGACGGCGGCATCCCGGCCAGCAGCGCCAGGCCAATGGACACCAGGGTAATCACGATGAACGGATTGAGCCGATAACGGGCGATCAGCACGATCAGCGCAATGATCGCGATGGCCGCGTAGACCAGTAGCCAATAACCGAAAGCAGGGGCCATGCGTTACTCCTCGAATGGGGTCACGTCGATGTGTTGTGAAACTCATAAATCATTTCGACGGAGAATCTTCAAACCCACTGAAAGTAATTTTCGCACACAGATAAAAGTTGTCGCTGACGGACATCGCGACACGGCGTTGATGAAAATTCAGCGCAAGACTTTCATCGCCCTTGTGGCGAGGGAGCTTGCTCCCGCTGGGCTGCGAAGCGGCCCCAAATTCATCAACACAATCAACCAACGGCTGGCCGCCCCGCACTCAATTCCGTACCATCCGCACCTGTTTTTTTGCACCACTCCCCGGCAGCCGACGCTCCACCGGCGCCCAGTCAGGTAAATCATGAAATCAGCACGTCTTCGCGCCGACGCCCTCGCCGGCCTCACCACTTCTTTCGCCCTGCTCCCCGAATGCATCGCCTTCGCCCTGGTAGCCCACCTCAATCCGCTGATGGGGCTGTACGGCGCGTTTATCATCTGCACACTGACCGCCCTGTTCGGCGGTCGGCCAGGCATGGTGTCGGGGGCGGCGGGGTCGATGGCCGTGGTCATCATCGCGCTGGTGGTGCAGCACGGCGTGCAGTACCTGTTGGCCACCGTGCTGCTGGGCGGGCTGATCATGATGGCCTTCGGGCTGTTGCGGTTGGGCAAGCTGGTGCGCATGGTCCCGCACCCGGTGATGCTCGGCTTCGTCAACGGCCTGGCGATTGTCATTGCGCTGGCCCAACTGGAGCATTTCAAGCAGGGTGAAACCTGGCTCAGCGGCAGCCCGCTGTATCTGATGGCCGGCCTGGTGGCGCTGACCATGGCCATCGTCTACCTGCTGCCGCGGCTGACCCGCAGCGTGCCGCCGGCCCTGGTGGCGATCCTCGGTGTCGGCCTGGCGGTCTACCTGCTCGGCCTGCCCACCCGAACGCTGGGAGACATGGCCCATATCGCCGGCGGCTTGCCCGCCCTCGCCTGGCCCGATCTTCCCTGGAACCTGGAGACCCTTCAGATCGTCATGCCCTACGCGGTGATCATGGCAATGGTCGGTTTGCTGGAAACCCTGCTGACCCTGAACCTGACCGATGAAATCACCCAGAGCCGCGGTTATCCGGACCGTGAATGCGTGGCGCTGGGCGCAGCCAACATCGCCTCCGGACTGTTCGGCGGCATGGGCGGCTGCGCCATGATCGGCCAGACGGTGATCAACCTCAGCTCGGGTGGGCGCGGACGGTTATCGGGCGTGGTGGCCGGGGTGATGGTGTTGCTGTTCGTGTTGTTCCTGTCGCCGCTGATCGAGCGCATCCCGCTGGCCGCGCTGGTAGGCGTGATGTTCGTGGTTGCGCAACAGACCTTCGCCTGGGCCTCGCTGCGGGTGATCAACAAGGTGCCGAAGAATGATGTGTTGGTGATCATCGCGGTGACCGTCATTACGGTGTTCACCGACCTGGCGGTGGCCGTGCTCTGCGGCATCGTCATCGCGGCGCTCAACTTCGCCTGGCAACAGGCCCGGGAGCTGTACGCCGACACGCATCAGGAGGCCGACGGCAGCAAACTCTATCGCCTGCACGGCACGCTGTTCTTCGCCTCGACGACACCGTTCCTCAACCAGTTCGACCCGGCCAACGACCCGGCCCAGGTCACCCTCGATTGCCGTCACTTGCGCTTCGTCGACTACTCGGCCGTCGCCGCACTCAAGACCCTGCGCGAACGCTACAGCAAAGCCGGCAAGCACCTGCGTGTGTTCCACCTGTCCGAGCGTTGCAAACAAATGCTCAAGCGTGCGGGCGTGCAGCACGACTGAAGCAACACCCAACAAAAACCTGTGGGAGCGAGCTTGCTCGCGATAGCGGTGGATCAGCCAACTTCAATAGCGACTGACCCGGCGCCATCGCGAGCAAGCTCGCTCCCACAGGGATAGGGGGTTATCAGCCCTTGAACTCCCGCGAGGCGTAGCTGGCGAGCTTGCCCTGGATGAAGTCCAGGAAGCACTGGATGCGCAGGGCCAGTTGCGAGTTGCGGTAATACACGGCATTGATCGGCTGGCGGTATCCGCTGTTGGCATCGGCCAGCAGCACCTTCAGCCGACCGGTGTGGATGTCTTCGCGGGTCATGAAGTCCGACAGGCAGGCAATGCCCTGCCCCTGCAGCGCCAAGTGGCGCACGGTCTCGCCGCTGGACGCGCTGATGGCGGGCTGGATCGGCCAACGATCTCCGTGTACGTGGCGCAGTGGCCACTGGTTGAGGCCCTCGTTCTGGGCAAACCCCAGCAGCGCATGGCCTGCCAGTTCGGCGACGCTTGACGGCGTGCCGTGCTGCTTCAGATAAGCGGGGCTGGCCAGGATGTGCAACGGGCTGCAACCCAGGGCGCGGGCGTGGAGCGTCGAGTCGGTGAGGGTGCCGATGCGGATGGCGATGTCGGTGCTTTGCTCCAGCAGGTCGATGATCAGGTCGTTGCTGTTGAGTTCGAGCAGGATGTCCGGGTAGAGCCTGCGGAACTCTTCGATGTGCGGGACGATGGCATGCAGCATGAACGGCGAGGCCGCGTTGATGCGCAACCGGCCTGCAGGGTTCTTCTGGCGGGATGACAGGCGCTCTTCCAGCTCGTCCATCTGGTCGAGGATGCCTTTGGCCTGCTCGAAGAAATACTTGCCCTCCTCGGTCAGGTCCATGCGCCGCGTGGTGCGGTTGATCAGCGTGGTGTCGAGCTTGGCCTCCAGCCGCGACAACGTGCGGCTGACCGCCGACGGCGTCTGCCCGACCTGCTCGGCGGCGGCGGAGATGGATCCGCACTCGATCACGCAGACGAAAATCTGCAATTCGTCGGATCTGGCTTTCACGGACATCCTCTCGTGGAATGCACACTCAATGTGATGAAGATGCCTTTGTGGCGAGGGAGCTTGCTCCCGCTGGGCTGCGTAGCAGCCCCCAAAAAAAGCGGCCGCTGCGCGCCCGAGCGGGAGCAAGCTCCCTCGCCACAAAAGCGCGCTCTCCTTGGGTGCAGAATTGCTTTCGGGTAAGTCCCGATAGTAGCCGGATTACCGCGAAAGGCCGAACACCTCGCGCAAATGCTGCTCATACCGCACCACATCCCCGTCGATGTTCGGGCGCTTCATCACGTCCACGCACAGGAAGGTCGGCAGGCCGGTCATGCCGAGGAACTGATTGGCCTTGTGAAACGGGAAGTACACCGCGTCCACGCCCTTGGCCTCGAAGAAGTCGGTCGGGTCGTCGAAGGCTTGCTGCGGGGCGTTCCAGGTCAGCGACAACATGTACTGCTTGCCCTGGATCAGGCCACCGCTGCCGTATTTCTGCGAAGCATCGGAACGGGTCCGGCCGTCGCTGGCGTAGAGGCTGCCATGGCCTTCGGTGAAGACTTCGTCGATGTATTTCTTCACGGTCCAGGGCGCGCCCATCCACCAACCCGGCATCTGGTAAATGATCACGTCGGCCCAAAGGAACTTGGCAACTTCCTCCTTGATGTCGTAGCCGCCGTCGATGAAGGTGGTTTTCACATCAAAACCGCCACGGTCCAACACGCTGAGCGCCGTGTCGTGGAGGGTGGCATTGTAGCGACCGTCGGAGTGGGCGAATTGTTTGCCGCCATTGAGCAACAGGACTTTTTTCATGGGGAGCCTCATCGGGTTCCACGGCATGGCCGTCAAAGGGCCACTGCATGGAAAGATTGAAAATGATGGCGGCAGAATAACGATGAGCTTCATGGGGAATAAGCAGCCAAACGGCAAAAGTGATTTGACCTATACGCACGAATGAACGACCGATTATTGCCTTAGAATTCGAGACCTCTTTTATCTCAGGAGCCACCTCGATGAGCGAACTGCACGGTTTCATCCTGCACGCCAAGACCCGTCCGGAAAAAGCCGAAGCCTTCGAAGCGCTGTTCCGCGCCTACGTCGAACCCAGCCGTGCCGAGCCCGGCTGCATCGAATATCACATGCTGCGGGACCAGCAGGATCCGACGCTGTTTATTTTCTATGAGATCTGGGCATCCCCGGCGCACCTGGAGGTGCACTCGAACCTGCCGCACATGCAGCAGTTCTTCGAGCAACGCATGGATTATCTGGAGCGTGACTTCGACATCCGCCGCGTCGACATGCTCAGCCTGTCTTCGGCTAGCCGCTGATCAGCAAATGGCCTCCGAGCACGCCGAGGCCGATGAAAAACACCCGTTTGAACAACACGGCACTGATCCGCTGGCGCAACCATTGCCCCAGCCACATCCCCAGCAGCGCCGGTGCCAGCGCCAGCAACGAAGCGCTCAATTCGCCCCCACCCAATGCGCCGCGCCACAACAGGCCGGCGGCCAGGGCCAGGGTAGAAACGGTGAATGACAGGCCCAAGGCCTGTACCAGTTCGTCCTTGCTCAGGCCCAGCGCTTGCAGATAGGGCACCGCCGGAATGACGAATACGCCAGTGGCGGATGTGATGAGGCCGGTGAGCAACCCGCAGAGCGGAGCGATCCACGGCTCGACATGGGCGCCGACCCGCAGCGTTGGCAGCAACAGCCCGCTCAACGCATACAGCACTAGCGCCGCGCCCAAAGCCCGCACCACCCAGGCCCCGCCCGTCATGCCGAGCCACAGCGTACCGAGCCCGGTGCCAATGAAAATCGCCAGCAACAGCGGCCACAGGCGCCGGAGCAGGGCTTGCAGATGACCGCCGAAAGCCAATTGCCAGAGATTGGTCAGGGTCGCCGGGATGATAAGCAGCGCCGCAGCCTGCGCCGGGGCCATAGCCAGCCCAAGCAAGCCCATGGAGATGGTCGGCAGGCCGAGGCCGATCACACCCTTGATGGTGCCGGCCAGCAGGAAGGTACCGACAACCAGCAGGGAAAGGGCCAGGCCGAGGTTTTGATAAAAAGCGACGAGTGTGTTCATGGGGGTATCGTGCGCCCCGGGGCTTGGCTTGAAAATCTGCCATATACTGAGGTTGCCTCTCTTGCGGCAAGAGGCTGTGAATTCGCTGATGCGGCCGACGCCATCGCGAGCAAGCTCGCTCCCACAGCTGAAATGCAATCCCATGTGGGAGCGAGCTTGCTCGCGATAGCAATGCATCAGGCACCAAAAAAACCGGCACAGGATCCCCGCCCATGCACTTCGACCTCACCGACCTGCGCCTCTACCTGAACATCCTCGACACCGGCAACATCACCGCCGGTGCGGCCCGCAGCCATTTGTCCCTGGCCGCGGCCAGCGCACGAGTGCGTGCCATGGAAGCGTCCCTGGGCATCGACCTGCTTGAACGCGGGCGGCGTGGCGTAACGCCCACTCCCGCGGGCAAAGCCCTGGCAGAGCATGCCCGGATCCTGTTGCAACAGGCCGAACGCCTGCGACAGGACCTGGCCGAATACGCCAAAGGCGTCAAAGGCCGGGTGCGGTTGCTGTGCAACACCAGCGCCATGACCGAATACCTGCCCGAGCTGCTGGCCGGTTTTCTCCAGGCCCATCCCAACCTCGACATTGACCTCCAGGAATTGCCCAGCTCTCGGATCACCCATGCGCTGCGCCAAGGCGCGGCAGACCTCGGGATAGTTTCCGACGCAGTGGAGACCGATGGCCTTCAGACCTGGCCTTTTCGCGACGATCCGCTGGTATTGATCCTACCGACCGGGCACCCCCTGGCTGACGGTCGCGCCATACGTTTCAGCGAGACCCTCAGCCACGATTATGTCGGCCTGAACGCCTCCAGCGCCCTGGCGATCCACCTGGAAGAGCAGGCCCTGCACATCGGCTCACGCATGCAAGTGCGCATTCGCGCCGAAGGTTTCGACGGGATGATTCGCATGGTGGCCCATGGTGCAGGCATTGCCATCGTGCCGAAGGCCGCTATCGACCGGCGCCCACCCGAGCCTGCGTATCAATGCGTCCCGCTGCAAGAAGCCTGGGCGCACCGGGCGTTGCTGCTGTGCGCCCGCAACTTCGACGGTTTGCCGGCCTACGCCACGGCCCTGGCTCGGCATCTGGCCGATTGATGCGCGCTTCTGGATAGCCCGGTGTCGACCACAGACATCTACCCGCTCATGCCGCGCGTTAGGGTGCCTGTTCTCTTCTGCCCCTTTCGGAGCTCACATGACCGCACCCATCACCGTCCTGCGCGACACCCATCCGCTGCCCGTACTCGACGCCTGCAAATGGGAAAAACTCGAAGGCGACCCGCACACCGTCAACCTCAACGCCTACACCAGCGAAGACGGCAGCAAGATCATGGGCACCTGGATCTGCACACCCGGCAAATGGCGCGTGGATTATGTGAAGTGGGAGTACTGCCATTTCCAGGAAGGCTACTGCATCATCACCCCGGACGGCATGGCGCCGATCCATCTGCGTGCTGGTGACATCTTCGTCGTCGAGCCAGGCATGAAAGGCACTTGGGAAGTGGTCGAAACCGTGCGCAAATATTTCGTCTTTGCCTGAAACAAAAAACCGAGAGGCCACCCGACATGGTCTCTCGGAAAACAACTTTGTAGATTGCGTAGCCTCTGTGGCGACGGAGCAATCTGTGGGAGCAAGGCTTGCCCGCGATGCAGGCACCTCATTCTCTCAGGGAGCCCAGCACCTGTAATCGCGGGCAAGCCTTGCTCCCACAGATAATTGCCCTTGCCACAAAAGCACGTCGATATCGCCGCTCTTACTGCGGCTTGCGATAGCTGTTCACAATCGCCGAAAAGTCCTTGCCGCCCTCGCCCCGCTGGCTCATCGCCTGGTACAACTGCTGCGCCACCGCCCCCAGCACCACCGGCTGATGGGCCTGCCGTGCGGCTTCGGTCGCCAGGCCCAGGTCCTTGAGCATCAGGTCGGCGCCAAAGCCACCCGTGTAACCACGGGACGCCGGTGCCGTTTCGATCACGCCCGGCCACGGGTTGTAGGTGTCCGAACTCCAGCAACGGCCCGTCGAGCTGTTGATGATGCCGGCCAACACCTGGGTGTCGATCCCCAAGGCATCACCCAACGCCATGGCTTCGCTGACACCGACCATGGAAATCCCCAGCAGCAGGTTGTTGCAGATCTTGGCGATCTGCCCGGTGCCGACTTCGCCACAGTGCACGATGTTACGGCCCATTTGCGCCAGCACCGGTTGCAAGGTGGCAAACAACTCGGCCGTGGCGCCGACCATGAAGGTCAACGTGCCCGCCGCCGCACCGCCGGTGCCGCCCGAGACCGGTGCATCGGCCATCGCCACCCCTTGTTTCGCCGCAGCAGCCGCCACGTCGCGGGCGGTTTGTGGATCGATGGTGCTGCAATCCACCGCCGGTGTGCCGGCGGCGATGCCAGCCAGCACGCCGTCTTCACCCAGCCAGACACTGCGCACATGAGCGGCGGCCGGCAGCATGGTGATCACCAGTGCCGCGCCCTGGGCCGCGTCGCGCGGCGAGGCGCTGATCGTGCCGCCCAACGCCGCCAGTTCAGCCAGCACCGTCTGGTTCAGGTCGAACAGGTTCAGCGAATGGCCAGCCTTGAGCAGGTTGCGCGCCATGGGGGCGCCCATGTTGCCCAGGCCGATAAATGCGATGTTCATGTCCGGCTCCTTAACGCAAATTGATGGTGGTGTTCACACCGTCATTGACGCTGTCGTCATCGAACCAGCGCGCGGTCACGGTCTTGGTCTGAGTGTAGAACTGCACCACTTGTTTGCCGTACGGACCGAGGTCGCCGAGTTTCGAACCGCGGGAACCGGTGAAGCTGAAGAACGGCACCGGCACCGGGATCGGAATGTTGATGCCCACCTGGCCGACGTCGATTTCGCTCTGGAATTTGCGCGCCGCCGCACCGCTCTGGGTGAACAGGCCGGTGCCGTTGCCGAATGGGTTGGCGTTGACCAGGGCAATCGCCTGATCCAGGGTGTCGACTTCCAGCACCACCAGCACCGGGCCGAAGATTTCTTCGGTGTAGATACGCATGTCGGTGGTCACGCCGGAAAACAGGGTCGGGCCGACGAAATTGCCCTGCTCGAAGCCCGGCACGCTGATGCCACGACCATCGAGCTCCAGCTTCGCCCCCTGTTGCACGCCACTCTCGATCAATTCGAGGATCCGCGCCTTGGCGCGCTTGGAAATCACCGGGCCGACGTCAGTGCCCGGCTCGCTGCCGGCATTGACCTTGAGCTTCTGTGCCAGGGCCTTGAGCTCCGGCAACCACTGCTTGGCAGCGCCCACCAGCACCACCACGGAGGTGGCCATGCAACGCTGGCCCGCCGCGCCGAAACCGGCGCCGACCAAGGCGTTGAGGGTCTGTTCACGATTGGCATCGGGCAACACCACCGCGTGGTTCTTGGCGCCCATCATCGACTGCACGCGCTTGCCGTGACGACCCGCCAGGTCATACACGTGGGTGCCGACCGCCGTCGAGCCGACGAACGAAACCGCCTTGATGTCCTTGTGGGTGCAGAGCGCATCCACTACGTCCTTGCCGCCGTGCACCACGTTGAGCACGCCCGCCGGCACGCCGGCCTCGATGGCCAGCTCCACCAGGAGCATGGTCGACAGCGGGTCCTGTTCCGATGGCTTGAGCACAAAGGTATTGCCGCAGGCGATGGCCATCGGGAACATCCACAGCGGAATCATTGCCGGGAAGTTGAACGGGGTAATGCCCGCGCACACCCCAATCGGCTGGCGCAGCGTGTAGGTATCAACGCCACCGGCAACGTTCTCGGCAAATTCGCCCATCTGCAGGGTGCCGATGGAACAGGCGTGCTCGACCACTTCCAGGCCACGGAAAATATCGCCCTCGGCATCAGCGATGGTCTTGCCCTGTTCGGCGCTGAGCACCGCGGCGATGCGCTTGGAATGCTCGCGGATCAACGCCTGGAGCTTGAGCATGATGCGCATCCGCGCGCCGATGGGCGTCAGTTTCCAGGTCTGGAAAGCACGCTGGGCAGCGGCGATGGCAGCATCGACTTCCGAGGCCGTGGCGAACGGAACCTTCGCCAACACCTGCTGGGTGGCCGGGTTGACGATGTCGTGCCATTCGCTGGATTGGGATTCAACCCACTCGCCATCGATCAGTAGTCTGACGGTTTGCAGGGTGGTATCGCTGGGCGTAAGGGAAACGTTCATGCTGGCCTCCGGGATTGTTCTTATAGAGAGCGCTGGTTCAGCAAAAACCAAGGTGCACAGGACACGCTTGGTGATGAGACTGTTTTTGGAGTATAGATGTGCAAACTTCTAATAAGAATGCACATAAAAGCCGGTCCAACATGCAAAAAAACATCACCTCCCTGGGGTCGCTGAATTGGGACGACCTCAAGTTTTTCCTCGAAGTGGCTCGCACCCGTAAGGCCAGCACGGCCGCCAAGCGCCTGGCCGTCGACTACACCACGGTGTCGCGACGCATCAGCTCGCTGGAAGCCTCGTTGGGCACGCTGCTGTTCGAGAAGTCCCGGACCAACGGTTTTGTCCTGACGGCCGAAGGCCAGCGCCTGCTGGGTTACGCCGAATCGATCGAAAGTACCCTGCACATGGCCTGCGAACAGGTTTCAGGCTCTGGCGTCGCGCTGTCCGGCCACGTGCGCATGGGCTGCACCGAAGGCTTCGGCAGCTTCTTCATCACCCCCCAGCTGAGCCACTTCGTCGACGCCTACCCGGCCATTTCGGTAGACATCCTGCCGCTGCCGCACTTCATCAGCCTCTCCAAGCGCGAAGCCGACATCGTCATCGCCCTCGAACGCCCCGAACATGGCCCGTATGTGTGCTGCAAATTGTGCGACTACCGACTGCAGCTCTACGCCACCCAGCAATACCTGGACAACCACCCACCCATCCAGCGCCCGGCCGACCTGGGCAAGCACTCGTTCATCAGTTACGTGGATGACCTGGCGTTCAGTTCCGAATTGCTCTACCTGGCCAACGTCCTGCCCGGCGCCAACGCCCACCTGCGCAGCACCAGCGTGATCGCGCAATTCGTGGCAGCGCAGCAAGGCCGCTCGCTGGCAATCCTGCCCTGCTTCCTCGCCGCCCAGGACCCACGGTTGTTGCCGGTGTTGCCGGAGGACATCACCGTCACCCGGCAGTTCTGGATGTACTGCCGGGAGGACTTGAGGAAGCTGAAGCGGATTACGTTGTTGTGGGATTACATTCGCGAGGTGACTGAACAGAACCAGCCACTGCTGATGGGTGACAGCCGGGAGATGGTGTTTGCCGACTAGTCGGCGATGACCACGATGGCGACGCGGCGGTTCTCGGTGCGGCCGCTGGCGGTGTCGTTGGAGGCGACCGGTTTGCTGCTGCCCAGGCCGCGCAATTGGACGTTCTCTTCGCGCATGCCAACGCTTGTCAGCACCTTGCTCACGCTGGCGGCCCGCCGCATCGACAGTTGTTCGTTGTAGGCCTGGGAGCCCGATGCGTCGGTATGACCATCGACGCGTACCCGCTGGATTCCCGCCCCCAGCAGTGCCTTGCCGATACGCTCGACGATTTCGGTGCTGGCCGGGTTGAGGTTTTCCACGTCACTGCCGAACAGGACCTTGCCCGACAGACCGAACGCCCAGCCATCGTCAGTCAATTCGAACCCTTGTTGCTTGAGTACGGCGATTTGCGCCGGGGTCAGGCCCTTCTGCGGTGCCGTCTGGCAACCGCTCATTGCCAGGACTGCCAGCAACAAAAACGCCGCGAACCAGCGCAGGGAAAATGAAGGATATGAACGCACGAGTCAGCTCCTGGTTTGAAGATCAGCGACGGAGTGATCCGACTCCGCCGTATGTTGACCGCCTCGGGCGAGGCGTTTGGCTTGGTACATCGCCGCATCGGCGGCATGGAGAAGGGTGCCCGGTGTCGCACCATCATCGGGATAAACGGCAATGCCGATACTGAGGGACGTCAGCACTGAAGCATTGCCAGGCAATTGAATCGGCATTTCCATGCTGGCGATGATTTTTTCAGCGATCCGCTCGGCGTCCTCGGCCTTGTGCAGAGGTGCCAACAGCACGGCGAATTCATCGCCTCCCAGGCGTGCAACCAAGTCGTCTTCACGCAACTGTGCCCGGACCCGGGTCGCCACGGCCGTCAGCACCGCGTCACCGGCAGCATGGCCGAAATTGTCGTTGATGCCCTTGAACCGGTCGCTGTCCAGGTACAACACGGCCACTTGCTCGTTGAGCTTGCTGGCATTGCGCAAGGCACGGATCAGCCGCCCCTCGAAGAACGCCCGGTTCGGCAGGCCGGTCAAGCTGTCGTGGCTGGCCTGGTGTGCCAGGGTTTCGTTTTCGCTTTGCAGGTGGGTCTGCCAGGACTCCAGTTCGTCGAGCAGTGCATTGAAGTCATTGGCCAGGTTATCCAGTTCGGCGATGGCGGCCGGGGGCACGCGCCGGTCCAGGGCCCGCTCGCTGCGTGCCGCGTGGGCCACTTCGGCCAGGCTGCGCAACGGTCCGGTGATCGCCCGCAACTGGCGCCGCGCCAGATAAAGCGCCACCCAGGCACTCACCGCCGTGCACAAAATAATCCCCGTCAGGCCGCTGAGCAAAAAGCGCAACAAGCTGCCGCCATGCCCCGCCAACACGATGCGGCCGATGTTCTGTCCTTGGTGAACGATTGGCAGGCTGATGGGCTTCTCCAGGAATGCCTTGGCAATATGCACTTCCAGCCCCGACAACAGGCCGGTTTCCGGTCGCTGCCAACGCGCCAACAGACGGCCATGTTCATTGAACACCTGGGCATCGGCGACTTCTTCGGTGGAGGCGATCAACGCCAGTGCTTCGGTGGCCGCAGCCCGGTCATCGAACACCACGGCGGCCTCCACGGTGTAGTTGATCGAACGGGCAATCAGGTGCAGGTTGTGATCGGCGTAGACCCGCAACGCAAGCACACCCAGCAACGTCAGGGAGAGACTGGCCATGGTGATCGCCACCAACGCGACAATCAGGTGGCCGCGCCCGATGACCGAGCCCAAGGTGGGACGGATCCGCGACTTGGACAGGCTCATGGTACTGCCGGCCTGCGACGGGAAAGCTGCAGAACGCTCGGATGGATACGCACGCCACTGCGCGCTACCGAGTCGAGGTTGACCTCGAACGATACCTGCTCATCACCGACCCGCAGACAGAACAGGCTACCCACGGTGCACTGGTCACCGCCTTCGCTGATGCTCAACACGGGCTTGCCGATCAGGGAGTCAAACAGACGGATACGCTCGTCGCTGGTCAGCCTGCCGATGTAGACGGCGTTGCAATCCGTAGCGATGTTGGGGTGATCGGCCAGCAATCGCTGCACGGTCACCGGTCGACCAGTGGCCTGGGTGGTGCCTTTGACCAGGTCGTCGGTGTATTGGGTCGGGCCGACGATGCACAGTTGCAACTGCGCAGGCTCCACTGGCCAGCGAGCGTAGCTGAGAATGCCCAAGACGACTTGAGTGACCGATTCAGCCCGCTGTTCAGCCCGGCTCGTGGAGGGCAGGTCTTCGGCAAGCACCATAGGCGACAGCAACCACAGAAGACCGGCAAGCAGATAATGCCCCCAGTCCTTGCTGCGCACAGCCTCCCGAACCGCCACTTTCATGGAAAATCTCTAGGTAATACGATAAGTGTCGGAACGATAGCACAGTGCCAAAAAGCCAGCGAGCCGGCGCCCTACAGACATATCTGACAGAAAACAGCCAAAATCGTGACTCCAGCATTGAATCACGAAAGCTGATCATTCAGTCATCACCCTCCAACTCCAACATGAGCCCGCTCAAACGCTTGACCTTGCGCCGCACCGCCTCCTCGAACACCCCCGCTCGCGGCTCAATCAGGCTGAACCATTGCTTGCCCCGGGTAATGGCGGTGTACACCAACTCCTTGGTCAATACCGGGTTCAGCGCATCCGGGAGGATCAATGCGGTATGGGTGAATTCCGAGCCCTGGGATTTGTGCACCGTCATGGCATACACGGTTTCCACATCATTCAGGCGGCTGGGCAGGACGAAACGCACACCGCCCTGGCCGTCGTTGCGCGGGAAAGCGACCCGCAGAACCTGCTTGCCGGCATCGGGGCCGTCACGCTCGGGCAACTTGAGGGCGATACCGATATCGCCGTTCATCAGCCCCAGCCCATAGTCGTTGCGGGTCATCAACACCGGGCGTCCTTCGTACCACTGGTGATCGCTATCGATAAGGCGGGCCTTGAGCAAGGCGGCGGTGATTCGCAGGTTCAGCCCTTCGACGCCCCACGGACCTTTGCGCACCGCGCAAAGCAATTGGAATTCGTCGAAGGCCGCCAGGACTTCCCGGGCCCAATCGGCCCAGCAATGGTCTTCCAGCGGGCGAGAATTGACCGGGCGTCGCTGCCGTAGCAGGCTCAGGTAATGCCGATAACCCTGGGGCCCATCTGGCTTGCCATCGAGTAACAGCTTCTCCAGTTTCGTGTCGTGTTCACTCGCCAACTTCAGGGAAGACAGATCGGCATGCTGCCCTTGCTCCAGCAACTGACGGGCTTTTTCAGGCTGCTGCTGGTTGACCCAACGGGCCAGCTGACCGATCCCGCTGCCTTCGCCGAAGCGCCGGGAATGCCTGAGCATGACCACTTGCTGTGCCAGGGGATGAGTGCCGGCGAGGTCCTGTTGCAGGTCACTGGCCGCCAGATTTTCACCACTGACCGACTCAAGCCAGGCTCGGGTCCGGGGGCTGTACCAGCCATCCTCGGCGTCTCGACACAAATCCCCGAGCACCGCACCGGCTTCTACAGAGGCCAACTGGTCCTTGTCCCCCAGCAACACCAACCGTGCATGGGCCGGCAGCGCATCCAGCAGATTGGCCATCATCTCCAGGTCGATCATCGACGCTTCATCGACCACCAGCACATCCAATGGCAAGCGATTGCCTGCATGGTGGCGAAAATGCCGGGTACCGGGGCGGCTACCCAGCAAACGATGGACTGTCGTGACGTCGCAGGGAATCCGTTCGCGCACCGCGTCGTCCACATCCAGGGTCCGGACCTGCTGGCTGATGGATTCGGTCAGGCGCGCCGCCGCCTTGCCGGTGGGCGCAGCCAGACGAATCCGCAGCGGCTTCCCGGCCTCGACGGCCGGTGCCTGGAGCAGGGCCAGCAGGCGCACAACCGTCGTGGTCTTGCCGGTGCCCGGGCCACCGGTCACGATGCTGAAGGCCCCGCGGGTCGCCAGCGCGCAGGCCAGTTTCTGCCAATCGATCGGGCCGCTTGCATTGGCCGGCCCGAACAACCCGTCCAAACGCTCGCGCAGGTCGCCGGGCGCCGCTTCATGCTCGATAAGCCGTTGACGCAACGCTTCATCGATTCGCCGTTCATAACCCCAGTAGCGGCGCAGATAAAGACGCTTGCCAGACAACACCAACGGACGTTGCTGCGCCTCTTCGCTCCCATCCACGGCCAGGGCCACCAGACGACTGGACGCCAGGACCTTGCACCAATGGACGCCGTCCAGTGTCGCCAATATTTGCGATGGCAACAGCATCACGCCCGTCTGCAGGTCACCCTCGGGAGGCAGCGACAGCGCAAAATCCGGTTCCTTGAGAGTCTCGAACACATCCAGGCAAACATGGCCGTGGCCCAGTTGATGACTGGTCAGCGCAGCGGCGAGCAGGACCAATGGATCATCGTCAGGTGCCAGCTCATGGAGGAACGCCACGAATGCCTTGTCCAAGGCGCGCAACCAGCCGCGCTCGACCCAGCGCGTCAGTAACAACAGCAGGTCCTGCGCACGGCTCAAGGGTGCCAACTCCACCAGGCTTTCGTCGTCGGACGATTTAGGCAGCAGGTCGGCAAAAGAACGACTCATAGCAATTCCCCCTGTACCCACGCCGGCTCGGCCTTGGGTTCGGGCGCCCCCTGGAACAGGCGATCCAGTTGTTCGATCAATGCCCGTGGCGGCTTGGTGAAATACACGCCCTGGCTGGCCGAGCGGGTTCCGCGAAGGAACAGGTACAACGCGCCGCCGACATGCCGGTCGTAGTCGTAATCGGGGAGCCGTGCCTTGAGCTGGCGATGCAGGGCCAACAGGTACAGCACGTATTGCAGGTCGTAGCGATGGTCCAGGATCGACTGTTCCATGGCCGGTACGGTGTAGGCCATGTCATCGACACCCAGCCAGTTGGATTTGTAATCGGCCACGTAGTACCGACCGTCGTGCTCGAACGTCAAATCGATGAAGCCCTTGAACATGCCGTTGAGCAGCACCGGCTCCGCCGCGACGCGGGCCACACCGCCATGGGTGAACCGGCAAACCAGCTGGTCGAGCTTTTGCACATCGACCTTGTGGCTGGCGAACCAGAACTCCATCTCCACCTGGAATTGGCTCAGGTGTTCGAGCACCACTGGCGCCTGATCGTTGCCGACGTGCATGGGCATCTTGATCAGGTGCTGCAGCCAATCGCTCAGCGTGGTGATCCAGCCTTTCCAGCCTCGGCGATTGCAGCGTCGGGCGATGGCATCCTCGATATCCGTTGGCGCCGATGAAAAGCCCTCCCCAGCGGCCCACTCCAGCAGGCCATGCAGGAAAGTGCCGGGGTTGGGGCCACGGGGAAAGCGGTGGATGTCGCCACCGACAGCGACGGTCTCCCTGGGAGCGTCCGGGTCCAGTCGTTCATCGTCGAACAGTTTCTGGGCCTGGGGACTCTCTGGCGCGGTATCGCTGCCTTCGCTCAGGCTTTCGCTGATGCGCAAGGCACTGTAGGACGCGATCCACCAGTTCTCGCTGGCTTTTCGCAAGGGCACCAAGGGTTCAAGCAACACGGCTTCGTTGCGCGGGGGCCGGTAGTGCTCGTCGGTGGCCTCAGGCATTGGCTGGTAGCTCACCGCGTCACTGCCTTGCTGCAGGTCTTCCAGCCAACGCCTCAACTCCACCGACTCGGCCAGCGGTGCACCACCGCCCAATAGATACCCTAGCGCGGACACATGGAGGATCGAGCGGTTGTTGCTGCCCCGCTTGAGATCCGCGACACCTAGCCAGCAGGCATGTTGCGCGCGGGTCAGGGCCACGTAGAGAAGCCGCAGATCCTCGGCCAGACGCTCGTCATCGGCCTTGGCGATCAATTCGGCAGTGGGTTTTAGGCTGATCTGCGCCTTGTTGGCCTCATCGTGGTAGTGCAACGGCAATCGACTGCCGTCCACCGGTTTCGTCGAGCAGATGAAGGGCAAGAAGACCAACGGATATTCGAGACCCTTGGACTTGTGGATCGTGACCACCTTGACCAGTTGCTCATCGCTTTCCAGGCGCAGGATCTGCTCTTCTCCCGCTTGCCCGGACAAAGCCAGGTGCTCGGACAAATGCCGGATCAAGGCTTGCTCGCCATCCAGTTCACCGGCTGCCTGCTGCAACAGTTCGCAAAGGTGCAACAAGTTGGTCAGCACCCGCTCGCCATCGCTGCGCGCCATCAAGGCCTGGGGCAGTTCGAAATCATGCAGCAGGCGCCGCAACATCGGCAGCACGCCCTGGCTGCGCCAGACCGTACGATAACCGCGGAATTGCATGACCCGCGCTTCCCAGGCCAGCTCATCCTGATTGAGGCGCTCCAGTTCCGTCAGCGACAGGTTCAACGTGATGCTGGCCAGGGCCGCCCGTAGCGGTCGTTCGGCATCCGGCTCGGCACAGGCCCTGAGCCAGATCAGCAAGTCCCGCGCTTCCTGCGAGGCAAAGACCGAATCCTTGTCGGACAGATAGACACTGCGCACGCCTCGCGCGGACAACGCGTCTCGCACCGCCTGCGCTTCTTTACCATCGCGCACCAGGATGGCGATATCTGCCGGACGCACGCCTCGCAGCACGTCTCCATCGACCGTGAAGCCGTCGCGTCCCGACTGGCCGCCGTTGAGCAACGCCGTGATCTCACTGGCGCAGGCGGCAGCCATGGATTGTCGATACACCGCACCGGAAAGTGGCTGCTCCGACGACAGGTGCCAGATGTTCAGCGCCGCGACCGCCTGCCCAGCGACCTGCAAGGACTCCTTGCGCCCCTGGGACTCAACGGACAGGAACGGCACCGGGTTCTCGCCCGAAGGTTCACGGAACAGAAAGGCCCCGCGCCCCTTCGGGCGGGACTCGGCATTCTGGAAAACATGGTTTACCGCGCCCACCATGGCATGGCTGGAACGGAAGTTCGTGCCCAGCGTGTGCAGCCTGCCAGCAGTGGCTTCGCGAGCGCGCAGATAGGTATAGATGTCGGCACCGCGAAAAGCGTAGATCGCCTGCTTCGGATCGCCGATCAGGAAAAGTCCGGTCCCGGGGTCGTTGTCTTCGATACGGTAGATGCTTTCGAAGATCCGGTATTGAACCGGGTCGGTGTCCTGGAACTCATCGATCAGCGCCACCGGAAACTGCTCGCGGATCAGGCTCGCCAGACGCTCGCCTCCGTCGGCCTGCAGGGCTGCATCGAGACGCAGCAGCATGTCATCAAAGCCCATCTCGGCGCGGCGACGCTTCTCTGCCTCGAAGCGCGCCCCGACCCATTGCGCGGCATGCTGCAGCACGGCGGCATCTGGTGTGGGCAACGCGTCCAGGCTGGCCTTGAGACTGGCCATGGCGTCCAACCCGGGGTGGTTGGGCACTTCACCTTTCCAGGCTTCGGCCATGCCCTCGGGCGTCAACCGCGAGAACCCGGTGCCGATGTCCAACAGCTCAAGGCTTTCGTCATCGACCCAGGCAGTGATTTTCTGAAACCACGGTTCGAAGTAACGCGCCTGCATCTTGCGCCCGTCGACAGACTTGCTGGCCACGCCTTGCTGGCAGATCTCCAACAGTTCCACCGCCCATTGCCGCCACGGTGCCTTGAGATCAAGCAAGGCGGCACTGCGCTCCTGCAAGGCCGCGGCGATGAGTTCGGCAGGCTCAAGCCCGTCACCATCGCCACGCTCGCTGGAAAACAAGCCTCGTACCCGCGGCAACAGCGCAGCAGGCCCTCCCCAATGGGTACGCACCCAGTTCAGCGCCTCGCCTTGCATCGAATAGCAGAACAACCGCCAATAATCGCGCAGCACCTCGCCCAGCAATTCGCTGTGGTCGGTTTCCAGGGTCTGGGTGAACAGGCTACCGCTGTCGAAGGCGTGCTCACGCAACATGCGCTGGCACCAACTGTGGATGGTCGAGACGGCCGCTTCGTCCATCCACTGCGCAGCGATGTCCAGCCGGTTCGCACAGCCAGGCCATTGGTCAGCGTTGAACTCGTCGCGCAACGCAGCGATCAGCGAGTCCGGGGCGGGAACTTCGTCGCGGAAGAAACGCGCGGCTTCGGCCAGACGGGTGCGAATTCGTTCACGCAACTCTTTGGTGGCGGCATCCGTGAAGGTCACTACCAGGATTTGCGGCGGAAGCAACTCGCGGCCAAAGCCGGACGCCGAACCGCCATGCCCCAGCACCAGACGCAGGTACAACGCCGAGATGGTGAAGGTCTTGCCGGTACCGGCGCTGGCCTCGATCAGTTGGCTGCCACGTAGCGGGAAAGCCAGGGCCAATGGTGTCTGTCGACTCATGAACGGGCTTCCTCGCCGACCAATGAACGCCATGGGGCTTCGAGCAACGGCCGGTAGAGCGCATCGCACCAATCGGGGAATGTTTCGTCAGCCATCAAGGCATCGAAATCAGCAAACTGTCGAGCCAACGCCGGACTTTCCCGCCGTTCGCCTTCAAATGTCTGTCCATCGCCCTCATAGGCTTTGCGAGCCGCCGCTTCGGCCTTGACCGGATCAGTCTGGCCGAGCCAGGCAAAAGCCGTCTTCACCGCGATCGGTAGCGGCTGGCGCATACCGGTCTGCCAGGCCAACAGCATGTCGCCCAGCAGCCTTTGTGCGACAGGCTCGTCAAAAGGTGCCAGCAGCAAGCTGTCATCACTGGCCACCAGTGCCGTCGTCAACGACAAGCCATTAGCGCAGGCCACGAGATGATTGACCCAAGGCCGTATCAAGCGATGCCACTTACGGGTCTTGGTGGAGCCAATGCTGTTGGGTATGGCCGTGATGGCGAGGACCGCACCGTCGGAACGCTGGTGCAAACCACTGAGCCAGCCCTCGACATTCACTCCCTGCAATTGCAGGCTGACTGGCACAGCGCTGACCGACGGTGTCGGCCATAAAGCTAGAAGCTGTTGGTAACGCTGGAGGAGATCCGGCAGGGGTTCGATCAATTCACGCTGCATGCACTCACCGAAACCGGCCATGGGTAACAGGCCACTGTTCTGCAGTCTTTTGGCGTGGGCGGTGAGGGCAAGATCCGGCTGGTCCAGGCGTACCAGGGCGGCCTCGAGCAAGCTGTCACTCAGGCTGTAGCGTTGCAGCGCATCGAGCACAAAAGGTTCGTCATCGGCCAGAGGCGCTTCGATGGCCTCGAAGAACACCTTCAACCGCTGACTGAAGAAATGGCGGACAGGATTGCGCAGGAAGTCCTGCAACTGCCCGAGGCCCAAGGGCTCCTCCTGGACATAGGGTTCCAATACCTGGTTTTTGTCGGTGTGATCGCAAGCGTCATGGAGCATCCGCCATTCGCTGGCGTAGCTGAACAGCGCGTCACCTTGATGGAAATAACGCGCACTGAACGGTTGCAACGGATGCTCCTGGGTCAGGGCATCGAGAAGAGGCTTGCTGTCATCTGCCAACCGCCAGCCACTGGCGAGATGATCGCGCAGTTGGCCGATCAACACCGATGCCGGGCGCTCGCTGTTGTCGCGAATACTGCGCCCCACCCAACTGATGTACAGCTTTTCCCGGGCAGAAAGCAGCGCTTCCAACAGCAGGTAACGGTCGTCCTCACGGCGGGAACGATCACCCGGACGATAATCGCCCCCCATCAGGTCGAAGTCCAAAGGCGGCTGGGCTCTCGGATAATCACCATCATTCATCCCCAGCAGGCACACCAGCTTGAAGGGGATTGCGCGCATCGGCATCAAGGTACAGAAGTTGACTGCGCCGGCCAGGAAACGCTGGGACAGTCGCCCCTGATCCAGTCCGGCCAACCACGCCTCTCGTACCACCGTCAGCGGCAATTCGTCGTGCAGCCCCACCGACTCACAGGTTTCAAGCCAGGTTTCACGCAAGTCTTCGAGTTGGGCCAGCAAATAGTCGTCATGCTCGTTGCTTGCCTGGAAAAACAGCTGCATCAGATCTTGCAGGCGTGAACCCCATTGCTGCGGCGATGCCGGCCGGGTGAGTTCCTGATGGGCGACCTCCAGGGCATCCAGCAAAGCAACCAAGGGACCAATCAACGCCGCATCCAGGCCACCGATCTCGTCATAAGGCTCAATGCCCTCATAAGCGTTCGAACTGCCGACGGCATACCCCAGCAACATGCGACGCAAGCCGAAATGCCAGCTGTTCTGCTCAAGCTCGGCAGGCAGGCCCAAGCCGGCACGGTGTTCGGCGCTCATCCCCCAGCGAATGCCGGCGCCTTCGATCCAGCGGTGCAGTGTCGGCAGGTCGGCCTCATCGATGCCAAACCGTTCGCGCAACGCCGGGACATCCAGCAGGTCGAGGATTTCGCTGACCGGGAAACGACTGTCCGGCAGCTTGAGCAAATGCTCGACGGCGATCAGCAATGGATCACGTCCACGCTGGCCCTGGTCGGTCAGCGTGAAGGGAATGAAACGCGGGTCGCTCCTGTCGAGCTGGCCGAACACTGCACGAATGTGCGGTGCATAACTGTCGATGTCCGGGACCATGACGATGATATCCCGTGGGCGCAGGGTCGGATCCGCACTGAAGTGGGCCAGCAATTGGTCGTGGAGAATTTCGACTTCACGCTGGGCGCCATGGGCCACATGAAAACGGATCGAGCCGTCTCGCTCCGGATCGACGACAGGCCAGTGTTCCCGGGTTTCGTCCAGGGGGCGCAGTTCCAGGATGTCATCCTGCAACTGGCTGAGAAGGGTCGTGGGGGTCCCATCGGTGAACAGGTCGATTCGCCCATCGCGAAATACCGAGCGATAGCTGTTGGGATCATCGTAGCTGTCGAGCAGGTTGATATAGTCGCGCCCTTGCTTGCCCCAGGCGGCCAATAACGGATGGGCATGTTGATGCAGGGTTTGCGGATCGAGGACGACGGGCATGCCAGCCTTGCGTGCCTGGCGCTTGTATTGGTGACGCAGCAAGTCCTTGTCGGCGACGATGTCCGCCCAATGATGACGACACGGGTTATGCACGCAGAGCAGAACCTGGCTGAACCGGGAAAGGCCGGCGAGCGCCTCAAGGACCTGGGCAGGCAACGAAGAAATACCAAACACGATGACCCGCGCAGGCAGGCCTTGCGGAGCGACTTCCAGGCTGTTGATGCGTTCGATGTAACGTTGATGAACGCCGGCACGGCTTTGCGCCATGCCTTGTTCCCCCACATCCAGCAGCAAGGCTCGCCACAGTTCCGCTTGCCAGCAATTTGCCGGCGCGAGCGGCTTGATTTCGCCTCGGACATTTCTTGTCTGGTGTCGACCTTCCGCCCAATCCTCTAGCCAGTCGGCCCGGTAGACCTGGTACTGGTCGAACAGATCGGCAAGACGCTCGGACAGTTGATAGCGCTTGCGCAAGTCGGTGTCGTGGGTAAGGAATCGTCGCAGAGGTTCGAAATGAGGCTGCTCGATCAACTGCGGCAGCAGACGCATCAGGCGCCAGGTCAGCGGAGCCTTATCCAGCAGGGACTTGGCCGGAATTTCGTCGCGTCCCAGGACTGTTCGATAAAGCTGCCACATGAAACTGCCCGGTAGCTGTACATCAATGGCTGCCGCAATACCGCAACCGCCGGAATCATCGTCTTCCGGGTCTTCAGCCAATGCGAGCTTAAGCCATTGGGCAATGCCGTTGCTCTGTACCAGGGCGATTTCATTTTCAAGGGGTGCCAGCGGATAACGCCGCATCAAGCTGATCACCAGGCTGCGCAATTCATCAAGGCGATTCCCGTGAACCACCATGAAAGCAGGGCTGAGGGACGTTGCGTCCGGCATGAAAGGCATCCTTGAAAATGCAAAAGCTAGGGGCAGAACCTTAGCACTGTCGGGGGGGTGTGACAGCCGGGAGCTGTCCGCACTTGTCGTAAGAACTTTCCTGCGGGCAAAACAAAACCCCTACCTGCATCAGCAGATAGGGGTTTCGGAATTTAATCTTGACGATGACCTACTCTCACATGGGGAAACCCCACACTACCATCGGCGATGCATCGTTTCACTGCTGAGTTCGGGATGGGATCAGGTGGTTCCAATG